>CAYVSL010000007.1:0-82409 GCA_964454125.1 uncultured Kangiella sp.
TGATTTCAGTAGGTTACAGAATTATACGGTTTTTAACTGATTAAAGTAGGTTAATCGTTATGCATACAGTTTTGGAATGTCTATTTTATTATTAATGGCACTTTGCCCTGTTGGGCCTAGTCGGGTGGTTAAATGGATTTTGTCTTGGCCTATCTGGCATCCGTTTGCTCAATTGATTTTTTCCATTTATTTATTTCATTTTGTGTTTATTGTTTTTGGAGCAGCAATTGCTTTTGGTACGCTTGATAAAGATAGCATTACCTCTGCTTCCATTTTACAGGTGTTTGGTGTTTATTTTTGGGCATTGGTGTTGACCATTATTTTTTCTACCTTTGCTCATATTTACATAGAGGGGCCCTTCTTAAAGTTGCGAGAGGGGTAGCCATTTATTTTTAAATCAGATCCTATCAGTGAAAAGTTATATCGGTATGACAGACAATGGTCAGAAAAATAAAGAGTTTACCTGATCTGCAATCACTTCTTTCTTTTGAGCGATATGATTTCCCTAGATTCAACCTTACGGTACACGGTAGCCCCAATATTATATAAAAGTGTAAAAAATAAGAGCTACCCCCCCCCCATTATTACAAAGCAAAAACCTGCTGGGGCTAGACAAAGATCGAAGGCAAAAAAGCCAAATAAGCTTGATGTTTTGCTCGCTGTGAGTTGTTCATGTCGTTTCCCAAACCTGATTAACTTGTTGGTTGTTGAGCAATTTCCTTCCTAGCAAATAAAATAGATCCAAATTGAGATTAATTCTACTACAATTATTTTAATACTTAGAGGAATAATGATTGAATATGGCCGACTTACCACCATCGCTTGCCTACTACGGAAGTTTTCAGGGCGTTATTCAGATCCTGAAACACCAGTCTCTGCCTTTATTTCAGGCTGATGAGTTTCGAGATCCTTTCTTGCCCAATAAATTTACCCAACTGGATTTTGATTGTCAGGCGTTATTTGAGGCGTCCGTTAAATATATGACCGCGGCGATACTAGGAAAATCGGCACCCAAAGGGAATCCTAACCATCCACTTCAAAAGGCAATAAGGCGCTGGAGAGGCGAAAACCGATTTAGCGATGAAGTTGAGATCCGAGAGTCATTAATCGGGCTTTTACCCGCTATGGTAGAAAAAACCTTTAATCATGCAAAAGAAATTCATACTGAGTGGTTGACTTATGTTGAGAACAAGCGTCTATTGCCTTTTTTTGAAAATGTAAGTAATTCAGAACTCTGGTTATTAGAGGCGGAACGCTATTCCGGGGTGGTCATTAAATTTAAGTGTGCAGAAGATTCTATTTTTGAAAAATGCACTGCTGTTCAATACAGTAAAAAACCGCCTAAAACTGTGAACATTAGAGATTGTGTGGATTTTATGGTTGGGGATATCAATGAGATGCCAGCCGATTTTGAAAGTCTGCTGCTGGCCCAAAATTACCAATTCAGAAGTCAAAAAGAATGGCGGTTGATGATGGAACGAACTTCCGAAGATGAATTATGTTTGAGCTTTCCAAGCGAGTTGATTCAAAGTATCTATTTGGGGGCTGCTGTTCCCACCACTAAAGTTGAACATCTAAATCATCTTGCAAAGCAATTAGATAGTAAAATAAACGTCTATCGGTCGGTTTGCTCTGATAGTAGTTATGAATTTAACTTTGAAAAGCTCAACGGAGATACTGAATCGTTATCCTAAATATTTCTATTTGTGGCATATATTGTTATTATTTGCGCCTGTTTTAAGTCAACCGATTGATTAAGCACCATTGAGCCATTCAGATACCGCTTCAAAAATAAAATTCCCGCTGGCCGAACGGACTGATAATCCTCTTGATCTGTACCAACATTTACCTTTTCAAATAGCGGTAGTGACTAATTTGTTGCAACTTAACAAAGACGCGGCGATCCGAAAAATCACCAATCTGGAGCCGCGAGAATTTCGTGTATTGTTGAATGTTGGTAGTTTTATGCCGATTAAGGCGGCTGATATTGCATATCTAGGGCGTCTTGATTCCTATACGGTTAGTCGAGCGGTTAAGAGCCTGACAAAAGAAAAATTAATTGACTGTGAGCTATCAAAACATAATCGCAAGGTTAAAAAACTGGTTTTGACTGGGGAAGGATTGAAGATTTATTATCGTTTATGTAAAGCGATCAAAATTCGAACTTTAGAACTGGAATCGGTTATATCTCAAAATGAGATAAAAGAGTTAATGCGTTTACTGTTATTGATTGAAAATAAAGCTGAAGCAATGATGGCCAATCATGCCAAACAAGAGCAGTTGGCCGGTCGGATGATTTCTGCCGATCAAAAAGAAATTATTCGTTGGCACAAGAAAAGCTGTACTACGGCTGTACCTTCAACATTTAAAGCTTGCTAATTAACGTTTACTCTTATGCCTATGTCAATAGCAAGCAAGCCACGAATACTCCTTTTATCCGGTTACGATGCTGCGAGCCATCGGTATTGGCGCAATACTTTAGTTAAAGGTATAAGAGGGTTTGATTGGACAGAAATAGCACTTCCTGATCGCCATTTTTCATGGCGAGTTCGTGGTAACAGTTTGAGTTTTGCTTTTCAACACAAAGAGGTACTTAGCCGGGATTATGATTGCTTGATTGCCACCTCCATGGTTGATCTGGCAAGCCTTAGAGGGTTTGTACCTCCGTTAGCCAATATTCCAAACTTGCTGTATTTTCACGAGAACCAGTTTGATTATCCTGTTAAGCCGTTTTGTGGATCAAAAGCGGTGGTTCAAAAAAATACTAGTGCTCAACTCACCTCTATTTATGCGTTGCTGTGTGCGGATGAAATTTTGTTTAATTCAAAATATAATCAACAAAGTTTTTTCAGTGGAGCCCAAAAACTATTGAATAAATTACCCGATGGTATTCCCAAACATTTGCTAAAACCTTATCTTGATAGTCATTTGCTAAGTGTTTATCGAGAAACGATCATGGTTTTGATCAATCAATTTAAACAAACAAATCCAATGACAGCTTCCACGTTAAAACCGATCTTAAAAGAACAAAAACATGTCTAAAAATAAGCAACAAAATTTTATCTCAGAAAAATATTGGTTGACTCATGTTGGCTTGTTTGTTTTAAAACTAATCGCCAAAATGCCTGCTAGTTGGCGACGAAATCTGGGTAATAGTTTAGGTTTTATTATGCACAAATTGGCTAAAAAACGTCGTCGAATTACAAAAATAAATATTGATTTATGTTATCCGCATCTCAGTAATTCTCAGGCAGAGGAATTAATCAAAAAAAATATGGCGGCGACAGGCCGAGGGCTAATAGAAACAGCAAGTTGTTGGTACAGCGATCTCAAACCACAACAGTGTCATACGATAGTTAGCGGCAAAGATCACCTTGACGCCGCACTTAAAAAAGGCAAGGGAGTTATTTTGCTCAGTTTTCATATGACCAGCTTAGAAATTGGCGGATGTTTGTTAGGGGCTCATTATGATTTTTACGCGATGTATAAACCCAATAAAAACCCATTATTTGAGAAGGCCATGTGCGAGGGGCGTTTACGTCATTTAAAAGGTTTATTAGCCAGAGACAATGTGAGAGGTACGATTAAAACTTTGCGTAAAAATAATATTGTCTGGTATGCGGCCGATCAAAATTACGGCGGTAAAACCGTGGTTTTTGTTCCTTTTTTTGGCGTCCAAACGGCTACCATCACTGCAACCACTAAATTGGCCCAAATGACCGGTGCGGCTGTTGTTCCTTTCACTCAAAGGCGATTAGAGGGAGACGATCGTTATCAATTGACCTTGTACCCCGCATTGGCCCCTTTTCCCGGTGAAAATGAAGTTGAAGATGCCGCGAAGATCAATCAATTTTTAGAAAATTACTTAAAACAATATCCAGTCGATTATATGTGGTTGCATCAGCGGTTTAGAAATCGACCACCGGGTGAAGCTAAGATCTATTGAGTTGTTTTGCTCGCAAAAAACAATAATTAACAGCAACACTAAGCACTAAAATAAGGTACAATTCGCCCCTTTGAAAAATCATGATAATCTTGGATAGTACGCCCAATACTATCGTTTTAGCGGTAATTTCAGCAAAAAACTATGCCTTATACTCAATATATTCGCAATTTCTCAATTATTGCCCACATCGATCACGGTAAATCGACCTTATCCGATCGCCTGATCCAGTATTGTGGGGGCTTAACTGAAAGAGAAATGTCATCCCAAGTACTTGATTCGATGGATATTGAGCGTGAACGAGGCATTACAATCAAAGCTCAAAGTGTCACTTTGGAATATAAAGCAAAAGATGGCAATAGCTATCAACTCAATTTTATTGATACGCCTGGTCATGTAGATTTTTCTTATGAAGTTTCTCGCTCGTTAGCGGCATGTGAAGGGGCTTTATTGGTGGTGGATGCGGGACAAGGGGTTGAAGCTCAAACACTGGCAAATTGTTATACCGCCATTGAATATGATTTGGAAGTCATTCCCGTATTAAACAAAATCGATCTTCCTCAGGCCGATCCTGATCGCGTTGCTCAGGAAATTGAAGATATTATTGGGTTGGAGGCGATGGATGCGGTTCAATGCAGTGCAAAAACCGGTGTGGGAATTGAAGAACTTTTGGAAGATCTAGTCGATAAAATCCCGGCACCGACTGGTGATGCTGCTGCACCGTTACAAGCGTTGATCATTGACTCTTGGTTCGATAATTATTTAGGTGTGGTCTCTTTGGTCAGAGTTGTCCAAGGGACTTTGAGGAAAGGCGATAAAATGCAGGTGATGTCAATTGGCAAACAACATTTGGTTGATTTTGTTGGCATTTACACACCTAAGCGAAACGATTTGCCGGAATTGAAAGCCGGGGAAGTGGGTTACGTGATTGCCGGTATTAAAGATATTCATGGCGCGCCAGTTGGTGATACCATTACTTTGATGAAAGATGGCGCCAGTGAGCCACTCGAAGGCTTCAAAAAAGTAAAACCTCAGGTTTATGCTGGAATGTTTCCTGTATCATCGGACGATTATGAGTCTTTCCGTGACGCTCTGAATAAGCTGAGTTTGAATGATGCCTCATTATTTTTCGAGCCTGAAAATTCTCAGGCGTTGGGGTTTGGTTTTCGTTGTGGTTTTCTTGGCATGCTGCATATGGAAATCATCCAGGAACGTCTAGAAAGAGAATATGATTTGGATCTGATCACTACCGCACCGACTGTAGTGTATGAAATTTTGACGACCAAGGATGAACTCGTTTATGTGGATAATCCAGCCAAATTACCGGATGCAAGTAACATTGAAGAGTTGCGAGAGCCGATTGCTGAGGTTAATATTTTGGTGCCTCAAGAACATTTAGGCAATGTTATCACCTTATGTATTGAAAGGCGTGGCGTTCAAACTAAAATGGAATACATGGGCACACAAGTATCGCTTACTTACGAAATTCCAATGAATGAAGTTGTGCTTGATTTTTTCGACCGGTTAAAATCGGTGAGTCGTGGTTATGCATCGCTTGATTACGGTTTTAAACATTTTCAAGCGGCTGATTTGACCAAGTTAGACGTTTTGATTAACGGCGAAGTCGTCGATTCATTGGCTATTATTGTGCATCGCGATCAAGCCCAATATCGTGGTCGTGATTTAGTTAACAAAATGAAAGAGCTGATCCCAAGGCAAATGTTTGAAGTCGCTATACAAGCGGCTCTTGGTTCGCATATAATTTCTAGGGCGACGGTTAAAGCGCTTCGTAAAAATGTTATTGCAAAATGTTACGGCGGGGATGTGAGTCGTAAACGAAAGTTACTGGAAAAACAAAAGGCGGGCAAAAAACGAATGAAGAGTATTGGTAAAGTCGATATTCCTCAAGAAGCTTTTTTGGCTGTACTTAGGATTAATGATTAAAATTTTAGGTGCTAGGATGAAACAGAGTCTTTTCTGCATCTATGGCGTTAGAAATAATAGTCGGGCAAAATTAAAACAGGATTATAAATGAGTAGTTCATACGGAATAATATTAGTAGTGCTGATGTTTGTTTCGGGGATCATCTGGTTAATCGATTCTCAAACAGCGGGCAAAAAGCGTAAAGCGGCAGTCAAGAAATTGTATGATGACATGCTTAAGCCACCTCAAGAAGCAATTGAATCGGTATCTAAAGAACCTATTCACGTCGATTATGCCAAGTCGTTCTTTCCCATTTTATTTTTTATCGTGGTGTTGCGTTCGTTTTTGTACGAGCCATTTCAAATTCCTTCCGCTTCAATGAAACCGACATTAACGGAGGGTGATTTCATTCTGGTCAATAAATATGATTACGGACTAAGGTTACCGATCACCTCCGAAAAAGTCATTGAAATAGGTTTGCCTCAAAGAGGTGATGTAGCAGTCTTTCGAGCACCTGATACTGGAGAAGATTATATTAAACGAATCATTGGTCTACCCGGAGATACGGTGATATATACACGGGAAAAAGAACTTTACATCAAACCTTATTGTGCGGAAGGCATTCCTGCTATTGAATGTCCTCCTAAAATGCATATTAAAAAAACTCGTGTATCGGGTCCTGGATATATTGATAAAAACCCGGACACTGGGATTGGATACGTTAATATTGAATATAACGAAGATCTTGGTGGAGTAAGTCACGGTATATTAAATAACCCTCGAATTCGGGCTTATACCAAAGAAGGTCGCCATGCTGATTCACAATTTAAGGTTCCGATGAAAAGATATTTTGTGATGGGGGATAATCGAGATAACAGCAAAGACAGTCGATTTTGGGACACCACCCATTTCGTTCCAGAAGAGAACATGGTGGGGCATGCGGTTAGTATTTGGATGCATTTTGAATTTGGTCTTAAAGCCAAATACCTTACTTGGATACCCACCGGTGTTGACTTGGGCCGGGTAGGGGCGATCAAATAAAGCTTAAGTTAGTAAATCGCTGAATAGCGACATTTATGCTACTATTCATTGATAGGTTTTTACACGAAACAAATGCTAAGTAAAAATGGTTAAGATGTCACCGTTTTTGGTTGAAAAAGAGTGGTGTTTTTGCTCATTTTTTTCTTTCATCACTCTTTCGTGCAAAGTTCTCTAAGAGTTCATTATCAAAAGCGGGTTGAGGGAGTTGTATGAATCGTAAATATCAAAACGGAGCCACAATGTGGGGTTGGTTATCGATCATAATGATGGTCGGTTTCTTGGCGATGTTAGCATTTAAGGTGGTCCCTATTTATGCTGAACATCGAATTATTCGTGCGGCATTGCAAGATGTTGTCGACAATCGGGAGTTTGTTAATATGTCCAATAAATCAATTATGCGAACTATTCAGAGTCGAATGACCATCAATAATGTTAGAACCATTAGCGCAAAATCATTTAAAGCAAAGCGTGATAGAACTGGCGATAAATATATTTTAATTCAATACGATGTAAAGGTTCCGATTATGAGTAATATTTCGGCACTGGTTGAATTTAATGAAGAAGTTCGCAAGAAATGAACATCCTGAAAATAGAAGTGAATTGTCGCTAAATTGACGCCTGATTTTTTACTCGTTATACATAAAACCTAATTCAATGTCTATTAAGCCTAATCTTGATTTATTGCAAAACGCGATCAATTACAAATTCAATGATCTTTCATTGTTAAAGCAAGCTTTGACTCATCGTAGTGCTCATCATAAACATAATGAACGATTGGAGTTTCTGGGTGACGCCGTCTTAGGTAGTGTCATTGCTAATGCGTTATACGAAAAATTTCCCAAAGCTGACGAAGGACAATTGAGTCGATTGAGAGCTTTTTTAGTGAAAGAAAAAGCGCTGTCGGAGCTTGCTACGGAGCTAAATTTTAGCCAGTTTTTGATACTGGGTAGTGGGGAGCTTAAAAGCGGCGGATTTAGACGTGCATCGATTTTATCTGATACCTTCGAAGCGATCATTGGAGCCGTTTTATTAGATAGCGACTATCAAATAGTGCAGCAGTACATTCTCAATATCTATCAGAATAAATTAGTGGCACTTTCCTTAGATATGGCCGAAAAAGATCCCAAAACAAAGTTGCAAGAATGGTTACAGGCAAGAAGCCATCCAACACCGGTGTATGATGTTGTGCGTTCTTCTGGAAAAGATCATGCAAAAACCTACTGGGTTATGTGTCGCTTAGGTTTCCAAAACATCAAGGTTGAAGGTTATGGTGCAAGTCGGCGTAAAGCTGAGCAAGATGCAGCCAGTAAAGCCATGATCGAAGTTCAAACTAAATAGTATTCTAATTAAATAGGATGATATTAAAATAGAAAAAGGGTAGAAAAATAAATCAATGACTTCTCATCAAAAAACAAATGAAAAGCAAACTAAACATTGTGGTTTTGTCGCATTTGTTGGCAGACCGAATGTTGGAAAATCAACCTTGCTTAATCACTTACTCGGTCAAAAATTGAGTATTACTTCCCGTAAGCCGCAAACCACTCGTCATCGTATTTTAGGCATTGATACTGCAGATACCACCCAGATGATTTATGTGGATACACCGGGTATTCATAAAAATGAAGCGAGAGCGATCAATCGATTAATGAATCGGGCTGCATCTAGCTCAATTGCCGATGTAGATGTGGTCGTGTTTATTGTTGAACCGGAAAAATGGACTGAGGATGATGAATTGGTCTTGGATCACATTAAAAAAACTAACAAACCGATTATTCTATTCGTCAATAAAATTGATCAATTTAAAGAGAAAGAAAAACTGCTACCTTTTTTACAGGTATTATCGGAAAAATATCATTTTCAGCACTTAATACCGGGCGCGGCACTATTAGGCGATCAAGTTGATGAGTTGAAAAAACTGCTCGTTAGTTATATGCCTGAAGGCGATTTTATTTTCCCGGAAGAATATTACACCGATCGTAGTGAACGATTTTTGGCAGCGGAAATTATTAGAGAAAAATTAATTCGCCAATTAGGCGATGAATTACCTTACTCGATCACCGTAGAAATCGAACAGTTTAAAATTGATGAAACCGGCCTGCTTAGAATTAACGGTCTGATTCTTGTCGAACGTAACGGGCAAAAATCAATCGTTATTGGTAAGGGGGGCAGTCGCTTAAAAAAAGTTGGAACTGATGCCAGAAAGGATATGAGTGAAATTTTTGGTGAAAAGATTTTTCTGGAGCTTTGGGTAAAGGTAAAAGATGGTTGGGCTGATGACGAAAGAGCATTACGTTCATTAGGTTTTGATGACCATTCTAATTAAATGTAAGCTAGGTATGGAATGAATAAAAAATCCACCGAATGTTATATTCTACATGCTCGGCCATTCAAAGAAACTAGCTTAATACTTAATTTATTTAGCCAGCAAAAGGGGCGTTTTAGCTTACTGGCTAAAGGCGTAAAAAGAAAAAATGCTCAAGCGCAAAGGGCTATTTTACAGCCTTTCAACTTACTGAATATTGAATACGTTGGTCGCGGTGAACTTAAGATCTTGTCGAATGCAGAGTTGAAAAAATCGACTTCCGTATTTGAGCCCATTAATCTATCTAACAGAGCTTTGGCATGTGGTTATTATCTAAATGAACTATTGATACGTTCGATTCAAGAATGGCAAGAATTTGAAAGGTTATTTCATATTTATGATAATAGTTTAAAGGCGCTAAAGAGCCGCTTAGAGTATTCAGCTATTTTACGAAATTTTGAAGTGTCGCTACTCGAAGAGCTGGGGGTTGCACCTCCATGGAAAGTCGATGTAGAGGGTGATGTTATTTGCAGTGAAAAACGTTATCATTTTAATCCCGAACAAGGATTTGAGTTATTTGAAAAAAATTCAGAGATGGATTATCTCTACCAAGGTGACAGTGGGTTTAATGGAGATGCTATTTTGTCTTTGGGTTATGGTCGTTACAAACCAGAAGTGGTGAAAAAATGTCAACAAATCACTCAGATGATACTACGCGAAATTATTGGTGATAAGCCGTTAGAAAGCCGAAAGCTCTGGTTGTGATAACGAGTTTCTAGAAAGCTAGGAACTAGGTTAATGGAGATTTGATAACAACCATGAAGCACTATAAAAAATATCGAGCTGTTTTGTACACTTGGTATTTTTCATGGTAGAAAAAATTAATAACAAAGAATGAACATACTTAAGAGATAATCATGCAAAAAAACAATCCAATTTATTTAGGGGTAAATGTTGATCATATTGCAACTTTACGTCAGGCGCGAGGTACGCACTACCCACAAGTTTTTCATGGGGCCTTGTTAGCTGAGCAAGGCGGTGCAGATGGGATTACTATCCACTTACGTGAAGATCGTCGTCATATTCAAGACCGAGACGTAGAATTGGTCAAAGAAAATATTAACTCAAGGTTAAACCTTGAAATGGCTGTGACCGATGAAATGATGGCTATTGCCAAAAAAACCAATCCTGAATACGTTTGTTTAGTACCGGAAAAAAGAGAAGAGCTGACTACTGAAGGCGGTCTGGATGTGGTGGGAAATTACGATAAAATAAAAAGAGCTTGTGGTGAACTCGGTGAGCAAGGAATTAAAGTCTCTTTGTTTATCGATGCACAGGAAAAACAAATAGATGCGGCTCAAAAAGTCAGTGCGCCTTATATCGAAATTCATACAGGTCATTATGCCGATGCCCAAACTGAAGTAGAGCAAAAACAACACTTGCATCTTATTTTGCAAGGGGTCGAACAAGCAAAAAGCTTAGGAATTATCGTTAATGCTGGTCATGGATTGCATTATCATAATGTTGCAGCAATCGCTGCTATTGAAGATATTAATGAGTTGAATATCGGCCATTCTATCATTGCGCGAGCCGTTTTTACTGGATTAAAAACGGCCGTTAGAGAGATGAAACAGATCATGCTAGAGGCTCGTCGGTGAGTATTTTTGGTATCGGCATTGATATTGTACAAATAGACCGGGTTAGATCATCGTTAGAACGATTCGGCGATGTTTTCGCTAAAAAAATCCTTCACCCCAATGAGCTTAAAAAATTCAATGCACTCAAATTAAAGGAACGTTACTTGGCTAAGCGCTTTGCCGCTAAGGAAGCGTTTGCCAAAGCGTTGGGTACCGGGATTGTTGAAGATGTAATCTTTCCAAAGATTGAAGTGGTTAATAGTGAGGAGGGAAAGCCTGAGATTATTTTACATGGCGTTACTCAGGAAAAAGCCAATTCACTGAATATTCAATCGATTTTTTTAAGTATCAGTGATGAAAAAAAATATGCGGTCGCTCAAGTTGTGCTTGAGAAATAGGCTGATCGAATGAGATCTGAAAAACAACTTTCTACTTGCGGATCTCATCTGGGAAAAAATCGACCCGTTAGTAATTCATATAAAAATTATGTGTTATCAATCCGTTGGGATTGATATCCCTGACAACTTAAGGAACAACCTCATTAAGACCCTCTTTTCGCAAGGTGCATCTCATTCTTCTCGGCTATTCATTGTGGTTGTGCTGTCGAGTGTTTTGATGTTTGTCGATCATTATCAGAAACACCTCCAGGGTTTACGTGCAACTTTGGGAACCTTGATGACACCGATTATTTATATGGCTGATATTCCTCAGGAATTTTTTTCTTGGGGTGGTGAATCCCTAGTGACTCGTTCACAATTACGTCAGGAAAATCAGCGACTTTATGATGAATCTAATATACTCAAAGCACAACTGCAAAAATTTATAGCACTACAGGCAGAAAATGCGCGTTTAAGAAATCTGCTGGGTACTGAACATTCAACTTTAGAACGTCGCTTGTTAGCTGAAATTATCCAGATTGATAATGATCCCTATGCGTTGGAATTTATCATTAATAAAGGTTCACTTAGTGATGTTTATCTGGGGCAAACCGTGATTGATGCCAGCGGTATTGTTGGGCAGGTCATCACCGTTTATGCATCAACCGCCAGAGTATTAATGGTTTCTGATGCCAGTCATGCCATTCCCGTGAGAGTTGCAAGAAATAATATTCGCTCCATTGCCGCAGGAAGCGGTCAAATTAATCAACTGATTTTGAAAAACGTGACGGATACCACCGATATCAAAGTAGGTGATGCTTTGATTAGTTCTGGTTTAGGGCAAAAATTCCCCGTTGGTTACCCGGTTGCTTTTGTTACCCTCGTCGAGCATGATCCCGGAAAGGCTTATGCTATCATTCAGGCAAGACCTGCCGCCAAGCTGGAGCAGTTAGATTCGGTTTTATTAGTTTGGACTGATCAAGTTGAACAGGGGGTTGAGTAATGATCAAGAATGAATCAAAAGGAGGTTTTGTTATTTTACTCTCATTTGCTGCCGCGATGTTTATGAATATATTACCTTGGTGGCAGACTATCGATTTATTTAAGCCCGACTGGGTGGCACTGGTATTGGTCTATTGGGTGATGGCCGTGCCTAACCGGGTCGGCGTTCTGGTTGGATGGATCGTGGGTTTGTTTGTCGACGTATTGTACGGAACATTATTTGGTATTCACGCCATGACCTTTGCCCTGATGGCCTATTTGATTCAAATGACTTATCATCGTTTAAGGCTATTTCCTCGCTGGAAACAATCGATTAATATTGCCGTAGTGATTGGTATTCATATGCTTTTGGGGCGAGTTCTCAGGGGGTTTGTGCAACCGGTTTCAGCCGATTTTAACTATTGGATGCCGTTGCTGGGAGCAATGTTGTTTTGGCCATGGGTTTTTATCTTTTTGAGAGATGTCAGGCGAAAATTCTGTATTTAGATTTTGCACGAGCCAGTTATTCAGCTAATGGCTCAATTTACGGTATGCTGAATAGCTACTATTTGTGGACTGATTGATAATGCCAATATATCTTGCCTCTAGGTCGCCTCGCAGACAATCATTGCTAGCCCAGATTGAGGTTACATTTGAGTGTCTTCCGGTGGACATAGATGAATCGGTAAACAAGGTTGAGACACCGTTTGAATATGTCAATCGTATGGCTTACCAAAAGGCAATTGCAGGTTGGTCTAATCGCAAAAGAATACTCGATATTCCGCTTCTTGCAGCAGACACAAGTGTTGTTTTGGGCGATCAGATATTGGGTAAACCATTGGACAGGCCTGATGCCATAAACATGTTAACCAAACTGTCGGGGCAGACACATCAGGTGATCACTTGTGTAGCGATAAAACATGATCAAAAAATTGAACGAGTGACTTCTATTACCGATGTGACCTTTGCCTCTTTGTCTGAGCGACAAATCGATTATTATGTTACTAGCGGTGACTGCTTGGATAAGGCTGGAAGCTACGGCATACAAGGATATGCTGCCAGTTTTGTTAAGACAATTTCTGGCAGCTATTCAGGCGTTGTTGGACTACCCTTGTATGAGGTTGCCAGATTACTTCAAAATTTTGCCGTGAAATGAACGAGAAATGATGAAAGAAGAAATTTTATTTAATGTGACGCCTCAAGAAAGCCGTGCTGCAGTACTGGAAAACGGTATGTTGCAGGAGCTATTTATTGAAAGAGCATCCAGCCGTGGTCTGGTGGGTAACATTTATCGAGGCAAAGTTATTCGTGTTTTGCCGGGTATGCAGGCTGCTTTTATCAATATTGGTCGAGAGCGATCAGCTTTTTTGCATGCTGCAGAGATTTTGCCGATTTCTGAAGAAGAAATCAACGATGATAACAAGCCTCAGCCTCCCGATATCACAGAGCTATTGCACGATGGCCAAACCATTACCGTTCAGGTGATTAAAGACGAGTTAGGTACTAAAGGTGCACGGCTGAGTACCCATCTGACTATTCCGTCCCGATTTTTGGTGTTAATGCCGGGTAATCATCATATTGGAGTTTCTCAAAGAATTGACGATGAGAGTGAAAGGCAGCGACTGAAAGATATTCTCAAACAAGATGATGGTGATCCTTCGGGTTATATAGTAAGAACCGCAGCGGAAAGTGCTTGTGAGGAAGAATTGCTCCGAGACTCTGAGTTTTTGTTAAAACTGTGGAAGCAAATCACACTAAACATTCAACAGGCAAAAGCACCATCTCTAGTGCATGAAGATTTGGATTTAGCACTTCGTTTTGTAAGAGACTTGGTACCTTCGGACGTTGAAAAAATCAGAATCGATTCAGAGCCCGTTCATCGGCGTTTATTAGAATTTCTTAGCGACTTTATTCCTGCTTTAGTGCCTTGCTTGGAACTATATACTGGAGAGCGTCCGCTTTTTGATATGTTTAATGTAGAGGATGATATTGAAAAATCGTTACAAAGAAAAGTACAACTTAAGTCGGGAGGTTATTTGGTCATTGAACAAACCGAAGCGATGGTCACCATTGATGTGAATACCGGTGCGTTTGTTGGTTATCGAAACCTGGAAGACACTATTTTCAAAACCAATCTGGAAGCGGCTTCTTCTCTTGCCAGACAATTGAGATTACGAAATCTAGGCGGTATGATAATTATTGATTTTATTGACATGAAAGAAGAGGAACACAAACGACAGGTACTACGAACACTTGAAAAAGCACTCGATAAAGATCACGCCAAAACGCATATTTCTGAAGTTTCAACCCTCGGATTGGTGCAAATGACACGTAAAAGAAGTCGAGAAAGTTTAGAACATATTTTGTGTGAATCTTGTCCGACTTGCGACAGTCGTGGCAGTATTAAAACGGCACAAACTATTTGTTATGAAATTCTTAGAGAGTTACATCGTTCAGCGATGGCCTATGAAGCGAAAAAATATCTTGTACTTGCATCCCAAGAAGTTGTTGATCGTATGTTAGATGAAGAGACTAATCATCTCGCTGAACTAGAAGTGATGATTAACAAGCCGGTGCGATTTCAAGCCGAGCCTCTTTATACTCAAGAGCAGTTTGATGTGGTTTTGATTTAGTGATGAGCGACAATCTTGCCAAACAAGAAAAGCGAAGTATTGGAATTCGTCTATTTGGGTATTGTGTTAACAAACTCTGGCTACTTCTTGCAAGCCTGATTATTCTGACTGCGCTAATTCATTTGTTATTGGGATTCTTGTTACCTAAGATTGATCTTTATAGAGAAGAAATTGTCGACTGGGTAGAGCAAAGGTATGAGATCAATGTCGAGGTTGATAAAATATCAGCAAAGTGGAGTATACAAGGGCCTGTAATAGCGCTTTCAAATTTCAAACTCAAGTCTGACGATGGCAAATTTAACATTCTGGAAGTCGGCGAAGTTTCACTCTATTTCGATATGATTACCTCTCTATGGGATCAGCGGTTTTCAACTAAAGAAATCGTTATCAATCAAGCCAATCTAAAATTTTATGTCGATCAAAAATTAGGCGTGCAACTGGATACCGGTGAATTAACTAATAACGTTGAGCAAAGTTCTTTAGATCCCAATATTGAATTGGGAGATATTAGCCAAAAGCTCATTGATATTCTTTTTGGTCAGCGGCGAATCTCTATCACTGATTCGACGCTTAAATTATTTACCCTGCGAGGGGCGCAATTTGATTACCATATTAATCTTGTAAAAGTTGAAAAGTTTGCGAGAGTACTCCAACTATCTGGGAAACTAGATTACGGTGATGCCGGGCAAATATCACTAGTTACTGAGCTTTATGGTGATCCCAAATTAAAAGATAGTTTTTCCAAAATATATTTACGAGGTGTTAATGTTAGTCTTGCTGATTTACCTTGGTTAGACTCCTTTCCTATAGCGCGGCCAAGTTCCGGAAATTTATCATGGCAGTTTTGGGGGACATGGCAAGATACCCATTGGCAGTCAGCTAAAGCGTTGCTAGATTTGGATGATACTAGTTGGTCAGAGCGGATCGCTGAACCACCCACTAATCATTTATCTACCATGATTTCATGGCAGCATAAAAATAGTCAGCAAGGATATTTAACCTTTCATAATATGTCGGTGGAAACTCCGGCGACAAAATCCGAGTCAGCGACAAAGCAAAGCAGGACCGAAAATACAGAAAGGGACAATCATGCCGCTTTGGCCGAAATTTATTTGAAATATCAAGATTTTGAAAATCAAAAAATGTCTTGGGTAATGCAAGCGGAGCAGTTATCCCTTGCCCCTTTTTTTAATTATCTTGGTCATGTTTCGGATGATACACAGGCCTACGCACAGTTTTTTAAAGAATCAAATTTATCCTTAAAGATCAAACGATTAACCTTATTATTGCTCAAGCTAGATAATCATTGGCAAACTCCCACGGTCGAATTGGAATTTTCTGATCTTGAATATAAACGTTGGAAAAAATTACCGAGGGCCAATGGGCTGTCGGGAAAAATTAAAATTAATCAATCTGGTGGACGTGCTCAAATTAGTGCAACCAATGCCCATTTGGAATTTGGGGATTTGTTTAGGCACGCGATAATCGCTGATAATTTTCATTCTGATTTTAATTGGTCGTTCGATCCTCAGGGACAAATTTATCTGAACGTAGAAAATTTTTATTTAACCAATTCTGATCTTAACCTTCAGGCTAGGTCCGCATTTTTTTATCAAGATGAACAACCCATATTGTCTTTATACACAGAAATAACCGATGTTAATGCGGCCAATAAATCACAATATTTACCGGTAGGTGCGATGCCAGCAAATCTCGTAAGTTACTTAGATGAGAGTGTAAAATCTGGAAAGTTGCCCATAATAAAATCTCTGGTTAGAGGTCCGATAAAGGAATTTCCGTTTGCAAATAATAATGGTTTATTTGTCGCGCTTGGCGAACTGGAAAATGCGACTTACCAATATTTGCCTGATTGGCCAGAGGCCACCGAACTTGATGCCAAGTTATTGTTCGAGGGTAGTGCTATGGATATTATTGCTAGCAATGCTAACTCCATGAATAATCAAGTCACATTAGCGCGTGCGGTCGTGAAAGACTTTTCACTAGAGGAACCGATATTGGAGCTTTCGCTTGATGTTATTAGTAATAATAATTCTGCTAGAGATTTGATCAGTCAAACCCCTCTCCGTTTTATATCAGATTCATTACAGAGTATCGATTATTTTGGACGAATGCGAACCAATATAGAAATGAAAGTGGGACTTTCAGATAATGCTCAAGTGTCATTGATTGGCGGAGTGCATTTAGATCCTAAAGGATCAAAAATTAAAACCCCGATTATTTCTGTGGGCAAACTCAATGGTAAAATAAAATTCACTGAAAAGGGAATTGTTCAAAGTAAAATAGAAGCTTTTTATTTAGATAAAAAATTGGAGATAGATTTACTTGGTCAGAATAAAGCAACGTCGCCAAAACTCAGTCTGGATGTGCGAGGTATATTACCGGCTGCCGGTATAAGTTATTTTATAGGTGATCGTTGGAAAAAATATTTTAGTGGTGAAACTGAGTTTTCTTCCGTCATTCACTTTTCACCGGTTGATAAACCTGGGATAACTAGAGTGATGTTTCAATCTGAATTGGAAGGGCTCGCCATTGATTTTCCTGATGAATTCGGTAAAAAGAAAACTGAAAAAAGCGAAATTTTTCTTAGCTTGGAATTAGCAGAACATTCAACCGGAGAGATTAAATGGAAAGGAGTGGATGGAAAATGGTATTGGGATTCGCCGGAGAACCTTTTTGAGACCGCAATTATTGCTGAAAAAGAAAATATTAACTCAATATATCTTCCCAATCTTTCTCCCATTAACTACGGAGCTACGATCTTCGTGAACCGAGAAAGTGAATATAAACCAAGCTTGGCTCCAGGGCTGAGAGTGAAAGGTGATTTTGATAGACTTAACTTACAGTCCTGGCTTTCTTTTATCAAAGATTTTAATTCTTCAACGGATTCTGGTTCTAAATCGGAGCCGCAACTTGTCTTTGAAACTATTGACGCCACTATTCAAGAGTTGAAAAACTCATTGTTCACGGTTAAACAAAGTCGTTTACATCTTGAAAAACGGTTGAATAGCCCATGGAAAATTAACTTATTGAGTGAACAAGGTGAACTTGATTTGATTTTGAATTTTATCAGTCCATGGCAAGTGACACTTAATGATATTGATATTCAGTTTGAGGAGGGAATATTCAATAGAGAGGAAAGCGATCCAACTCGACAGGCATTATTATCGCCACAGGATTTAGTGGATATGGATATTAAATGTAGCCGTTGTATTATTCAACATAAGGATTATGGGGAATTGGCAATTCAATTAAGGCGGGAAGAGCTAGGTGTTAATTTTTTCAGTAAAATGACAAAAAGGAAACAACACGATTTAGTTTTATCTGGAAGTTGGTTAAAAATAGGTGATTCTCAAATGAGAACCAATATTCAATTTGATTTGCAAAGCCCCAATGTGGGAGGTTTTCTAAAAAAATGGGATTTGGATGCCACCATTGAAGATAGTTCAGTCAAGCTGGTGGCCGATCTGTCTTGGTTAGACTCGCCATGGAATTTCGATTATACATCGGTTGATGCTGATATACATCTGAATCTTGGTAAAGGTTACTTAAGAGACATTAGCGATGAAAATGTACGCTTTTTTTCTCTATTCAATCTTCAATCTTTGGTGCGAAAGTTAACTTTCGATTTTAAAGATGTTTATAAAAAGGGTTTCTTTTATGATTCGATTAAAGGCTCTTTACAACTACGAGATGGCGTTATTTCCACTGAAAATGTCAGAATAAAAGGTAATGTGGCAGATGTAAAGTTATATGGAAAAACGGACATAAAGAACGAAAAAATTGAACAAGTGGCAGTCATTACTCCCCATTTAACATCCAGTCTGCCGGTATTGGCAGCATGGGCGATCGAACCAACTACCGGTATTATCGTTTTTTTATTGGATAAAATTATGGAACCAGCGGTTGAAGTCGCTACCCGCATTGTTTATCGTATTCACGGTAGTTTTGACGATGTCAAAGTCGATACAATTAATACATCGAAGGAAAAAGTGAAAGTCGAATATCAGTCTGAGCCTGAAACTGAATTAGTACCTGAAACTAAAACTGAGTCTGAACTAGAATCTGTTCCTTAATAATCGATCAATATTGTTGATTAGTACAGCCGTTCTTTGTGAATATCATTTTTTCTCTGCCAAGGGCATGACTAAACAAAGGATATATCTGTGGTAAATAATACCGATCTAAAGATAGCAGCAATACAAATGGTTTCTTCTGCTAATTTCAACGAGAATCTACATTGTGCCAAGCGGCTCATTATTGAGGCGGAAAAAGCGGGTGCTAATCTTGTTGTTCTACCCGAGTATTTTGGGTTAATGGGAATAAAAGAAGAAGATAAATTTAAGTATGTAGAAAAGCATCAACAAGGTCCCCTGCAATCTTTGTTCAGTCAATTGGCCTTGCAGCTTGGTATTTGGATTGTAGCAGGAACTCATCCGATTGAATCGGATGAGCCGCTGAGGCCATTTGGTCGATGTTATGTTTTTGATCCGCGAGGTGAAGTGGTTTGTTGGTATGATAAAATTCATCTTTTTGATGTTATGGTAGGCGATAATCAAGGTCGTTATTACGAATCAAAATATACCAAAGCGGGTGAAGAGGTTATTAATTTCGACTCCCCTTGGGGGAAAATAGGTTTGGCCGTTTGCTATGATCTTCGTTTTCCGGAGTTGTTTAGAAAACACGCCGAACAAGGGTGTGAAATTTTGATTATGCCAGCGGCATTCACCTATAAAACGGGTAAACAGCATTGGCAGGTTTTGATCAAGGCTAGAGCCATCGAAAATCTTTGCTATTTTGTAGGATCAGCACAAGGTGGCAATCATGAAAATGGCAGACAAACTTGGGGGTATTCTTGCATTGTATCTCCTTGGGGGGATGTGATTGACGAACTAGCGTGTGGTGAGGGTTTTGTCTTGTCCAGTCTGAATAGGGAAAAGCAGGCGGTTTTACGAAAAGAGTTTCCAGTGCTGTCCCATAAAAAGCTATAATAGTTTTGTCGATCCAACTGATTATTTTAGGTTGAACGACTCAATAAATTGAAATTGATTGTAAATATTTTGAGTGCCCGGAAATAGCCTATGTCACAAACATTGATCGATACATCAGATGAATTCCTTATTGAAGCGGGATTGGATCAAGGCGATTTGGTAACCACATTAGAATCAATGATGTCCCATCAAATCGATTTTGCTGAAATGTACTTCCAAAGCTGTCGTCATGAATCTTGGATGTTAGAGGACGGTATTGTCAAAGATGCTAGTTTTAGTAGTGACAAAGGTGTCGGTATAAGAGCGCTTAATGGCGATAAAACGGGTTTTGCCTATTCGGAGGAAATCATTTTACCAGCCTTACAACAGGCCGCAGATGCATCCCGCACGATTGCTCTGGCAGGTAATTCTGCTGCGGTTAAATTTTCCCCTGTTAGCGGACAAATTTGCCGATACGGTGATCACGATCCACTTATGAGTCTGACTGAATCTGAAAAATTGTCAATTTTGCATCGCTTAGATCAATTGGCGCGAAAAGCTGATCCAAGAGTAAGAGAAGTTATCGCATCACTTTCCGGCGTTTATGAAAAAATATTAGTGTGCGCCTCCGACGGTACTTTTGCCAGTGATATTCGCCCTCTGGTTCGAGCCAATGTCACGGTGATCATCGATAAAAATGGTAAAACTGAGCGGGGTAGCGCGGGAGCTGGTGGTCGTGATACTTATCAGATATTAAGTGATGGGTTATTACAAGAGTTGGCTAATGAAGCTGTTCATCAAGCGTTGGTTAATCTGGACGCTATTGCGGCTCCGGCTGGTCAAATGCCAGTGGTGCTAGGTTCAGGATGGCCAGCGGTATTATTACACGAAGCAATCGGTCATGGTTTGGAAGGTGATTTTAATCGAAAGGGATCGTCGGCTTTTAGTGACAGGATTGGCCAGCGGGTTGCATCACCGCTTTGCACCATTGTTGACGATGGAACGATTCATGGAAGACGTGGCTCGTTAAGTATTGATGACGAAGGAACTCCCACTCAGTCAACTACATTGATAGAAAATGGTATTCTAACGGGTTATATGCAGGACAAAAAAAATGCCCGGCTTATGCAACAAAATTCTACCGGTAACGGCCGTCGAGAGTCTTATTCCTGTTTACCGATGCCACGGATGACTAACACCTACATGCTGGCGGGTGAAAGTGAAAAAGAGGAGATTATTAAATCGGTTAAAAAGGGATTATATGCGCCTAATTTTGGTGGTGGTCAGGTGGATATTACTTCAGGTAAATTTGTATTTTCTACCAGCGAAGCTTACCTGATTGAGGATGGAAAAATAACAGCCCCGGTCAAAGGGGCTACGCTGATCGGTAACGGTCCAGATGTTTTAACCCGAGTCAGCATGGTTGGCAATGATATGGCGCTTGATAAAGGGGTTGGGATCTGTGGAAAAGCAGGACAAAGTGTGCCGGTTGGTGTTGGTCAGCCGACGCTCAAAATTGACGAGTTAACGGTAGGTGGGACTAATTAATGGCAATTAAGAAATTCAACCGTAAACAATTTGAATCTGAGTTTGACGAAGAAGGTTATAGCAAAACCCAACAGAAAAATGAATCTCTTTCAATTAAAAAATTCGGTCAGGAATTAGCGGAATTGCCAGCGGATAAATTGGCGGCATTACCTATTTCTGAAGTGACTCTTAAAAGCTTATTAGATTATCAAAAAATTACCACTAACTTGGCCAAAAAACGGCATATCATGTTTATTGGTAAATGCCTAAGAGAAGAAGATGAAAAGGCTATCAGAGTCGCATTAGATAATCAGGTCACTGTGAACCTAAAAGAAAAAAATGAAAAAGAAAACAAAAAAAATCCTAGTGATGCAATCATCATTCAATTGCTTGAAATCGGTGATGCCTATATTGAAGAGTTAATTGCTAATAACCCCATGCTGGAAAGACAAACTCTACGCCAGAGTTTAAGAAATATCAAAAATGCAAAAATACCACAGAAAAAACAGCGGGCAATTGATAAAATGAAGAGTTACATCAATCTACATAGTTGAGTATGAGCAATAATAAATATGAGCCAACCAAACAGCCATCCCACATCCGCTGATCAGCTGGATATAAAAAAAGAAATAAATTTCTTTGAAGAAACGTGCAATGAATTAGTTGCCTATGCTAAAAAGAAAGGAGCCAGTCAGGTCGAAGTCGGTGTGAGCAAAGATATTGGACTCAGCGTATCGGTGCGTAATCGAGAGATCGAAACTTTGGAATACAACCGGGATAATAGCTTTGGTATTACCGTTTATCTGGGCAAACAAAAAGGGATATCCACCACCAGTGATTTGTCTGCCAAAGCTTTGCACGATGCCGTTGATGCGGCACTCAATATAGCCAAGTATACTCAGGCTGATCCCTGTTCAGGTTTGGCTGATGCTGAATTGATGGCTACCCAATCTATCGATTTAGAGCTAGATCATCCTATGGGGATCGATGCAGAAACAGCCAAGCAACTCGCACTCGAATGTGAAGCATATGGATTGGATTTTAGTGATAAAATAATCAATAGCGAAGGTGCGTCATTTAGTAGCCATCGAAACATTCGTTTTTATACTAACTCACATGGATTTAAAGCGGCCACCCCATCCACTCGTCATAGTTTGAGTTGCGTGTTATTGGCGGAAGACCGTTTGGGTAAGCAGCGAGATCACTGGTATAGTATAGGTCGGGATGCCAGTGATCTGGAATCTGGACAACTCGTTGGTGAAAAGGCGGCAGAAAAAACGATTGCTCGATTGAACGCCAGACAAATTAAAACCCAAAAATCAAAGGTTCTCTTTTCTCCGGAAATGGCCCGCTCTTTGATCGGTCATTTTAAATCGGCCATCAGCGGTACTAATATTTATCGTAAATCATCCTTTTTGTTAGATAGCTTGAATCAATCTATTTTTCCAGATTTTATTTCGATGGAAGAAAAGCCGTTCGTAAAAAAAGGGTTGGCAAGTGCGTGGTACGATAATGAGGGCTTAGCGACTAGGGAACAACCGATCCTGAAAAAGGGTATTGTTAGTACATTTTTGCTTAATAGTTATTCTGCCAGAAAACTCAATATGCAACCGACTAGTCATTGTGGGGGCGTTCACAATCTTCATGTATCCGACAGTGGATTGAATTTTGAGCAAATGATCAAACAAATGAACAACGGATTAATCGTGACCGAAATGATGGGGCAAGGGGTCAATATGATAACCGGTGACTATTCAAGAGGCGCTTCCGGATTTTGGGTTGAAAATGGAGAAATACAGTTTTTTGTACAGGAGATCACGATTGCCGGAAACCTTAAAGATATGTTTGCCAATGTAACGGCGATCGGCAACGATTTAGATCATCGAAGCAGCATTTTAACCGGCTCTTGGCTGCTTCCAGAAATGATGATTGCTGGCAGTTAATTTTAAGTTAGCGCTGCTAACTAATTTTTCTAGCCAGAGTTATGTCCTACAAAGATTAGTCGATTGGTTATTGGAGACTTAAATTGTATTTTGGTGTTGTTCTTCACAAAAACAACATCAAAAGGATTATTGTTTGCTAATGTTTAGGGGACTAATGATACTATGGACAAAATGAATTTTTTTGATGCCTAAAATTCGTTCCATCGAAACATGCACTTTCAGTTGGGACCGGTATAAAGGTAAAGCGGATATTTAAATGCTTAAAAATGCACTTATAGTTGATGATTCTCGACTGGCTTGTCGTATGCTGGCTAAAATGCTAGATACCTTTAATATTGCTAATTCTGAGGTCTATTCAGCCGAAGATGCATTAATCTATCTTCAAAGTAAGCAGCCAGACGTCATTTTTCTTGATCATACCATGCAGGGAATGAATGGATTAGAAATGATGAAAAGGCTAAAAAGCAACCCATTAACAGCCTCTATTCCGGTAATGATGTATACCGCTAAAGAAGGCGATTTCTATGTAAAACAAGCCAAAATGTTAGGTGCTGCTGAGGTTTTACCTAAAGGCATGAATCAGCTGCATTTATTTAGAGTGTTAAGTAAGTTTGGTCTGATAGATGAAAAAATAAAAAATGAAATCTCACCTCAATTACCTCAAGAAAAAAAGCCAGTCACCATTAGAAAAGCAGCAATCCAAAATAATCAACCTGTTTGGAAGTTGTTTTGGCAACAACGAGTTGAACCATATTTAGAACGCCACAGAAATCAACAGCAAAAAGACTTGCACTATCGAATTGATACCCAAACTCGTCAACTAACGAGAGAAGTGCATCTTACCTTAGAGCAGTTTGAACACGCGCTAGTCTTACGCATGGAATCTCATGCCGAGTTTGTTGCATCCGTTGAAAATGAGGCGAAAAGCATGCGCCGGAAATGGTTTGTAATTGTTGTCGCAGCAATCATTTTATTGCAAGTGGGGATCTTTTTTCATCTTTCAAGAGTAAGTGGGCTGAATAATGATTTGCTTTTAGTACAAGAAGATAATCTACAAAAACAAGCCGAAGCAAATGAACAACTGTTACAACTACGTAAAAAATTAGATGAAATAAAACTAAATGCTCAAATAAAAAGTGAAGAAAAAAATGAACCTGACAATCATCGTGCATCGTTAATTAATGGAAATGGACTTTTCGTAACTGAAATTATACTAGTGGATAAAAGTAGATTGATCTATAAAGGAGTAACGACCAGAGGTTACCATTTTGAGATTAATTCTAATGACGAGGTTGGAAAATTGATTAAAGAACGCTATTTTCTCACTGATAACTGTGAGGGCGACATATTTGTTAAATCTCCTGTTGCAACTATTTTTAGAGGATACAACAACGACATCTGGTATGTGGATAAGCAAGCTGAACTAACCTCAATGAATATTGGCTCTAAATTGAAAGGCAACAATGAATGTATTACTTTATCTGGAAATGTCATGTCTCTACGTTATTTACAGCGTAATATATTTATAGAGACGGGGATCGATCAACAACAAACAATGAAAATATATTTTGACCATTAAAACGATATGTTTTTTACAGAATGTGACCTAAAATAGATAACTTACTCCAGCAGTCAATTGAGTATTATGTGTGGAATTATTTTCACCGATAATATTGGTTTTATAAATATAGTCACGATAGTCTACACGCAACAAAATATTTCGTTTTAGAGCTATTTGATACCCTAAACCCATAGTAAAGGTGAAGCTCTCTTCGCCTCCAAAATCAGTGTCCCCAACCCCTGAAACCAAATACAGTGATGATAACCTTGTTACAGTATCAGTTGTAAAATGATCACCCAAGAACAGATTGTAGCCAAGTAAAAAATCAAAGTGGTTGAAGGATCGGTCGCTTCCAGTTAATAGCTGTCCTTGACTCTCTTCAAAAGATGATAGTCCGGTATCGGCACTTAAGTAATTAAACTGAATGAAATAATTTTCATTCGCATTGAAAGTGATATTCATGCCGTACACTAGCTCACTGCTGAAATCCTCAATGTTTAACACCCCTGTAAAAAGACCAATATCAAAGTACTCGGTCTCAATGCTGTCGGGATTTTGTTGTGGAGCTTCTTCAGCCAATACATAGTGTACATTGATGCAGCAAATAATAAATAGTGAGCGTCTTAATGTTAAAAGAACGCGTTGAAACCAATATTCCATCGTTTTAGTCTCTCGTCATCAGTATGTGTTGAAAGGGTATAGTTTTGAAATCCAGAATGAATAACAAAGTTTCTGCCAATATAATAGTTGACAGAAAGACCATAGGTTTTAAAACTACTATTATCAAGGTCTAAAGGGGTTAGTTCTGGTTGTGACTCCATTTTAAAGGTGCCGCCGCCAAGATGTAATACCGGTGAAAGCTTCCATTCAGACAATGGCTCTATCAGTAGGTTTAGGCTTTGATAGTTACCTCTGATTTCAGTGTCATAAAACTTGCCGAACTCAGCCTCTATTCCTGCCCAGCTTAATGGTCGATAACCTATAGAGTAGCTAAAGGTATCGCTACCTGATAATTCACCGTCTGAAAATTGCCCCATGTTAAATCCAACTCGCCAACTATTGATTAAGTAGTCACCATAACTTACCGAGGGCAAATCGACTGGCTCACCAGTGGGTAGTAATGTTCGTGCAACTTGCGATGCTCGTGCCCAGCCAGTCCGTCCATTTTCTGCCTGGAGTTCATACCAACCGGCACGGCGAGTTAGTACGATGATCGTTTCACCTTGTTCAATTGTGTAAAATATTGGATAACCTACAGCTGGGCCTGACTGAAGCTCAATATAAGGGTCGATGACTTCAAGTTCCAGCAGGTCATCTGACGCATTAACCTTTGAAATAATTCCTAAGCCGAGTAGTAAACTCAAAAAAAGGTAAACATAATCAACGGAAATTATTAGTTGATTAGGCAGTCGCCACTGGGTAATGTTGCTTTTTTTACAATTTTCCATGATGTTATCTGTTTGCTCTTAACTAATAAAGGATATAGGTTAAAACAAAAAACTAAAATAGTGCGTTAAATCCTATTGTCATTTCAATGTTATTGGTGGTTTTACTATTTGCAATAAAATCACGCGTAAAAACATGATCACGCAAATTGATATTCCAAGTAAGCCAATCGGTTATCACTATTTTGTAGTTCGTTCCGAAAACAAATCCTATTTCACTGTTTTCAGCAAATTGTACATTTTCAATACCAGCCATTGCGTACAAATGAGAGTTGTATTTTTTTTTGGAACCAAGGAATGAGCGACCATGAAATACTTGGTAACCTGCCAGAACCTGAAAATACTTGAATTTTTCATCAGCGTCACTTAAAAAATCGCCATCGACAACATCTTCGAATGTGGCACGACCTACATCAGATATACCATAATCCACTTGGGCGATGAATTTTGAGTCAATATGATAAGTAAATGATATACCCTGTGATGGATTAGTGGAAAAATCTTCGACTGAAAGCATACCCAAGAACAAGCCGAGCTCGAATTTTTCGGTATCTATTGCTAACGGAGTTACTTTATTAACTTTTTTGGTGGGTTGAATAACTGTTACAGAAGAATCGGTTTCCTCTGCTTCTAACGGTAAGCTGAATAAGCCCATCAGGCCAATAATCATGCCCATTAAAGAGTGTTGGGTATTTTTCATTTCCTTAGTCTTTCCCAAAATAATTAGCTCTACCTAGTAATAAAGGAAGAGTTTAGTGTCAAATAAGAGCGTTGATTAACCTCTTAATAAAGTAGAGAGGTTAATCAACGCTCTGAAATAGTGATTTAAAATCCCGTTTTTTCAGGTGAAACACCTTAGGCTGATCTACCTTATTTTTTCCTTTTGGCGCTGAACTGATTATTTCAAGTTTAGGAAGGTCGACTTGTTGAATTTGTCAGGTTAAAGGTCAATCCTTTTTTTTAGGTTAGAGTTAGATGCCAATATAATTGCGCTCTATCCTAAAACAAATATTCGAGTGGAGCTAGTAAATTTAATTATCTTGTGACACATTCTTTAATTTTTGGCTTTATTAAGTAAGTTATGTGACAGAGTTTGTCTTTTATAACGATATTTCTTTATTTATAGAGAAAATAGTCTATCTTTTGGCGTACCCTTGCTGTCAGGATGACATTATCTTTAATTTCATATCTTTAATTTCATTTATGTGCCTTTTCGTAAAGATTGGGTGCTCTAAGATGACTAGTAAGTTGGGCACCTAAGGTGACGTTACACGGTTTATTCTATTATGTATAAGATTCAGCTGATAAGTTATATTGTTTGCTGCTTATTTGGCTTTTCCGTATCCGTTTGCGCAGATGATCATAAAAAAGACAAACAGATAAGCAAGAATAGTCAATCTCAGCAACAGGCCTTGATCACTCTCAAGAGTATTTCTAAAGGTATACAGAGTCTTAAGAGTGATGTGATCACGCTCAATAATGATTTACGCTCGATGGAAGAAACCTTATTATTTCCATCTAGTACGAAGTATTCAGTTTTTGTGTCGATGAGCTCCGGGCAGTTTTTTACATTGGAAAGTATTAAATTAAAGCTAGACGGTAAGTTGGTTGCAACCCATATTTATTCGGAGGCACAGCGTCAGTCGTTAGCTCGCGGTGGCATTCAAAAGCTCTATATTACCAATCTGAACGAAGGTAAGCATACGGCAACGGCCTTTTTTACAGGATTAGGTCCTAATGGACGGGCTTATAAAATTGCTAATACTATTGATTTTGAAAAAGATGATTCAGGTGAGTATCTGGAGTTAGCAATTCGAGATGACGGTGAGGCTCAAGAGCCTGCTGTCTATCTCAAGCAGTGGTAAATAGAAAGTAATGAATTTTTTGAGTCGAACCATGTCTGTTTCTGGCTTGGTCTTGTTGGTCTTTTTATCTCCGAAAGTTGAATCTGCCAAGGAGGCAGTGCAATCAACAGAGGATCTTGAATGGGGCGCTGTTTTATTTGACTATTTCCAAAAAGACTACTTATCCGCATTAATAGAATATGATTATGCTTACAGTCATGGTAATAAAATTTCAAAGAATCAGTCAGGGCAATTATTAAAAGGCGGTATGTCATTGTCATATGGAATGGCAGATGAATCAAAAGCTATATTTGAGAAGTTGCTGGAAACTAACACCAGCGAGTTAGTGAGAAATGCCGCATGGTACTATTTGGCCAATCTTTACTATTATAAAGCAGATACTGAAAAAGCCTACAACGCCTTGCAAAAAGTGAAGGGTGAGCTTTCTCCCAATTTGCATACAGAATTTCATTACCTTGCTTCTTTAGTACAGAGCCAAGGTCAACATATTGCAAAAACAGAGAACATATTAACCAGCTTGTCTCCGGCTAATCCTCATTACGCTTATCTGTTATTTAATCTTGCTATGACACAGTTAGAGGCTGGACAGGTCGAAAAAACAATTGTCAATTTGAACAAAGTAGCAGCTATGTCGCAAATCAATATTGAATTAGCGACACTTGCGGATCGTGCGCGTCATGGCTTAGCACAAATTACGTTGCGTCAAGGTGATATTATTTCTGCTTGGGGTTATCTCAAGTCGATCACAACGACTGGTTTGTATTCGAATAGAGCATTATTGACCTATGCTTGGACGGCTATTAAATTGAAACAATTTCAGGAAGCAATACCCGCATTAAAAATATTAGACGAGCGTTCCATTGCATTGCCAGAAGTACAAGAAGCAAAGGTATTGCTTGCACATCTTTACGAGCAGGAAGGTTCTCCTCGAAAAGCACTAAAAAGCAATTTGTTAGCCATTGAGGCATTTAATAAAGGTTTGCAAGATATTGAAGAAGCAAGGCGAATTATTGGTTTACAAGATGTTCCAAGAGAGTTTATTACTAATTTTGAAGTAATTGTTGGGCAGTCTGACTGGTATGCCATGGAACCAACGGTTGATTACTTAAAATTAACTCCTTTTGTTATTGATCTAATTTCCAGTAATGCTTTTAACGAAACATTAAGAGAGTTATCTGATTTATACACGATTCAAAATAACCTGAATGAGTGGTCCAGACAGGTTAATGAACACCTTCTTATCCTAAATAATGCCGGGAAAAAATCGTTTGGAAAAGATCAAAAAGCGATGATTAACCGAAGTGAAAAATTAAGAAAAAAACTAGCTGATCAGAAGGCTGATTTGGCGTTGTATGTGTTAACTCTTGACAAAACCGAACGGAAACGTCTTTTAGCATTACTGGAATCGACAGATAAAGAAATTAATTTATTAGTGAGCCGGATCACTCAACTTAAGGCTGTAAAAAAAGCTTATCAGCAACCCAAAAAATACAAGAGTATGGTTTCAAATAATCATAAGAGAATTAGTCGAAAATTAATCAAAACTAACCAATATATCGAAAAACTTGAGCCTGTTGTACGTAGTCTCATAAATTCAGAATTAGATAGCCATGAAAGTAGAATGCGTTATTACTTGGCCCAGTCGAGACTGGCGAAGGCACGGTTGTACGATACTACGTTAATGCTGCTGGAAAAGGCTAAAAAAAACACTAACCCAATAAAAAAAGAAGGTGAAAAATGATCCGAGTTGCCGGTATAACATTTGTTATATTTTTACTTTCGGCATGTAGCAGTGGAGGGCGAACTTTAGGTGATCTTAAATACAAGCCTGAAGTGGAAAAGAAAGTAGAATTTAAAGAACTCGACTATCAACAGGTGCGAAAGGAATATCAGGATATTCTGTCTTTATTTAAAGATAAGGAATTGAAAGAACAAATTGAACGCAGAATTGCTGAAGTGTATATGCTTGAAGGCGGAGAGGAACAATTAAGTGCTAAAAAAGTCAATAGTTACTATGCTGAAGCGATTAGAAGTTATCATGAAATTTTAGATAAATATCCAAATTCACCAGATAATGCACAGGTGCTTTATCAGCTGGCGCGTGCCTACGATTTAGATGGACATGCAGATAAAGCCTTAAAAATGTTGATTCAGTTGACTAGTCGTCATCCTAATTACAAAAATAATGCGGAAGCTTATTTCCGTGAGGGCGATCTTTATTTTGGAAAACAAAAATATCGAAAAGCACAAAAGGCCTACCAAATTGTGACCGGGATGCAAAATGAAAAACTGAGAACCTATGCCTATTATATGTTAGGTTGGACCTACTATAAGCAATTTAATTATCATGCTAGCGTTAATTCTTATGCGAAAGTATTAAGTTTGTTGTTGAGCGACACAGAAAACATTGATCAACTAAGTGCGTCAGACAGGCCTTTGCTGGACGATTCCATTCAGTCGATAAGTTTGGCTTTATCAAAAAATGGTGGGGCTGAAATTATTGAAAATGTGGCAAGTCTTTCCGGGAAACCTTATTTGTGGCGAATATATGATAGCCTTGGTAGTTATTATTTAAAGAAAGAACGATTTGAAGATTCTGCTGACACTTTTAGACGCTATGTACAAAAATATAATTTTTCTGCCCACGCTCCAAAATTACATAGTAAGTTAATATCGGCCTATATTAAAGGTAAATTCCCATTACAGGCATTGCGAGAAAAAGAAGTCTACGTCGATTATTATGATTTAACTTCGGAATATGCCAAGGTTAATGGTGGGGTTAGTGATAAAATAAAAGGTAACTTAAAAAAATACTTGAACGAGCTAGCTAGTCACTATCATAGTAAAGCTCAAAATTTAGCTAAGCTTTATATCAAGCGGATAAAAAGAAACGTCAACAAAGCAAAAGATAAAAGACTGAAAAAAATGAAATTGGATTACGTTGCTTTATTTGAGCAGACGACTTATTTTTACACCAAATACATTACTATTTTTCCACAAGATATTCGCGTCCCTGAAATGACATTTCTCAAAGCAGAAGCTTATTTTGCCATTAATCGTTATCCAGAAGCGATCAAGGAGTTTGAACAGGTTGCTTATCAGCTTGAACAATTTAAAGAAAAAAAATATCAATCTCGTGCGGGCTATGCCGCAATCATAGCCTATCAAAAGTACATTGATCAGTTAAAGTTCGACAGTGAAAAAACTAAACAATGGCAGGCCGTTGCCGTCGAAAGTATGCTTAAGTTTGCACAAATTTTCCATAAAGATAAACGTTCGCCTTCAGTGTTAACAAATGCGGCTGAATATCTTTTTGGCTTGGACCAATATCAGCGAGCACTTGATGTTGCACAAAAGCTGCTTTCAAGTAATCTCAATCTTGATCCTCAGCTTAAAGGAACTGCTCTAGGTATAGTTGCACATTCTTATTTTAAACTAAACCAATTTGAACTGGCGGAAAAAAATTATAGCTTGCAACGAGCAACAACCAAAAATGGAAGTAAGGCGTATAAAGCTATTTCTGAACGAATGGCAACGGCTATTTATAAACGCTCGCAAGAGTTGGTTGAAGCCGATAACAAACAAAAAGCGATCAATCAATTGTTAAAAATAAAACGCTTAACCCCAAACTCAACGGTAAGAATATCTGCACAGTATAATGCTGCCACGCTGTTGTTAGCGACGAAACAATGGGATTTGGCGATTAGAGAATTAAAACAGTTAATGGCTGATTTCCCTGATGATAAATTGGCTATTGATTTTCCACGTAAACTGGCATTTGCCTATGAAAAGCAGGGCTCATGGAAAAAAGCAGCAGATAGTTATCTTGCGCTTAGTAAAAATGACAAGGATGAAAAAACCAAGCAAGATGCATTATTTATTGCCGCTGGATTATATGAAAAAAGTAAAAATTATCAAATCGCTATCGAATTGTTTCGGCAGTATGCTAGGACTTATGAACAACCATTTGGGGTTAGAATGGAAGCTCGATTTAGGCTAGCAGAGCTATATGGTGTCATTAAAGAAATCGATAAACAATTATTTTGGTTAAGGCGAATTATCGATGGTGATAAAAAAGCAGGTTCTATGAGAACGGATCGAAGCCAGTGGTTGGCCGCATGGGCACATATTAAATATGGTGACTCATTTACAACTGAATTTCGGCGTCACAAGTTAACCATTGCTCTTGATAAAACACTGCCAAAGAAAAACCAAGCACTGGCTGATGCGGTTAAGCGATATCAAAAAGCGGCTGATTATGGCATATTGGAATTTGTAACCATGTCCAGTGTTAAGATCGCGTCATTGTATCAACAATTAGGGTACGATTTACGTCATATTAAACTACCTAGTAAGCTGTCTATTGAAGAACGACAGGCTTATACTGAGATCCTCGAAGAGCAGGCGATACCGCTCGATGAACTTGCGCTGGAATTACACCAAGGAAATATTGAAAGAGCGTGGCAAGGTCAATATAATCTATGGATCAGAAAAAGTTTTAGCGTAATGAAAGTGTTGTCACCCGCTAGGTTTAACAAAGAGGAAGTGGAGGTCCGGTATGGCGATGAAATCCGCTAGAGATCTATTTTTTAAGCAAACATTGATGGTGGCTATGTTACTAGTCATTGTCGCTGGGTGTGGCTCGAATCCTGTAAAAAAGAATACAGAGCAAGCTGAGAACAAAATCAAAGCTCCGGTCATGGTTGACACGGTTTATTACATACCCCAAAGGGTACGTAATCCTGAGACGGGACAGTTAATTCCATATCAGGCGATGACCAACCCTTATTTGGTATCGGTGGATCGCATTGATATGGCCTTGGTAACCGCTTATGTATCCGCAAGGCGGGCATTTCAAAGTGGTGCTTATCGGCAGGCTAAACAACACCTTGAAAATCTAACGAGTAAAGATAAGAGATTGTCCGGCCCATGGGTAATGCTCGGCGATATTTCAAGAAAGAATGATAAACCTAAAGAAGCGGTTAGCTACTATAACAAGGCGATTGAAATTAACAAGAATAATGTAAATGTTTATATACGATTAGCCAAAACGTATCGGGAGCTGGGGCAATTTGTTTTTGCCAAAAATACCTATCAGCAGGCATTAGCTGTTTGGAAAGATTTTCCGGAAGCTCACTTAAATTTGGCGATCCTCTATGATCTGTACTTAAATGAATCATTATTATCTCAAAGACATTTAGAAGCCTATTTGTTTTTGAAAAATGGTCGAGATAAAATACGTGAAGGTTGGCTGCGTGAAATTCAGCAAAGAACCGGTAAAGAGATTAAGTTGAAAGCGGAAATAAAGAAAGCAATTTCTGCAACAACAATGTAAAGTCTTTATTGGGGTTTGATGGTTTGTTTTTGTAACTACTCAGTAATCTATTAAGTTGAATAGTTACCGTTTTAAGAGGTTTTTGGTCATCGTGAAAAACAGTAAGAAAATATATTTCATGATTTGCTTGTTAGTTTTTAGCCGCCATTGTTGCTCGAAAGAAGCTCCTATATCCTTAAAGTTAAATGATATAAAAGAAGAGGCACCAATAAAATTACAGTCCAACTTTATTGGTGATAAAGAGCAGCCTTTGGTCAGTTATTTTATACCTTGGAAAGAAATTGGAACACCCGATAAACTACAATGGAATCTTGATTCAAAATACGACAAAACACTTAGTTTGGTTAACCGAAAAGTAATGCTTCGTTCGTCTAGTATGTATGACACAATGAAGCTTGAGAATAATTTACCCAACATTGACGAGGATTTATAATGGAAGGCCTATCTAGTATTATTAAATTTTTTCAGGAGGGCGGAATATACATTTACCCGATTGCTATTGTCCTAGCTATAGGTCTGGTGATTATTGCAGAGCGTTGGTTTTTCTTAACCCGAGAAAGACTAAGAAATATTAAGTCATTTGACGCTTTCTTGCCGTTGTTAAGGACTGCAGATTTAGAAAAAATGCAGCGATATACGCATGAAAGCCATGTTCCAGTAACGCGGGTGATCGGTTGCGGACTGGATATGATGAAAGTCACTAAGTATCGCGCAGATATAGAGCATGCGATGAGTGAAGGAATGTTGGAAGTGATGCCTAGCTTAGAAACTAGAACAAGCTATTTGCCGATGTTGGCAAATATAGCAACATTGTTTGGTTTGTTAGGCACGATCATTGGCTTGATCTCAGCATTTACAGCGGTTGCTGCAGCCGATCCTGCTGAAAAATCAACCTTACTGTCTTTATCGATTTCTGTAGCGATGAATACCACGGCATTTGGCTTAATCACGGCGATCCCTCTGTTGGTTTTTAATTCTATTTTACAAAACAAAACTGCTGCGATCGTAAGAAGTATCGAAATGGCAGCGGTTAAATTTTTAAATATTATGACCTACAACCATGAAATATATGCTGGAATGCAATTGGATTCTACTACTAGAAACTATGCGATAAACGATCAAGCCGACGAGCAATCCAACGATCAAGTAAGCAATGGCGATCGAAAGGCGGGCAATGAAACAGCCAGTGAAGCAATGGCTCCTGAGCAAGATCCCACAGGTGACGGTCAATAGAGTATGTCTTTTATTCTCCGAAAAAAAGTTGTAGAGGATGCCGATTTGGACGTCACTTCTTTTATGAATTTGATGATTGTGCTAGTGCCCGTTATGCTGATGAGTTTAACCTTTACTCAGATAACAGTTCATGAAATCAAATTACCTGATTTGACTCATAGTGTTTATAGTGCTGATGAAACGCCACCAAAATTAGAGGTGTTATTGCACAAAAGTGGTATAAAAGTTTTTTATCCGAGTAATGTGGAGATCCAAGATATTCCAATGATCCAAGTAGAGCAGGAACAGGTTTATGACTTTGAACAGCTGACTCTGGTATTGCAAGAGGTTAAACTTCAAATGAACAATAAACGTGATCTACTTTTGTTAGCCGAGTCAGGTATTGATTATCAAACACTTATTTCAACGATGGATGCCATTAAGTCCTATAAAGCAACGTTAGCCGCAAGTGTTGTCGAGGTCGAACTTTTTCCTGAAATTTCACTAGCCAATGCGAGTATTAAGTAAATGTTATCGACTAGTTTAAATACATCTAATCTCAATTTTCAGGGTTTTCAAACGCCTAGTTCAACCAGTAAATTAAACCTAGTCGCATTGATGGATATTTTCACTATATTAGTATTTTTTCTATTGCTAAATAGTGGCGATGCAGACCAATTAGAAAATGCCCGATTTGTTAAATTACCTGATTCCACTATTACTGCGGCACCTCATGTTGAAGCCACTATATTAATTAGTGAAAATGAGATTTGGTTTAATGGTGAAGTAGTGGTTAATGTTGACGATGTTTTAAATTCCCCAGAACGAATCATTGCACCGTTAGCGGAAGTGTTGGTGGAATATGCGACCAAACGCGGTGCATTAACTAGTTATGAAAAAAGTAACGGCTTTTCTGTAACGATTGTCGGTGATCGCTCTGTGTCTTTCAGTTTACTAGAACGAGTGATGGCCACTTGTAGTGGGGAAAATTTTCGAGATATTTCATTGGCGGTTAATCGGGTTGCAGCCATTAGTCTTTTAAACCAAACCACGAGTCCATCTGCGCTAAGTGTTGACGGTAAGCCGGATGAGGGTTGAAATGATGACAACTAATATTATTCAGCCTTTATCACCTGATTTAGTACTACCTTGGAGTCCCAATGCGAAGCAGGAAGCGCTATTTGACCGTTGGACCAAAAGGGCGCTAGTGGTCCTACTTCTCTTTTTTATTATAATCCCTTGGTTGCCGGTCTTTGAAAAAGAGTATATTCCACCATCTAAAAAAATTGTGAAAACGAAAGTTGTATTAGAAGCGGATCAATTGATACCGCCAAAGCCTGTGGTTGTCAAACCAAAAGCCAAGCCAAAACCTGTGCCGAAGCCAAAACCGAAACCTGAAAAATCCGTACCCACAAAGGATCAGAGCAAACCATCCAATAAACCTGTCGCTAAACAAAAAGATACTAAAGCGGCCCTCAGTGAGTCAAAAGGGTTCGCTAATCTGTCCAGCCAGTTAGCTGCGCTAAGGGGTAAAATAAATGCTGCAGGCATGAAAAAGAAAAAGATATCCAGCAATAAGAAAGGAATGGTGGCAACCGTTGATCGTGGTGTGTTAGGTGAAAATAGAGCGACACAGGCTAATTTGGGTATAGATGTCGATGAAAATGTGATGAAAAATGTCGCTACAGAATTGGCTGATCATCAAACATCCAATGTGGAGGGAGTTGTTTCTTTAGGGGCTTCTGAAGGGACCGCTAAAGGGCGTGATTCAAATTATTCTTATGTAAGCGGAATGCGAGACGCCGATAATATCCGACAGGTTATTGAGCGAAAAAAGGGCTTGATTTTAGCCTTGTATTACGATGCCCTTAATGATCACCCTGATTTACAAGGAAAATTTATCTTTAAAATGATTATTCAGCCAAATGGTAAAGTTACTAATCTGATTTTGGTATCCAGTGAACTTGATATGGCTGAATTAGAGCAGCAAATGCTGAGTCGAATACAATTATTTGATTTTGGTGTTGAAGATGTATCTGCTACGCCAGTTGAGTATCGATTTGTATTTATTCCCAGTTGATTGTTGTTGGCAGTGACGATCTTTTTCCTTTTAATTGAGTCAATAGGCCCCACACTTCATAAATTACATTAATTGAACTAGGTAGCTTATTGTTTAGTAAGATTATTTGTTAATTTTTTCAACCAAACCTTCTTTCAAGCCTTATAAACACAGGGTTTTCAGTTTTTTAAATATTATTGAATAACTTGTGATGCGTTCCTCATTCTTGAGAGAAAGATCCATGATAAACGTCGATCTGTGAGTTCTTACTGTCCTACTAGCCTTAGTTTTTTATATAATCCAATGTCTGGTTAAAGAAATATTTTCGGGATTATGACTATGAACCCATTAGCAATGACATCAAAAGCCTTTTCTATCGGCTTCGCCGCTTTATTTTTTCTCTTTTTGGTAGGCTGTTCTTCTGAGGAAAACGAGGAAGCCGTTGAAGAAAAAGTGCTTAAGAACGATACAATCATTGCTTATGTAGAGCGAAGTGTGTCTAAACAGGTTGCGTCTAATACTGAGATTTTTTCTCAAAAAACAAGTGGAGCGAGTCGTTCACCTCTTGAAATTGTTACACCCTATGCGTTTAGTCTTGGTGCAAAGTTGATGGTTCGTTCTGGTTTGGATGTTAACGCCACTCAAGAAGAAATATTAACCGATTATTTTGGTGCAGACGAATACGATGTTAAAGATTTAAATGTTTCGCCTAATGGAGAACAACTGCTGTTTGCTGCACGTGGAGCTAATTTTCATCCAACAGACAGTACTTGGAATATCTTTTCTTATCAATTTGAAAGCAAGCAGTTAAGACGAATAATTAGTAGTGATTTTATAGCCAACAGTGGCCAAGATACCAATCCTACTTTCACTGCTGATGGAAAAATCATTTTTTCATCAGATCGTAATGCGGGAAACCCTCTTCATCCGAGAGAAAATATCGAATTAGTTGGCGATTTATGTCGAGTGGTGGATCCTGCAGAAAGACCTTCGTTATTACACTCAATGACTACAGAGGGCGATAGCATTATTCAGTTGACCTACGGCCGTTTTAATCATGATATTAATCCAACTCATTTAAAAGATGGACGGATTGCTTTTGTTCGATGGGAGCGAAGCTATCAGCCACTAGAGACTTGTGAGGCGAATGGTCAAATTAATATTGATTCTTATCTTTATCCAAAAGGTTTAAAGCAACCCCCTGCTTGGAATAATGAAATCAAATGTGCTTACTCAAAACAAAAATTATCCCGCTCAGTTTTTGTAACGAGTCATTATAAATTATTGACGATTACCAGCGATGGTGAATCAATGGAGCAGTTGTATAACACTATTACAACAGAGTCATCAGAAGAAGCTTTTATTGCTATCGATCAAATTTTTCAGGCTGAAAATGGTAATTTATTTAGTTTGATCCGTCATCAATACAATCGAACATTAGGCGGTGCAGTGGTTGAACTGGAACCTTCTCATCAAATTAAGCCTGATACTGTTTTTGCCGAGATGTCTCCCCGTTCACTAACATTTACTGAAACCAACCTTTATCCTGGACAGCTTTCTGATAATGGCTGGTTTAGCGCTTTTTGGCCATATCGCGACGGTTCTTCTCGATTACTGCTTAGCTGGTCACAATGTACCTTAATTAAGGATGGTATTAATTCGTTTTGTGATTCGAGCACCGATACTGAGGGTGAGCTGGAAGTTAAGTATGGCATTTGGGTGTTTGATCCTCTTACTAACAGTAGAACTCCTATTATCAGAGCAGAAAATGATAGAGTTTTTACTGAATTAGCCATGTCGCAAGCTCATCAAAGTGAAGATTTAAGTTTAACTTCTTTTGATTCAGGTTTTATCGATAATCCCGATGCAACTCAAATTTTATGTAATTTTCCCAATAACATTCCATTGGCTATCGCTGGCGCAGATCAATCTGGCGATGCGGGCGATATATTTGCGTTGGACGGTTCTAATAGTAGTGATCCAGACAATGATCCATTAACCTATCTATGGAGTATAACCTCGGCACCAGCCAACAGTAGTGCCATGCTATCCGATGTGACACTGGTCAATCCGACTATTGAAACTGATTTTGTTGGTCAATATACTATCCAGTTGGTTGTTAATGACGGTGAAATGGATAGCCTTCCTGACAGTCTGAATGTCACTGTTGTTACACAAAATAGAAAGCCTGTTGCGAACGCAGGAGAAGATCAGTCTACGATGTTGGGTAACATTATTGGATTAGATGGTTCAAAAAGTTATGATCCTGATGGTAATTTGGTGACCTATACTTGGATCATTGCGAGCCGTCCTAACGGTAGCCAATCTGAATTAGAAGAAGCCGATACCGATACACCTAAAATTACTCCTGATGTAGCAGGTAGTTATGTCGTGCAGCTAATTGTAAATGACGGTGTGTTTGATAGTGCGCCAGATACAGTCAATATTTTAGTAGGCGCGCCGATTAATAATAAACCAATTGCCAACGCAGGTGCTGATCAATCCGGCGATATCGAGCAAAGGATTAGTTTGAATGGACTGGCCAGTCGCGATCCTGATGGTGACAACCTATTCTATTCTTGGAATTTTATAGCGGTCCCTGCTGGTAGTTCAACGCCATTAATGGGTAACTCGACTGCAACGCCTAATTTTACAGCAGATGTTGAAGGAAATTACATTGTTCAGTTAATCGTCAATGATGGGCAAGTCGATAGTGAAGCTGATATCGTTTCGATTAATATAATAAACTCAAATATCGCGCCAGTGGCTAATGCCGGAAATGATCAACAAATCAGAGTGAATGAAACCGCTACTCTAAATGGAGCGGCTAGTAGCGATCCAGATGGTGATGCGTTGAGTTATCAGTGGGCGTTAATTAGCCAGCCAGATAATCTTGTATTATTAAACGCCACCAGTACCCAGCCTAGCTTTACACCGACTCAAGCCGGTAACTATGTTGCGCAATTGATTGTTAATGATGGCAAAACAGACAGTAATCCCGATACTGTGATGATTGTTGTGATCGAGCCTAACAGCAAGCCTACTGCTGACGCAGGTGTTGATCAATCTATCGACGTTGATCAAACCATTTCTCTTGATGGATCGCGTAGTTCGGATCCCGATAATGATCCCTTAACTTATCGATGGACCGTTGGTACACAACCAGAGGGCGCGTCCGTTATTATATTGAACAGTGACAAGGTTAATCCAACCTTTACAGCGGTACTTGCAGGTGAATATTCGTTCCAATTGGTTGTTAATGATGGTTATGAAGATAGTGACCGAGATACAGTGATGATCACGGTCAATCAAGTTGGTGGTCAACCCGTTGCTAACGCTGGTGATGACCAATCGGGTGAAATTGGGCAACGTTGGAACCTTGATGGTTCCGCTAGTAGTGATCCTGATGGTGACACGCTAACCTATCAATGGTCATTGTTGACTGCTCCCGATGCAAGCTTTACGACGCTGAGCGATGCGACGGCCGTTAGTCCTCAAATGGATATTGATGTGGCGGGTGAGTACCTAGTTCAATTGATTGTAAATGATGGCAATACAGATAGCTTGCCGGATACGGTTATTTTTATTGCCGAGGAGATCAATAATGCACCAATTGCCAATGCTGGTTCTGATCAAATATTTGTCTTAAGTCAAACGGTGCAACTCGATGGCTCTGCAAGCACCGATGTTGATGGTGACCGCTTGACTTATCAATGGACGATTATCAGCCCTGCTGAAACAGATGTTGTGCTTTCTGATCCAACGGCGGTTTCACCGACACTGACACCGGATACTGTACTTGATTATGTGATCGAATTGGTTGTTTATGATGGCAAAACCTACAGCCAGTCTGATACCGTTGTACTTGTCCATGAAAACATTGCACCCATTGCTGATGCCGGTATTGACCAGATCAGCAATGTCGGAACTGCCGTACAATTGGATGGTTCTGCAAGTCATGACCTTAATGGTACGCCATTAAATTATGCTTGGAGGATTGTAAGCAAGCCCGGAGAAAGCGGTGCTGAAATTTCTGATACTGCTCTTGTTAGGCCCACCATTCTAATTGATGTAGATGGTGTTTACGTTTTAGAACTGATTGTTGACGATGGTTATCTTGCTAGTGAGCCGGATACCATGATCATCAACACGCTTGAAAATACTGCTCCAGTTGCCAATGCAGGTGACGATCAACTGATTCAAGTTGGAGCGACTAATCAACTAGATGGTAGCGCTAGTTTTGATGTGAATGGTGATTCAATCAGCTACCGTTGGGTTTTAATTCATCAACCCGAATCAAGCCAGGCGGAACTGACAGATGCAAATAGTATTGCACCGAGTCTTGAAATAGATGTTGCTGGTGAATATGTTGCTCAATTAATTGTTAATGATGGGATATTGGATAGCGCACCCGATACGGTATTCTTGTCCAACGAAAATATAAGGCCCATAGCCATTGCAGGTGAAGATCAGACCGTGGACAGTGGTGAGCAGGTATCACTCGATGGTTCGGCCAGCTATGATCCGGATGGCGATCAAATTAGTCATCAATGGACTGTTACCGCTGAGCCAGAAGGAAGTAACATTATTTTGAGCGATAGCCAAGCAGTATCACCCCATTTTACTGCTGAACTAGAAGGTATTTATGTATTGCAGTTAATTGTGGATGATGGTGCTATACAAAGCTATGCGGACAGCGTTGCGATCGATGTTTCAGGTGAACCAGATGTTTGTGAAGTATCAAATGATACAATGCGTGTTTTACCTTTTATTATTCGAGATTTCAAGAGTTCACACCCTGACTTTGAATACCGTATTGGTGTCGACTATGGAATTGTCAACATTGATTTAGGTGATGATGGCTTGCCGGTATACGCATACCCTGACGGTACAAGAAGCAAAACAACAACAGGTGAAGACAATTTCAATCAGTGGTATCGTGATGTAGAGGATGTGAATATTAATATCCCTAAAACTCTCACAGTATCTAGAGAAGCTGATTCAACTCTTTGGGAATACTCAAACGATAGTTTTTTCCCCATTGATGATGAAGGTTGGGGTAATACCGGAATGACCAGTGTTGATCATAACTATCATTTTTCGTTGGAAATGCATCTTGAGTTTGATTATAAAGGTGGTGAAGCCTTCACCTTTAGAGGTGATGATGATCTTTGGTTATTTATTAATGGAAAGCTTGTCATTGATATAGGGGGCGTTCATTCGAAGCTGGAAAAAACGGTTGATATGGATGCAGTGGCAGAATCAATTGGTATTGAGCCTGGTGGTCGATATAGTTTTGATCTATTTTTTGCGGAAAGACATACAGTTCGCTCTAACTTTATGTTCCAGACTAATATGGATTTAGAATGTGTTAGTCCTGAGTAGATATCAATTAGATATAATCTAACGGCAATTGGGTGGTATATTTTATTTCTTCCATAGCAAAACTGGAACTGATATCTGAAAAATCTGCCCGTGTGATCAGTTTTTTATAAAACGTATCAAAGGCTTTCATATCTGGAACGACTATTCGGAGTAAATAGTCGATCTCACCACTGAGTCGATAAAACTCCATAATTTCAGGCATTTCTTTTATCGTTTTTGAAAAATTATCTAACCACGTCGGATTGTGTTGATTGGTTTTTACCATAACAAACACAATTAACCCAACATTTAACTTATCAGGATCGGCTAGGGCAACACGACCTACAATGGTACCTGATTTTTCCATTGCTTGGATTCTTCGCCAGCAGGGAGTCGTCGATAAACCGACCTTGGTGGCTATATCGCTGACAGATAAAGTGCAGTCCTTTTGCAATAGTCTTAATATGTCTTTGTCAAAGCAATCCATGGGTCAATAAAATACCAGTCTGTGAATTAATAATCTATGAATATGCAAAATGGTAGCATAAAAAACTCATATTTAATTAAACATAAGCAAAAATAGCATAAAAATACCTCAATTTGTGTGAAATAATAGCTCTCTATTAAATAAGCTAGATGCAACGGAATAACCGCGGCTGGTCACATTCAAATTTAGGAAATATTGAGTATGAATTTAGAGCATTATTTTAAACCATTCAGAGAAAATGTCGTTGGCATCAACTTAGAGCATGCTGACCATAAAATCTTATATGCTGACTGGACCGCCAGTGGCAGATTGTATCAGCCGATTGAAGATTTTATGACTAATAAAATTGGTCCGTTGATCGCCAATACTCACACAGAAGCCAGTTTTACCGGCTGTGCAATGACCAATTTGTACCATGAGGCTCAACAAATAATTAAAAAGCATGTGAATGCCAGTGAAGACGATGCGCTGATCTGTGCGGGAGCAGGCATGACCACCGTGGTCAATAAATTCCAACGAATTTTGGGATTAAAAATAACGGAAAACTGGCTCGAACGATTTGAAATTAAGGAAGATGAAAAGCCGGTCGTTTTTATCACTCATATGGAGCATCACTCTAATCAAACTACTTGGGAAGAATGTGCGGTTACGGTGATACGCATCCCCGAAAATGAGGACGGATTGCCAGATGCAAATGCTCTAAATGAATTGTTAAAGGAATATAAAGACAGACCATTTAAAATAGGTACATTTACCGCTTGTAGTAATGTCACAGGGATCAAAACGGATTACCAAAATTTAGCCAAAGTAATGCATCAAAATGGTGGATACTGTTTTATCGATTTTGCCGCTTCGGCCCCTTATGTGGATATTGATATGCACCCGGATGATCCATTAGAAAGGCTGGATGCGGTCATGTTTTCTCCGCATAAATTTTTAGGCGGTCCGGGAAGTTCTGGAGTGCTAGTTTTTAATAAAAAACTCTACAGCAATAAGATCCCTGATCATCCGGGCGGTGGTACTGTCACTTGGACCAATCCTTGGGGAAAACATCATTTTTATGACGACATTGAAGTTAGAGAAGATGGTGGTACGCCAGGTTTTTTGCAAACTATTCGAACGGCATTATCAATAAAACTCAAAGAGGATATGGGAACCGAAAATATTCGTTTGAGAGAAAAACAACTGGTGGGTCTTTTATGTGAGGAGTTAACTAAAATTCCATCTTTAGAAATACTTCATGATCAACATTTAGAGCGATTATGTGTTATTTCTTTTTATGTGCCTGATATTCATTTTAATTTGATTGTAAGACTGCTCAGTGACCGTTTTGGTATTCAAACGCGGGGAGGTTGTTCTTGCGCTGGAACCTATGGGCATATTCTACTCGGCGTTGATGAAGCGACTTCACAGGCAATCACTTGTCAGATTGATGAAGGTGATTTGAGTCGTAAGCCGGGCTGGGTCCGGGTGTCGATGCATCCCACTTCGACTGATATCGAAGCGCGGTTTATTGCTGATGCAGTCAGGCAAATTGTTGAAAACATTAGAGAGTGGGAACAGGATTATCATTTTGATCCTTCTATTGGGGATTATTTGCCTAAAATCGAGCATCCTTTAGTTTTAAATTTAAAGGATTTTTGTTCTGTAAACAATGTGTAGGCGAAGAGCATTTTGAATAACATCATGAAAAATTCAAAGTGCTGATCTCATAGAGTGAAATTAATTTGACTGTATCCGCTGGTCAAGGTGAAGTTACTGGGCTGAAAAACGGTGAATTAATTGGCCAATCACAATTAGGAAAGAGCTTTATTATTTCAGATTTTCAAAAGGGTCATCAAAGAATCATTGTGTTTGATCAAAGTGGAAATAGCGGCTCTGTAGAATTTGAGCTTCTTTGAGCTGATTTTTGTACCTTTGGTCAATTTAACAGGCTGAAAGATAAGCCAATTATTGGCATCTTGCCATTTATCTAGTAGTATTTGAATTAAGAATAATCAGTTGAAGGCTTTGTTTATCTCAAAATAAATTATGGTAGCGTAACAAAGGTACTTTAAAAAATAACTAGTGGAACAAAAACAGAAAACGCCAACATCTTTCCGAACTCAACTAACGTTTATGATGATTATCATTGTTGTGATCACTCTGACGTTTGTTAGTGCATATTTTCAACTATTAGTTACTCAAAATGTCGAAGATAAAATCATTTTATCTGCTCGTCAACAGGCCAGTATTGTTGGTTATGAAGCGCTTCATGCTATCATTTCTCTCGATAATAATACTGCCAATCAGGTGCTTCAATCATACTCTCAAAATGAATCCGTTGAAGAAGCGGCTATCTTGCTTGCTGATAGTAGCTTATTGGGCTACTACGCGAAATTAGAAGATATGCCGTTGCCTATGATGGATACGAGCGTGACTTTGCTCAGGTCCGCAACGGATTTAATTATTGCCGAGCCAATCTACAATAATAAGGAAAGGATTGGTTATGTATATGTTCACCACAACTTAGCGAGTTTGCTGACTGAAAAGCCAGATTTTTTATGGTTTATGATTGTACTTGGGCTAATCATGTTGTTCATCTCCTTTTTTGTTGCGGATTATTTTCAAAAACGGTTAACTCATCCTATTCAAAGTATGGTACGCCATATGACTAATATGTATCAGTCCAAAAATTTTGATAAAAGGCTATCAGCAAAAGGTGATGGCGAAATTGGTCAACTTATTAAAGGTTTTAATCGAGTTCTTGATGCCACACAAGACCGTGAAAATGAACTCGCCACGCGAGGTAAACAACTGCAAAAGCTTGTCGATGTTAGAACCAAACAGCTCTTCCTGAAAGCCCATTATGATTCATTGACCGGTTTGCCGAATCGGTATTTATTAGTCGATCGTTTGCATCAGGCGATATCCAAATCATCCCGCAACAAAACAAATATCGCGCTATTATTTTTAGATCTCGACCGATTCAAGGTGATCAACGATAATTTTGGTCATCAAAATGGTGATCAACTATTAAAGGAAGTCGCTAAACGACTTAAAAAAGTGGCCCGCGATGGTGATACGGTTGCCAGACTTGGTGGTGATGAATTTGTTTTTTTATTAGAAAATTTATCTCACTCTAAAAATGCTGCTCGTTCTGCGCTGAGAATTATAGAATGTTTTAGTAAGCCATTTCGACTACAAGAACATGTTTTGCATGTTTCTACTAGTATTGGAATTAGTGTTTATCCTGAAGATGGTTTAGACGATAAAATTTTATTAAAAAATGCTGACATCAGTATGTATCATGCAAAGAAGAAGGGGCCGGGAAATTTCAGTTATTATTCCAAAGAAATGAACAATACTTCTCTTGAAAGACTAGCGATTGAGTCAAACTTAAGAACGGCCATTGAAAAGGATGAATTGAGCCTAGTTTATCAACCGCAAAAACGAGTAAAAGAAGAGAAATATAGAAATGCCGAGGCGTTACTTCGCTGGAATAATCCAGAGCTTGGATTGGTCTCTCCAACTATTTTTATTCCAATTGCGGAAGAAACAGGATTAATTAAAAAAATTGATTTATGGGTTATTTCGCAGGTTTGCAAACAACTAAAAAAATGGGCCGATAAAGGTCTCACTGATTTGACGGTTGCTATTAATGTATCTGCTGGCCATTTAATTAGTAGCTCTTTGTTGGAACATATTAAATCGGAAATAATAGTTAACCAAATTAGCGCAGAACAACTGGAAATAGAAATTACTGAAGAAGTTTTTGTTGAACAAACTCAGCCAACGATCGAAAATTTAAAAGCGATCAAAAAACTAGGTGCCAGAATTGCGATTGATGATTTTGGAACGGGTTATTCATCGTTGCAATATCTTCAGGATTTTCCCGTCGACACATTAAAACTTGATGGAATGTTTATTAGAACATTGGAAACTGATCGAAGAAGTCAGGGTATTGTTCGTTCGACTATCATTTTAGCCCACAGTCTTGGTTTAGAATTAGTTGCTGAATGTGTTGAAGATCAGTGGCAGTTAGATTTTTTAACTGTAAATCAATGTGATATTATTCAGGGCTTTCTTTTTAGCAAACCCATTAACGCTGAAGCGATGTTCGATATTTTCAGCTCTGCTCCAGTAGAACTAACCCAAGATAAGGCGGGGTAAATCATCTGGACTCAGAGCCATTAAATTTTCAAAGCCAGTGCTCAATCGTTCAACCTTCTTTACTTTACCTGACATTCTATCTCACCATCAGAAAGCAAAACCGAAATACTTTGTTGACTGGTCACTTGACTTATCTTGGTGATAACCTGTTTGGTCTTTTGATCCCGCGTAATACTATAACCCCGACAAAGGGTAGACAAAGGACTTAATGTGTTCAATTTATTAGCGGTAATAGACAATCGATTTTGTTGTTGTTGCAATATTTTCTGCAATGAACTCTTAAGTCTACTCTGCATCACTTCTAATTGGTGTTTATTTCTCAGTAATTTTTCTTTTGGATGGAAGTGAGCGAGCTTTTTAGATAAACGTTCCAATTGGTTTTTGTTTGAATCAATGTTACGAGTAAAAGCCTCAGCTAACCTGTTTCTATTGATATCTAATTGGTGACGGGCGTGTAAAATTGAATGTTCGGGATCTTTCAATTTTAGTCGGGCGATATTTAGTCTGGTTTGGAGGTCATATATTTTGCTATGGATGCAGTGACTTAAATCTTGACTGTAAATGTCTAATTTTTGCCATAAGCTCTGTTGGTCAGGCGCAATCAATTCGGCCGCAGCAGAAGGCGTTGCGGCACGCAGATCGGCGACCAGTTCAGTGATGGTTATATCGATTTCATGACCGATGGCCGCAACGATGGGGATGTGGCATTGAGAGATTTTATTGGCTAAGGGTTCATCATTAAAACTCCAAAGGTCCTCAAGTGAACCACCTCCGCGAGTCATTAATAATACATCACATTCATTTCTTTGTTGCGCTTTTTGTAGAGCGTTGATGATATTGGAGGCGGCTGTTTTACCTTGCACTTGAGTGGGATAAACAATGATCGGGATCATTGGGCAGCGACGCTGTAATACGGTGATCACATCACGAATGGCGGCGCCAGTTGGCGAAGTAATTACACCGATTGCTTTCGGTAGGAAGGGGAGAGCTCTTTTCTTATCGGCGGAAAACAGGCCTTGCTCTTCAAGGTGGTTCATTAATGCATTAAGTTCTTGTTGCAGCTTTCCAACTCCGGCCGGTTCCATATAGTCAGCAATCATCTGGTAATCGCCTCGCGCTTCATAAAGGCTGACTTTACCTTTAACGATGACTTTGTCACCTTCTTTTGGCGACAGGTTGATCATTCGGTTTTTGAATTTGAATATAGCGCACTTGATCTGCGCGCTGTTATCTTTCAGGGTGAAATACCAGTGGCCGGATGCCGCATGAATAAAATTGGAGATTTCACCTTCTAGCCAGACCGTTCCGAGTTCTGATTCCATTAAACGCTTTGCTTGGCGATTCAGCTGGCTTACCGTAAGCACTTGTCGTTGAGTGTTTGGTTGTTGAGGTTGTAAAAAGGGCTTTCGCATAGGAATTAATAGGCTCAGAATTGTTTAATTTAGGTTAACTAGCATGCAGATAGTCTATTTCAGCAATAAAAACAAACAATTGCAATCAAAAAATTATTAAATAATAATTGTTACTTTTGCAAAAATGTCTGTATAATCCCGCTTTGGCTGTATCAGCCCTTCTCGAAATGGTGAAATTTACGATGCGAATCACTCAAGAAGCCCTCACTTTTGATGATGTCCTACTTCTTCCTGCTCATTCTCAAGTTCTGCCCAATGCAGTCGATCTTAAAACTCGGATCACTCGGGATATTGTTCTTAATATTCCTTTAGTCTCTGCGGCGATGGATACTGTCACTGAAGCGGGCTTGGCGATTGCCATTGCTCAAGAAGGAGGCATGGGGTTTATTCATAAAAATATGGATATTGACCGTCAGGCATCAGAAGTTCTCAAAGTTAAGAAATTTGAAAGCGGTGTGGTCACAGACCCGATTACAGTGACTCCAGATACCACTATCGGTCAATTAAAAGAAATTACTTCAATGCATGGTATTTCCGGTTTACCTGTTGTTCTAGATGGTGAGCTACTCGGGATTGTTACTAGCCGTGATATTCGTTTTGAATCTCAGCTTGATCAACCAATTACCAAGGTGATGACTACCAAAGAAAATCTAGTGACGGTGACCGAAAGTGCTAGTCCTGACGATGTGCTTTATTTGATGCACCAGCATCGGATTGAAAAAGTACTGATGGTCGATGATGATTTTCATTTAACCGGTATGTATACCGTAAAAGATATTCAAAAAGCTGAAGATAAACCTAACGCCTGCAAAGACAGCTTAGGTCATTTACGGGTCGGTGCGGCGGTTGGTACTGGACCGGACACTGAAGATCGGGTTGCTGCCTTAGTTAAAGCAGGAGTTGATATTATTTTGGTTGATACTTCTCACGGCCATTCTCAAGGTGTATTGGATAAAGTGAAGTGGGTCAAAAAACACTATCCTGAAATTCAAGTGATTGGTGGCAATATTGCTACGGGACAAGGAGCTAAAGATTTAGTCGCCGCTGGTGCCGATGGAGTCAAGGTGGGAATTGGACCGGGTTCAATTTGTACGACTCGGATCGTAACCGGAGTGGGTGTTCCACAAATCTCTGCAGTGAATAATGTTGCCAAAGCTCTGGATGGAACAGGTGTACCACTTATTGCTGATGGGGGTATTCGTTATTCAGGAGATTTATGTAAAGCTTTGGCCGCAGGTGCTTATTCTATTATGGTTGGTTCCATGTTTGCTGGTACCGAAGAGGCGCCGGGAGAAGTAGAACTTTATCAAGGTCGTTCTTATAAATCATATCGTGGGATGGGCTCTTTGGCAGCTATGTCGCAAAAAAATGGTTCCGGAGATCGTTATTTTCAATCGAACAACGCGGCCGATAAATTAGTGCCAGAAGGTATTGAAGGCCGAGTCGCTTACAAAGGAGTATTAAATGCCATCATCCATCAAATGTTAGGGGGGCTGCGTTCATCTATGGGCTTAACCGGTTGTAAAGACATGTTAACTTATCGCACTGAAACAGAATTTGTTAAAGTGACTGCTGCGGGCATGGCTGAAAGCCATGTACACGACGTACAGATCACTAAAGAAGCACCTAATTATCAAGCTAAGAAATAAATTCAAAGCAATTCAAGAAGTCTTTATTACTAAAAATAAAGAGAAAAATAAAAAAAGACAAGAGATAAGAAATTTTTACCACGGAGGCATGGAGGAAAGATCAATGATTATTTTTTCTCCGCTACTCCATGCCTCCGTGGTAAATCACTCTTTTAGTTTTTTCTTTTAATTCATCTTAAGGTTTAATCTTATGTCTACAGACATTCATTCTCAAAAAATTCTCATTCTAGATTTCGGTTCTCAATATACTCAATTGATTGCACGTCGAGTCCGTGAATTAGGTGTGTATTGTGAGTTATATCCATTTGATCTGGAGGACAAGTGTATTTATGATTTTAAACCGGATGGAGTGATCTTATCGGGTGGTCCGGAAAGTGTGATGGGTGATGATACGCCAATAGCCAATGAACTTATTTTTGATTTAGGTGTTCCGGTTTTAGGTATTTGTTACGGCATGCAAACTATGGCTCATCAGCTGGGCGGAAAAGTGGCCAGTTCAAACAAAAGAGAATTCGGTTATGCCAAAGTACGCCATGCTATCCCGTCTGTTTTACTGGAAGGCATTGAAGATCATTCCGAAGACGGTAAAGGTGTTTTGGATGTGTGGATGAGTCATGGTGACAAAGTTATCGAGTTGCCTGAAAATTTTGTAGCGATTGGTGAATCCGATAATGCACCACTGGCGGCGATGGCCAATGAAGAGAAAAATTTCTATGGCGTTCAGTTTCATCCGGAAGTGACTCACACTCATCAAGGTGGACGTATTTTAGAAAAATTTGTATCAGATATCTGTGGTTGTGAAAAATTATGGATTGCCGATAGTATTATTGAAAATGCAATTGCAGAAATTAAAGAAAAAGTGGGAGACGATGAAGTTATCTTAGGTCTTTCCGGCGGTGTTGATTCATCCGTAACGGCAATGTTATTACATCGTGCAATAGGATCTAAATTAACCTGTGTATTTGTTGACAATGGTCTGCTTCGTTTAAACGAAGGTCAGCAAGTGATGGATATGTTTGATGCTGATTTTGGCTTAAACGTCATTAAAATAGAAGCGGAAGATCGTTTTCTTAACGCATTAAAAGGTGAAAATGATCCGGAGGCCAAACGAAAGATTATTGGCCGCGAATTTATTAATGTATTTCAAATCGAATCAGAGAAAAGAGTCAATGCTAGATGGTTGGCTCAAGGTACAATTTATCCCGATGTAATTGAGTCGGCAGGAGCTAAGAGCGGCAAAGCTCATGTCATAAAGTCTCATCATAATGTTGGTGGTTTGCCAAAAGACATGAAGCTAAAGCTGGTCGAACCTTTACGTGAATTATTTAAAGATGAAGTTAGAAAAATCGGCCTAGAATTAGGTTTACCATACGACATGTTATATCGTCATCCATTTCCTGGCCCAGGGTTAGGTGTCAGGATTTTAGGTGAGGTGAAAAAAGAATTTGCCGATCTTTTGCGATTAGCCGATAACATTTTTATCGAAGAGTTATATAACTACCATTTGTATCACAAAACTTCGCAAGCATTTGCCGTTTTTCTACCTGTTAAATCGGTGGGTGTTATGGGGGATGCTCGAAAATACGATTATGTGATTGCATTAAGGGCGGTTGAGACGATCGACTTTATGACCGCTCGCTGGGCGCATTTGCCTTATGATTTTTTGGAGCATGTATCGGGCAGGATCATTAATGAAATTGATGGGATTTCTCGGGTAACTTATGATATTTCGTCCAAGCCACCTGCTACGATTGAATGGGAATAGGAATAAACTCAAAAGGTTATTCACCACTGGGACACGGAGCGACGGAGAAAACAAAAAACTAAACCACTCTTTTTTGCTCCAAATAGTCTTTCCTCGTATCTCCGTGGCGAAATTAGTTTTTATCTTTTAAGTTTTAAAAGGATTATATGTACGATCATCAATATTGGATGCAAAAAGCACTATCTCTCGCCGTAAAAGCCGAAGCTTTAGGCGAGGTTCCGGTTGGGGCAATTTTGATTAAAGACAGTCAAATCATCGGTCAGGGCTATAACCAACCCATCCTCAAACATGATCCTTCTGCCCACGCTGAAATTATTGCAATGCGCGAAGCAGGGCAGAAGTTGCAAAATTATCGATTGGTCGATACTACCCTGTACGTGACGCTGGAACCTTGTGCTATGTGCGCTATGGCTATGGTCCATGCTCGGGTTAAAGCCATTGTTTATGCTGCCAAAGACCCTAGAACGGGGGCTGCTGGGAGTTTGTATCAGTTATTGCAACATTCGGGGCATAATCACCAAATAGAAATTGTAGAAGATATTCTTAAACAACAAAGTGCAGATATGTTGAAACTTTTTTTTAAGTCACGAAGAAAATAAACCTGCATTCGAACTTCAAGAGCAATATTTTTTGAGTTTTTGAAATTCTTTAGCTGACTTTTCCAAGTTTGTACCCTGGCAATAAAATAGGAGCAAAACAATGAAAAAATTAATGGGATCGAGGCTTTCTATACTATGGTAGTTGCTGAAACCGATAGATTATTACTTAAAAAATTTTCAGAAAATGATGTAGATGGCTTTTTTGAATTGAACAATGATCCAGAAGTATTAATTTATACGGGAGATAAGCCTTTTCAAAATAAAGAAGAGGTCGCTCGATTTATATCAGAATATAATCAATATGAGATCTGTGGTTTTGGGCGTTGGTCTATATATCTAAAAGGTACGGGTCAATATATCGGTTTTAGTGGTCTTAGGTATTTGCCAGATAATGAAGAAACTGATATAGGATTCAGGATAGCCCGGAAATATTGGGGTAATGGTTACGCAACCGAATCAGCTATAGCGGGACTTAAGATAGCATTTTTGGAACTTGAACTGAAAAAAATTATTGCAAGGGCAATGAAGGATAATTTGGCTTCTCACGCGGTTATAAAGAAATTAGGTATGCAATGCCATTCCGAATTTAAAGAAGGTGGTAAAAACTGGATGAAATATGAACTATATCGTACGCATTGGTTATTTTTCTAATGGTTATCGATTGCTGATCACTGGAGATCTATTTTTTTGATAATTTTATTTGCTAGCTTTTGCCAGATCGATTTCCAGGTTGGCTTCTGCGTGATTTATCATTCCGAGCCCCCTTGTTCCGGCTGAACTGCTTTTTTTGAAGAGATGGACGGTTACCCTCTCTGTCATTCGCTCGGTATTTATTTTTTTTTGTTTTTACCGGTCGAATGCCTAATTTGGAAGCTGGTACATCATGATCGGGCTCAAAACCATCGATTAACTTTCTTTCTATGATTGTTTGAATTAATTTTTCAATATCTGACAGTTGCTTAAATTCATCGGCACTGACTAACGAAACAGCTTCGCCAGACTTACCGGCACGACCAGTTCGTCCAATTCGATGAACATAATCTTCGGCGACATTGGGCAGATCAAAGTTAACGACATGTGGCAGTTGGTCGATATCGATACCGCGTGCTGCAATATCTGTGGCAACCAAAACTTGAATATCATTTTTCTTAAAGTTGGTCAGTGCTTTGACTCGAGCTCCTTGACTTTTGTTGCCGTGGATAGCCATCGCCTTTATACCGTCTTTTTCTAAATGTTTAGTCAATCGATTTGCACCGTGTTTAGTTCGGGTAAAAACCAAAACTTGCTGCCAGTTATTTGAACCAATTAAATAGCTCAGTAATGCAGATTTTCGTTTTTTATCAACCGGGTAGATCCATTGAGCGACGGATTTAACCGTAGTATTTCTTGGGCTGACGGAAATTTCGATCGGATTATTCACTAAACCTTTGGCTAATTTTCGAATATCATCAGAAAAGGTTGCCGAGAACATCAGGTTTTGACGTTTAGTTGGCAGCAATCTGATGATTTTTTTGATATCTCGAATAAACCCCATATCTAACATTCGATCAGCTTCATCTAGAACCAATATTTCAAGTTGATCGAATTTAACCGCATTTTGACTATACAGATCTAGTAGACGGCCGGGAGTTGCAACCAAAATATCAACCCCTTTACGCAGCTTCATCATTTGCGGATTGATTTTTACGCCGCCATAAACCACGGCGGAGCGGAGTGGTAAATTAGCACCATAAGTAGCCACACTTTCACTCACTTGGATGGCTAATTCTCTGGTTGGCGTCAGCACTAAGGTTCTTACCTGATTAGCGGTAGCCAGTTTACCTTTAGAAAGTAGCTCTAATATAGGTAAGGTAAAACCCGCTGTTTTGCCAGTACCTGTTTGAGCAGCGGCCATGACATCTTTGCCGTCTAATACTGCTGGGATCGCTTGTGCTTGGATCGGAGAGGGCGTCTCGTAACCTTGTTTGATCACTGCTTTTAAAATGTGCTGACTAAGACCAAGTGAATCAAAATTCATCGGTTTTTATTCCAAGGGATTGCAAGGCGCGTAGCATACAGGATGTTTTGTGAGCAGGCTACTAGGAAATGGCCTACACATTAAATTTAGAAACTAAGGATTGGAGTTTATTGGCAACTTCATTCAATGAATTGCTATTTTTCGCTGATTGTTTTGCGGCTTCACCCGTACTTTCAGATATATCTTTTACCTGCATAACGCTCTTATTGATCTCCTCCGCAACGGTTGTTTGTTCCGTTGCCGCTGAGGCTATTTGTTCTCCCATCAAGCTAATATGTGCTACCGATTCAGATATTTTTTGCAATGCATTACCCGCTTCAGTTGCGTTACTAACGGTTTGTTCGCTTTTTTTATTACCGCTATCGATTGCATTGACGGAAGAGCTAGCCGATGATTGAAGTTTATCGATCATTTTTCTAATTTCTTCGGTAGACTCTTGTGTTTTACTCGCGAGAGTCCTTACTTCATCTGCTACCACGGCAAATCCACGACCACTTTCTCCAGCTCTAGCGGCTTCAATTGCAGCGTTAAGTGCTAACAAATTGGTTTGATCGGCAATGCCTTGGATGACATCAAGTACTGAACCGATACTTTTGACATCCTCTTGCAATTCATTGATTGAACCGGATGCATTGGTTAACTCTTTGGCAAGCTCGCTAATCGACTTGATGGTTTGCCGCACTATAGCAAGTCCGGCTTTAGATTCTTTATCGGCCTGATTGGTCGAAACGGCTGTTTCTTCAGCGCTACTGGCAACTTCCTGTACTGTAGCAGACATTTGGTTCATCGCTGTTGCGACTTGTTCAACTTCGACGTTTTGTTCTTCTATTTGAAGGTTAGTTGAGTTTGCGGAAGTTCGATTTTCGCTTGCGTTATTGACTAATTCTGTTGTCGATAAAAGTACTTCTTGCACTAGCGATTTGGTATTTTCGACCATCACATTAATATTTTTACCAATCGTTTTCATTTCATCGTCGGAATTGATGTCCACCGATAAAGTTAAATTACCATCAGCAACGGCATTGACACACTCTTCAATTCGAGAAATAGAATCAAGCATATTGGAATAGACACTGGCAAATAAATATATGGCTGCCAGAATCAGTAATATGGATGAAGAGATATTTAATAGGATCTCAAATTGAATTTTATTTTTTCTACTTTGCATTAAAACACTTAATGTTTTATATGTTACATCATATAGAGCTAGGATTGAATCAACGACATCAGTGCCTTGTGAAAAATATTGGCTACCCTCAATTGAAACTTCGTCTGGATCAAGAAGTTTACTGGAAGTCGTATTGACGAGTTCAGATATAGTCTGGTTAACTTGAATAAATTTATCGGGCAATTCCTTAAGATTTTTTCCGTGGTTGGAGGCGGCTTGAAAGTTATGCGCCATTCGGTTTCTTTGTTGCTCAAGCTGTTTGTTATAATTAGATAGTGCGATGAAAGAATCACTATCAAAACTTCCTTTGGTAGCAACGCCTGCTCCAAGCCCCCGAACCTTTCCTGTAATATTAGCTAAAGAGGGAAGATCTTCAACCACCATTTTAATTAGAAAAGCTGTTTGATGTTGAGGATCAGTTAATAAGCTACTTGATTCCAGTATTGAATTCATTAGCAGGCTGATCCTATTAATTAAATCAGAATAGGCGGTGAAGCTATTATCCGTTTTCATGATTTGTGATTTTTGTGTGAGTTGCTGCCAATCATTTACGATTAGATCAAAATCTGATTTTTCCATTGAAGTTAGATTTTCAAACTCTTCAAGGTTGGCTATTTGATTAAGTTGTTGACCTACTTGGCTTATCACTTCAGTTAAATCGGATTTTACCGCTAAATCTCCGTTCAAATAGGTATTATTTAGCCCCCGGGTTTTCCCCATATTGGTGGAAACGGGTTGTAACGACTTAATCAGTTCAATTTTACGAATTTCTTGATTGGTAGCATCGAGAGAGATTTTGTGATTATTAATAGCGTAATAGGTAACATAACTAACAGGAATTAGGTAGAGAACAAAAATAACAATAAATTTTTTGGCAATCGATATTTTGCTAATAAAGTAGATTCCCGGTGATAGCAGTAGCTTGAACATTAGGTTGGACCTTTATACTTATTTGAATATTTGATTTTTCTAGATTTAAGTAAGTATAGACAGGTATGGTGCTTTTGCTGGAAATATCGATTCGTTTAAGTTGAAAAACGAAGGGTTTGAAAATGAAATTAGATTAGTCGACCGTTTTATCCTCAACCTGCTCGTGATCGTCCTGTGTTTCGTCGACTTCAGCAATCATCATATCGGTTGGATCGACTTCAAGGGGGGATGCAGGTTGCTCTTGGTTGTTTTCATCTTGCCAAACCAGCACATCATAATAACGACGAATATTATCGACATAATAGACGGGTTCGCTGCCACGGGCATAACCGTGTTTTGTTTTTTTATACCAACGATTTTTTTGCAACAATGGTAGCCGTTCTTTTACATCAGACCATTTGTCAGGATCGCCGCCTTGTTTTTGAGTAATGAGCCTAGCATCTTCGACATGCCCCCAACCGACATTATATCCCGCCAAAGCCAACCAAGTACGATCCGGTTCTTGTATTCGTTTGGGCACTCTGCTTAATACTTTACGTAAATACTGAGCACCACCTTGGATACTTTGTTCAGCGTCTAGTCGATTGGTAACGCCCAGTTGTTTAGCTGTTTTCCGGGTTAGCATCATCATGCCTCTAACGCCCGTTTTCGATTTAGCTTTTGGGTACCAGTGGGATTCTTGATAAGAAATTGCTGCGAGTAATCGCCAGTCGAGATCTTCTAATGCTGATTCAATGAACCATTCTTTATAGTGATCGAGTTTCTCATCGGTGGCTTGGTGAAATTTTCTTGCACCGACATAGTCAAATTTTTTTACGTGCCCATAATATTTTTCGTGGAGTTGGGTTATATTTCCTTGGGCTCGTTGATCACCAAAAAAATCAATGGTTTTGGAAAATAGTGAATAGTCATCTGAGGGTGTAAAAGCCCAAGCAAGATTTTGAGGCTCGCCTAAGGTAAAAGCAACCGCGAGTTCCGGGTGAAAACGACGATTAAGATTTAGCTCGGTGGAATCTACAATGGTGTAATCGATGGTTTCGTCAAGAACCATCATTAATAGTTCTTCGGCGGTATGTTCGGTCGTTTCTGACCAATGAAGGGTCGAGTGAGTTTGTTTTAAGGCTAGTAATTGCTGAGAATAAGAAGAATGAGCAACGACTCTTAGTTCGCCATTTAGTTGAGCAATATTTCTTGGCCATTGTTTTCCTTGTTTGAAAATTAGCTTAGAAGTAATGGTCTGGTATGAAGGTGCAAAGCGAAGTTGCCTAGCTCTTTCTGGGGTTACTGTTAATCCTGCAGCAGCTAAATCTACTTCGCCAGAATTGACTGCTTCAATGATTTCTTTTAGGTTATCGTTAACAATGTATTCCGTTTTAACACCTAAGGAGGCCGCAAATGCTTCTGTAAGTTCATATTCGACGCCTGCGTGTCCGTCGGCTCTTTCATAATAAGTGGTTGGGCTATTTCGTGTAATGACTCTCAATACGCCGCGTTTTTGAATTTCTTCGATCTGAGGGCGTTTTTCTTCGCTACAGCTGGTCAGTAATAAAAAAGCTAACAAAAGAGGGGTTTGATAGGTTAAAACGCGAGGGACAGAAAAACTTGGCAAATTGGCCAATATTCGAAAATACTTCTGTAATAAATCGATAAAACTCATAATATTGGAGTATTTCGTCTTTTCCTTATCTACATAACGAATTATTAAAAATATCAATCATTTGTATTATCAACAACTTAACTGAATATAGTATGAATTTTGTTTCCTTGAGGCTTATTATCAGCTTTTCTTTGAGATACTGCAAGTTTATTGGCATTCGCTAGGTCGTTTAAAAATACTATATATAGTGTTTGAATGGTTTAAAATCTACTATATAGTAGGGAAACTATATTATTGAGCTAAGATAATGGGTTGAATATCAGGAATTTAAGCTGAAGCTTCAAAGACGCAAAAAACATGAAATAAACTTTATATATTTGACCATGAAGGGCTGATTATTGACTCAATAATTAGAATTTTAAATCTTGACGACTATCTTTTTTCGAGCTTTTCATGTCTTGAGTGGCTATTCAAAAGAAAGCTCATTATCACCACTAATATCACCATATATAACTTAAATATTCGGTTAATATCAAGTATCATTGCGCCTTTATTGGAACCCAAGTCTAAACCCATCCGACCTGAGCTAAAAAATATGCTAATTCTTCGTGGCGCACCTGCATTTTCTTCCTTTAGAATCAATAAATTACTTATCGAAGGACAAAAATTAGTGCCTGATTTGGGGCAAATATATGCAGAATATGTTCACTTTGCGGATCTTAGCCGACCTTTATCCGATGATAGCCATGCAACATTAAAACGGTTGCTCACTTACGGCTCGCAGAAAGAGGTGCAAGAGACAAAAGGGGCATTTGCGTTAGCGGTACCGCGTCCAGGAACGATATCACCTTGGTCTTCAAAAGCAACAGATATTGCTCACAATTGTGGATTATCGGAAGTCAATCGATTGGAAAGAGGGGTTAGCTGGTATTGCCAGGATTTGGCAGGCGATGAACTCGCCAATGCTGAACTAAAAGAACTGTTACCGTTAATCCATGACCGAATGATGGAAGTTGTTTTTCCGGCACTGCAAGATGCAGAAGTTTTATTTGAGACTCATCAACCTAAAGAGTTGGCTCGCGTTAATGTGATTGAAGGGGGCCGAGACGCGTTAGCTGAAGCGAATACCCGTTTAGGATTAGCCTTGGCGGAAGATGAAATTGATTATTTGGTAGAGCGCTTTACTCAACTGGAAAGAGATCCCACCGACGTTGAATTAATGATGTTTGCCCAAGCGAATTCTGAGCATTGTCGTCATAAAATATTTAATGCCGAGTGGACCATCGACGGTGAAAATAAAGAGTTTTCTTTATTTGGTATGATCCGAAATACACATAAAGTCACGCCACAAGGCATTTTGTCTGCTTATAGTGATAATGCGGCGGTATTTGAAGGATTTGAACAACCGCGATTATGGGCTGCTTCAATGACGGATAAAAATCCCGGTGAATATCAATATTATATTGAACCAATTCACGTATTGATCAAAGTTGAAACCCATAATCATCCTACTGCAATTTCTCCTTTTCCTGGCGCTTCAACAGGTTCGGGTGGCGAAATAAGAGATGAAGGGGCGACGGGAAGAGGCGGCAAACCGAAAGCGGGTTTGATCGGGTTTAGTGTGTCTAATCTCGAAATCCCAGGGTATTCCAGACCATGGGAAGTAAAATATGGTAAACCGGGCCGTATTGTTTCTGCTTTTGAAATCATGATGGATGGCCCATTAGGCGGTGCGGCTTTTAATAATGAATTTGGCCGACCTAATCTTTGCGGTTATTTCAGAACTTATCAGCAAAAGGTTGATTTTGATTTTGGCTCACAAATAAGGGGCTACCATAAGCCAATCATGATCGCTGGTGGTATGGGAAATATCCGCGATCAGCATGTACAAAAAGCGGAGATCAAACCTGGTTATCATGTGATAGTCCTTGGTGGACCTGCGATGCTAATTGGACTGGGTGGCGGCGCAGCATCTTCGATGGCATCGGGATCCAGTCATGAAGATTTAGATTTTGCTTCGGTCCAGCGAGAAAATCCGGAAATGGAACGCCGTTGTCAGGAGGTCATCGATCACTGTTGGTCGATGGGCGAGAACAATCCGATTGCATTTATTCATGATATTGGCGCAGGTGGATTGTCCAATGCGGTGCCTGAATTAGTGCATGATGGCGGACGCGGTGGTTCATTTGAACTGCGCCGCGTTCCTAATGATGAACCAGGAATGAGCCCGGTTGAGATCTGGTGTAATGAATCTCAAGAAAGGTACATGTTGGCGGTTTCGCCGCAAGATAAAGATATTTTTGAAACGATTTGCCAAAGAGAGCGTTGTCCTTTCGCCATTTTAGGCGAGGCATTAGAGGAGCAACATTTAACTTTAAGTGATGAATATTTTGACAATAAGCCCGTGGATATACCGATGGATGTTTTATTCGGTAAAGCACCTAAAATGCATCGTGAGGTTCAATCGGCCAATGTCATCAAAAATGAACTCAAGATCGAAGCAAGTATTGATGAAGCCGTTAACCGAGTCTTAAGTTTACCGGCGGTAGCGGATAAAACATTCCTGATCACTATTGGCGATCGAACGGTGGGCGGTTTATCTCACCGCGATCAAATGGTCGGTCCATGGCAAGTACCCGTTGCTGATTGTGCGGTAACAGCGTCTAGTTTAAAATCTTATACCGGTGAAGCCATGGCAATGGGCGAAAGAACTCCTGTCGCTAATCTAAATTATGGCGCCTCGGCAAGAATGGCGGTGGCGGAATCTATTACTAATATTGCAGCCAGTAAAATTGGCAATATCAGTGATATTCGTTTATCGGCAAACTGGATGGCGGCTTGCGGCGTAGAAGGGGAAGATGCGGGTTTATATGAAGCGGTTTATGCCATTGGCATGGAGCTTTGTCCTGAGCTTGGTATTGCTATTCCGGTGGGTAAGGATTCCATGTCAATGCAAACCGCTTGGAGTGATGATGGCGAAAGCAAGCGAGTCGTTGCGCCGCTTTCTTTGGTGATTACCGCGTTTGCACCTGTGACTGATATACGTAAGACACTGACACCACAACTTAAAACAGATATTGATAGCCTGTTAATTTTAATTGATTTAGGTGACGGTAAAAATCGTTTGGGCGCAACCGCTTTGGCTCAAGTTTTTAATCAACTGGGTGCCGAAAGCGCTGATGTTGGATCGGCCTCAAGGTTAAAGAATTTCTTTAATGCCATTCAAAAATTGAATCAAGAAAATTTATTGCAAGCTTATCATGATCGCTCTGATGGCGGTTTGCTTGCCACACTTGCTGAAATGGCATTTGCCGGGAACTGCGGTTTGCATATTGATTTATCAATGTTAGAAAATGTCCCTCTGTCGGTTTTGTTTAATGAAGAATTAGGTTGTGTCATTCAAATAGAAGAAAATAATCAAGATCAAGTGATGGAGGTTTTAAAGTCCTTTGGACTTGATATGATAAGTCATCATATTGGTTCGCCAAGCCGGGGTAAAAAGATTCAAATCTCTCATGGGAATAATCAATGGTTATCTCGTGACTTAATGGACCTTCGAGCCATCTGGTCAGAAACATCATTTCAAATGCAGTCTTTAAGAGACAATTCGAAAAGCGCAGAACAAGAAAAACAAATTCGGTTAGATGTCAATAATCCAGGCATTACCCCGGACTTAACCTTCGAACCGAGTGAAGATATTGCTGCCGCTTTTTTAAATCATTCTGATAAACCGAAAGTGGCTATATTAAGAGAGCAGGGAGTTAACAGTCATCTGGAAATGGCTGCTGTTTTTATTAAAGCGGGATTTAATGCGATTGATGTTCATATGAGTGATTTAATGAACGGGCGAATTGAATTAAAGCAATTTAGAGGACTTGTCGCATGCGGTGGATTCTCTTATGGTGATGTACTTGGGGCTGGAGAAGGTTGGGCCAAATCAATTTTGTTCAATCAAAATCTAAAACAAATGTTTAGTGAGTTTTTCGCTCGGCCAAATACTTTCTCTCTGGGTATTTGTAATGGTTGTCAGATGATGTCTAATCTACGTTCTATTATTCCCGGCAGCGACCATTGGCCACATTTCGTTAGAAATCGTTCTGAGCAGTTTGAAGCGCGCTTTTCGATGGTCGAAGTGGTTGAAACCCCATCCATTTTTATGAAAGGAATGGCTGGTTCTAAAATGCCAATCGCCGTTTCTCATGGAGAAGGCCGGGCAGAATTCATCACTACGCAAAAAGCAGAAAGTACAAATGTTTCAGGATTGGTCACTACTCGGTTTATCGATAACTACGGAAAAGTAACGCAACAATATCCATACAATCCCAACGGTTCACCCTTTGGTATTACTGGATTAACTTCCGCTGATGGTCGAGTGACTATTATGATGCCGCATCCTGAACGGGTTGCCCGAACGGTTCAAAATTCTTATGCATTGTCTGAATGGGGTGAAGATGGTCCTTGGACTCGGATGTTTCGAAATGCGAGAGTTTGGGTGGGGTAAAATTTCATCTACTAGTTCTCGTATTTTTGGTATTTGAGTACTAGTATATAGATGTAACTTTATTTCCACGACTTCAACAGATTTTTCTAGGTTGAATAATAGTCAACTACCTGGCCCCTTGCGTCAGGGTACTAGGTTAGGTGCTAAAGTGAGGATTTATTGGGTATTGATCATTGGTATATTCTCCGGCTTGCACTCGTTGTCGGCCGAGCCCATTACGATCATTATTCCAAAGGACGTATTTGATGATTATGAATATTTTCTCAACGGACGAGAACCTTTGAAGATAACCGATTTCTCTGGAGCTGGCTCTCGAAGAGATGTAGTCGAAGTGGTTTTTATTCAACAAGCGCTACATGCTGGTGGTATTAAGGATGGTATCAAATTTATACTGGCTAATACTTATGCCAGAATTCAGCAACAGATTACTAGTGGTAGTGTTGTTATGGCCGCTAATTCGATCTGGACAAGTGATTTAAAATTACAAAAAGAATCTATTCATATCAGCCTTCCTGCGATTGAATCGGGTGAATTTGAAGCGGGTTTGTATACGGTTTCTACTAATACCAAAGCCTTATCTGCAAAGAATTTGAAAGATGTTCAACAACTCAAGGCAGTTTCAAACACACAGTGGACTGTTGATTGGAATACGCTCACCCAACTTAATCTTAAAGGGTTAGAAAGCGTCGTTAAATGGACTACCATGCTCCACCTCATTAAAGGTGATCGAGTTGATTTTCTATTAGCACCTTTTCAAGCGACTGCGGATTTTTCTTTTACTGCTGAAGGCGTTAAATTTATACCTATTCCTGATTTGAAAGTTGCACTTTCAGGCAGTCGATCTTTTGCTGTTTCAAAAAAACACCCTCGTGGAAAACAAGTGTTTGAAGCTTTCAATAAAGGACTTGAGCGTCTTAAAGAACAGGGGATTATTAACCAAGCGTACCAACAATCGGGATTTTTTAATCAACGTGTAATCCATTGGAAAAAACTTAACTAGGGGGATTCGTTCCTGACGTTTCGATATACAAACGAGAGAACATAAATTTCCGTAATAAAATCAGTTGATGTGAGATTACTAGTAGGGTTTAATGCCAGTAGAAGGAGGTAAGGTTAAATGTTGATAAACCTGAAGTCTTTTCAGGTTGCTTGTTAAAGCTTTGTCCGCAGATAGAGGAGCCTTGAGCCTAAAGAACCGGTCAATAATTAGAATAATAATGGATCAGCGGTGGATTGTGGTATTACGAGCATCAAAGTAGTTCCCATGAGGAAAAAATATCGACATCCCGCAGCTTGACTTCAATTATTAAACCCACTTTCCTGCATAAATGATAGAATTATGCCATAAAAATAATCCTGCAATTGAATATTAATAAACTATGAACATTTTGATTTTTACCACTTCTGACGGTCCTATTAACATCATTCGACCGGAATTAGAAATTTTTATTGGCTTGGCGAAACGTGGTCATAAAGTGACCGTTTTGACTGATGAAAATACTGAGTATGCCGATATTTTTAAACAAAACGGCGTAAAGGTCATTAATCAACAACCCCAAAAGAAAATTTGTTTTGAGTCAATTAAAGTTATACGCAACGAGTTAAGGCGAGAAGATTACGATATTGTTTACGCCACTAATTCCAAATCTATTCCTAATGCCGCATTTGCGTGTATTGGCTTTCCGGCCAAAATGATCACTTATCGCGGGACGACTGGTGGTTTGTATCGACATGATCCCACCGCCTATTTGACTCATTTGCATCCTAGGGTCAATGGCGTTGTTTGTGTTTCCGAAGCAGTAAGAGAAGATATACTCAAACGAGTATGGCACAACAAACAAAACGTAGTCACTATTCACAAGGGGCATAGCCTAGATTGGTATAACAAACCACCAGCTGATTTATCGGAATTTGATATTAGTAAAGCTGATTTTGTTTTGATCTGTGCGGTGAATGCTAGGCCCAGTAAGGGGATCCCTGTGATGATTGAAGCGGCTAATCATTTGGCTGATCTACAGAATATTCATTTGTTGTTAGTTGGCAAAAATATGGAGCAATATTCTGACCTGATCGGTCAAAATAAAATGAGTGAACGGATCCATTTGCTAGGATATCGATTTGATGCGCCAGAATTAATCACTGCCAGTGATGTTTTAGTTCAGCCTTCTATTAGCGGGGAAGGTTTGCCTCGCGCTTTGATGGAAGCAATGGGGTATGGGACTCCGTCTATTATTACCACTGTAGGTGGTGGTAAAGAAGTGATCGAAGATGGTGTTAATGGTGTTATTGTTCCAGCCAATGATGCGGGGGCGATTGCTGCCAGTGTTAGAGATCTCTATCATAATCCTGAGAGGATCAAAGAAATTTCGGCTGCTTGTCGAGATACTATTGCTAATCAATACTCTAATGAGCGTACTGTGCAACTTTATATTGAATATTTTGAGGGGTTGCTTAGCAAGAAATAATATCGGTTTTGTGGGGGCCGCCATTCGAAATTTCAGACAAAAACAATTCTAGGCGCGATTCTTGCACCTACCTATAATCAAAACAACAACCTGCTATTTTTTTGACACATAACTCAACCCTATGGCTGAAGCTCTTACCCAAAATCTATCCATCAGCAAAATACCTGCTTTAGGTACGCCAATTTTATTATTGGTGCTATTGGCAATGATGACATTACCGATACCAACATTCTTGTTGGACATGTTATTTACCTTTAATATTTCGTTAGCCTTAGTCGTGGTACTCGCGACGGTTTATTCCCAACGGCCGCTCGATTTTGCGGTTTTTCCGACGATATTACTGGTCGCCACGTTGATGCGTCTGGCATTAAATGTAGCCTCCACCCGAGTGGTCTTGATGAATGGTCACACGGGACCTGGTGCCGCTGGGGATGTGATCGAGTCATTTGGCTCGGTGGTTATCGGTGGAAATTATGCGGTTGGTCTTGTTGTTTTTGCCATACTGGTCATCATCAATTTCGTGGTAGTCACTAAAGGTGCCGGAAGGATCTCCGAAGTCAGCGCTCGTTTTACTTTAGATGCGATGCCCGGTAAACAAATGGCGATCGATGCGGATTTAAATGCGGGATTGCTAACCCAAGAAGAAGCTAAGGAAAGGCGTAGCGAAGTATCCCAAGAAGCCGATTTTTACGGTTCTATGGATGGTGCATCAAAGTTTGTACGTGGTGATGCTGTCGCTGGTTTGTTGATTCTATTTATTAATATTATTGGTGGCGTGGCCGTTGGGGTGGGGCAGCATGGATTAGATTTTTCTACCGCAATGCAATATTACGCTCTATTGACCATTGGTGACGGTTTAGTTGCGCAAGTCCCCGCTTTATTATTGTCGACTTCTGCGGCAATTATGGTTACTCGACAAAATGCTGCCCACAATATGGGGCAAATGTTAATCAGCCAGTTGATTATGAAGCCAAAGGTTCTTTATGTGACCGCTGGGGTGCTTTTTGTCATGGGGATTATTCCAGGCATGCCACATTTGCCCTTTTTGATTCTTTGTAGTATCTGTGCGGCAGGTGGATACTTGGTTACTCAAAAGAATGATGAAATAGAACAAAAAGAGCGACAAACTATAGAGCAGCAACCTGAACCAGAATCAATGGTTAAAGAGTTGAGCTGGGATGATGTACCTCCGGTTGATCAGGTTGGTCTGGAAGTAGGCTACCGATTAATCCCTATGGTTGATCCTGCCCAAGACGGAAAATTAATGGGGCGAATAAAAGGGGTAAGGAAAAAAGTTTCGCAAGAGCTTGGATTTTTAGTTTCATCGGTTCATATTCGTGACAATCTGGATCTTTCGCCTAACGCCTATCGGATTGCGATACAAGGCGCAACGGTCGGGGATGCGGAAGTATTTCCAGATAAAGAACTGGCGATTAATCCGGGCCAGGTTTTTGGAAAACTGGAAGGTATTGAAGCCAAAGATCCCGCGTTTGGTTTGGATGCCGTTTGGATCGAGTCAACGCAAAGAGATAATGCGCAAGCTTTGGGCTATACCGTGGTGGATGCCAGCACGGTAATTGCGACCCATTTAAGTCATTTATTACAATCTCATGCGGCTGACCTGTTTGGCCACGAAGAAGCGGAGCAAATGTTAAAAGCTTTGGCTAAAAGTGCACCAAAACTAGTAGAGACTTTAATTCCGGACGTGGTTCCTTTGGGGACATTGGTAAAGGTCTTGCAAAATTTATTAGTGGAGCAAGTTCCAGTAAGAGATCTCCGTACAATCGCCGAAACTTTGGCGGAATACTCAAGCAGGAGTCAAGATCCCGGCATATTAACGGCTGCAGTTAGAGTGTCACTAAATCGGCTGATCGTACAGAGTATCAATGGTCTACAGATTGAAATCCCTGTCGTCACCCTAGCGCCAGATTTGGAACAAATATTGCAGCAGTCATTATCATCTGATGGAGAGGGAGCCGTTGGTATTGAACCGGGTTTGGCCGATCGAATTCAAACTTCTCTTAAACAAGTGGTAGAGCAACAGGAGGCTGCTGGTCAAGCGGCAATATTATTAGTTGCACCCACTTTGCGGCCGTCGTTAGCAAAGTTTGCCCGGTTCGGTATTAAGGGTTTACATGTTTTGAGTTATCAGGAAATTCCTGACAATAAACAAATCAAAGTAATAGCGACCGTTGGCAATGATGCAAATGGTTAAATCTGTATTAATCAATCAATCTGAGACAAGTTATGAAAATAAGACGATTTTATAGTAAAAATATGCGCTCTGCATTGCGTCAGGTGAGCGATGAATTTGGAGACGATGCCGCTATTTTATCCAGTCAAAAAACGGCCAGTGGCGTCGAAGTGATTGCCGCACTTGATTATGATCAGGACTTGTTACCTTCTTCGTTAAGTGAAGTTGAAATTCATTCAGATAACTGCTCTTCAGAAATATCACCGAACAAAGCCGCTTCACTGAAACAAGATACTCTAGTAAAAGCCAGTCATGAGATCCAGCCAATATCGGTTCATATCGGACAAAAAGATGATCAACCACTAAAAGAGTTTTTAGATGATTTAACCGAAGATAGTCAAAAGATTCAACAAACAAAACAATCGGTCAATAAATTAGAATGGACAACCGATCCTGGATTAGTGGGCATGAGAGAAGAGTTAGGCCTGATGCGAACAATGATGTCTGAGCAGTTAAAGGGCATTGGATGGGAGCGATTTAGTGAAAAAAATCCCACCCGGGCAATGTTATCGCGAAAATTTTCTGCTCTGGGCATTGATCAATCGATCACTAATGGTTTAATACCACAGGTCAAAAAACAACAAGATGCTGAATGCTGTTGGCAAAATCTTCTTGCTTTGTTAGCGAAATCAATTGCTATTAACCACCAGGATCTACTCACCAAGGGAGGCATTTATGCTTTTATGGGGCCAGCAGGCGCAGGTAAAACAACGACTATCGCTAAGTTGGCCGCTCGATTTGTGATTAAACATGGGGTCAATTCGGTGGCGGTGATATCAACGGATAATTATCGAATTTCTGCGCAGCAGCAGTTGGGTAGCTTCGCCAGATTGCTGGGGATACCTATGTTATGTGTATCAAAAAAACACTCTTTGGATTATCTGCTTAATCAGACTAGAGATAAAAAGCTCGTATTAATCGATACGGCGGGTATGTCGAAGAAAGATGGCGATATAGCAAGGCAATTGCAAACTCTCAAACAATGTAATGCTGAAATAAAACGATTCCTGCTAATTCCTGCAACTAATCAGTCAGCCGTTATCAGCCAATCAATCGATTTATTTCAAGCTTATACCCCTTACGCGGTCATTATTACCAAACTGGATGAAGCCGCCAGTTTGGGAGAGGTGTTAAGTCTGGTGATAGAAAACGCTCTTCCTGTGGCCTTTACTACCGATGGTCAAAGAGTACCAGAAGATATACGAGTAGCAAAAAATCACCATCTGGTATCAAAAGCTGTCTGGCTAACCAGTAAATATGGCAGCGATACTCAAGATTGGCAACTCGCTCAGGAAATGCAGCAGCTTCGATGTGGTTGATTTTGGTGCTATTTTAAACGGTTGTTGTTCAATCTTGTTACTCGCTGAATAGTGATTGATAAAACAACATTTATATAAATATGGTCTATGCTTATTATTAATAGAAAGTGGTGTACCAAAACAGGTGCCGAGTAAGGTGGTTATAAATATCACAGCCTTCGGAGAATCACTTGTTAATAGTCAAAAACGGCCTAAACCAGTCATTAATTAAGAAAATGTCTTTGGAGAAGTTTTTTTGAGTCAAATTAGCGATATTGCGCATGGAACAGCATCTAAGCCCGTTAAAGTCATTGCGGTGACGGGGGGTAAAGGCGGGGTGGGTAAAAGCAATATTTCGGTTAATCTAGCCGTGGCCTTGTGCCAACTAGGGCACAAAGTGATGTTACTTGATGCTGATTTAGGGCTGGCAAATGTCGATATCATGCTCGGTTTGAGTACTAGGAAAACCTTGGCAAACGTACTATCGGGCGATTGTGAGTTAAGAGATATTATCCTCCAAGGGCCTCACGGTTTACAAATCGTTCCTGCTTCTTCGGGCACTAAAAGTATGGTAGAGCTGTCTTCGATAGAGCATGCAGGTATTATTCAGGCATTTAGCGAAATTGGCCATAACCTGGATTTCCTCGTTATTGATACAGCGGCAGGCATCACCGATATGGTGATCAATTTCATCCAAGCCGCTCAGGACGTATTGGCGGTTGTATGTGATGAACCTACGTCAATTACCGATGTATATGCATTAATGAAAGTTTTGAACAAAGATCACAAAATAGTACGGTTTCATGTTCTGGCGAATATGGTCAAGACGAGTCAGGAAGGGCGAGAACTTTTTGCTACATTAAGTGGTGTATGTAATCGCTTTTTGGACGTTACTCTCAATTATTTAGGTTCGGTCCCTTTTGACGACAATGTGAGAATATCGGTTAAGAAGCAAAAACCGCTGTTGGATGCTTTTCCACGTAGCCCTGCTGCTATAGCCATTAAGAGTCTTGCTAAAAAAGTTCAGCGTTGGCCTATGCCTACTGATGCTCGCGGTAACATCGAGTTTTTTATGGAAAGACTGGTTGCGCGAGCGAGTTAGTTAGGACTAGTTATATTAAAACAAAAAAGTGAGCTAAAAAAACTTGCAATAACATAGGCTGTGGATGTGAGCGGAGCAGATACATACAAAAAGATACAAGATGACGACTTTGCTGAGCGCTATGCGCCTTTGGTTAAACGCATCGCGCATCATCTTATGGCAAGATTGCCCGCTAGTGTTCAACTGGAGGATATGCTGCAAGCGGGAATGCTAGGTCTATTAGAAGCCCGAGGTAATTTTGATACGAGCAAAGGTGCTAGTTTTGAAACTTTTGCCGGCATAAGAATTCGTGGTTCTATGATTGATGAAATAAGAAGGGGAGACTGGGTGCCTCGCTCGGTACACAAAAATTCTAGAAGCATTGCATCTGTTATTAAGGATATTGAGCAACGAACGGGGCGCGATGCAAGGGATACTGAAGTGGCTGAACAACTTGGGGTCGAAGTTGCAGAGTATCGGCAAATGCTGATGGATGTCAGTAATGGTCATATGATGGATTTTGAAGCAATGGGAGTCACTGAAGATTATTTTTCTAAAGGATTATCTGATAGTAGTCAAACGCCGCTGCAAAAATTACAAAAAGAGGATTTCAGAAATTCGCTCGCTGGTGCTATTTCCTCACTTCCAGAACGAGAAAAGCTTGTTTTGGCACTCTATTATGATGAAGAGCTAAATCTTAAGGAAATAGGTGAAGTGATGGGGGTTAGCGAATCCCGGATCAGTCAAATTAACAGTCAGGCGATGTTACGATTGCAATCTCGATTAAAGGATTGGAAGAAATGACAAATTTAGACTAGATTTATGGTTATAAGCTTGCTGAAATAGCATGGTGTATTACAAATTTTAAGTAAAACCAATTTACGACTTATTGATTTTTTCATCTGGAGATTTATCTTGGACAAAAATATGAAAATCCTGGTTGTTGATGATTTTTCTACCATGCGTAGGATCATTAAAAACCTGCTACGAGATCTGGGGTTCACCAATACTCAAGAAGCTGACGATGGTAATACTGCGCTGCCGATGTTGCAATCCGGTAATTTTGATTTTTTGGTCACCGACTGGAATATGCCTGGAATGCAAGGAATTGATTTGCTTAAGGCGGTTAGAGCTGATAGCAAGCTCAAGTCCATACCGGTTTTAATGGTGACAGCAGAATCCAAGCGAGAACAAATCATCGAGGCTGCTCAGGCAGGAGTCAATGGTTATATTGTTAAGCCTTTTACTGCTGCGACTTTGGATGAAAAATTACAAAAAATATTTGAGCGTATCGACGGTTAATTGCGTTCAAAAAAGGAATTTAATAATGATATTATCTGACAAAGATCAATTGAGTAAAACGATCAACCAGACAAGAGAACTACTTTCTCATTTAGAAAATAATGAAATTGATGATGCACAAGAGTTGATAGATCAGTTTGCATCAGACGGTGATGATGATTTGTTCGTTGAAATCGGAAAGTTAACCCGTAATTTACATGAAGCCCTTACTAATTTTCAGATGGATTCAAGAATTACTGATTTGGCCGCCTCTGAAATTCCAGATGCTAAAGAAAGATTAAATTATGTCATCCAAAAAACGGAAGAAGCGGCTAATAAAACCATGGATAAAGTAGAGTCCTGTACTGAACGCTCTAACACGATGGCTAAAGATGCAGAGGAGCTATTGATTGAATGGAAGAAACTCTATGGGCGTCAGCTAGAACCCGGTGATTTTAGGAAATTGTGCAAAAAAATAGAGGAGCACCTAGTCAAAAATAAAGATGATGCAGATCAGTTACATGGAGAACTCAATGAAGTGCTGATGGCGCAAGATTATCAGGATTTAACCGGTCAGGTGATCCGTCAGGTGATTACTTTGGTGCACGATGTCGAGCAAAGCATGGTTCATATCATCAAAATGTTCGGCAGCATGGACGGTTACAATAAAGCCAAAGATGAATTAGTCGTCAAGAATGGTGTTGAAGGGCCTGTAGTCAATGTTGAAAAACGAGACGATGTTGTTAAAGGGCAAGATGAAGTTGATGATCTGTTATCAAGTTTGGGATTTTGAGGGAGCCTTGAATGTCATTTGAAGCTGACGAAGAAATACTACAAGACTTCTTAATTGAGGCGGGTGAAATATTGGAGGAAATGTCCGAGCAATTAGTTGCTTTGGAAAATGATCCTCAGGATATGGATCTGCTCAACGGTATTTTCCGGGGCTTTCATACGGTTAAAGGAGGCGCCGGTTTTTTAAACTTGAAACCACTGGTTGATATTTGTCATATCACTGAAAATATATTCGATATTTTACGTAACGGTGATCGAGTTGCTGATGCAGAATTAATGGATAATATTCTACAATCTCTCGATCTTGTCAATGAAATGTTTGATGCGGTCAGAAACGGTGAAAATCCACAAGATGCATCCCCTGAATTCTTAGCGTTACTAGGTACTTTTGCTAAACCAGCAGGTAAAAAAAACGAAAAACCAATCATTGATAATGCTAATGAACCGACAGCTGATGGGAATCAAGGTGATATTAACGATGATGAATTTGACGCTTTGTTAGATGATTTAAATACCAGCAATACAGAACAGCCACCAGCTAGCAATAAAGAACCTGCAAGCAGTGAGGATATTAGTGATGATGAGTTTGAGTCGTTACTTGATGAGTTGCACGGTAGCGCACCGGTTTCGACAAGTGACGGAAAATCTAAAGCAGAATCTTCCTCATCGGCAGTGACAGCAACCAATGGGGAAGATATCACTGACGCAGAATTTGAAGCGTTGCTTGATGAGCTACATGGTGATGAGCCGGTGCCCCCGTCGGAAGCGACAACACAGGATGTAGCCAAAGCGAAAGTAAAAAAATCTGGAGAAAATGGTGATATAACGGATGATGAATTTGAAGCATTATTGGACGAACTACATGGTAAAAACGGCCAAGTTGAATCAAAGCAGGATAAACCGGCTCAAGCGGTCGGTATTAAAATTGAAAAAAATTCCGATGACGGTCAGATTGATGACAGCGAATTTGAAGCTCTATTGGATGAGCTTCATGGATCTGGAAAAGGACCCGTGGCTGGCGAAGATAAAGTTGACAATAAAGCAACCTCAAAATCTAAAACAAAATCGAACAAGCCCCAAGTACCAGCCAAACCTGTGACCCCAAAAGCTGCTGAACCCAAAATAGCCACGACTAAAATTGAAGCTAAGCCCAAAACGGCAGCTAAACCAGCAGCACCTAAAGCCAAAAAGGCGGTAGTCGTCACAGAAGCAACGGTACGCGTTGATACCAAGCGGCTTGATGACATTATGAACATGGTTGGTGAGCTAGTACTTGCAAGAAACCGTCTAAAGACGGTATCGGGTGCAATGGATAATAATGAAGACTTAACCAAAGCAGTCGCTAACTTGGATATTGTTACCGGGGATCTGCAAGGTGCGGTAATGAAAACCAGAATGCAACCGATCAAAAAGGTTTTCGGACGTTTTCCTCGGGTTGTACGTGATTTGGCCCGAAGTTTGAAAAAAGAAATTACTTTGAAAATGGTTGGTGAAGATACAGATCTAGATAAAAATCTGGTTGAAGCCCTAGCCGATCCATTGGTCCATTTGGTAAGAAATTCCGTGGATCACGGGATTGAAATGCCCGATGACCGAGTTAAATCAAATAAAACTCGCTCTGGGACAATTACCTTGTCAGCCGCTCAAGAAGGCGATCATATCATGCTTATTATTGAAGATGATGGTAAAGGAATGGACGCCGATATTCTCAGAGGTATTGCTGTAGATAAAGGATTAATGGATAAAGAACACGCTGATCGTTTAACTAATACAGAATGCTACAACCTAATCTTTCAAGCGGGCTTTTCGACCAAAAAAGAAATTTCCGATATTTCAGGCCGCGGTGTAGGAATGGATGTGGTTAAAACGAAAATCACACAACTCAATGGTTCAATTGATATAGAGTCAGAAATAGGGAAAGGCACAAAAATTTTAATAAAAGTTCCCCTTACACTTGCCATTCTACCAACCTTAATGGTTAAAATTAGCGAGCAAGCTTTTGCTTTTCCATTGACAGCTGTAAACGAAATTTTTCACCTTGATCTGACAAAAACCAACACGGTCGATGGTCAATTAATGATAGTCGTACGAAAAAAAGCACTGCCGCTATTTTTCTTGAACGAAATGTTAGCTCAAGGATTTTCTGGCAACAACAGAGAGCGCCAAGGGCATGTTGTATTAGCACAAATAGGCACACAAACCGTTGGTTTTGTCGTTGATTCTTTAGTAGGCCAGGAAGAAGTCGTTATTAAACCATTAGGCAAATCACTTCAAGGGACCCCTGGAATGGCCGGGGCGACCATAACCAGCGATGGTAAAATAGCACTCATTTTGGATATTCCCAGTTTATTGAAACATTACGTGAGCTAGAGATGAGACTAATAAACTCTTACACCTGTACTACCTCTATAAGGTATCGATGAATGGCAATTAAAGTTCTTATTGTTGATGACTCCCAGTTTTTCTGTCGAAGAGTGGGTTCTATTTTAAGTAATGCCACCGATATCAAAGTGGTTGGTATTGCCAATAACGGTAAGCAAGCTATCGACAAAGCGGCTCTGCTTAAACCCGACGTGATTACCTTAGATGTCGAAATGCCAGTGATGGATGGTGTGACGGCACTAAAACAAATTGTTAAAGTCTGCGATGCCAAAGTTTTAATGTTGTCATCATTGACTTATGACAATGCTAAAATAACTCTGGATGCTCTGGATGCAGGAGCAACTGATTTTTTGTTAAAATCTTACGAATCCTTGTCGAGTGATAGTGATGGTCTGGTTAATCTGTTGCAAGACAAAATCAGAGAATTAGGCCGCGCTAAAACACAAAGGAAAACTGCGGGCTCTTCTCCAAATGCTAAACCAAAGCCTTTTCCGGTCTATAAAGCAAAAACCACACCTTCCAGCAAAAAATATGATCTGGTTGCGATAGGTGCGTCTACCGGTGGCCCCGTTGCATTACAAAAACTGTTAGCGCCCTTACCAGCCAATTTTCCTTGTCCGATAACCATCACACAACATATGCCGGGGACATTTACTGGTGCATTTGCATCGAGATTAAATGGACTTTGCCAATTGCAGGTACAAGAGGCAAAAGATGGTATGACTTTGAAACCGGGTAATGTGTATATTGCTCCTGGCGGCAAACAGATGCTATTTGAAGGTAATGCGAGAGCTGCCCGTTTAAATGTCAGATTAACCGATGCCCGTATACAATTTTCTCCTAGTGTGGATGTGTCTTTTGGTTCGGCTTCTAAAGTTTTTGGTGGCAGTATATTGGCATTGGTATTAACGGGTATGGGATCAGATGGTACTGAAGGTTGTAAACTGATCAAAGCAAAAGGTGGCAAAATATGGGTACAAAATGAATCGAGTTGTGTTGTATACGGAATGCCTATGTCAATTAGTCGTGCAGGGCTTTCCGAAAGAGAGTTTGCCATAGAAGACTTTGCCAGTGCCTTGATGAAGGAGGTCTGATGGACCGTCTCACAGTTATAGGCCTTATTGTCGCAGTTGCGGCGATCTTTGGTGGGCAATTACTTGAAGGAGGAAGTATTCAGGCGCTGCTGAATCCGGCTGCTTTTGTCATTGTTATCGGTGGATCTTTTGGTGCGGTAATGGTACAGACTCATCTAAAAACATTTATCAGAGCAATGAAAATTCTGGTATGGATTTTTAAACCGCCAGTCCAGCCGATGAAAGAAGGGATTTTAAAAGTGACGGCATGGAGTCATTTAGCTAGGCGGGAAGGACTTTTAGGTTTGGAAAAAAGCATCGATCATTCGATGGATCCCTACATTTTAAAAGGTCTAAATATGCTAGTTGATGGAAATGATCCTGAAGCAATCCGCAATGCATTGTATGTTGAATTAGATGTTACCGGAAAAGATCTTTTGAGTGCATCCAGAGTATATGAATCGCTAGGTGGATATTCGCCAACGATTGGAATTGTTGGCGCTGTTTTAGGTCTCATTCATGTCATGGGAAATTTAGCTAACCCTGAATTACTGGGAGCTGGTATTGCAACTGCATTTGTAGCAACTATTTATGGTGTTGGTTTTGCTAACTTATTTTTTTTGCCTATATATCACAAACTTCGAGCAATAATTTCTGAAAAATCTCAATATATGGAAATGATCCTAGAAGGGATTGCTAGTATTGCAGAAGGTGAGAATCCCCGAGTCATTGAAGTAAGGTTGGAAGGCTATATTAGTCGGTGAGCTAGTCAATAAATCAAATTTTTTTTAATACCGGCTTGGAACGACAATGCGAAGAATTAGAAACAATATTAATATTGATGAGCAGGAAGTCGGTCGCTGGCTCATTTCCTATGCTGATTTCATCACTTTACTATTTGCTTTTTTTGTTGTGATGTATTCTATTTCTCAGGTCAACGTTAGTAAGTACAAAGAACTTTCTCAATCACTTGAGGGTGTTTTTTCGACGCCTCAAAAAAGTATGGACGTCATTCCCATTGGTGAACCAAGCAAGAGCTTACAACCAATAACGGGTGATGATGTCGAGCAACCTGAATTGGACAGCGGATCAGAAGAAAATGGCCAGTTGGATTCGGAAAATTTTGCTTCAAGTGAAACCTTTAAGGATTTACAAAAAGGATTGGAAGCGAGTCTTGGTGATTTAATCGACCAAGATCTAGCGGAGATTAATTCCGATGCTAACTGGATCAATATTGTGTTAAAGAGTGCGTTACTTTTTCCTTCTGGTAGTGATCGGTTGAATTTTGAGTCAGAACCACTTTTAGAGGAAGTGGCCAAACATCTTAATAGCAATCAACAGATTATCTTAGTGCACGGACATACTGATAACATTCCAATGAATTCTGAAAAATTTCCTTCCAATTGGGAGTTGTCCAGTGCAAGAGGAGTCGCGGTAGTACGTAAGTTGCAAAATTTGAATGTGCAACCTAACCGGTTGAGTATTGAAGGTCATGGAGAATATCAACCTATTGCAGATAATAGTAGTGTTGAAGGGAGAAGGGAAAATCGGCGAGTAGTTATTGCCATTTCACGTAAACAAAAGGTTGCAGAGAATGTTGCTTTAGCAACTACAGATACTAGCGAGCAAAAAATAGACGGTTCTAGCCAAAATGCTGATGATATTACACAACGGGTTACTGAAAAAGAACAAGAACCAGAATTTAAAATTATTAAGTTACCTGGTGGGGGGATCTTGATCCGCGGCAAAGATTCATCACAAGAAGGTGACGGAAAAACCGATGAACAATAGATTGATAAATAGTAGATCGATGAATAATTTGAAAAAAAGAGGTCGTCATTGAAAATTTGGACCATAGCCAATCAGAAAGGCGGTGTTGGAAAAACCACCACTGTTGCAGCATTAGCTGGAATTTTAGCGACTCGTGGATATCGGGTATTAATGCTAGATTGTGATCCACATGCATCTCTAACAGCCTATTTTGGCTTTGATAGTGAAAAGTTAAACTACAATTTGTTTGATTGGTTTGCGCAATATCCAATGACAACAAAACAGATCAGAAATACCATTTTAAAATTAAAAAATGAAGATATTAGTTTGATGCCCGCTTCTTTAAGCCTTGCGACATTGGATAAAAAATTTAGTACCCGAGAAGGCATGGGGCTCGTTATTAATAAAGTGTTAAACGAAATCAAGGAGGATTATGATTATGTTCTGATTGATTGTCCGCCTATCCTTGGAATATTGATGATTAATGCTCTTGCCGCATGTCAGTTTTTATTAGTGCCAGTACAAACTGAATTTTTGGCCATCAAAGGTTTAGAAAGAATGATGGAAACCCTAAACATGGTGATCAAGGCTCAACATCATACCATTGATTATAAAATCGTACCTACGATGTTTGATCGTCGGACCAAAGCTTCTATCAAGGCCATTCGACACATGCGAGATGAGTTTGGTAGTCATCTTTGGGAAAAAGTCATTCCTGTAGATACAAAATTTAGGGACGCTTCTCGATTACATCGCACACCCAATAGTATATACCCAGATACACATGGAGTCGGTGCCTACCATAAATTGGCTGATACATTATTGGCAATGTCTGCGCAAAGTAAAGTCGCTTAGTGTTGTTTTGTAAAATCGGTTCAGCCAATATGAAACTAAACAAACCTGAAGTGACCGAATCACAAACCGTATTAGAGGATTACGTAACCAGCTTATTAATTGATCCGTTCAAAAAGCCTCGAAAAGGCTCACAAGCTGAATTAATCGCGGTTACTAAGATAAACTTAAAAGAGTTTGAGTCGGAGCCAATAAATGCTAATGGACAAATTGAGAAACAACCATCGAAAAGAATCCAACAAAAGCATACTGAAAAAATAAATCAGGAACTAGCAGCATATTCCCATCAGAAGAGTCATCAAAAAAACTTCAAAGATAAAAATGAAAAGGATCCTCGTTTGCAAGGTGTTGAAAAACTCCTAGCTAAAATTGCATTAGCCAATGTGGTTGCCCCAAGAAAACAAAATGATGAATCTGACATATCAATCCAAGTTAAAACATCTGTAGAGGTAAAAGCTGATGAATTATCTGAAGTCGATTTAGCAAGCTCGCAAGCATCATTTGCACACAGGGAAAAACAACCACTAAAAGATATTTTAGGTAACGTATTTCAAACTTTAGTGTTTGAAGTTGGAAAGCTACCGCTGGCCGTCCCTTTGATTAAATTAGGCGGTATCGTAAACGTCAGTGAACAAGATATTACACCTTTGGTGGGGACTCCCGATTGGTTTATGGGTTTAGCTCCTCATGAAAAGGGGAATTTGATGGTCGTGGATACCCAGCAATTTCTTATGCCAGAGCAAAAAACAGATCAACAACAGGCATATCAGTATTTGATTATACTAGATGATTCCTTGTGGGCACTGGCCTGTCATTCAGTCGGTGATGCCAAAAATCTTGCACCGGAGGACATACGTTGGTCGTCGGGATCTTCTAAGCGCCCGTGGTTCGCTGGTATGGTTGTGGAATACATGAGTGCCTTAATCGAAGTGGATCATTTGATTAATATGCTTACGGAAAATGTCGTTGACTGATTGCTTGCTGTAAATCCCATAGTCTTTTTGCTTTGCGAGGTTTAACCTTATCGATCTTGTGCTACATGCAAAATGATCTAGCCTTCGTTTTTAATCAGCCACAAATATTTCTGGATGCAAACAAATAGTTAAAAGTTATTTGCATTAGCCTGTTAATCTCCTAAAATACCCTGCCTCCATCGATCAATGGTAACTGAGTAGATGAACGATCAGATCATTCGAAAAATCTCCTTAGCAAAACGGATCAATGTCGAGTGGTCGACTTGGGCAAGCTTATCGTTTGTTGTGGCATTAATGGAAGGCGGCGTACTTGGTGTCATCATCAAAAATGGTTTTCAAAACCAAGTCAGTGATTGGCTGTTAAATATTGCCGTTGCTATTGCTACTGGAGCACCCTATTTTTCAAATTTGCTCAGTTTCTTCTGGGTAAGACTTAGCCGCGGCAGAAGTAAAGCAATCATGGTTTCGAACCTTGCGATGTTGTTTTGTCTATGCACGTTTAGCATGTCGTTTATTTCTTTTTCAGATGTTGGTTTGCTATTTTTATTATTGGTTCTGGTGGTTGCTCGCTTTATTTGGTCGGGTATTTTAACGGTTCGCTCGAATATATGGCGAGCTAATTATCCTCGCCATATTCGAGGTAAGGTGACCGCAAAGCTGGCGACTCTGTCGGCTTTTATCATGTCTATTGCAGGGATCTCCGTTGGTTGGGTCCTTGATTGGCATTTCGATTATTTTCGCTGGATTTTTGTTGTTTTTGCTGGACTGTCCATGATAGGCGCTTTCCGTTACAGAAGTTTAGCGGTTCGTCATCAACATAAGGAAATTGCACGTGAAAAAAATACTCAAGATAACCGTTCTCTGCTAAGCCGATTTTCTCTATTAACCGAAAATAAAGCCTTCGGCAAATATATGCTTGCCATGTTTATTTTGGGAAGTGGAAACTTAATGTTTATGGCACCCCTGATCGTTTATTTAAACGAGCACACTGTTTTAGAGCAATTACAACAGATATTGATTACTACAGCGATCCCCTTGGCGTTGATACCATTCGCGGTTAGGTGGTGGGCACGATTACTAGATGGCAATCATATCTTTCATTTCAGGAGCATTCACAGTTGGGGTTTTGTTTTCGCTCTGGCTATTTTTTTGGGGGCTCAAATAAGTGGGTTCAATGAATTATTTTTTATTGGGTCCGTTGTTTACGGTATTGCTATTTCTGGCGGGGTTATTGGATGGAATTTGGGTCACAATGATTTTGTCGGCAAGGGCACTGCCAGCAGGGAAGAAAATCCAATGGATTATATGGCTATACATGTGACTTTGACCGGTCTCAGAGGACTAGTAATGCCTTTGGTTGGCATTGTTTTGTATCAATGGCTCGATGCTGAAATTCTCGGCAATGGAAAATATGCACTTATTTTACCTTTGGTCATGACCAGTCTTGGCGCGAGCTTGTTTGTGATTTTTGATCGCCAGAATAAAAAGGCAATGATTAACTCAAATTTTTAATATTAAGTTGGTTCTCTTTTTTGGGCATCATTCTTATTACGCTTAACATATTGAGCTGGGATGATCCTAACAGTAAATCCTGCTGACTCTAATCTTTGTCCCCAATGATTAGAGCCACTAAATTCCCGCTGGCGCCTTTAACGGGACACGTACTTGTTGGCGGCAAAAAAGTAGTGGTTATCTTTTTAATGGTCAGGCACTCGCCAAAGTTTTTCGAGCCCAGTTTTTAGCGCAAATGGCTTGCCTTGAATTAGCGCCGCCCAAAGCACTCCCTAAAAAATGGATTGCACAATGTCAATCAATGAGACGCGGCGAACCGGCACTCAAATATCTGGCTCGTTATCTTTATCGAGGGGTGATTGATGAGCGCAACATCCTCAGTGAGAAAGATGGCCGAGTCAGTTTCCGATTTAAAGTAAGCATATTACTTTCGGGCTTGTCCAACATTGGATTAAGTCGCGGCTCCGCGCGACCTATCCTATTTTGTTTTTTTTAAAATCAAAGTCGTTTCGCAGCGCTTTGCTTTCCTGCGAGTTACTTTTGTCAAGAGCTACAAAAGTAACCCAAAAAGCCCTTAGCGTTCCCACCGGGGAGAAAAGACTTCAAGTTTTGACTTTTGCATTTTTACCTACGCCCTTTAATATTCCAAGGCTTGTCATTTCTAAATTGATATTAGAGCTATTTGTTAGAAACATCTCAACGTTCCAGCCTGATATTTCATTTTTTCAGGATTGATACCGAATGCTATAATAGAACTAGAAATGAATTCACTCTTGTTGCTTGTTTCTTTGATTTCTAATTTACAATCCCATATGTCAATAATTACCTTATTCTTTTTCTCGTATTTTGATATTGAGCATGAAGATGATATTGTGTTTGTTGTGTTTGAGGTTGATAAAATTGTAGATAGATGATTGCCAAATGTTAAGTTATTTGTATTTCGAGTAACAGATGTTAAGTTGCATAGTGGCTCTTCACTTAATTTTATATCTCTCATACTAAGTAATATATCGTAAAATAATTCCCCGCTTGGAGGAATTTTGTCTCCTGCTACTGTCGAACAGCTATACAAAAAAGGCAATACAAAAAATAGTATTTTCATATGAATTTCCCATAGTAAAATTCAACATTTGAACTAGGTGTTTTATATGCATTTGTGAATTTGGTTATAAAAATTGCCAACAAGTCTGATACAACTCTATTATTAGTGTTGCTATAGTTCCAGACTTTTCCCTGATAAAGTATTCCTATGTGTTTTCTGGGATGGTTTCCCATGACCAGTTTATTACCGACTTTTTTCACATTTGAATCAAGTGTAACAAAAATCAGGCACTCAGTAAGTTCTGCTGGCTTATTTGCTAAAAGATCAACATTCAGAGATCGCTTGAATAAATCATCTACTCTTATTGTTGCTCCTTTAGCGGGTTTTTGCTTATCTGCCCAAGTAAAGTTTTTACAGGTTGGCCCTGTAAACTCATAACCCATAATATGAGAAACATAATGGGCGCAGTGATTCTGAGATCGGTTTTTGCCAATACTAAAAGGGCAAAATGCATCAATACTTTTACTCAAGTTTCGACCAATATCAGTTGGTATATTTGACATGTTTTTTCTCCATGTTAAACATTATTGTTTTTTCTAACGTTAACCGCAAGCGAGGCGCATCTTTTCGCGCCTTCGATTGCCGGTTTTGGTGTACGCCCAGCATGGGCATTAACTAATGAGGTGAAAGTCCTCTGTAGGAGGTTCACCGTTTAATGATTGTATTAAACGACAACTACTAGCAAATGGCAAGGGCATATCCGCGAGGCGTTGTCCGGAGGAAGCCGCTAGCAAAACTACGAGCTGATGAACAAGAACATCATATGAGGCGTAGGCTGAAGGTGAGTTTGCACCAGAAGACGAAACCACGTGAACTAACGGCCACCGTAAATGATGCAGCTGTGTAGTGAAAGTGAATGCTCTTATCTGGGGAGCTCTGCTTAACAAGCGATCGGTCAGTAACCAATAAGGCTCTGGTTTAAACGTGTCTCGGCTCTTTGACATCCATCAGTCAAAGAGAGCGAATATGATGGGAACCGATAGCGCGATTGGGAGAAATCCTCATCGTGATTAAGCAGAAGTCAGCCGAAGGCATAGTAGCCAAACGCCCATCGTAATGGTTGGGACACGGTGAAGGCCTGAACATTTAACCAAAGGAGGAGTCATGTCGTACGCCGTTACCGGCATTTTATCTAGCGGGTTAAAGTCCCGTCCGAGTAA
>CAYVSL010000008.1:0-79585 GCA_964454125.1 uncultured Kangiella sp.
AGCTGAATCACGAGAAATAGCGCTATCCCGAGGATCCAACTGATTATTTTAGGATAATGCGCCATCGCTATATACCATTTATGACTAAATACAGAGATTAAACAGCATCCGATAAACTACTGAAAGTGAAATCTCTAATTTTCATCGGTGGCACCATATTTCCATTGATCCGTACCGGTTTACCAAGCGCCTCAATGTTGTTCAACATCACTATAGGGCTTTCGTTAAAACGGAAATTTTTAACGGGATGTTTTATTTTTCCATTTTCAATATAGAAAGTCCCATCACGAGTCAGCCCAGTATAGAGCAGTGTTTGTGGGTCCAGCTGTCTGATATACCAAAGACGAGTGACTAAAATTCCACGGCGAGTATTCTTGATCATTTCTTCCAAACTTTCATTACCACCACTCATTAACCATTGATTGCTTCCACTTGCTGTCGGATTATATTTAGAGCCGGTTTTATCTGCCCAATAACGTGAATTTTGAAAGTTCTCAATTTTACCATTTTTAATCCAATAGGTTTTTTTAACTGGCGCTCCGTCCCCCGCAAAGGTTGCAGTTGGCACTTCCGAATGGAGAGGATCTGAGTAAATGTTAACCCGATCATCAAACATTTTTTCGCCTAACTTGTTCTTTGGGGCATCTTTTTCACCCTCTTTTGCTTGATAACTTAAGAAACTCCGACCTTCATCCGCTGCTCTCTGTCCCATATTATTAAACAATCGACCAAGCAACCCAACACCTGCCGCAGGTTCCAAAATGACCGTATATTTACCCGGTTCTAATTCTTTAGCATCTACCGAGCCCAATGATTTTTTTATCGCAATTTGAGAAGCTTCAGCGGTATTCATTTTAGTCACATCAGAATAATCGCGAGTCACCCAACCAGACCCTTTACCATCCTCAGTTCTAATGGTGGCGGAAAAACTAACGTCGGTTGCAACATTGTAAGCAAATAATCCATTACTATTCATAATAGCCGACATAGTGTAACTGTCGGTTAAAAAGCCGCTAGCAACTAATTTTTTTGCCTTTGACGGAGTAATTCCATCATCGGCGGCTTTAGCACGATATGTGGGAGTTACCTGAGCCGTAGTGTCAAAATAAGTACTCATTTTGGCATATTTTTGTGGTTTTAAATTGGCCATTAATTCCGGATTATCCGGTGCTAATTTTGCCAATTCTTCAGCGCGTCGTACTACTTTTTCCAAAGAGGCATCATCAAATTCATTGATGGTGGCTACCCCCATTTTCATTCCATAAGTCGATTGCACGGCTAAGGTTAAGTCACTGACTTCACCAGCGGTGGTGACGGTGTTTCTCGCGTATCGAATATTGCCCGTCAATTGTCCATTTAAATTACATTCACATTCATCTGCTTTAGAGAAAGACAGGGCTTTCCTTAATATTTTTTTCGCTTCTTTTTCAGTTACGATTGACATGATTTACCTCGCTTATTCTTTTCATTTTAATCCTAAATATCCATCTAAACTTTACGTTTAGTATTTAGCACCTTGATGTTGTTAAATCGGGTTGTTGGGCAACCATGAGATACCGCACTAGATTGCGGAGGTTGGCCTTTACCGTCAAAGAAAGTCCCGCCGACTCGGTAGTCTGATTGACCTGCCAGCTGGACACACGAGTTCCAAAAATCTTGAGTATTAGATTGATAAGCAACATCTTCAATTTGATCAACGATTTTGCCATTTTTGATTTCAAAAAATAGCTGTCCACCAAATTGAAAGTTATATCGCTGTTGATCAATCGAAAAAGAGCCACGTCCAGCAATATAGATACCTTTTTCAACGCCTTTTATGAGGTCATTGGCGGTTAGGTCTTCTTTTTGATTAGGCTTTAATGATACATTAGGCATGCGCTGAAACTGCACATCTCGCCAACTTTGCGAATAGCAACAACCATGAGATTCATCCTGATCAATCATATGGACCTGATCTCGAATGGCCTGATAATTAACCAGCGCCCCATCTTTAACTAAGTCCCACTGCTTGGTTTTGACACCTTCGTCGTCATAGCCTACAAGCCCCAAAGAGTATGGTTGAACTTTATCGGCAAATAAATTAACGATATCCGAACCATACTGGAATTTCTTACTTTTCCATTTATCTAAGGTCGCAAAACTGGTCCCGGCAAAGTTAGCCTCATAACCAAGCACTCGGTCCAATTCCAACGGATGGCCGACCGATTCATGAATGGTTAGCATTAAGTGGGCGGGATCTAATACCAGATCATATTTTCCAGGTTTGACTGATTTGGCCGTTAGTTTTTTCTGTAATTCCTTTCCTGCGTTGGTAGCATCTTCAAGCATGTCATAAGAATTGTTGTAGCCAATATTGGCACCATCAACGATAATCTTATCTTCTTTTTTACCGTCAAGATACTCAAATCCCATTCCGACGGGATTCCCCAAGCCAGTACGCTGTTTGAAACCGCTTTTACCTACAGCGCTTGCAAAGAAGGGAGCCCAAAGGCGATGAATATCTTGATCAATATAGGAACCATCAGTGGAGGCAAAATATTTTTGCTCATTAACCAAGAAGAAAATAGAGGTAATATAACTTGCCCCGTTGCTCATTGCCGCATTATTAACTTCTAAAAGCATATCGGCTTTTTCTTTGATTGGGATCTCAAAGGCATTTTTGACAATCGGGGTTTTCCAACTGACGTCTCCAACACCTTTTAACGGCGCTAATCGAACCGGTTCAGTTTGAAACTTTGAATTGGCTTTGGCAATGGAGACTGCCTGACGGGCTGTTTTGGCGATACTGTCTGGAGTCATTTTAGAAGTCGAGGCAAATCCCCAAGTGCCATTAACAATCACTCGGATACCAATTCCAGCAGATTCTGTATTCACCACGTTATTCACCACTTTTTCACGAGTGGTAATAAACTGATTTAAATAACGCCCGATTCGAGCATCCGCATAACTTGCCCCGGCACTTTTAGCGGCATTAAGCGCTACATTGGCTAGTTGTTTTTTTATCGATACGTCCATCGGCCTATCGAGCAGTTGAGCTGCAGATACCATATTACCGGTGATAGGCAAAATAAGCCCACCAACACCCGCACCGGTTAGTTTAATGAAGTCTCTTCGTTCCATTAGTCCCACCTATTTTTTATTTGATTATTAAGTTTTACTGATTATATTGAGATTTATAGTCATTATCCGTTCAGATAGTCAAGCTTTAGGCAGCAAAAGGCAAACAGGAAAATGTAAGAAACTGTATTTGTCAGTTATATTGGTCGAATTTTTTTAGTAGGAAGGGGGAAAAGTTCGTAAATAGTCCACGGTAGACATTTAATAATCTATCCCCTCTCTCTAGCGATTGCCCTATGACCAATATCATCACGATAATAAACATCTTGCCAATCAATTGTTTTAACTCGATCATAAGCTAAAGATTGAGCAGCCGTCACCGAATCAGCCAGAGCGACAACGCAAAGCACTCTGCCTCCTGCGGTAACGACCTCATCACCTTTCATTTGAGTGCCCGCATGAAACACTTTACTATTTTCGATCGTTGAGTCCAATCCAGAAATGACAGTGCCTTTAGCATAACTGTCGGGATAGCCACCGGCGGCCATTACGATACCCACTGCAAAGCGTTCATCCCATTCTACGCTCGCTTGGTCCAGTTTTTTATCTATGGCAGCCAAACATAATTCATTAATATCTGATTTTAGTCGAGACATGATCGGTTGGGTTTCTGGATCACCGAAACGGCAGTTGTATTCGAGTACCTTAGGGATCCCTTCTGGCGAAATCATAATACCCGCATACAAGAAACCAGTATAAGGATTACCCTCTTTGGCCATACCTTCTACTGTTGGAATAATCACTTGTTGCATAATGGCGTTGTGCATTTCATCCGTCACCACTGCGGCAGGCGAATAAGCTCCCATCCCACCGGTATTCGGTCCTTTATCACCATTATCGCGCGCTTTATGATCTTGCGAAGTAGCAAGCGGCAAAATATTTTTACCATCGACCATTACGATAAAACTGGCTTCTTCACCAACCAAAAATTCTTCAACCACCACTCGATGTCCAGCGTCACCGAATTTATTACCCGCTAACATATCATCAATCGCGTCAAACGCTTGCTCTTCATTTTCCGCAATGATCACACCTTTACCAGCGGCTAATCCATCAGCTTTGACAACGATGGGCGTACCGACTTTTTGCACGTATTCTTTTGCTAGCTTGATCTCTGTAAAATTACCATAGGCCGCAGTAGGAATATTATTTCTGGCAAGAAAATCTTTAGTAAAGGCTTTCGAACCTTCTAATTGCGCAGCGTTCTGACTGGGACCAAAGCACTTTAATTCAGCGGCTGAAAATTGATCGACAATACCCAAACATAATGGCGCTTCGGGGCCAACAATTGTAAGTGCAATCTGATTATCTTTTGCAAATTGCAGTAAAGCATCAATATCCTCTGCACCAATCGCGATGTTTTCTAATTTGCTCTCTTGCGCGGTACCGGCATTTCCCGGTGCAACAAATACTTTGCAAACCTGACTTGATTGAGCGGCTTTCCATGCAAGTGCATGTTCGCGACCGCCGCCGCCAATGATAAGTATATTCATATTTTTTTCTCTGCTTATTTTTTGTTTTTTGTTTTCTTCATTTAGCCGGGCAACTAATGTTTAAAATGACGCATACCGGTAAAGACCATCGCCATGCCATGCTCATCTGCCGCATCGATCACTTCTTGATCGCGCATCGAACCGCCCGGTTGAATTATCGCGCCAATGCCCGCTTTAGCAGCAGCATCAATGCCGTCTCTAAATGGAAAAAAAGCATCAGATGCCATAACGCACCCATTCACGTCTAATCCTTCATCTGCCGCTTTTATACCGGCAACCTTGGCACTATATACGCGACTCATTTGTCCAGCACCAACGCCAATCGTTTGTTCTTTGTTTGCATAGACGATTGCATTAGACTTAACACTTTTTGCGACTTTCCAGCAGAATAGTAAGTCTTTGATTTGCTCGGCAGTCGGCTGCACTTTGGAAACGATTTTGAGTTCACCTTCGGTGATCACTCCTAAATCACGATCTTGTACTAATAAACCACCATTTACTTTTTTGAAATCCCATGCAGGCCTTGATTCCGCCCATTGTCCACAGACCAATAATCGAACATTTTTCTTTTCTGACACAACAACCTTTGCTCTTTCAGAAATGCTGGGGGCTATGATCACTTCTACAAATTGTCGTTCAATAATTGATTTAGCGGTTTCAGGATCGAGTTCGCGGTTGAATGCGATAATACCACCGAATGAAGAAGTGGGATCGGTTTTAAAAGCTCGATCATATGCGGTTAGGATATTATCGGCAACGGCTACCCCACAAGGATTGGCATGTTTGACAATAACACAAGCGGGAGCGTCAAATTGTTTAACGCATTCGAGTGCCGCATCAGTATCCGCCACGTTGTTAAACGAGAGTTCTTTACCTTGCAATTGTGTCGCCGTTGAAACAGAAGCTTCACAGGGATTAGCTTCAACATAAAAGGCAGCCGCTTGATGAGGATTTTCACCATAACGCATGGTTTGTGCTTTTTTAAATTGAACTGAATAACTTTCTGGAAATTCTTGTGGTGAGTCTAGATGATCAATTCGTTTACCCAGATAATTCGAAATAGCCGCATCGTATTTAGCGGTGTGAGCAAATGTTTTCCAAGCCAGATGATAACGTAGTTCATAATCAGTACCTTGCTGCTCATCCAGTTGAGAAATAACCATTGTATAATCTGAAGGCTCAACAACCACAACCACATCGTTATGGTTTTTAGCTGCAGCTCGCAACATCGTAGGACCACCAATATCAATATTTTCAATCGCGTCGGTTAATAAACAATCATTTTTAGCAATGGTTGCTTCAAAGGGATAAAGGTTAACCACTAAAAGATCGATAGCCTGAATATCATGTTGTTGCATAATCGCTTCATCAATGCCGCGTCTAGCTAAAATGCCGCCATGAATTTTGGGATGAAGGGTTTTAATTCGACCATCCATCATTTCTGGGAAACCGGTATAACTAGATACTTCAGTAACTGGAATTTTATTTTCCATCAATAATTTAGCCGTGCCGCCGGTGGATAATATCTCGATATTTTTTTTTACTAATGCCTTGGCAAACTCAAGTATGCCTGTTTTATCTGAAACACTGATCAAGGCTCTTTTTATACTACGAATGGAACTCATAATGATCTCTTTATAAAAAAATAAAAAACATAACTCTTCGACTAACCTCCAAAATCCACCATTAATTGGTTAGAAAATCTACTAGGATTTTTTAAGCAGCCTACAAACAACAAAACGGGCAACAGCCCGTTTATACAAACTTATACTAGTACTAATTTAATCCGTAAGTCTTCAGTTTTTTCCTTAGCGTACCCCGGTTTAATCCTAACACCTTTGAGGCTTTGGTTTGATTGCCTTGAGTGTAAGCCATGACCGCTTCCATCAAAGGTGCTTCGACTTCAGCTAATACTAATTCATAAATATCGGTTGGTTGTTCGTTATCTAACTGAGCAAAATAATTTTTCATGGCTAGCTCAACACTTTCCCTCAATGTAAAATTTTGTTGTTTGGAATTAAATGCTTGGTTTTCTTTCAGCTCATTGTTCGCTGAAGAATGGTCCATACCATCAAAATTGAGACTATCTAGGTTCATTTTGTTTGCCTTAAAATAAAGTTAGTAGGTTACCTTTTTTAGGTGGCCTTACTTGTTATTGTTCAAAATAATCGGACAATGCTTTTAGCTGCTCATCAGCCGACAATAAATAATTAAATTCCTTTTTAAAATCTTTGGCCGTTTGCAGATTAGTCATGCCAGTTCTCACCAAATACCAAGAAGTATGTTTTCTTGCGATACGTACACCTTGACGTTCCCCATAAAACTCATGTAATGCCGTGATATGTTGCATCAGTATTTGTCTTACTTCAGCTATTTCGATTGTTGGCAAATGGCAGTTGTGCTCTAGGAAATAACTAATTTCTCTAAAAATCCAGGGTCGACCTTGCGCGGCTCTTCCAATCATTAAACCATCTGCATTAGTGAAATCTAATACCTGTTTGGCTTGTTCGGGCGTATTGATATCACCATTGGCGATGACCGGTATTTTTACCGACTGCTTCACCAGAGCAACCGTTTCATGTTCTGCCTCTCCATTATATTTGCAAGCTCGTGTCCTTCCATGAACAGCCAACGATTGAATACCAGCCTCTTCAGCTAACTTGGCAATTTGTAGAGCATTTTTACTGTCTTTATCCCAGCCCGTTCTTATTTTAAGAGTGACGGGAATATCAACCGCTGAAACAACGGCATTCAATATTTCATCGACCAATCTAGGATCTTTTAATAACGCTGATCCTGCCGCCTTTTTACAAACCTTTTTTGCCGGGCAACCCATATTAATATCAATGACCTGAGCGCCTCGTTGCTCATTACTAATCGCGGCCAACGCTAGTATTTCTGCATCACCACCAGCAATCTGTACCACTCGTAATCCTGATTCAGACTGGTGCTGCGCAATCGATTTATCTACGATGTCTTTTTTTGCCACAAAATCATGCGCCAATCTCAGTCGAGTCTTACGAGAATTTTGCAACAACGGATCAGAAGTCACCATTTCACTGATCACGACTCCCGCTCCCAATCGTCTGCACAGACGCCGGAAAGGCAAATCTGTCACCCCGGCCATAGGCGCAAGAAACAAATTATTGTCGAGCAAGTAAGGGCCAATTCTCATATCTGTTAGTCACTCCTTTGCGCCGCCAGAACAGACGACAAAGCTAAACAGGTTAATGTCGAGAAAATACTGATTGGTCAAGAAAGCGCCAGATTTTACACCTTTTCAACCCCTTTGGAAACGAGATTTCAACGAAAAATTGAGGTTTTTTTAACCAGTAAAATACTGTCAATCTTGGTTACAGCTCATTTTTGTATAAAAATCAAACAAATAGACCTATTTCTGTAACCAAACAGGTCAAAAAATAATCAGTCGTTATTTGATTGAATAATAAGAGTGTGGATTTGAAACATAATCCTAGAATAATGGTTAATATCACCACTGATGGTCAAAAATATCATTTACTAAAAAAATAAAGCCTTTCTTTTTCAGTCGGTTACCTGTTTGGCGTGGTTCTTGCTTTGTAAATAATTGAATAGATAGATAAACCTTGGGTCAATCTATCGAATTAGTCCATTTGTTAAACAGGAGAAAAAATATGATCGAACTAATCATTGGTATTATTATCGGTGCAACCTTCCATGAATTTTGGAGTAATGTTTATCAATATGCCAAAAAGAAGATCGCTGAATGGAATAATAAGCAAAGCTCTTCTTCTGACTAAATCACAAAACCCACTAGGCGGGATTTTACTCTAGAAATTTATCGCTGTAAGCATACGCAATATAGTAGTCTCGCCCACCCTAACCTCAAACCGACCAAATTACGTAGATTCCTATGTTATGATATTTATTCATTATTTTTTGCTTTTGTTAAAATTCAATTTTTATCACTAAAAAGGAAATCCAGATGCAAACTTTCTTAAAAATATTTGGTGTTATTTTGGCAATTTTTGTAGTCGTCGGTTTAATTTTGCCCAATCAGGTAGAAATCAAACGTGATATTGAGATTAATGCTTCAACCGAAGTCATCCATGAGTATGTTAGTAATCTGGAAAATTGGCCAAAATGGTCACCTTGGCTAGAGCTCGACCCGACTATTCAAACCAATATTGGTGATATTCATCAAGGTGTCGGCGCATCACAATCTTGGCAGGGAAAAAGCGGTGGTGGAAATCTAACCTTTACCCAATCGTCCATCGAAAAAGGCGTGGTTTATAAAATAAATTTTGAGGGTGACCCAACACTTTATCGGGCAGGATTATCCTATCAAACTAAGGGTAACAAAACCTTGGTTAGTTGGACAATGACTGGCGAAGTGAAACCGATTATTATCGGTAATTATTTTGCACTATTAATGGATTCATTAGTAGGCGATAGCTTTGTTTCGGGATTGGAAAAATTAAAAACAATCTCAGAAAATAATCCTAAAGAAAAAACCTAACTCTTAGAACTTAGAATTTTATTCCAACAAATACTCAATCCCGGCACCTTTATCATTAGTCCACGCGATCCGAGCTTTGATAATCGGTGCGTCAGCCATTTCCTCGTCTGCCTGTACGGTCAATGGGTGGTCAATTTCCAGTTTTGCTAATTCATCATCCACAATAAAAAGTCCGCCATCAGAAAAATCTCGAGTCATCACCGTGCGGGTACAAAACGACTCAGTGGCTATTTTTACTTTTAGTTTTAGTGATAAACGGGCATTCGCCCTTCTAGATTGGTCGCTCATTAACAAAATACTTGGTAGTTAGTGATTGCAAAAGTATAGTTGAATCAAACAGACATTGCTGGCTATTTTAAAATACCTTTCTATCGCCAGTAGCACTGCTATTGGTCCGAGCCCTGATGACGTGGCATATTAATTACTGCAATTTTTATCGATTCGAGGAGGGTTTAGATATACGTTTCAATAACCAATAAGTAATACAAACAAAGTTATAAAGGTAACGGCAAGGGAGGGGGGAACTTTACAACCAGTTTTTGCTCACTCTTGCAACCACTAAAATAGTTCAACTTCATTGGTCTGTCTATTGGTTGATCGGACATCACCACCAGTTTGACCATGCACATGATGCTCTTCTTCCATGGTATAACTCGATTGAATCTTGTGGGGTAAATTAGCGAATTGTTGTTTTCGTCCTTTGGCATCCAATTCTTGACTACTGACAATAATATTTTGCGCCTCCTGAATGCTTTGTTCAACATGGCGTAATTTTTGACTGACCCGATCCTGAAATTGTAACTCTACAATGACCTTAGCAACTTCCTGCTGGATTTGTTGACTCATGTTCACCAATAATTTATCCGACTCTGCCAAGGTATAAGTGGTAAGTTTATGCTGCACAATCACTTCGTGTATAATTTCTTCTGCTTGGCTGGCCATAGCTTCTTCTGATTTAGCCGAATGAGTGGCCTGCTTGAGAATAGAGCTAACCGTTTCACCGATGATATCAATTTTTTTGCGAATATTTTCACCGGTACCTTTTGACTGATTAGCGAGGTTTCTGACCTCATCGGCCACGACCGCAAAACCTCTCCCCTGATCGCCAGCTCGGGCTGCTTCAATGGCAGCATTTAATGCGAGTAAGTTAGTTTGTTCGGCCAACGCTTCAACTTCTCCGGCCATTTTTGTCAACTGCTCCATAAAGCTAGACAAGTTATTAATTTCGGCTAACGAGGATTGTTCTAGTTTTGAGATATTGATCAAGGTGTCTTTTAAATTTTCCAGTTCGTCTTTTATTTTATTAGAAGAATTTTGAACGCTATTGGTGGCAGAAAATCGTTCACCTCCGACGGGGCCAGAATTGGTGATATTGATTGCCAATGATATATTTTCAGTGATGGACATAAACTGGGTTGAAAGGCCATCTATAGCACTGGTTGACTGACCAACGGCCGATTCAATCTGGTGTTTCCATACCGGTAAAATCTCTTGCAGGGCCGATGTTAGAGCATCATCGGCTTCATGATAGTCCTCCTCTTCCTGCACCGGTTGTTGCTGAGCACTTATCAGTTTAATTTGAAATTGCTTATTTTGAATGTGTTGGAATTGGATAGCAATAATCGCCAAAAACAAAACCACAAATGCTATCCAGTCAAAGCTGAAATAGACCAAAACTACAGCAGAAAACACTGAGCCAATGGCGGTTAAATAATAATGGCTGACCAGCTTCATTGTTGATAAATCTGTTGAGTCTTCCATAGACAGCAATCCCTTGATGGTACAAAACGGTTCACAAGTGCGGGGATATATACCCGTGATACCTACTTCACTCGATTGAATCGCTACAGTAACTTATTGATAGGTATTGTTAAATATAGCAGTGAATTTACCGCTTTCCATAAAATTCAATAAATATCTTAGAATATTTGTAATACGTTTGGACTGGGTAGATCACCCATAGATCTGTGTGGGTAACCAAGTGATGATTTCGGGCCACATGGACATCACAAACAATAAAACTAGCTGGATCACGATAAAGGGTAATACACCACGGTAGATCTGACTAGTTGGTATACTGGTCGGTGCGATCCCTCTCAAATAAAACAGCGCAAAGCCAAAAGGTGGAGTTAAAAAAGAAGTTTGCAAATTGACCGCAATCATAATTCCCAACCAAACAGGATCAGCACCTAGCGCGAGTAAAGCCGGAGCCGTTAAAGGTACAACCACAAATACAATCTCAATGAAATCTAAAACAAAACCCAATACAAACATCGTCAACATGACCACTAGCATTGCCATCGGTAATCCGCCGGGAAGATCGATTAAAATCTGCTCAATGGCATCATCACCATGAAATGCACGAAATACTAATGAGAAAATCGATGCGCCAATCAAAATCATAAAGACCATACTTGAAGTGCGAGTCGTTGATCGCATAACTTCTTTTAAACGACCTATACTAAATTCCTTATACATTATGGCAAGGGCCATCGCACCAAAAGCGCCTAAAGCTGCCGCTTCAGTGGGCGTTGCCACACCACCGAGAATTGATCCTAAAACCAGTAAAATAAGCATAATGGGGGCAAAGATCATCCGGATGGAAAATTTTTCACCAGTACTTTGACTCGTTTTAGAGCAAGATCCTACGGTGCTCATGGCTTTTTGTTTAAAATCATCTGGATTGATTTTTGCGGAGATCAGCAAATACAGGATATACATACTGACCAGCAAAAAACCGGGAAGTAGTGCACCAGCAAATAGATCCCCTACCGACATAGGATCGCTGCTCACGCCGGCATCTCGATTAGCGCTGGCAATCACATCACCGAGTAAGACCAAAACAATCGAAGGTGGAATAATTTGTCCGAGTGTACCTGAGGCACATATCACACCAGTAGATAACCGACTCGAATAGCCATTTTTTAGCATCACTGGTAGCGAAATTAGCCCCATGGTAACCACCGTCGCTCCTACAATTCCGGTGCTTGCCGCGAGAAGCGCACCAACTAACACTACCGATATGGGCAACCCTGCAGGTCGATCTCCCATCATCTGAGCAATTCCGCTTAGTAATTTATCGGCAATCTTCGATTTTTCCAACATACCGCCCATAAAGACAAACAGTGGTACGGCTATTAAGGTCGGATTTTGAATAATACCAAACAAACGAGAACCGGCATTTTTTAATATTGCAGGATGGATCAACTCCATCTGAATGCCAATCATGGCAAACAAAATGCCGGTGCCTGCCAATGAAAAGGCCACCGGGTAACCGCAAAGCAATACCAGACAAACACCAATAAACATCATGAGAGCGAGCCATTCCATTATTGCTGACCCTCCAAAAATTTAGCCCATAAAATCGAACCAGATTTTACTAACTGATTGATCCCTTCAAGAATAAGCAATAACGGCATAATTAATAGCAAACTTTTGAGCAGATAGATTGCAGGAAGTCCGCCTGCTTCTGACGAAATCTCGCCAACCCGCCAGCTTAACAATAAAGCGGGCCAACTGGCCCAAGCGATGAAAACACTGGTCGGAAGTAAAAGAATCAAGGTTCCTACAAAATCGACTAGAGCTTGCTTCCTACGGCTCATTTTGGCGTAAAAAATATCGACCCGAACGTGGGCTTCACGATTGAGTGTATAAGCGGCTGCCAATAAGAAGTTGGCGCCGTGCATCCAAGTGATAGATTCTTGTAACCATATCCAACTGAGTTTGAATAGCCAACTAGCTAAAATATTGATCACGCTAAGAATAACCATAAAGAAGGTTAACCAAGCGATAGACTTACCGATGATCTGGGAAAAATTATGCAGAAATTTCATTAATCAGGAAAAGCCCCGTTATTAGCGGCTTTCAGCCGATATTGTGATATTAGAAAGAGGTTATTCACAATGGCATATAACTTATGCACAGCTTATTCAACTTACCGATTAAAGCGGTAAAAACAATATAAGTCATTGTATTAATTGTTATTAATATGCCATAAAAATAACAGTTCGATTAAAGTTCAGCCCATCGAGACTATTTAACCGATTTTTATGCACTATTTTATCCACAGAAATATATTTTTTTTAAATACTCTTTAAAATTTAATAAGTTATATGTTTTTCTTACAAAATACTTTAAGTTTATCTTGAATGAGCTTTATTAAACCCTTCAATTAATCAACTAAAACAATCCTTAGGTCCGGCTCGCTAATCTAAGGTAAACTACGCGACAACTACCATAACGATTCAGTCCCATAGGGTCAACAAAAACCATTCCGGTCACTCAAAATATGACAAAACAACAATCTCAACCTCTTATTCTAGTCGATGGCTCTTCCTATCTTTTCCGAGCTTACCATTCAATGTCGCAAACCGGCTTCAGCAATTCGGCAGGTCAGCCTACCGGTGCTATATATGGTGTGATCAATATGCTACGAAGCCTATGCAAACAATACGATAGTCAACGAATTGTGGTGATTTTTGATGCTAAGGGAAAGACCTTCCGAAATGATATTTATTCTGAGTATAAAGCGAACCGTCCACCGATGCCTGATGATCTCCGTTCACAAATAGCGCCCGTGCACAATATTATCAGGGCTTTAGGTTTTCCATTGTATGCGATTGAAGGGGTTGAAGCGGATGATGTGATTGGTACTCTTTCACAGATGGCAACGGAGCAAGGTATTGAAACCATTATTTCGACCGGCGATAAAGATATGGCACAACTGGTCAATCCTCATGTCAGTTTAATTAATACTATGACCAATCAGTTTTTAGATATCGAAGGTGTGAAAGAAAAATTTGGCATCCCGCCTGAGTTGATCGTAGATTATTTGGGATTGATGGGTGATAAGGTCGACAACATTCCGGGAGTTGCCGGAGTGGGTGCAAAAACCGCGCTAGGCTTATTGCAAGGCATTGGTAGTGTGGATGAAATTTACCAAAATCTTGACAAAATTGTTGACTTACCGATTCGGGGAGCCAAAAAACTTGCCGATAAAATGCTCAACCATGAAGCGGATGCACGCCTCTCTTATCAACTGGCAACCATTGTACTAGACGTCGATTTACCCTTTACGTTGGATGACCTGCATATGCAATCACCGGATAAAGAACTATTGGAAGTTTATTATAAAGAATTTGAGTTTAGAACGTGGCTCAAAAATCTAAAGGCTGGTCAGCCAGCTTTACCAGTAGCCAGCAAAAAATCAGAAGCCAAGGATCAGCAAAGTAATAATGAAATAAAACCACCTGTTACTAGTGAATCAAGCATTGACCAAAGTCAATACCAAACAATTTTAAGCAAAAAGCTATTAACCGAATGGATTAAAAACTTGTCAAGTTGCCAAATATTCGCCCTAGATACTGAAACCACTTCGCTGAATATTATTGCTGCTGAACTAGTCGGTATATCATTTGCAACTGAGCCGGGGATCGCCGCTTATTTACCGCTCAATCATCGCTATCCTGGTGCACCTGAGCAACTCGACCAAGCTTGGGTGCTAGAGCAATTAAAACCTATTTTAGAAAATCCGAATATCAAAAAAATTGGCCAAAATATCAAATACGATCGAAGTATCTTCAAAAATGTGGGTGTCGATTTGCAGGGCCTAGAGTTTGATACCATGCTCGAATCATACGTATCGAACAGCATTGGCAATCGCCATGATATGAATACTCTGGCAAAAAAGTTTTTGGACCATGAATGTATCCGTTTTGAAACGATTGCTGGCAAAGGAAAAAAACAGCTAACCTTTGATCAAATTGATCTGGATATCGCCGCCACTTATGCCGCGGAAGATGCCGATGTTACCTTACAGCTCCACCAAGTATTATGGCCCGAACTAGAAAAACAGGAAGGACCAAAAGGCATTTTCAAAGACATTGAAATGCCTTTGGTAGCAGTATTGTCCGAGATAGAACATCATGGCGTTTTAATTGATTCAGAATTTTTACGCAAAAAAAGTCACGATTTTGGATTACGAATTATTGAACTAGAAAAGAAAGCCTATGAACTTGCCGATCAACCTTTTAATCTGGCATCACCCAAACAACTGCAAGAAATTTTATTTGAAAAAATGGGATTGCCTATATTAAAGAAAACCCCTAAGAAGCAACCCTCCACCGCAGAAGAAGTACTGGTGCAATTAGCATTAGATTATCCTTTACCAAAAGTGATTATGGAATATCGCGGATTAAGCAAACTTAAATCCACTTATACCGATAAGCTTCCTCTTGCAGTACAAGAAAAGTCGGGACGAGTACATACCTCTTATCACCAAGCGGTAGCTGCAACTGGTAGACTCAGCTCCAGTGATCCTAACTTACAAAATATTCCGATAAAAACAACCGAAGGAAGGAGTATTCGAGAGGCATTTATTGCGCCCGAAGGTTATAAAATACTAGCTGCAGATTATTCTCAAATTGAACTTCGTATCATGGCACACTTGTCTCAAGATAGCGGTTTATTGCAGGCTTTTTCAGAAGGATTGGATGTGCATAGCGCCACCGCTGCAGAAGTGTTTGATACCGATTTAAATAACGTTACCTTGGAGCAACGACGACATGCAAAAGCCGTTAACTTTGGATTGATTTACGGCATGTCACGTTTTGGTTTAGCCAAACAACTGAATATAACCAATGATGAAGCGGCCCATTATATCGATACTTATTTTGCACGATACCCCGATGTAGGGATCTATATGGAATCCACCAAAGAAAAAGCCAAAGAGTTAGGCTATGTAGAAACCTTGTTTGGTCGTCGCCTTTACCTGCCGGAAATTAATGCCAGCAATGGCATGCGCCGACAGGCCGCTGAAAGAACTGCAATCAATGCTCCAATGCAAGGTAGCGCAGCCGATATCATCAAAATTGCCATGATTGATGTTCATCAATGGATCGAAACGAAAAAACCTGATTGTTTCATGGTGATGCAAGTACATGATGAACTAGTATTTGAAGTGGCTGAAGATAAAGTAAGCGAGTATCAAAAGGTGATTAAAGAATTAATGACCAATGCCGTTGAACTAAGCGTTCCTTTGATTGTAGATATTGGCGTTGGTGATAATTGGGAGCAAGCACATTAACAGGCCAAAGCAATGACCCAAACCATGAAAGCGGTATTATTATCCACAGCCATTTTTCCCGGTGCAGCACACTTTTATCTAAAAAAATATATTTCGGGCATGGTGTTCAGTCTGATTGCCAGCGTGTGTAGTTATTTTATTATTATCAATTTCGCCGCCAGAATCATGACTGTTTTTGAAAAAATACGAACCGGAAAAATAGCCCCTGATTTTCTATTGATGATGCAATTGATATTAAAACAACCAGTCGATCCTGAAACAAAACTTTCTCCCTATATCTGGCCTGTACTGATCATTTGTTGGTTGCTAGCGATATTGGATTCTTATCGAATTGCGAAAAAGAAACAGTCCGTCTATTAACAATATTTGGGGTAGGAGCGGCGTCCCGCTACGCCCAAAGTGGCCTTCTAGGGAAAAAGATGTTTAAGTCTAGCATAAAGACTTACAACTGTTTTTTTGCTAGGTACATTTGCTGATCTGCATAGTTAAGCAAATCAGAGACCGTGGTACCATGCTTAGGATAAGTGGCATTGCCAAAGCTATATGCAAAACTGACATTTTGATGACATAATACAAATGGTTCCTGCATAATATCTTGTAATCGATTTAATAGTTTTGATATTGACTCGCTTAAAGTATTATCATCCAGCAAAATAACAAACTCATCGCCGCCTATTCGAGCGACTAAATCCGATTCTCTAAAACTTCTTTGCAGTCTTCTAGCAAATTCAATTAAATAATAATCGCCAGCTTGATGACCATAGCTATCATTGATATATTTGAATTTATCCAAATCGATAAATATAATGGATATTTGGCTGGACTGTCTTTTTGCTCGGAGTAATGATTTTTCCATATGATCCTGCAAGCCAAAACGATTCATTAACAAAGTTAATTGATCTTTAATGGCAATTTCTCTTAAGTTGGTTTCGATATTTTTTCTTTCGGTAATATCGACTGACATGCCCTCAATTCCCAAAAAATCACCGACTTCATCGGTTCGTGCATAAGCACTGGTCGCTACCCAGAATGTTGAACCGTTTTTTCTACGCAGCAATGATTCGACTTCAATGGGTTTGCCAAGGTTCGCTAGAATTTTGGCTAGAGTTTCAGCCCTTTGCTTCGGATCGGCATAAAAATTAGCCAGTGGGTGACCAATCAACTCCTCCATTGTATAGCCCATCATTTCACAGCTATGGGCAGAAATTTTGGTAAGTCTACCGGCAGCGTCAGTTCGATAATAAATACTGGGTAGTTTGTCGACAATTTTTTTGAAATACTGTTCAGATAATTCTAATTCTCTAACCAGACTTTTTCTTGTAGTGATATCTCTGAGAGTTAAAACATTGAAGGCTTCATTTTGTTTACTCACCAAAGGTTTAATTTTTATCTGGACCCAACGATGATTCATTGTTGAATGTTGAAATTCTAACTCTATCTCTTGAGGAGGTTTTTCAGTATTAAACGACGAATCTAGTGTATGTTCAAAGAGGTCAAGGTATTCCAACACGATATGCTGGGAAAATTCCTGGCCGATTAGTTGCTCACGATCTTGACCAAGAATGTCACAAAACGCGCAGTTGGCAAGTGTTATTTGGCCTGAACTGAGTACACAAATACCGTCCTGAATGGTTTCAATCAGGTCTGAATAAAAGTCCACATCAAAAATAGCGGATTTTGTCGATTGTTGTAGGTTATCACGCGTTATCATTATTTGGAGTATTCCGTCAATCCAGTGCGGCAATCTTCTCATGCTGGCGAATAATAATCTAGGTACTTTTCCATGGTAGCCTTGCTATTTTCAGATATCCTCTGGCCATTTATATTTGCTCTACAAAAATATGATCACCTAGTTATCACCTTTAATAATTAGTTTGGAATAGCTTTTTTATGCACAAAACAAATTTCTCTACCAGTAGCAGATATATCAACTACCAAATAGCCTTCTTCGCGTAAGAAACGAACTATATGGATTGTCTTATCTTTTCCAATGCCTTTGAAACGATGGTGGAATTCTATTAACAGCAACTTGGGTCGCATGGAAGTGCTCAACATATTTTCAAGCACATCGTATTCCGCGCCTTCAATATCCATCTTCAGTACATCTATTTTCTGATGACCTAATTTTTTAGCAATTGATTCTAGTGTAAAGGCATCAACGTTGATACCGTCATCGCGTTGTTCTTCCTGCTTATGGAACGTGTACATAATATCCGACGTTTTGCCATTCTTTTTTACTCTTGGGTAAAAGAAAAATGTTCCATTCTTGTCGGAAACAGCCCAAGGGAAAAATTGAAATTCTGATGGTAATGTTTGTTTATTGATCCAATCGACAGAATAGGGTGTCGGATCAAAAGCAAATAATTGTACATTCTCTTGCTCAATGATTTCTAAATCAAAAGCGATGTCATCGCAGATTCCAATAGAATAAACGATGTCATTCTCGTTAATGAGATCTGCCACAACTGTCCAACTTGGGTATTTCTGTGTGTTCAATTGAATATCGATCTTTAAATTCGGCTCTTTGCCAACAATCTGCTTAAATTTCAACTTTAGCCTGCGAAATCCATCGCTTTGTTCAAATTTTTTCCAAACTTTACTACCCATAATGGTCCCTTAAGTTGTCACTGATTAACAGCCTTTTTAAGTGGCTAGGTTATTGATTAATCTCATGATTTTTCTAGGATTATAATTAGCATTCAATAGGAGTGCTCAAACTACCCTAATTTTTGCTAGAACGCCAGTTTATCGATTCAATTGATGCTAAACTACTCAACACTCTTTCTAATTTATTTACTGAGTGACCGATATGACAAAAGCCATTTTCCTAGTTTTGACCATCGCCATCGTTATTATTTATTCAACCACCGATCTTTTTGAACAAGGATCCCGATATATGAGCGCTCTAGCCTCAGGCGGGAATAGCCAGCAGGTAACTTATTATCAGTGGACTGATGATCAAGATGAGATGGTAGTGAGCCGAATAAAACCTAGTTCAGAAATCGAATATATTTCCTTTCAAGCTTCCGAAGATTTAATGATCTCTGAAAATAGAGTTGACCAAGCGTTAATTGATAAAGGCAATGATTATCGCGCCAGTATGTCACAACAAAATCAGCGGAAGAAGACAAGTGGTTCCGTTGCTAGTGGCTCAACCTCCAGCATGTATCCTTTTAATGCAATCAGTAAAACGAAAAACTGCGTCAAACTAAGCGGACAAATGGCTGATGCAAATCGTCAGCAGGATAAATCGAAATTAAAGAAATTACGTCAACAACACGCAAAGGAATGTGGTTAGGTCTTAAGTACGCTTGATCGGACGGTGTCCCCGTTTGGCTGCAAAACCCGTTTGACTATGAACGATTGTACTAGAAGGTTTTACACCATTCTATGAATTCCTGATAGCCTAATGGCTTGGCAAAATAGAAGCCCTGAGCATAATCAGCCTGCAAATGACGGATTTCTTCCAATATCTCTTTCGTCTCAATACCTTCAGCCACTACTTTTAGATCAAATCGCCTTGCCAGAAAGATAATTAATGAAACAATGTGCCGGTCATTTGAATTTTCCAATAAATTATCGACGAAAGATTTATCAATTTTTAGTTCGGTTGCCGGAATTTTTTTGAAGTAAGCTAGTGATGAATAACCGGTTCCAAAATCATCAATCGAGATCCCTACGCCAATTTTTCGGACTTTTTCGAGCTGTTGAAAAGACGATTTGGCATCCCTCATAATAGTGCTCTCGGTCACTTCTATCACTAGATTTTTTGCAGGAACATTCCAAATTGATAAACTATCTTCAAGTAACAAAACTAGTTCTTTAGAGTTCAAATCGTTAGCACAAATATTAATGGACAATACAAAATCTGGCATTTCAGCTAGAATTTGTGACAAGTGTTGCAATGCCGATTTAATGACCCATTCAGTGATCAATTGGATTTGACCCGATTTTTCGGCAATGGGGATAAAGTCCAAAGGGCTCCTCATGCCGTGTTGTGGATGGTTCCACCGAATAAGTGCTTCAGCGCCGCAGATTTTCATTTGTTTCAAGTCAATCTTAGGTTGAAAATAGAGCTCAAATTGATTGTCATGGATCGCCAGATCAATGTCTTTTTTGACGTTCCATATTTTTTTCATTTGCTGTTTAAATTCTGATTGGTAACTAGTACAAAAAGCGCCCGTTTCATTACCATTTTCAAATGCAATCAACGCATTGAGATACAACTCTTTTTCATTATATTGAGCAGTTTCAGTGGAAGCAATACCAATAATGGGAGTCAGTTTGACTGACTCCTGACTGGTTTTAATTGATGTTTGGACTTCCCGTGATATTCGCTCGGCAACCATTTGGATATGACCTTGATTAAGTATTTTTGGAATAATAACAACAAAGGTATCTAGCGCAATGGGTAATACCAGATCGTAGGTTTTAATACAAAAAAGTAATCTTGCTTGAATTTTTTTTGATATGAGTTCTAACGCATCGTAACCGATATTAATTTCTAGTTGCCTAAGATCGCGGATCTTAAGAAATAATATTGCCATGTGATGATTTTTGCTTTTTGCTTGTTCCAAATAAGGCGTTAAATAAGCGTAAAGTTTTTGCCTTTGTTGCTTATTTTCAATAATAAAATTCAAAATTTAAACTACCCCAAAAATAATTCGCCGGGGTTAATCCCAAAAGAACCCGGCTCCAAACTTTGTTGTATATTAATTTTTTGACCATCTTCAGTCTCAGTGATCTGATATAAATCAATGGTTGGAAATTCCTTATTAAGACATTTATTACTATCTAGGATCAACATGATTTTTGGACGCAACCGTCTCGAACGGTACTCAGACATTACGACCCCGACTTCTCCTGTAGACAATTCCACCAGCGATCCTGCCGGATAAATTCCCAATGCTTGAATAAAGACTTCTACCAACGCTTGGTGAAAATCGATTTTTCGCCATTCATAGAGTCTTTTGATTGCTTCGCCTGGCGATAAGGCCGCCGCATAAGTTCTTGTGGAAGAAATTGCATCATAACAATCGACAATGGCAGCAATTCGCCCAAATAGTGGAATTTCAGTTCCTTTTAATCCTTTAGGGTACCCTTTACCGTCCATTCTTTCGTGGTGAGTCGCCACCATATCACTCACCTCTTGGGCGTCATGTCCACTTTCACCGATCATTTCTAGACTTAACCGAACATGATCCCTAATCATTTCAAATTCATCATCGAGTAATTTACCAGGACGATTAAGCAAAGTTTTGGGGAGTTTGAGTTTACCTATGTCCATTAACGCCGCGCCGAGCGCCAAATTATTAAGATGCCTTTTAGTTAATCCTAATTGCCTGCCAAAAGCTATCGCCAAAATTGAGCATCTGAGAGAATGCTGATACATATAATTGTCGCTCTGTTTTAGTCGCATTAACCATAATATGGCATCAGGATTGCGGATAACGCTCTCAACCATCTGTTTGGTGGATTCTTTGATTTTTACTAAATCAAGCTTTTTACCTTCGGTTAAGTTTTTGATCAGGTTTTCGGTATTAACCGACATCGACTCAAACTGTTCCTTGGCAGGTGGCAGCTCTTGCTCCATGGAGTGACTATCTTTATATTTAATCCGATAAATATGTTGTTGATCTTTTGTAGAAAATTGGGGCTGCAAACCTTCCTTGATTTGATGTAGTTCATTCTCTGTACTTCGACGTACATCAATATAAACAAATTTACAATGACTCAGTAAACCCTGTATATCAGCTTCTGTCTCCAGAACAAAGCCTTGTAATGGGTAAGGAGTCTCAAGCCAAGGACGATCCAGCTCGCAGATATACATACCAATCTGAAGTTGGTTGATGTTAACTTTTTCTCGAATAATACTATTTGGCATTTAACCGTTCATCAATAAACTTTTGAATTCAATTAAACCTAAAATAATCAGGTTAAAGCCAATTATAGCAATGTTCGATATGAATAGAGAGTAAATTGCCGAGAAAACTCGGTAGAAATAGGGCTACTTTAGTAGGGTCTCTGGACGATCACCAAGTAAGAACCGTTTTACCTACAAAAATAGGAAGTTACAACACAACTTGCCTATTTTTTGACACAGAGTAACGCCATAAACTAAGTCTTCCATTATCCTAGAAAAATCAGTTGAAGTCGTGGAAAGAGTGCTATCCCGCGGGGTGGAGCTATTTCTCGCGTTTCAACTGATTTTTCTAGGATTATTTAGTCGACAATATGACCACTTTATTTCGAAGCTTGCTTTCGTCCTGTTTTCCATAGCGAACGATGATCTCCTGCTGGTTATCATTGTTAAGATCGACCACGGTTAGCATTGAACCATCTTGCGGAAGTGTTAGTTTATGTCGTTTATACCTAGTTTCAAATAAATGCGGGTCATTCTCGCCTTTGTAAATAGCCAATCGCTTTTTACCTGCCGATAAAACTAACTCCTTAAAACCATCTCCGTTTAAATCAGCCATTAAAATCACTGGCTGACCGGTACTGCCAGAAGATAGGCTAAAATTTAAATCAACTTCTTCGCTAAATAATGGTTTTTTATTATATTTATCCTCCTCATCTAGAGAAAACACATAAACATCCTGATCAATACTGCCCGATAACAATGCACCAATAATTTGGCTAACACCAATATCAAAAGAAGACACCAAAATTTCCTTTCGACCATCGGCATTAATATCAAGAAGTTCTAACCCTGACAAGGTGCCATCTGCACTGATCAATGTATTGGCTTGCTGATCAAAAACAAGCACATCATTTTGGTTGGAACCATAATGAATTTCATACTGATTCTGACGATCTAAAACACCACTGCTTTTGGTGTGTCTTACCATAATATCAATAATGCCATCACCATTAATGTCCTCAATATTTTCTAACATGCGATGTTCAAGATCACTTTGATCCGCGGACTCACCATCCGCTCCTTTTACCGACCACCATGGCAAAGCACTGATCTCCATAGGTAATAAAATGCGATTGTTTATAGGACTAAAATGACCATCTTTAGATTGCTGATATACCTGCAATTGGTTCTGTTCAACAACAACAATATCAATCAATTGATCAAAATTGCAGTCCACATTAAAAATACGCGCTTCTGAAAAAGACACCCGTTCAAATGTCATATCAATACTGGCCTTGATTGGCAGAGAAATTGGGTCAAACTCACCGTCTTGTCGTTGTAGAAATAAATGAATATTACTAAAGTCGGAAATAATAATATCGTCCAGTCCATCACCATTAATATCTTTAACTAATTCTTTTTTAGCGACAAATTGAGGGTTATTTTCAAGATATAAAGAATTAATTTCGCTCAACAAACGAATACTTTTTTTCTCCAAATTAAGTTCTGATATTCCGTTTGCATCTAGCAAAAGAATACTTTCAACGCCCGATGGGTCGGTAAAAAGATCGAAGGCTATGGTTTCCTTTGGTAGAGACATTAGTGTGTGTTGGACATAATTATTAAGCGTTTGATCAAAAACGTATAGTGCAATCACTTTTTGCTTGTCGTCATTTTCTCCAATCATGAGAATTTCATGATTGGCATTATTGATAAAATTGGCGGTTAAAATAGGGTGAGTAATTTTGAAATTGATATCAAATTCTATTTGATCAAAATATTGTTTTTTCTTTTTTGCTTGGAGATTTCCTGTCGAAAACAACAAGATAATGAAAATCAGAGTGACGGATGTGATCAATTTCATTGAAGTAACCTTTGTGAATGGAATAGCGATTAGAAAAATTGTACATTATGCCGCGCTTCACTGAACCTACACTTAATAAGCCTAACAACTATACTTCTGAAAAATGCTATCTTCGAATAGACGATGATTTTTGACTAAAGTTCCTGAAATCTGCCAAATCAATCGCTATCATGCCTATTTAGAAACAATTAAAGGAGCAAAAGACTGACAAGTCGGCATAATTTCGAGTCGATTAATATTAACGTGTGAAGGCAAGTTAGCACACCAGAAAATACTCTCTGCGATATCCTTGGCAAGAAGCGGCTCAACCTCGCTATAAATAGAAGCGGCCTTCTGTTTATCGCCATGAAATCTGACTTCTGAAAATTCAGTTTGTGCCAAACCTGGCTCGATATTGGTGACCCGAACCCCAGTACCAGCTAAATCCGCCCTCAAGTTAAGACTGAACTGCTCAACAAAGGCTTTACTGGCCCCATAAACATTCGCCCCCGGATAAGCGTAGCTACCAGCGATGGAACCTAAATTGATAATATGACCCGACTTATTTTCGACCATTTGAGGTAATATGGCGCGAGTCATTTTAGTTAAGCCACTGATATTGGTATCGATCATCGTTTGCCAATCAGACAATTCTGCTTGGTGAGCTGCTGACAGTCCGAGCGCTAATCCAGCATTGTTGATCAACAAATCGACCTTTAGCTGTTGCGAATCAATCACTTTTATTAATGCTTGAATGGAATCTGTATGACTGGGATCCGTTTGGGTAACGTCTAATGGTTGGATAAGACAGTTCTTTTCACCGAGTTCATTTTGTAATTTTGTCAGTCTTTTAAGTCGTCTGGCCGCAGCAAGCACTAACCAACCATTGGCGGCAAATTGTTTTGCACAAGCCAAACCAAAGCCGGAGCTAGCACCAGTAATGATAACTAGTTTACGATCCTTCTGCTTTAGTTTATCCTGATATGACCGGTTTTGCTGCACCATAATTGCCTCGGATCTCTTTACTGTGGGTGGTATAACATTTCCTTAAAATAACAATTGGAGAATGCTATCTATGGCAACCTATGCCATTGGCGATATTCAAGGATGTTACCAGAGTTTTAGAAAACTACTCAAAATAATTCGATTTGATCCGTTAAATGATCGATTGTGGCTCGCAGGCGATATGATTAACCGCGGCCCGGATTCTCTCGCTACCATGCAATTTATACTTGATCATCAACAACAAATTCAATGCGTATTGGGCAACCATGATATTCATTTTCTAGCGGTTGCTTTTGAATGCCATGAGAAAAATCCTAAAGACACTTTTGATGATATTTTGAATTCACAGCAAAAAGATGAGATTGTCACCTGGTTGACTAAACAACCGCTGGCTCACTTTGATCGTTCATTACAAACGTTAATGGTGCATGCAGGATTACCCTTTCAATGGTCAAAAAATGAAGTGTTAGAACATGCGCGCGAAGTATCGAATAAAATTCAATCAGCCAGTTGCTATCAGTTTTATCGGTCTATGTATGGCAACCTACCTGATAATTGGCAAGATGATTTACAAGGCATGGCACGGCTGAGATATATTACTAATGCACTCACCAGAATGCGTTATTGCCAAGCCCATGGCCACCTAGAGCTGAGCGTAAAATCAACGCCGGGCGATCAAAATTCTCACCTATACCCTTGGTTTGAGTTGGAAAATAAACAATATAACGGAGATATCGTTTTTGGACATTGGGCATCGCTGCAAGGTCGCTGCCCTTACGATCAAATCCATGCCCTCGATACAGGATGTGTCTGGGGGGGAAGTCTGACAGCACTTCGACTGGAGGATAAAATGCGATTTAAAGTGAAATCCGTCGAATTTTGACACTTTAAACCTAAAATAATCCGTTGGTTCTGTGGAAAGAGTGCTATCCTGCGGTGTGCATGACGTAGTGAAAAATGGCATAGTCACCTTACTAATGATGAGCCCCTTTTTCGCATAGTCAGGTGCGTTGCTTCTCGTGATCCAACAGATTAATTTAGGTTAAAAGAGTATCTTGGGAAAATCCTGAGTGACAAATGCTCTTTTCGCGATTAGAATAACATCCAAGTATATAAAAGCCAATGGAACCATAGGGATAGCCGTGAAAATTCAACTAATTTCTAATCGATGTTTATTGATCATTATTTCTCTTTTGTTGAGCAATAATATTATTGCACAAGATTTTCGAACTAAAGAAAAACTAATTTTCAAAAATGAGTTTCGATATTTCATCGAAGGTGCGCTGCATAAGGGCACCGATAACACCGAAAATATCCCGTTATATGAAAGAAACGGTGACTTTTTTTACAATGGGGTCGTAATAGAGGTTGTTCAAATCGCGCCAGGCTCCGCCTTTGATAATGTATTTAAAGATAAAATTGAGGCGGGCGGTTATTTTAGAGGATCCTTTGGCGCAGAATTTCCAGTTGCTGAAAACTTGGCTTTTTCAACCGCTGCCGGTTTTCTATACGATGAAGTCACTGGTGAATTAGGTGATGGCTCCGGTAGAGCCTACGCCAGTTTTAGAACCACCCAAATCGACTTTATTGGCTTTTACATGTATAAACGTCACCGCATTGGACTCGGTGGGAGTTTTCACTATAATCCCAAATTTGACTACAAGGAAAACGGCAACAACTTCCAGATGCACGGTGTCTACCGATTTTCAAACGCCATTGGTGCGGTTATTCAATATGATTATCTGGTCAGTCAAAATACTTCCTTAGGGATCCGCTATACTAATATTTCCTACGACTTTGAAAATGTCAGCATCAGCGACATTGTGAATGGTTCCGGCAATAATTTTACCACCACTTGTGCCGGATTTATAATCCTCAGTTGTGACCGTTTTATAGATGCAAGCAGTATTAGCGCTCACCTGACTTATCGATTTTAAAATTTTGGTAACCATTCAGATTTAACCATGACATCGTCGATTAGTGTTTACGCTGGTAAGACAGCGCTAAATGAGATCCGCAGTAATGGTATATCCAATGATCAGTTTATTGCGATGGCCGGTGCTTCCGGCGGTCCAAAATGGTTTACCCTGTTTGGTCTGGACAAATATCTATTTGGTGAATTTTTTGCCGCTCGAAAATCACCATTGCACACCATCGGCTCATCTGCCGGTTCTTGGCGATTAGCCTGTTTTGCACAAAACGATCCCGTTGCCGCGATCGAACGGTTGGCTAAAAATTACTCTAATACCCGTTACACTCAAGATCCTAATGTGGATGAAATTAGTGATAAAGCCGATGATTTACTAGAAAAAGTACTGGGAGAAAATGGCGCTCAACAAATTGCCGAAAACCCAATTATCCAGAGCCATTTTGTAGTTGCTCGGGCGAAAGGATTGACCGCATCTGAAAACCAAAAATGGCAAATGGCGGGATTGATTTGTGCTGCCAGTTTAAATACCATTTCAAAAAAATTGCTTCATAGTTTTTTTCAACGATTTGTATTTTTTAATCAAAAAGGTTGTAATGAATTTGATCAACCCTATTTTGACTACCAGCATAAAAGCACTCGTTATTTGCCTCTCAGTAAAGAGAATCTCCACCAGGTTTTAATGGCGTCGGGTGCTATTCCGATGGTACTTAGAGGTATTTCAAAAATCCATGGTAGCGATCCCGGCGTATACCGCGACGGCGGGATCATTGATTATCATATGGATATCAATTTTGGTAAAAAGGGTTTGATTTTATACCCTCATTTTTTTCCTACAATCAAACCCGGATGGTTTGATAAGGGACTTAAATATCGTCGGGCTAATCCAGATAATTTTGATCGGGTAGTTTTGATCACGCCATCTGCCAATCATGTTGCACAACTCCCTTATGGGAAAATTTCTGATCGAAATGATTTTGCTAATTTTGATAGTGAAACACGAATTAGTTATTGGCAAACAGTTTTGGCGAAAAGTGAAAAGCTAGCAGAGGATTTTTCATTACTGGTGGATAAGAATATTGGGATGGAACAGATAGAGCCGATTGAATCTATTTTGTAATATCTGTTGGATTATTTTGGTTTTAGCTGAAAAATTCGACTAACGGAGAAAAACAAAATGATAAAACAGGTAGCGACCTAACAGCTTGAAACAACTTAAGGTTTTTGTCTTTTTCTTTTGCTTTTTGTCTGTTATTCAAACAAAGGCGACAACTCACTCAAAAAAGAATAAAATCACCACCAAAGACAAAAACCAATAGGCCCAACCATGAACATCCAACTAACTCAAAATCAACAACGCGTGATCGGATGTTTAATCGAAAAATCCTTAACCACCCCGGATCAATACCCTCTGTCCCTTAATGCCCTAACCAACGCCTGCAATCAAAAAAGTAACCGTGACCCGGTTGTATCATTTTCTGAAATTGAAGTTCAGGAAACCCTTGATTCACTAGCCGAAAAGCAGCTCATCATGAACCAGTCCGGACACTCCATTCGAGTACAAAAATATAAACATCGATTTTGCAATACTGAGTTTGGTGAATTACAGTTATCCCCTCAAGAATTAGGTGTTATATGTGTGCTGTTTTTAAGAGGTCCACAAACTCCCGGAGAATTAAGAACCCGCACTAATCGATTGTGTGAGTTTCGAGATTCCCACGAAACAGAATCGTTGCTGAACGAAATGAGTCAAACGGGTTACGTCCTAAAACTCGAGAGAGAACCGGGCAAACGGGAGTCTCGTTACGCCCATTGTTTTTCTGACAAAAAAGAATCCAACAATAGTGCTTCATTAAATCCCGATTTGGCCCTTGTAAACAATCCAATCATTCGAACAAACAATGATGACCCACAATCCGATCGATTGGCGATGTTAGAAGAACAAGTTGAATTAATGCAAATGGAAATCGATGAGCTTCGCCAACTAATTAAAGGCAGCATTGGATAACCATTATTATTGCATGGATAATTAACTGATTAACCCCTGGTAGTAAGACTCATTCGCGTTTAAAATATTAATTCTTCCTGTCTAATTGATACAATACAAAGGATTTACCATGACTATTCAAGTAAATGATGCAGTTCCAAGCGCAAAAGTAAAAATCGTTGTTGGCGGAGAAGCCAGTGAAGTTAATACCGCTGAATTATTTAGTAGCGGAAAAAGTGTTCTTTTCGGCCTTCCAGGCGCATTCACCCCCACCTGCTCACAAGCACATTTACCCGGTTATGTGGTTAATGCGGACACTATCAAAGCAAAAGGTGTCGAGCGTATTGTTTGCATGTCAGTCAATGACACATTTGTAATGAGCGCATGGGGCAAATCGAGTAACGCTGAAGAGCTGACGATGCTTGCTGATGGCAACTGCGAATTCTCTAAAGCTTTAGGTTTAGATTTTGACGGTTCTGGATTTGGCATGGGACAGCGCTGCAAACGTTTTGCAGCAATTATAAACAATGGTACTGTGACTCATGTGTTTGTTGAAGGTTCTGGTGAGTTTGAAGTATCTAAAGCAGAACACATTTTGGAGAATTTATAACCCTCTATAATATTAGACTAACCATGACTCGCATAATCGTTACTAATGACAGCCTAACCAAATTTTGTAAACTTGGCTGCCAGAAACCTTACCGAGTCAGGGTTGCTGATATTATTCGATTTATATTTTGAGGCGCTTCGGGCCCAATTAAAATGGCCATTGATTAATTTTTTTTGATCGATAACGGCAAATTTATGATGCATATGATTGGGGCTTTGATCCATTCTCTCAAAAAGGAAAAATCAACAGGACTACAGGCTCTGACTAATTTTTCGCCATTCCAATGAGCTCGCTTTGAAGTTCAAATAAGACTGGTATATTCGTTTTGATAATTCATCATGTTGACCTTGCTCGGCAATCAACTCTTTAGAAATTTCTTTAAAGCGATTAAGTACATCGTCGGGTAGTTTTTTTAATTCAACCGAATGGTCGTTAACCAAACTCTTAAGAGCTTCGCTATTTTTTTGTGAGAATTCAGCAAGCATATCGGCATTCGCGACTAAACAAGCTGACCGAACAATATCCTGAAGATCTTTCGGTAATTGCTCCATAGCCTCTTTATTGATGGTCGCCTCTAGCGCAGTTCCTGGTTCTTGCCAACCCGGATAATAGTAATATTTAGCGGCTTTATAAAACCCAAAAGCCAAATCATTGTAGGGACCAACAAATTCGGCGGCATCAATTCGCCCCATTTCAAGTGCTGAAAATATCTCGCCTCCTGCAATTAATTCCGGTGTACCGCCAGCTCTTTTTAACACCTCACCACCCAACCCCGGAATACGCATTTTTAAACCTTTAATATCTTCCATGCTGTTAATTTCTTTATTAAACCAACCGGCCATCTGGATATCAGTATTTCCCCCAGGCATCGGGATCAAATTGTAAGGCGCGTAAAGCTCCTGCCACAATTCCAATCCACCGCCTTTAAGCAACCAGCTATTCATTTCTTGGGCGTTAAGTCCAAAGGGCACCGAGCTAAAAAATGACGCTGCCGGTAATTTACCTTTCCAATAATAAGAAGCGCCATGACCCATCTCGACGCTACCCGATGAAACTGCATCGAAGACTTGTAGCGCAGGAACCAATTCTCCCGCGCCGTAGACTTTAACTTTAATACGGCCATTGCTAAGTTTATTGATCTGCTCAGCGAGATATTCTGCGCCAGTGCCTAAGCCCTGAAATCCTGGAGGCCAAGTAGTGACCATAGTCCATTTGATGACTTCTTGTGTTTGTGTAGAAGTTTTCGCACTTCCCGTTGTACATTCTTTGGTTTGGCCACAAGCTCCAAGAAGAGTGGCTGCGCCAGCAGCCGCTACAAAATCACGTCTTTTCATTATTGTTTTATTCCTTAAGTAGGATTTAGCTTAAATGTTTACCGCCATCCCATCCACCTTTAGTTAAAACTCGCTTACCCATTGCCGCAGGCGAAGCTTCAAGATCGGTTGCCATAGAATCATTCCAGCGATTCAAAAATCCATATAAACAGACAGCGCCCAAGATTTCAACTATTTGGTTCTCACTCCAATGCTCTTTCATGCGATCCATTAATTCTGTTGTGACGCCGTTAGGCACGGAACCGGCTGCTAAAGCGTAGTCGAGTGCAACTCTTTCGGCACCTGAATACAAATCGCTAGACTGATAATCCCAGATGGCATCCAGCTTTTCTTGGGAAATTCCATGGATATTAGCGGCGATTAGGGAGTGCGCCTCACAATATTGGCAACCCGCCGCGCGACTAGCAAAATGAGCAATCAGGCGCATTAGACCTAAATCGACTTCACCACTTTTTGACATCACCGCTTTGGTAAGGACCCCAAAACCTTTCACCATCTCAGGCTTTCTTTGCATCGTCAGTAAACTGTTGGGAATAAACCCGAGGATTTCTTCAAAGATGGCAAAATCTTCAGCGAGTTCCGGGGTTACTGATTGATTAAGTGGTTTTATATGGGCCATGATAATTTCCTATTCAATTAATATATGTTGCATATGCAATATATATTAATTGAATACACACTCGTGAGCAAGGGGGTTCGATTACGCTTAACGGATAGAATTGAGGTTCACCGTTAAGATATCTTGAGGTGGAACGGATATAGATGATGTTTCTAATTTAAACTATAGCTTGTTTCCAAAAGATCACTCGATTACGACCACCTTGTTTAGCCTGATACATGGCATTATCGGCGTGCGCGAGAAGGTCTTTAAGTTCATAACCACTGGATTTAGTTTCGGTCACACCAAAACTAGCAGTGACGCTGATGTAACAACCGCTTTCTTTAAGATTAATTTGATTCAGTTCTTGACGACAGTCTTCTGCGATTTTCATGGCTTGCTCGACTTCGCAACCCGGTAAGATAATGGCAAATTCTTCACCACCAATACGTCCAAATATATCCGCTTTACGTACACAACCGGCACAGGCATGGGCCGCGAGTTGCAAAACTTTATCACCTGTAAGGTGACCAAAAGCATCGTTCACTTTTTTGAAATGATCCAGATCGAACATGATGAGACTAACAATGGAGTTGTTTTTTGCTAATGTTTTTAATATGGTACAAGCACTTTCGGTAAAATGAGTTCGATTGCAGATCCGGGTTAAACCGTCATATTCTGCTAGGAATTTTAATCGTTGTTGAGAACGCTTGATATAGAAAAGCCATAATACCATCAGTGATACGCTGAGAATTAACAGGCTGATGATCCAGCGATTAGCTTGTGCTGCTTTTTTTGCGAGGTTTTGTTCAAGTTGCAGTATTTGGTTTAGTTGGTTCAGCGAGGATATCTGGTTAGTTTTTGCAAGGAGGTCCATTTTCGCGCTTTGATAGGCGAGCTGTTTTGACATCTGGTCATCTAGATAACCTCTTTCAGCTATTGCATGTTTCCTTTGGTATTTAATGGCAGTTTCGAAATTTTTGCTCTCCATATTAATTTCAAAAAGAATCTCATTGGCTTGTACTATTGGCAAAGAAAATTCTGACCCCTTGGAATATTCAAGAGCTTTTACCGCATCGTTCCTAGCCAAATCTATTTGGCTCAGTTTCAGAAAAATCACTGCTTTCAATGAATAAGCTTCTGCTATAAGGCGTTTGTAATTTGTATCTACTATAGACTGCAAGTGTATATCTAATTGTTCGGCAGCCGCAACATATTTTTCCTCGGTAATAAGAGATTGTATTTGGTGCATATATATGAAATAAGCTATAAGAGGTTCCGAGATTTGTAAACAATACTCCGCGCCTTGCTTAAATTTATGATTGTCGGCGTTAATTTCGTTTAGTTTTACTTTGGCTTCTAGTTCGGCCTGAAATCCTATGCAACGATTCCTTCCCTGCGGATTTTCATCATTCAATTTTTTTACATAAGTAAGAGCCAATTTATATTTACCCAACTGATTATAAAATATAGATGCTCCAAGTGAACCTTGAATTCTTAAATCATGCTTCTCAATCTCACTTTCTATTAATAGCGCTCTTTCAAGACTAATAAGCCCTTGAGTCCAATTTCTCATAATAGAATATGTTATTGCCATAGAAAGTGACAACCTAAATATAAGTTCTTTATTTTGGGTATTCTCAAGCGCATATACATACTTGTTTATTGCACCCTGTTGATCACCTGAATAAGTCTTAGCATAACCTTCAAAATAATTCAAAAATGCCATTTGCTCCGAAGTTAATTCGACTCGCCTTTCATCAATTTTCTTGATCATAGATAAGAATTTCTTCGGTTCACTACTACGTAAACTATCAGTGAATTCAATTAATTCTTCAATAGAGTTGCTTTCACTAGAGATACAAATACTAGTGAAAGCAAAGGATATAAACAGTGGTATAAGCGCGATGATGTGTAATACGTGTTTCAATTTTTAACTAGCCTATTTTTCTGATCTCGTTATCTTTACTTGGCTTATCTTCTGCTGGCTCATCTTCTGAAGGTTCTTCTTCCGCGGGTAATAAGACGCACATCAAATTGGTATCTGTCCCTAAATATTTTTCGATAGCGAGTTGATCTTTATTTTGAAAGGCTAATTTGAGCTCAGACTCAATATTCATGTTAGAAAGCTCCTTTTTCCAAGTATCATCGTCGACAAGAGTTGAGGTTGAAGCGATTCTTTCTAAAAATTGAATTACCTTGGACATGATTTTCTCCGTTAGCTTTGAATTAAAATTATTATTAATCATTGAACTATAACAATTTTTCGTGAAAATGCCATTATCTTTTCGAGTCGAGAGACAATTCTGTTAATTTTTTACGCATTTCCAAGTTTGGTTTCCACTCTTCTGCTGGCGGAATGACAACGGTTGTATGTAAGTTTATTATTGCCTGCTCCAATTCCTTTAGTTTTATGCACTCAATACGAACGTCTTGGATTGGTAGAGTTGCCGCTTCATACAAGATAACCTCATGCTCTATCGGGTATTCTTTAGCTAATAATTCAACAAGCAACCTTCTATATTCTTCACCCGTTGAAAACTTGGTAAAACTCTGATCACCAGCGATACCAACTTGCCACAGTATTAAATAAACGCTGGGATCAATTTTTCGATGATAAAACATCAGCTGACTCGCTTCATATTGAATGCAACCCTTTTGACCAGGGTCTATTCCTAGGTCAGCAAAAAGACAATCCTCTGCCGATATCCCAGGCTCCATATGAGCATCGAACCCTTCCTCTCTAGCTTGCTTGATAGATTTGTGCGGTGCAAGAGCAAAGACCCCCGGATGTCCATAAAATGCACCACAAACTTTTTTACCTTTGCGCACTTCTGCCATCATGGCCTCTTGCATTTGCTGATATGTGATTTGTCGAGACTTTCCTTCCTGATAATAAACCTGCAGACTTCTCACATCGGGATTCATCTCCTCTATCCATTTTTCAACAATACCATCGGATACAGCAACAAACACCACATCAGCATTTTCGATATAACTGCGAGATCTAGGAGTAATATGCGCTCCCAACATCATTCCCGTACCCACGCAGACTAGACTACCCGTCTTGCTCATTTATTGTTCCCCAAATTAAATGGGTCACTTTCATTAATGGCTCTAATCATCAATGATCTATTTTTATTTGTTTTTAAGAAATTCAACCATTCTCGTTTAGTGAAAAACCAATAATATCCAGCCTTAATTTCGTCCTGATCTGTAAGGACTTCTTTATAGCCATAACCCAGCCTTACCATAAGCTTATAGGAAGCTTTATTGGCAAACACAGAATAACTGGTTAATTTATTAACGCCATATTCTTCAAAAGCCAATTCAGTCACTTTACGTAATACCTCCGTCGCATACCCCTTTCCATGAGCATCCAGAACAAACATGCATCCGATAGTCGCTATTTTATCTTCTTTGTTTTCCAACCCAAAAGCAGCAATACCAATCGATTTATTAGAACCAATTTCAGTTAATGCCCATGTTTTTCTGACAACTGGTGTGATAGTTTCTTGTTCAACGCTAACAGTCCAGGCTCGTTCAACGCTTTCTTGAGAAAGTGGATTGCCTATGTATTTCATAATTTCAGGATCGGTATAAACTTTACAATATAGTTCTTTATCTTCAGATATTATTTTCGTTGCAACTATGTTTGGCGTTTTAAAATTCATCGGCAAACTAATTTATTTCGCAGGAGCAAACTTAATATCCCCAAACTCATTTTCAAACCGAGCAAATACCACATAATAATCGGTTAACAATGGCAAGCCAATAATCGATTGATCAGGCCATCCCGGTAATTGAGATAGGATCTTAAAAGAAGCCTGATCATGTTCAGGTGCATTAACCTGCCAATAATCATCAGGTCGGCAAAACCAGCTTACTTCATCACTTTCACTATCAACTGATCCCTCAAAAATAAATTCTAACTTCGGCCAGTCTGCCAAATTTAACTTTTCAAGTGGCACACCCTCTTCTACACCTTCAAAGGATAAAAAGGGCTCCAAAATTGTTTTAAACTCGGGATTCATTTTTTCAAAGCAATCGATTATGTAGTTAAACACGACATTATCCAAAACAAGCAAAGATGCACCAGTATCGACGAACGCATTAGAATGATGCCTTTCTAATTCTTTACCGATCAATTTGGGAACATCAAAAGGTTCAAAACTACCGACTCTCACTTTGAGCAGTCTGACATTGTAATAAACATCATCAATCACTCGAATACGCTTTAATTCACCATGATACAGATCGGTATCTTCAACTCCTCCACCAAGAACAAATAATCCCTGATTAAGTGGATCTTGCTGTAGCTGATCCTCTGTTAACTCAGGCGAATGGTGGTGAATACTCGAACGTCTTGAAAGAAATGAAAATTTATTGGGTGAAACGCCGTTATCTTCTAACTGGGTGAAATAAGGCTTAATATCTTCTTCTGGATAAGATTTTAAGAAATGCTTGAAATCCTTAATGCTGTCTTTATTAAATTCGTCTGGTTGCCATGGATGGGTCACTTCCGGGTTGATATTATTACCCGTCAAATATTCGGCAATATTGTGACATTGATTCAGTTCATGGAACGCCAAACCCAAAATACCATCGGCTCCTAAAAAACAACCCATTTTGCTAACCTCTGCGATAGATATATGGGTTTCAGCTAAAAACAGACTCTCACCATGGGCTAACATATCCACGTCGGTTTTAACGACCGAGCCATACCATCCACCTATACCATAGCTCACACTTTGGGCATAGCTGGTAGCCTGCAAAGACTTGTCCTTTGCTGACACATAAGCTTGGGGAGTCACCACTAACGTGCTGCTACCAGTATCTAGCACTAGATTAACCGGATTAAGTTCACTGCCAATTTTTACCGAAACCGAAAAACCACCTTTCGCATAAACGTTGGTAATTGGCATTCTTAAAGATTTTTTGACTGACTGGTCATTCATTTTTTATTGTTGTTGAATTTATAATTGCGGGTATTGATATATTACATCAGTCTGGAGGCTCTAGACACATAAATAACAACAAGCAGTGGTTCAATCAGTAAAGTAGGCTAATAGAAAATGAACTATCCTCTAATCCACCCCGCCACATCCTTAGCATAATAAGTCAAAACCGCATCTGCCCCAGCTCTTTTAAAGCCCATCATCGCTTCAAGCACACATTTTTTCTCGTCAATCCAGCCATTGGCAGAAGCGGCTTTTAACATCGCAAATTCACCGCTTACATGATAAGCCATCACCGGCACTTTAAATTTTTGCTTGGCCCGATAAATCACGTCCAGATACGGCATGCCCGGTTTGACCATAACCATATCGGCACCTTCTTGAAGATCGAGGGCGATTTCGTGAAAGGCTTCATCGCCATTAGCAGGATCCATTTGATAGGTTTTTTTATCGGCTTTACCTAAATTGCCACCGGAACCCACCGCGTCACGAAACGGTCCGTAAAAAGCAGAGGCATACTTGGCTGAATAGGCCAGAATTTTGGTATTCACATATCCCACTTTTTCAAGCGCCTGTCGGATCGCAGCAATACGACCATCCATCATGTCTGAAGGAGCTACAATATCAACACCAGCCGCCGCGTGACTTAATGCCTGTTTGACCAATATGTCCACCGTTGTGTCATTTAAGACGTACCCTGAATCATCAATAATGCCATCCTGACCATGACTGGTGTAAGGATCAAGCGCAATATCGGTGATCACACCAAGGTCAGGAAATTTCGCTTTAATAGTGCTAACCGTCTGCTGCACCAAGCCATTTTCATTGTAGGCTTCTTCGGCTAACAGTGATTTTTTTTTATCATCAATGACGGGAAACAATGCAATAGCAGGAATTCCTAATTCAACCACCTCTTCCAGTTCGATCAATAAATTATCCAAACTCTTGCGTTGAATACTAGGCATCGAAGCGATATCTTCTACTCGATTTGCCCCTTCTAAAACAAACACCGGGTAGATTAAATCATCAGTCGATAATTTATTTTCTGCCATTAACCGCCGAGAAAATTCACTGGCACGCATTCGTCTTGGCCGAGTATTAGGGAAGGTATTGTTTACGGTAAATTGAGACATACGTTTTCCTGTTTTTTATCCAAATTGTAGTTTATATGGCGCTGAGGAACGAAGCCCAATAATCGATGCTTGGGATAAATTAAATATTCGCTGCGCTCAGCGCCATATAATTTTTATGAACAAATGGTTACAAGGCTAGATCCAATCTTTCGCTTTCAAATAATAATCGGTTAATTTAGCTTCTTCGCTACCCGGCTCCACTTGATGGTTATATTCCCAACCAACATCCGCAGGTAGCGACATCAAAATGGACTCCGTTCGACCACCAGTTTGTAAACCAAATAACGTGCCGCGATCGTAAACCAGATTAAACTCCACGTAACGACCTCTGCGAACTTTTTGAAAGGCTTTTTCCCTTTCCCCAAAAGGAACACTTTTACGTTTTTCCAAAATAGGAATGATCCCCTTAGTGTAGTGATTACCAACACTTTGGGTAAATTCAAAGGCGGTCGCGAAATCCGGTTCATTTAAATCATCAAAGAATAATCCACCAATACCTCGTGCTTCATTGCGATGTTTTATAAAAAAATAATCATCACACCATTTTTTATATTTGGAGTAAGCTTTTTCACCTAATGGTACGCAGGCTTGTTTAGAAATCTGATGCCAATGAATGCAATCTTGCTCAAAGCCATAATAAGGTGTCAAGTCAAAACCCCCACCAAACCACCACACCGGGTCATGCCCTTCTTTTTCTGCAATAAAAAAACGAACATTCATATGCGAGGTAGGCGCAAAAGGATTAGAGGGATGGATCACCAACGATACGCCCATCGCCTGAAAATTTCGACCAGCAAGTTCCGGTCGATTTGCCGTCGCAGAAGCGGGCATCGAATTCCCAAACACATGAGAAAAATTAACCCCGCCTTTTTCTATGACCGCGCCATTACCCATCACACGAGTTCGACCACCGCCACCTTGAGAACGATGCCATTCATCCGTAATAAATTTTTCTTTTCCATCAGCCTGCTCTAAATCAGTGCAAATTTTATCTTGCAATTGAAGGAAATAATGTTTAATTTTTTCAACTTGTGGCATCTGACCGTGAACTCTTTAATTACTTATTAGGGTGGGTCTTGCTGATAGCACAAAAGGCTTTCAAAACACTTTGTCGAGAAATAATTCCCACCAGAACATCTTTGTCCAAAACCGGATACATTCTGACACCATCTTTTAAGAAACGCTCGGCAATATCCGTTATGTTATCCGTTGGATGTACCGACTTAATATTTTTACTCATTCTATCTTCAACCAGATCGCCGTAGTCTTGATTATAAACGGCACTGAGCACCGTATGTAGACAGTCTTTTTCTGACAGAAAGCCGATTAATCGATTATGATCATCGACGACTGCGGCGCCGGACAATCGATATTCTTGTAATGTTTGTGCTGCTTCAACTATATCAACACCTGGCTTTAAAGTGATCATCGCTGACACCATATAGTCATTTACTAACAACGAATTAAGCATTTATATTTCCTCTAATCGACTTCTCCCCAACCCTCCTCCCAAAGGGAAAGTGCTGAGGAGAGTTATTGACCACAAATTTTATTCATAAGTTATTTTTTACAACACCCGCCAACTGATTAGCCAATCGTTTGACCTGTGTTGCGTCTTCACCTTCAATCATCACTCGAATTAAAGGCTCAGTGCCAGAAGCTCGCAGCAATACTCGGCCCGTATCTGCCAACTCACTTTCAACCTCTTTGACAGCACTCGCCACCGTAGCATTTTGCATCGGCTCTTGCCTTTTAGAAACTTTGACGTTAACCATCGTTTGTGGAAATTTTTTCATACCCTCTTTTAGTTCTGCCAACGATTTATTTTGCTTGACCATCACTTCTAATACCTGCAAAGCGGCAATGATGCCATCACCTGTGGTGTTTTTGTCTAAACAGATTAAATGACCCGAAGACTCGCCGCCAAAGTTCCAGTTATTTTGCTTGAGTAATTCCATCACATAGCGATCGCCCACATTGGCTCTCAAAAACTCGATCCCTTCAGACTGCAACGCTTTTTCGAGTCCTAGATTAGACATCAAGGTTCCCACCACGCCGCCTTCTAATCGACCAGCATCTTTCGCGCCCTTGCTAATAATATAGAGCAATTCATCACCATCAATCACTTCACCAGTGTGATCAACCATCATTAGTCGATCAGCATCACCGTCCAACGCGATACCTACATCCGCTTTATTGCCTACCACTAATTTGGTCAAAGCATCCATATCGGTAGCGCCGCAGCTTTCATTTATATTCAGTCCGTTAGGGTGATTAAATACCGGTTGTACATCCGCACCCAGCTCTCTAAAGACCTTTGGACCCACCGAATAAGCCGCTCCGTTGGCGCAGTCAATAATTATTTTTAGGCCTTCAAAAGTGTAAGTCGCTGGAATACTGGCTTTGCAAAATTCGATATAGCGACCTGCTGCAGTAGAAACCCGCTTGGCTTTACCGAGATCCTCCGAAGAAACCGTGGTCATATCTTTATCTAGATAGGCTTCTATTTCATGTTCAACCGAATCATCTAACTTGGTTCCTTGAGCAGAAAAAAACTTGATGCCATTATCATAATAAGAGTTGTGTGAAGCCGAAATAACGATACCGGCAGCTGCCCGAAAGGTCCGGGTAAGGTATGCGATCCCCGGTGTAGGCATTGGCCCCAGCAATTGAACATCCATCCCGGCAGCGGCAATACCAGCTTCGAGAGCTGATTCAAACATATACCCGGAAATCCGGGTATCTTTGCCAATCACGACCCTATCGCGAGGCTTTTTCCCCAAAACTTTACCGGCAGCCCAACCGAGTTTCATGACAAATTCAGGGGTGATCGGATATTCGCCGACCGTGCCTCTGATCCCATCCGTTCCAAAATATTTCTTAGACATACAACATCCTTTTACCATTAATTAGTTTTAGCGGTTTTCTGGCCCATAGCCATTCATTCTAACTCTTCCATCGCCATAAAAACTTGACGAACATCAATCGTTTCGGCCACGTCGTGCACCCTGATGATCCTAGCACCTTTTTGCATGGCGATTTGAGCCACCGCAAGACTGGCGGGTAATCGTTGTTCTATCGATTGACCGGTAATTTGTCCCAACATGAATTTTCGCGATAAGCCAGCCAATACAGGCAATCCAAGTTCGACAATACGGTCCAATTGATCTAACAATTCTAGATTGTGTTGTAAGTCCTTACCAAAACCAAACCCAGGATCAAGACAAATCATACTTTTATCCAGACCCGCATTTTCACATGCTTTGACCCTTTGATGCAAAAATCCAATGACTTCTTCCACTACATTTTGATAATCTGGTGTTTTTTGCATATTGCGTGGTTGACCTTGCATATGCATTAAACACACAGGTACCTGTAATTTAACGGCCATTTGTAGCGTATTATCTTCCTGCAGAGCTCTTACATCATTGATCATAACCGCTCCCGCCTCAATCGCCGCCTGCATCACTTTTGCTTTGCTAGTATCTATCGAAATAGGAATTTGCAAAGATTTTACCTTTTGAATAACCGGTACAACTCGTTCTATTTCATCTTCAGCGCTTATCTCTGCCGCTCCTGGCCGAGTAGATTCACCGCCAATATCAATTATATCCACTCCCGCTCGCTGCATTTGTCGGGCCCGTTGATAAGCTAATTCGACATTATTGTATTGACTGCCATCGGAAAAAGAATCCGGTGTAATATTGAGGATCCCCATAACGAGCGGTGAATCAGATTTGTTTTTGTAAATGGAGTGCACTCTGAGCGACCTTCATATTTATCCTATTTAACGCGCTCGATTTTACCCTATATTGACAACAATGGGTTTCATATTTAGCTGATTCTACTCCGAACACTTGTTATACTCTGCTTAACCGTCATTTTTCCAATAAATCCCACCATGCCCGAACAAAAAACCACTCATTTTGGATTCACCGACGTACCGCTGGAAAAAAAACAGGGTATGGTTGCCGATGTTTTTGATTCGGTGGCAATCAAATATGATTTAATGAATGATCTCATGTCAGCGGGTGTACATCGATTATGGAAACGATTTACCATCGAAAAAAGTGGCGTTCGCCGTGGTGGATACGTACTGGATTTAGCCGGAGGCACTGGTGACTTAGCGGCTCTTTTTTCGCCTATTGTCGGTGAAAGCGGGCAAATTGTGTTAGCCGACATTAACGATTCAATGCTAAAAGTCGGTCGGGACCGGATGATTGATCAAGGACTGATCAGCCATATTAAATTTGCTCAGGTCAACGCTGAGGCTCTGCCTTTTGAAGATAATCAATTTGATTGTATTACCATCGCATTTGGGCTACGTAATGTGACTGATAAACAAAAAGCGCTGGCTTCGATGTATCGAGTGCTAAAACCAGGCGGGCGTTTATTGGTTTTAGAATTTTCTAAGCCAACCAACGAACTATTCAACAAAGCCTACGACGCTTACTCATTTAATCTTTTACCTAAAATAGGCAAATGGATCACCGGTGATGAAAACAGCTACCGTTATCTGGCAGAATCCATTCGTATGCACCCGGACCAAGAGACCTTGAAAGATATGTTTGAACAAGCCGATTTTAAAGATTGTGAATATCATAATCTCACCGGCGGCATTGTCGCATTGCATCGTGGTTTTAAGTACTAAATATTTATGTCTCTAAATCAATTATCCGCCACCGCCATTCAAACAATAGCCCGACAACTATTAAGATTAGATATTGAGGCAAAAAAAGACCTGTCCCCATTGGAAAACAAAACCATCCATATTCATGTTGATGATTTTAATCTGGATTACTATTTTAGTTTTACCGATGGCGAACTATTGGTTGCCGAGCAATCAGAACAAACAATCTCAGCATCCATTAGCGGCAAATTAAATGCTTTTATTGGCGCCGCTGCCGCTGAACACTCAGCGGACTCGATATTCAAAGGTGAAATAAATTTTTCTGGCGATATAACTACCGCCAAACAGTTTCAATCTTTCGCTCAAAAACTCAATATCGACTGGCATGAACCTCTGGCGCAAGTGCTTGGCGATCCTCTTGGGCATCTCTTGGCAACCGGCCTAGAAAAATTATCAGGTTGGATATCACAAACAACTCAAAATGTTGCTCAAGATATCAGTGAATATATTCAGGAAGAAGCCCGCGTCACGCCAAGCGTGAGCGAGCAACAACATTTTTTCAGGCAAGTGGATCAACTTCGAAGTCGAACCGACCGACTAAGCGCCAAAATAAGTCAATTGACAATTTCCCAATTACCGAACGACAAGTCGGACCTAAGATAATATGCTAACATCAATATGAAACGATTATTCATTTTAAGAAGAGCTTTCGTGATTAACCGGGTGATGCATCGCTACGGATTGGATGAATTTTTAGCCCCCACACCACTATCAAAATATGGATTACTTTTTAAGTTTTTTGCGCTAAGTGGCAATAAAAAAAATCAGCTGGATCGCGGCGAACGATTGAATCTCGCTTTAACAGAACTGGGTCCCATTTTTGTTAAGTTAGGTCAAATGCTATCCACTCGGCGGGATTTATTGGATGATGATTTAGCCAGCTCCCTAGCCAAGCTGCAAGATAATGTTGAACCATTTTGTCAAGAAATAGCGGTCAAAACCGTTGAACAACAACTCGGCTCATCATTGGACAAAATCTTTGATACTTTTGAGCAGACTCCGCTCGCTTCCGCGTCAGTGGCACAAGTCCACAGCGCCAAACTATTAAGCGGTGATGAAGTGGTGGTCAAAATCATTCGTCCTGGTATTAAGCAAAAGATTTTGGCGGACCTTAAACTACTTAAAATATTGGCCGAGTGGTTTGAAGACTATTCCAAAATTGGTCAACGGATCCATCCCAAACAAATCGTCGCTGATTATCAAACAACCCTATTTAACGAATTGGATCTTCGTATTGAAGCCGCCAACACCACTCAGTTAAAGCGTAATTTTGAAGATTCAACGTTGCTCTACGTACCCAATGTCTACTGGGAACTTTGCCGCGAACGGGTCATGGTTCAGGAAAAAATTCATGGCGTGCCGATCGGCAAAATCGATACTCTGATCGAAAATAAAGTCGATATGAAAAAACTAGCTCACTATGGCGTCGAAATATTTTTCACTCAAGTATTTCGTGATAGCTATTTTCACGCAGACATGCATCCCGGCAATATTTTCGTCGATATTAGTGATCCCAAGGATCCAAGCTATATTGCCATTGATTGCGGTATTATGGGCACCTTAAACCAGTCAGACAAGCGTTATCTGGCGCAAAATTTTGTTGCTTTTTTCAATCGTGATTATCGCCAGATAGCCGAATTACATGTGCAATCGGGTTGGGTTTCCAGCAAAGTTTCCATCGAAGAATTTGAATCCGCCATCCGAACCGCTTGTGAACCCATATTTGGTAAATCACTGGATGAAATTTCTTTCGGTCACTTTCTGGTGCAGTTGTTTCAAACTGCCAGACGATTTGAAATGGAAGTTCAGCCACAACTGGTATTATTACAAAAAACTTTGCTTTACATTGAAGGTTTAGGTCGCCAACTTTATCCCAAACTGGATTTATGGGAAACGGCTCAACCATTTCTCAAAAAGTGGCTGGCTGATACCTATGGTCCCAAAGCGGCGTTTAACAAAATGAAGCAAAAAGCACCCAAATGGTTGGAAGAACTGCCCGATATGCCTGAAAAAATAAGCGCTTTTTTAAACGCAAGCAGTCAACAATCGGGGCAACAATACGCCCTGATTGAATCAATCGAGTCACTTAAACAGTCTCAAACCCAATCTGGCAAACGGATCCGCTGGGCAATATTAGGATTGAGCTTATTGTTGGCAAGTTTATCTTCAAGCGGTGAATGGCTCAGGGTCGACTGGATCAAAGACGTATTGATCGGCTTGTCATTCGCGAGTTTTGTGGTATCTTTTACCGCTTGGCCCAAATAGGAATAAAGCCTTCCCCTTCCCTCATAGGATCTACTCTTGGTTGCGAAGGAGGATTGAGAGAGACTTGAACCAATGACTAATTGCTTATTCTGTAAAATTGAAAAGGGTGAAATACCTTCCGATAAGGTCTATGAAGACGAAGATGTGATTGTTTTCAAGGACCTTTACCCTAAAGCGGATGTACATTTACTGATCGTTCCACGTAAGCATATTGCCTCGCTGAACGAATTGTTACCAGAAGATCAGCAATTAATGGGTAAAATGATGTTATTATTGCCAAAACTTGCCAAGGAACAAGGACTTGAGCGGGGCTTTAGGACTATAATTAACACCGGAAAAGGTGGCGGACAGGAAGTCTTCCATATTCACGTACATTTGTTAGGTGGCGGGCATTTGCCTTTTGTTTAACAGTTTTATTTAGATATTTATTATTGAGAGAAGAGAATTAATATGGGACCAAGTATCTGGCAGTTACTCATTGTTTTGGTTATCGTGATTTTGCTATTTGGCACAAAACGCCTAAAAAATATTGGGAATGATTTAGGTGGCGCACTTAAAGGATTCAAGAAAGCCGTTAATGATGGCAGTAAAAAGGAAGAAGAATCACTTGAAGACAAAAAAAATGCCGATATTATTGAAGGCGAGGTCATCAAAGAAGATGACAAAGTAACAAAATAAAGGTTAGCTAATAATGAGTTTTTGGGAGCTAGCGTTAATAGCGATTATTGCTTTGATTGTCTTGGGGCCGGAACGTCTTCCCAAGGCTGCTCGCACGATCGGTTTGTGGGTTGGAAAAGCAAAACAAGGCTTTGATTCGATCAAAAATGAAATCGACCGAGAGTTAAAAGTCAAAGAATTGCAGGAGCAGCTACTAGCGCAAAAGGAACAGATTGAAAATAATTCTGGACTGAACTCGATAAAGGAGGAACTCAATCATTCGGTCAATAGTATTCATAATCAAACGGAATCTTTAAAAAACAGTGTGACCGATGAACAGTCTTCCATTGAGGTAGAAAAATCAGACACACCAAGTCAAGCTTATCAACCAACTCAAACCAACAACGGCAAGAAAAATCCAGATAATAACGCATCTCATCAAAATGATAAGACATAAGCCATGAATGAACAAAATTCGGTGCCGAACGCAAAAAAAGACATGCCACTACTTTCCCATTTGCTTGAATTGCGTGATCGTTTGTTGCATATGGTAATGTCGATAGTGGCTATATTTATTGGATTAATTTACTGGGCAAATGACATTTACCTGTTACTTTCGGCACCTTTGTTAGAACAACTGCCGGACAGCTCCAACATGATCGCCACCAATATTATTTCTCCTTTTTTGACTCCCTTTAAAATGACTGCTGTATTGTCAGTTTTTGTAGCCATGCCTTACATTTTACACCAAGCATGGGGCTTTATATCACCGGGATTGTACCGACACGAAAAACGGTTTGCCTACCCGCTTTTATTTTCCAGTATTCTTTTATTTTATTGTGGTTTAGCCTTCGCTTATTTTGTGGTTTTTCCGATGGCTTGGGCGTTTCTTACCTCAGCGGGCCCAGAAGGAATTCAAGTCACCCCAGATATCAGTAGCTACCTAGATATTGTATTAAAAATGTTTTTTGCCTTTGGCGTTGCCTTTGAAATTCCAATAGCAACCATTTTAATGATCTGGTCCGGCTTGACCACTGTCGAGAGTCTGAAAGAAAAAAGGCCTTACGTCATTGTGGGGGTGTTTGTTATTGGCATGTTCCTGACTCCGCCAGATATTATCTCGCAAATTTTACTGGCGATCCCTATGTGGATCCTGTTTGAATTAGGTCTAATATTTGCGGTAATGGGGAATAAGAGTCAGGAAGATAAGAATGAAGACAAAGAAAATCAATAGGATAGGGCTTGAAAATCCAAGTCATAAACTAAACAGCAGTAGAGATATTTAACATGCAAAAAATATTGATTGGAACAACCATTCTAATGGTAAGTTTATTTTACGCAGACAAAGCAAGTGCAGATTTTAAACAGGATATTTTGACTTGTTTCGCACTAAAAAATAATTCTGACCGGTTAGATTGTTATGATTCTGCGATAAAATATAACCAATTGACGCCCGCACAAACTGCTAAGACAGCCTCTCCAGCAACGACTTCCGCGACAATGAATAGAAGAGCCGTAACAAAAACAACGCCTCTTGACACAACTGAGGAATTAGTCAATACCACACCAAAATCAGACACCTTGTCAAAAAAAGCGCCCGTAGCGAATTCTTTTGGCCAAGTCAAAATCGAACAAGAGTTAGAATCGATCCAGTCTCGTCTTATAGGCACATTCACCCAGTGGAAAAAAGGAATGAAACTTAAACTTGAAAATGGCCAGATATGGAAAGTAACCAGTAACAGGTCAGGGTACAAAAAAATGATCAACCCGATGGTCACTATTTCTCGTGGCATATTTAATTCTTTCAATGCCAAAGTCGACGGACTTAACGCAAGTGTTAAAGTAAAAAGAATCAAGTAACTTCAACTCAGGATAAAAAGTGGCTGGTCAACACCATCTTTTCAATTATGCCGAGTGGAGGTTAGGTAAAACCGCCCAAGTCCAATCCCTATGACCTAATTAATAACTTGCTTGAGGGAATAATCTTAATTATTCCCGCATTTTCCCGAATCCTCTGCTACATTTATAAAACGTAACCTGTTTTTTAGATTCAATCTTTTTGGTTAGCTTGTCATTGCTTTATCAATTAAGCAGCAACCAGAGTGAAATCCAATAATATAAAGGTAGTCTGAACCATGTTTTTCGGCAATAAACAACAAATTGAAGAGTTAGAGACCAAAAGTAGTCAATTAGCTGACCAATTGCAGCAGTCTCAACAATCTCTGGAATCATCTCAAACAGAAATATCTGATTTAAATCAGCAACTTATAGCTAAAGACCAGCGCCTCACTGAAACAAAACAAATGATGCTGATGCTTTTAGATTCTATGATTAGTGTATCGGATATTCGAGAATCAGTGGCTGAACTGGCTAACAGTATTATCGAAAAAGACAATGAGATGAGCAACTTAAATGAAGTATTCACCCAATCAACCACCGTTTTGGGCAGTATATCTTCCACCGTTGAGGAGATCGGTCAGCGTGCCATTGAAAGTAGTGAAAAAATGGGTTCTTTACGAGAGGTCTCCGACAGTATTGCCAGTTTTGTCAGTGTCATCGCTAATATATCCGATCAAACTAATCTACTGGCGTTAAATGCAGCAATCGAGGCCGCCAGAGCCGGCGATCAAGGACGTGGTTTTGCAGTGGTCGCTGATGAAGTTCGCTCTTTAGCTCAAAATACGGGTAATGCCACCAGTGAAATCGGTAGCTTAATTGACACGATAGACAGTGATTCCGAGATGGCCGCCACTCAAATTAGTCAATTATGTGAATATACCACGACAATAGCTGAACAAAATAGCTCGTTAGGGAGTTCATATCAACATATTCTAGAATCATCCAAAGATATGCGTGATGTTATTAAGAAATCGGCTCTACGCGCTTTTATTCAAACCGTTAAGCTGGACCACATTGTCTGGAAGGCAGAAGTCTATTCAAAATTATTCGAAAATTCTAATAAAAGCATTGATGATTTTTCCAAACACACCGATTGCCGATTGGGACAATGGTATTATCAGGGCGATGGTAAACAATACGCCAGTCACAATGCCTACGCAGCGATTGAAGAGCCTCATAAACGAGTTCATGCCGCTGGCATAGAGGCGATGTTAGCCGCTAAAGCAGACAATGCAGCCGATGCACAAGAATCTCTTAGAGCCATGGAAAATGCCAGCAACGAAATATTCAGGCACTTGTCTGCTCTAGAAAACGCAGCTAATTAAATTGAGTCTGACCATTTAAGTCGATTATTCCCGGTAAAACGAAGTTAAATCCAAAAGAGTTAGCTGACCAAATTAATCACCTGTAGCTACAACGCCTCCTTATTTGTCATGACCTCTCCATAGATTACTCCGTTTTGGTTTGCCTTGGTTTTCTTGGACTTAATAAAATATAATTCTGAATAAATCCCAAAATAATCGTGATACCATCGTAGGACCTAAGATAATAAGAAAAATAATATGGATTTCGAAATCATCACCAATCGATTGATTGAAATTATTTTATTTCCGCCAGGACTCAATCTGGTGTTAGCGATTGCAGGCTATCTACAACTAAAACGAAATAAAAAAATCGCCTTAAGCTTGTTCGTAATTTCGCTGTTTAGTTTGTACTTACTCGCATTGCCAAGCGTTTCCGATGCTCTCAACCACAGCCTACAAACAGAACAGGCGCTAACTCAAAGTCAAGTAAAAACTTACACTAGTCAAGCGCGGCAAAATTTGGCGATAGTGGTCCTTTCTGGTGGACGAATTAACTTGGCACCGGAGTATGGCGACATAGATACCGTTAGCGCAGCCACCTTGCAACGTATTCAATACGCTGCTTGGTTGCATCGTAAAACCAACCTGCCAATTTTACTTTCCGGCGGCAGTATTTTTGGTGAAGCGACCGCGGAAGCGGTATTAATGAACCAAACAATGTTATCTGCCTTTAATATAGCGCCAAAATGGATTGAATTCGAAAGTAAAAATACCGCTCAAAAAGCACTTTTTTCGGCCAAAATATTACAGCAAAATAAGATCAGTGAAATTTTGTTAGTCACCCACGCAAACCATATGCAGCGCGCACGATTGGAGTTTGAAAAAACAGGTCTGACGGTGATCCCGGCGCCCACGGCTTTTAATTTTAGTCGCACTTCTTGGTATGATTATTTTCCAAATGCCGGGGCGCTACATGCCAGTCAACAAGCATTACATGAAAAAATCGGAAGATTTTGGTATTCGTTAAACTAGAATAATCCGCTGAAGTGGTGAAAAGAGTGCTAAACCAGAGTGTGCATGGTGTCACTAAAAATGCTGTTGCCACCTTGCCGATGAGGAGGCTATTTTTTAGTGATGATCAATGCTCCTTATCGTTATTTATTGTCTATTCGTTTTCTATCGCCTTAAATAACCAATGCTCTTCAAATAGGTTCATTGAGCCTAAAATATCGAGCCAACGTTGATCTTGATAAAGAAATGCAAACGATGGATATTGAATCGTTTCTATAAGATAGTCATCCTGAATTTTAATCGCTTTGTCTAACCATTTGTAGGTATTGGCTTTATCTTTTCGGAAAGCATATATATCAGCAATGGTGCTTGGATCAGAGTCGGCGTATTGACTAATAAATTCATTCAAAGCGATATCCGACTCTATTTTTTTACCCTTTGCAAAAAGTGTTTTAGACTGAGAATAAAATTTCCAGTATCCGTTTTTCTCAAATTGAGAGACTTGATCGGCTTTCTCATGTTGATTCAGTTCAAGTAAAATAAAAGCACGGTAAGCGCGCGCAACTTCTGACGTTGGTTGATAAAGGATGTATTTGTCGATAGCTTCGAGAGCTTGTGTGTATTGTTTTGACACAAAAAGACCTATCGCACTATTGTAATAGTTTATATATGTCAGAGGATCGATTTGAATAGCCTGATTAATCAGTTGTATACTTTCTTCTAAATAACCTGCCCAGAATTTAATGTCACTTGCCGCGGCGATTAAGTTTGGGTTTCCAGCCCCAAGTGTTAGAGACTGATTGATATTGATAATTGCGGCTTCATGCTTCCATTCATGAATATCGATCCTTGCAAGTGAGGCATAAGCGGATGCATAGGAACGATCTAACTCTATTGCTTTTTCAGCCGTCGCTCTTTGTTTTTGGTACCCTTGTTTCGAACCAATCAAACTCAAATTGGCTGTTTCTCTGTAATGAATATTGCTAAGTAAATTCCATGCTGGTGCATAACTAGCATCTATCTCTATTGATTGATTAACCAGCGTCTTAGCGCTGCGGGTCGCTTCGCTCGTATGTTGCGAAAACACTGCATTAGCTTCCAAATAAAGTACATAAGCAGCGGGAACGGTTTGAGCAACTTTGAGAACCTCTCCTTTCAGCAAGGTCATTTTTAGCCTTTTAGATACGACATTTGCTATCTCATCTTGTAATGCAAAGATATCTGGCATTTTCTTGTTGTAGACTTCGGACCAAATGTGAGAGCCATCTTTTGCATCAATCAATTGAACAGTAATTCTCAGTGAATCACCTTGTTTTCTCACACTTCCCTCAATTAAATAGCTAACATTGAGTTCTTTTCCAATAATCGTTATATCTTTTTCTTTGCCTTTGTATGAAAAAGAGGAGGTTCGACTAATGACTTTAAGGTTTTTTATTTTCGCTAATAAGTTGAGTATTTCTTCACTGATACCTTCAGCAAAATACCCTTGATTTTGCTTTAAACTCATATCTTTAAATGCTAGAACAGCTATCGATTTACTCGGCTCTTCGATTATCTGATGGCTTTCAGGCTGCTCATTCAAATACTGCTTTAAAAAATAGCCAGAACCTATCAAAAAAATCAATATGGCACTTGTAACTATGTAAAAACGTTTAGATTTCCCCAACGAACTCGTTGAAGATGATAGGTTAGATTGAGCCGTTTTCACCTTAGCTACAAATTGATAACCACGAGCGCGAACCGTTTTGATCAGTAATTGATTTTTTCCATCGTCATCTATCGCAGAGCGTAGAGTTTTGATATGGTTGCTCAATGTGGAATCTAAAACAGATTTACCCTTCCATACATTCTCAAATATCTCATCTCTTGTCACCAATCGCTCTCTATTCTTAAGTAAATAGATAGCTAAATCAAAAACAAGCGGCTCTATATTGATGGATTTTCCCTTCCTAAACGCGCAAAAATTTGAGGAATCAAATATAAAATCATTAAATTGATAAATCATACTAAATATTACCATTTCTGCTGATAAATCGTTATTCGGCTGATTCTAACCTATTTTTCCTGATTATTTAGCAATCAATAGTTAATCACTAGATAAAAATTACCTAAACATTAAGTTTGGCTACATCAATTTGAATATATTGATACAACCAATCAATATAAACACGGATGAAAACACGATGAACAAACTCAATAAAAATTCAGTGATAGGCAATTTTTTTGCTTTAGTAATATTTCTTTCAACTATTGCCTGTGGAGGAGGTGGCAGCGGAGGGAATGACGGAGGTGATAATGATGGTGGTAACGTTGATCCGATAACGGATACAACACCTGATGCGTTCACCTTCATCGACCAAATTGATGTTGAACTTGGATCGGTCGTTCAATCAGAGAGCATTACAATATCAGGAATTAACGCTGCGACACCTATAAGCATCTCAGGGGGTGATTATTCAATTAACAACGGAGAATTTACTAACGAAAATGGCACAATAACCAATGGACAAAATATCGTCGTTCAACAAATTGCCTCCACCGATTCCAAAACTACGACGGATGTAGTTCTCACTATTGGCGGTATATCCGATACGTTTAGCACAACCACCATTCTAGTACTCAACGCAGATTATGTTCAAAAAGCCCAGTCGATATCCTTAAATAGTCTCAATTTGTATCAAGGGCATGTTGAAATAGAAAATCCAGAGATCATCAGTTTGAGCGTTGATAACCTTCAGTCAGGTGATTTAATTACTATCGACATAGAGTTTGATGCTGAAAGTGAAGTTGACGAATATGCGTTTGCTTTTCAGCTGGTTCCCACTAGCTTAGTGATTCAATTGGATGAAGGCAATACGATGGGTGAAGTGGTCAAACAAGATCATCTCGCTAACAATGGAGAAGAGTCTATATCTCTAGGCAGTATTCTTGTTGAAGAAATTAACCATGGAAAAACAAATCATGCGGTTCTTCATACTAAACTACCCGCACTAGCGCAAGATATCGACTATCAAGTTATTGTTTCAGCCGACATTAATTTTCTAGCTTCTGGCAAAGAACCGCAGTTGGAAGAATTGGCCCTAAGCCCCATTCTCATCGATGAACAAATCTTGAAAATTAGCCGACTCGACTCCGTTTTAGTCAAAGTGATCGACCCACCTAAACTATTAGAAAAAAATGAGTTTACTCACTTAGAGATAGAGGGCAATTTTGGCGCAAATGGTTACTCCGTTAGACCCATATTCGAGACATCAATTGAAGTCGACGTGACCAGTTTTAATCAATCGGAAAGGATCGAGCTCTCAATGAATTGGTTAACCTCTAAGGGTGACACGGTTGCACTGGGTCTAATAAGTTCTGATGATGTTGGTAATCCCATGATTAACGACAAAGCAATTTTTAAAATTGCAAGAAATGGCGGATCTTCAATAAGCGTACCGGTAGTCGCCTATGTCACTGAGGCAGGACAGAGCGAAATGCTGGCATTTGCTACTAGTATTAGAGATATCGCAGACAAAGACCCCGAGTCTGGCCGGTTTGTATTGAATATTAACTATATAGAAAATGGAAACAGTGTAGATACCGGCACAAGTTACGAATTTGATTTACCTTTAGTCAGCCAAGATTTAAGGGCAATTAAACTTGCAGATACAGATATAATCAATTTTGCTGTTTTGCGTGCGGGCACATTAACTAATGCTTGCCTTACCTTACCTTTGGGTGCGCTAGATATTGACAGTGGTTTTTTGGCAGTTGATTCTGTTAACGATGTAGTACCAGAAAAATGTGAGAACCCGGGCCTACCCGGAAAGAGGAAGTTGTGGCGATACGACGTATCGACAAAACAATTTATCATTCAATCAAAGGACATTGAGGGGAATAATTATTGTTTGACAGCCATTGATGACTCTGTATTCGCTCCAAAAGACGCCTCGAATAGAACACCAATACCATTTGGTGATTTCAGAGAAATACGGTTAGAAAGATGCGAGTTTGACGTCAGTACCCCCTTTTCTCCAGTTGCTCCCGGCACAGCAATTCATACTCAAAGGTTCGAACTTGTAGAAAACAAAGTGAAATTAATAATGAACAATCATTTTCTCAACGTGAGGGATGACCTATTTGCTCCTTTCGCTCCCATTGATGTTGAACTTATCGTTGACGAAACAACATCATCTGATTTTTTTAGAGACACTGACGGATTAGATTTAGATGAAAATGGTCGAGTGTATAACACCAGCGATTCGAGCATAAAAATTGCTGGAATTGAAGATATAGCAGCATTGAAGCTAAGCTATAGCGGCGACGCGTATGTCGATTATAAACCCGTTGCAGGAATGACCGTGGAAGGTAAAGCAGGTTTATCATTAAATTTATTTGGTGAAGAAATTACATTAGTGGGCGCTAGCTTTACCCATAAGCGATACCTGTCAAAACAGTTAACCAGTCTCGCTGGCAATATCTATCCCGTGTCGGTCGGTAATGGTTCTCTCGCAAAATTTACATTGCTCGGTTTAGAATCTACTAGAGGAGAAATTGTCACTAGCGAAATTGACCAAAGTTATAATCCCGCTGAGAACCTTAATACTTATCTACAAGAGCTAGTCGATGAAGTGAATGATATAGGGACTGTCGATCTCGGTAACGATAACTTTGACGAGGAGTTATTTTCAATCCCAACATCAATAGCCGGTATTCCTTTTACGATTACTGGCTCCGTCGAAGGTGATTTATCATTAAAGGGTTCCTTAAATCAACAAGGCTTTGGATTAAATGCTGATCTTGAATCTAAAATGGCAATAAGTGCGGTATTAACCGCTGAACTAAATTTGGGTATCGCTAAGCCGGGCGTTGAAGGAACTATCGAAATTATTAGTAAACGTTTAACTTTTGATTCAGGTGCAGAATTTAAAGCGGTCGAACCAGCGATCGCATTACGTCCACAAATAAATTTTGATGTTCATTCAAGTCTTACTTTTGATCTTAAAGCACTTAAAGGGGATGTCGTTGCATTTGTCAAATACAGAAGCCTCAACTTCTTTAGTGATGACTTTATGAAAATTGTCAGGCGAGAGAAAACTCTTTATTCATCAGGCTATCTCTTAGAACTACCAAAACCTATCACTCTTTTCAATGGTGAAATTTCTGCCCAAGTAATAGATATCTAATCGTAAAATAGCCTCTTAGTTGTTCAAACAAAAGAGGTTTGAAATGAGATGTTAACATTGAGCCCTTTGAGTTTTACGAAAATAAAACAATTGGGGTTTAACAAACATATTACACGAACTGTTTAGTAAGGTAACCATTATGAGTATTTTACATATGAGAATAAAAAACTGTCTACTGATGAGCTTGCTAATATTAACTGCAGGGACATCCGATCTAGTAAACGCTGACTCAAAAAACAAGTGTTACTCTTCCTATCATTTGGAACAAAAGCTAGATTTAGCCGTTAATTTTGGAGATAAAAAACAAAACCAAAAAACGCAATTAGATTTGACGCTTCATGTAAAAGAAGTCGATACTCCAATTCAATTTTTAGATCAGAATCAAATAATTCATGAGGTAAACGTACGATCTTACATCATGATGATACTTCCAAATTTTGTCAAAGAAAGTGGATCCGTTTTGCCCTTTGGAAAAAGATACAACCATCCATTTATGATTCATACGAACGCCAAAACTGGAGAATTTTTAAAGCTAGAGAGCACCGAAAAAGACCAAGCAACGGTTAATGATTACCTAGCCTACTACGATTTATTTCAATATACAGATACACCTGGAAGTTATCGCTATAGAAATGGAAATGGCTTTTATCAAAGCGACATAAATCAATCAGAACGAAAGGGCATTTTAACAAAGACTAACTCGGGCTACTTGAACGCTGACAATCCTCTTACAGTGAAAAAAAGCGTGACATCTATTCAGTTAGAATCAAAGCAACGTGATTGTTTTTATTATTCTAGCCAAGGTTTTGAATCAATCAAAATACGAATATCGAAAAAAAGCTATGTTGATGCAAAAGCGACTGTTTTCGTTATTTCAGATCCAAATTTATCACTCCCACCGCAACATTATTTTCACTCACTAGGATCTCAAATTTCTTCTTGGCCTAGCTTTGAAAAAAATCGAAAAATTGATAGACAAACGGCAAATAAAGAATTAGCCGCCATGATAGAACAATTATCATCTATGATAGATAACAAACCACAATTCTTAAAATTAATGCAGAGCAAAAAAGATATATGGCCATTTCTTGAAGAGTATTTAGCAGACAACTCTATTGAGCTAAGTCTAATCGGTAAAATTTTTTGGGCACTCGACCGCATTGATAGTACGGGATCTGTTAGCACTCTAACAAAAATAGTCATCAACTCTCCATCTAAAAAAATTACCTATAAAGCGATCATGGCATTACTTAGCACGTCCGCTGGATTAGATTCTGAGAGCCTAGACATTTTGAAGAATCATGTATTGGAAATGACTCAGTCCGGTCACTACTCAGAAAATTCGTTACTATTGGTTAGAGCCATCGGCTTGATGGCTAAAAGACGAAATTTCAGCTCACCTATACAGAGTCTTGAGCTTAAGGAATTTATATATCAACAGGCGAATATGGCAGAGGGGATGCTTTACGCTTCACTCTTGAAGTCGATTGGCGGGCTTGGTGAAGGAATAGATGAACAAGGAATTTCAATATTAATGAGTGGATTAAATGACTCAAATGACAATATTGTACAAGCTTCATTAATCGGACTAGAAAAAATACCCTACAATGTTCAATATAGTACTCAATTTGTTACCCAGCTAAAGGCAGAGACTAACTCTAAAACAAAACATCGGTTAATCGCATTGCTTGGTAATACATCAAGTTCAGATGACAAAGTGAAAAAACAATTGCTATCAATAGTGGGAAATTCTACAGACTTAAATGATAGAAAAATGTCACTCGCCAGTTTGAAAAAAATTGACTATCATTTTCAAGTTGAAGAATTGGACATTCTGAAAAATCGACTCCGTGTAGAATCAGACAAAACGAATCAAAAATTTTTGGCAAGTTTAATTCTAAAAGCTAAACGTAATAATAAAATGTAATCACTCAATAGATTGAACCTTCTACCACTTCAACTGATTTTTCTAGGTTTAATCATGGGTAAAACCTTACTCCGTCGATGCTCAAAAACCAGTGATGTTTCAACATTTTGAATTTCACTTCGTGACGTAAATTCCCTAAAAATAAGCGTTCTCAAATGAGAAGTATCATAAACGGCCAGATGAACATTAAAGTCATTTTCCCCACCCATATGAAAGATTTGAATCACCTCAGGTAGCTCAAGTAAATCATCTCGTAACTTATCGGCCAGATCTTCTGTATGTTTGACCATCTTGACCGCTGCCATTGCCTCAATATGACCAGAAAATTCAGCCAAATTTAGCTCACATTGATATCCAATGACAATCCCTTGATTTTTTAGTCGTTTAACTCTTTCCTGACAAGTTGATGGGGCAATATTGATTTTTTCAGCCAGATCCTTGTTGGTTATATCGGCGTTCATATATAGCACCGAGAGAATGTCGCTATCCATTTTATCGAGTGTTTTCATATTTTGGTCATTTTGGAAGTCAAAATTTGGCTGAAATTATGCCTGTTTTGGCGTAACTATTCAGCTAAAATTATAAATGTCTGCCACCAAAGCACTCTGAAAATGATCAATCCTAGGTAATATCTCCTCAAATATAAGCATTTAGTCACATTAAATAATTTTTCTTGTTAGATTTTGTTTGCAACTATTTATCCAATGACATAATCACGGTAAACTCAAAGATACCGAGATTAATGTTTTCAAATAGAATGCCACAAACCAAACAAACTTTTATTGAACTTGCCATCAGCCGCCAGGCTTTAAAATTTGGTGAGTTTACGCTTAAATCAGGAAGAACCAGCCCCTATTTTTTCAATGCCGGTTTTTTTAATCAGGGTCAGGATCTCGCGCTGTTAGGGGATTGCTACGCAGATACATTGATTTATGCAGGTGCAGATTTTGATATGCTATTTGGCCCGGCCTATAAAGGGATCCCTTTAGGCTGCACCACAGCCATCTCTTTAGCCCGAAAACATGGTCGCAGTGTACCTTTTTGCTATAATCGAAAAGAGGCCAAAGATCATGGTGAAGGGGGTAATCTGGTGGGCGCACCTTTGAGCGGAAAAGTACTGATCGTAGACGATGTGATTACCGCAGGCACGGCTATCCGTGAATCCATTGATTTAATCAACACGGCAGGCGCAGTACCCGCTGGCGTATTGATTGCTCTGGACCGCCAAGAAAAAGGTACCAGTGAGCTTTCTGCCATTCAGGAAATCATCAAAGAATACAAGTTGCCAGTTTATGCTATTATTAATTTGGATGATTTGCATCATTATATCGAAGGTCAGGCTAATATGCAGGCTTTTGCCTCAGCAATAAACACCTATCGACAGCAGTATGGCGTATCAAATAACCATTAAGGTCGTTGAAGACACATAACTTATGAATAAACGTTGGATAATAATCGGTTTAATTTTACTCTGTACCGGGCAGATCGTCATGGCCAAAAACTTCTATCGATATAAAAACGAAGATGGCCAAGTTGAAATCAAAGACAAGATAAACCGAAAAATGGAATTGCTTGGATACGATGTTATTAGCGAATCTGGAAAGTTAATTAAACACGTTACCCCCACCAAAACGCTAGCAGAAATAAACGAAGATCGATTAAGAAGAATAGAAGAAAAAAATAAAGAAATCGAAGAAACCAAGCAGCGACACCGTGATGCTGATCTACTCAGACAATTTAATTCAATTGGCGATATTATACGCAATAGAGATTCCCAGTTGCTAGCATTAGAGCAACGCATCAGGATCCAGCACGCCAAAGAAGGTTTGTTAAATCTACAGCTTGAAGACCAACAACAACAAGCAGCAACTTACGAACGTCTTGGTCAGAGGGTGGCGAAAACCATAATCGATGATATTCAATCAACTCTCGATCAAATTGCGAGTAACCGCGTTAATACTGCAGTACTCGAGAAGGAAAAGGTCCGGGTTGAGAAAAGTTTTGAGCGAGATATTATTCGATATAAAGAATTAGAAAGTGTGCGTATCGCTTTACGAAAAGATGCCCGCGATAAAAAAGATGAAGAACCCGTTATTTTTGATTGCCCTGATGATCAGGCGTGTAATAGAGCGTGGCAACTCGCTCAAATCTACGCCAGAGACAATGCAACCGGCAAGATTGAAATTATCACTAATAGTTTGATTCTCACTAGCCGTCCTACCAAAGATTCAGATATAGCCATATCATTCTCTCGCATTCCAACAGCGGGCAATAAAACCTTAATTGTACTGGAAGTATCCTGCTCTGCAAAAGAGCAGGGAGTAGAATTTTGTAAGACTCCCCAAGTAAAAGCAATACGAAAAAATTACCTAGAATATTTAAAAAACCGATTAGATTCTTAAATCTATAATTAACGCATCACAAAGCATTGTAATTTTTATTTTACGACCCAAGCGCCGTTATTCCCGAAGTGATCAGCCGCCATTGAACCTCCCATTGATCGAGCGGTTCAATTTTAAACTTGGAACGTACAAATTGTTGGACCCGTCCCTCGACAACCGAGGTTAACAGTTTAGCTATGGCCGCTGAGTCAATACTTGATGTTTTATCAATGATGGCTTGATCACGGTGAATTTGTTTGATTTGCAATTCAATTCGGTCAAAAAATTGCGAAATTCTGTCTTTTAATCTTTGAGTTTCACCGAGCAAAACCTCTCCGGTAAGTAATCGGCTTATGCCTGGATTTTTTTGACTAAAACCCATTACCAACTGACAAATCATATTACTTTTTTCAAGCACACCTTGCGGTCCCGATGCGATTGAATTTATCCGACTAAAAATATTTTCTTCGCTAAAATCAAGCAAAGACTCGTACATACGCGCCTTACTCGGAAAATGGCGATATAAGGCGGCTTCCGAAACACCAACCTGCTTTGCTAAACGGGCCGTTGTGATCCGTTCAGACAGCTCTTTTTCCAACATGTAAGCCAGATTCTGTAAGATATCCTGTTTTCTATTTTTCTTTTTTTCTGTCATTGGTATAACCCTTAAGTAACTGATCCTACATGTTACAAAACTAACGATTAATCTAGAATAATCCTTAGAAATCCAAATTTAAGCTATTATCAATCATTAGCATTTGCTGCTTAAATAATTGCTTCATCTTATCAATAATTTGCTCACTCTCTCCTTCAAAACGGATCACCAGATTAGGCGTAGTATTAGACGCTCGCACCAATCCCCAACCGTCGGGAAACTCAACTCTGACTCCATCGATATCAATTATTTTACCGTTTCCAAAAATCCCCTGCTTGGTCAGCCGATCAACAAACTGATGCTTTTTACTGTCAGCAATGGGGACATTAATTTCCGGGGTAGCAATACTATTAGGCAAGGAGGCGAACACATCCACTGACTTTCGTGTATCGGCTGATAATATCTCCAATAACCTCGCGGCGGTATAAAGTGCATCATCAAAGCCAAACCATCGCTCCTTAAAGAATATATGACCACTACACTCACCCGCTAACAGCGCGCCAGTTTCATGCATCTTGGCTTTTATTAGTGAATGACCCGTTTTCCACATTATGGGATGTCCACCGTTAGAGGAAATAACTTTCGCTAAGTGTTTTGAGCATTTAACATCATAAATAATATCAGCGCCGGGGTTTCGAGATAGCACATCCATCGAATAAAGCATCATTTGGCGATCGGGCCAAATGATATTCCCATCAGAATCGATCACTCCAAGGCGATCACCATCGCCGTCAAAGGCTAGTCCAATATCAGCATTTTCTGATTTAACTAGGTCAATTAGCTCTCGCAAATTTTCCGGCTTACTGGGATCCGGGTGATGATTGGGGAAATTACCATCGACCTTGCAATACAACCCAATCACTTCACAGCCAAGCGCCTGTAATAATTGAGGTGCCACTTTACCAGCAACACCATTACCACAGTCAACCGCAACTTTGAGTGGTTGAGTCAAAGCAACATCGCTAGTTACCTGGCTAATATAATCTTGCATAATGGAATTGGATTCTCGACTGCCCTTCCCTTTAACCATATTGCCAGTATCAATACGTTTTTTTAGTGAGAGGATATCATCACCCGATAAGGTATGCCCGCCGATCACGATTTTCAGCCCATTGTAGTCTTTAGGATTATGGCTACCGGTCAATACGACTCCGCTACTTGAATCCAGATAATGAGTTGCAAAATATAACAATGGTGTTGGCATTTCGCCTATGTCGATGACATCTCTGCCACTTTCAACCAATCCGTCAATTAAAGCTTCCATCAAAGAAGGCCCCGACAAACGCCCATCACGGGCAACCACTACTCGTTGTTCGCCACGCTCGAAAGCCTCGCTGCCGATTGCCCGGCCAATTTCTTTTACAATGCTTACGCTAAGTGTTTTGCCGACGATACCCCGTATATCGTAAGCTCTAAATATTGATTCTGACAGCTCATCCGCTTCACTGGTGTTATTTCCTTTGATCACTTCCAGTGCAGAAGACTTATCTTCCAACGCCGCAATTAAAGATCCAGAATCTTCCTCAATTGCCTTTACATTCTGCTTAACAGGTTTTACCGCCGTGCTGTTCTCCGTCTTCACACCAAGAGCAAAGCCTTCTCGGGATAGAGTTTGTGACATGTCAGAAAATATCTGTAATTCAAAATCAAGCATTGCCAAGGGTTGGTTGGATTTTGAGTTATCAATCAGCCAACGCAAAAAACTTGAAGCATCACTACGAACTTTGGTTTGTAAATTTTGTAGACCGAAAAATCCGCCAATCGCAACAAAAGATAAGACCAGCAATAAACCACCAAAAAAGATCAACAGTTCGAACTCGGAATCGAAATTTTCAGGCGTCGCGGGCCAAAAGGCGATCCGCCATTGAGTCGAAGGAAGCCGGGCGATACCAAGTGGTTCACCCACCTTATAAATTTTTTCACCAATACTCGTAATAATCAAATTCTGATTGGCAAAACTCTGTAAAAATTCATAATAACCTGGCACTAATCTATCCTTAGGAAGCGCCTTGTCAAATATGTCAAAACTGACACCAATCAATGCAATTTTGTCGGTGTTAGTAATTCTTAACAATACTGCGATATGCTGATCTTTAGCTCCCGCATTAATGGCCTCATGCATCACCTGATTTTTAGATTGCAGATTTCTGATTAACTGTAAAGTCACATTGGTTATTGAGGGAACCGAATTTGCATCTATCTCATGGGTTGATGCGTCTAAAATTCTAACACCGTCAACTAGAGGAAGTCGGTTCTTTAGTCGATTTTCAATAGTACTCATTTGCTTTGGCGTGGCTTGTCTTATTTCCTCAGTCAGACGAGGATCACTCAATACCGTCCTAGTCGACTCACCGATCGAATCCAATCGACCTAGCACCAGCTCCATATAAGAAGTCATCGTGACATTAACAAAAATTGAATTTCGGTCTTTGGCCGGTTGAAGGACCACTAAATAATACTGCACAATTGCCACAAAAATAATGGTTAATACACACAACACCAAATAGGGTAAAGAATAAGACAATAAAGTCTTAGTTTCTAATTTAGGGACTTTGACTTTTGTTTCTTTTTTGACTTCGATTTTCACTAATTTTCTCCGAACTGGTAGTTCTTTTGGTTGACTTAACCACAAAAATATTTTGGTAACGATTGGATTAATTTATAAATACTGGCTAATCACCTCTAAGATTTTAGCTGCAATATCTGTTTTATTGGCAAATGGTAATTTAATGGCCTGATGATTTTTATCCAATATTAGAATTTCATTTTTTTCACTGTTAAACCCCTTGCCTTTTTGACTGATATCATTGGCACAAATTAAATCTAATTTTTTGTTGAGTAATTTTTTTCTGGCAAATTCTTTTAAGTTCTGACTTTCGGCCGCAAAACCAACGACGAAGGGTCTATTATTTTGAGCACCAACCCAAGCCAGGATGTCTGGATTTCTTATTAAAGAAAGTTGCATTTTTTCATCATTCTTTTTTATTTTTTGCGCTGCAACCTTAACAGGTGAATAGTCAGCAACCGCCGCACAACCAATAAATACATCGCAGCGGTTAACATGTACTTTTACCTTGTTAAACATTTCGACTGCACTTACCACGGGTTCGAGATCCACACCATCAGGGGCACAAAGGCTCACTGGCCCGGAAACTAAAGTCACTTTTGCGCCCGCAGCCTGAGCAGCTTTAGCCAGTGCATAGCCCATTTTGCCCGAGCTATGATTGGAGATAAACCGAACCGGGTCGATCGCTTCCAAAGTCGGTCCTGCCGTAATTAATATCCTTTTACCCGCTAGTTTGACTGCGGCTTCCTTAGGTGATTTATTTATTTTTGAAGGATCGCTTTTTTTTAACCAATGTAAAAGCACTTCGACAATTTGCATCGGCTCTGACATTCTACCGAGTCCTACATCGCCGCAAGCCTGCTCTCCTAGTTCTGGACCAATCAGTCGAATGTTACGTTTTGTTAACAATTCAACATGATTAACTATAGCTTGATTTGCCCACATTTGCTGATTCATCGCCGGGGCAACAAACATTTGTGCTTTGCTCGCCAATATAAGGGTGGATAACAAATCATCGGCCAAACCAAGAGCTATTTTTGACAGGCTATTAGCCGTCGCCGGAGCGATCAAAATAATATCGGCCCACTTGGCAAGTTCAATATGCCCCATAGCCGCTTCCGCCTGGCAATCAAATAATTGGTGGTGGACGGGATGACCGGAAACGGCCTGCATCGTCATAGGGGTAATAAAATGGCTCGCAGACTCCGTCATCACGACGCGAACATCAAACAAGTGTTCTTTCAGTCGCCGTACCAGATCGGCCGCCTTATAAGCCGCTATTCCTCCAGTAATACCCAGCAGTATGTTGGTCGATGAGGTTCTTGTTAGTATTTTTGACAAACCAATGGCCTCAATTTTTTTATTTGATTATTATGTAAGACTCGCATATACCTGTGGCGCCTCAAAACCGAGTAGCGATGGGACTTGCAGACGAACTAATTGCTTACTTACCTACATAATAGCAAACATAATCTCTCATTTCTCACTCTTTTTGTGGTTAATCTCCTACAGACTCGATATTGAATGTTGTTTATGCTTGCATCGCGATGTAGGGATTCTGATTAAATCAGAATCAAAAGCCCTATACAGGAGCATTATCCGATTAGAAATTCAACCGACAAAAGGAATTGTTATGTCATCACTGATTGGTTGGCCGCAAGGCGAAAGACCGCGAGAAAAATTGCTCAACAAAGGTGCAAGCAGCCTGTCTGATTCGGAGTTATTAGCGATTTTTTTACGCACTGGTACTACCGGAAAAAATGTCATTGAATTATCTCGGGAAATTATTCATCATTTTGGCAACCTAAAAAATTTGTTTGCCGCCACTGAAAAAGAATTTTGTCAGATAAAAGGGCTCGGTAGAGCCAAATATGTGCAGCTGCAAGCCTGTTTGGAAATGAGCCAACGCTATATTGAAGAGCAGATCACTCATCAGGATGCAATGCAAAACCCCGCTCAAGTAAAACAATATGTGCAATCACGCTTAATGGCAAAACCCAATGAAGTATTTGCGGTAATGTTTTTAGATAATCAACATCATGTGCTGGCATTTGAAGAGTTATTTTTTGGTACGGTCAACGCATCCTCCGTCCACCCTCGTGTGGTTCTGCAACGCTGTTTAGCGCATAATGCAGCAGCAGTCATAATCACTCACAATCACCCCTCTGGCGTCGCTGAACCAAGCCTCTCGGATATCGATATTACTAACACCTTAAAAACAGCGCTCAGCTTAATTGACGTCAGGCTTTTGGACCATCTGGTGGTAGCCTCTCATCAGGTCACATCATTGGCTGAGCGTGGACAGATTTGATCAGACTTTAGAAGGATTTTACCGCTCATTTAGAACTAATTTTCGATCCCGGTGAAAAAACACCATCAAAGCGGCTTATTTGAGTGAATTTGTTGTATTGTCAGTCAGTTTTTGGTATAAAGTGCGCCCTTTTCCGCGACAGGAAGGTAAATCTGACTTTTTGAGTCGTAAATGTCGCCTTGACGTTAAACGTCAGAAAACAGAATTTTTAAGTATTGTAATAGGTTTAAAGAGGCTAGAGTCATGTCAAAAGTATGTCAAGTTACCGGTAAGCGTCCAGTAGCTGGAAACAATGTATCACACGCAAAAAATCGCACCCGTCGTCGTTTTTTACCCAACCTTCATACTCACCGTTTTTGGGTTGAAAGTGAAAACCGTTTTGTAAAACTAAAAGTTTCTGCAAAAGGTATGCGTATTATCGACAAGAAAGGTATTGATACAGTATTAGCCGAAGTTCGTCATAACGGCATCAAGGTTTAGGAGTTTAGATCATGAGAGATAAAATCAAATTAGTTTCATCGGCGGGTACCGGTCATTTTTATACCACAGACAAAAACAAAAGAAGCACGCCAACTAAATTGGAATTCAAAAAATACGACCCAGTAGTTCGTAAGCACGTGATGTATAAAGAAGCCAAAATTAAGTAACTGTTTTTTTGTGTCTAAGGCTTTGTATCTAAGACAACCAATATGAGTCGCCTCTGAAAACCCGGTTTTACCGGGTTTTTTATTATTCATTGATCGTTGAATGTGGGAGTCTAGCGCTGACATTGCGGGCAATAGACGGTTGTTCTTTGACCAATGTTTACTTGTTTGAGAGAAATATCACATACTAGGCAGTTTAAGTTATTTCGTCCATAAACATTGAGTGTCTGCTGAAAATATCCTGGTTTACCATCGGCGCCAGTAAAATCTTTTAGGCTACTCCCACCGGCTTTTATTGCCCGCGTCAAAACCTGTTTGATAATGATCACTAAAGTTTCCATCCTAGCGAGCGAAATTTTACAGGCCGCCCTATTTGGATGAATGCCCGACAAAAAAAGTGATTCCTGAGCGTAGATATTGCCAACCCCCACCACGACATGATTATTCATAATAAAAGATTTGATGGCTACTTTTCTGGCCTTCGCTTTTTGGTGAAGGTATGCAGCCGTAAAATCATCAGTCAAGGGCTCCACACCCAATTTAATTAATAGTGAATGCTTCAGGCCTTGCTGATTAAAAATCACACTACCGAAACGTCTGGGGTCGTTAAAACGAATTATTTTTCCAGAACCGAGACAAATATCGATATGATCATGCTTTTTAAGCGGTAAATCCTCAACCACTCTCAAACTGCCGGACATACCAAGATGGATCATCAAACTACCCTGTCCTGTTTCCAATAACAGATATTTGGCCCGGCGAGAAACATTAGTAATTTTTTGTCCAGCGAGTTTTTGACCTAATGACTTATCAACGGGCCAACGTAATTTGCTCTGGCGTACAATAATTTTATCAATAATCTGCCCTTTGGCAAATGGCGTGATACCCCGGCAGGTAGTTTCAACTTCCGGTAATTCGGGCATTAGTTCAATCCTCGTGATCAGCAATGTTCGAAGGATCGTTATCGCTAGCCGACTTTTGCAACCATTGTACAGGCAACAATTGAGCAAGCGGTAGATCCTCAATGATTATTTGTTGCCCGGTTGAAACAAATCGAATATTAATTGAAGGAGTAAGTTCAACTTTATTACTCACCTCTACTTTGGTAATTATCGGTTGAGCGGTCTCTGCAAAATATAACAAGACGGTGGCAATCGGTAAAAAATTAATAGGGGCAGGTTGGCTTAAGGATTCAGCGGGCATTGTAAGAATTTTCTGCCAACCATCAACCAGCCTATTTATTTGTGTTTGGTTTAGCGAACTCTTCGGCTTAGCAAACCAAGCGAATGCTAGTGTTGATTGGTTTTTTTGTCGCTTACGCGATATTCGCATCGTACCAAAATCGATTGAGGTCAATTGCATGCTTGGTACACTCATTTTTAAACTGTCATTCACAGCAGCAATTTGTCTGGTATCTGATTCATTTGCAGTCTTGTCCATAAACCGGCCAATCAAGGTGAATGCCAAAACAAGCGCAGAAATAATGATGATGACGATGTTCAACCATTGATTCTGAGTGACCCCCTTACTCATCAGACAGTCCATTTTTTAAGTTCGATTCATAACCAAGCATTGGTGAAGAAGAATTGAGCGCTAACCGTCTACTTTTAAACCTTTTTATGATTATTAATGATGCAAAAATCAAGGGTAAAATCAATGAAAATAACCAGCTCATTATAAAGTGTGTCGTCGGGGTTGCTCGAACAAAACTATCTCGATTTTTCTGTTGTTGGATTTCGAAATTTTGCGAAGATAACCAACTAATCAAGTTTAGTGCAAATTGCTGGTTCGCATAATTATTAATTGCTGAGTCCGATAAAAAGCTGCTGTCACCAATAACGATAATCCGCTGCCCATTATTTTTATTGTTTATGCTAAAAGCCAAATGAAACGGTTGTCGCAACTCACCAATATCCGCATCAAATGACAATTCGACTTGTTCACTATTAAATTCGCTCCAAACACCTTTGTGGGTTTGAATAATCGTCTGATATTGATTACTGGTCTTTTGTTTTTGTGGGTCAATTTTTAACCCCTGACTCCAGGGAAAAGCGATCAAACTGTTGATACCTGCCATAACAGGATGATCATCAAACTGATTAACAATCAGGATTGCAGGATGCGGAGTACCACTCTGATACCCTTGCCAATCAATCAAAGTACCAGGTTCGGTATTAATCGCCAAAAAGGTTAGTAACTCTTCAGGCAATTTATCCTGCGCCTCTCGCATTAATAATAAGTTCCCTCCACCTTTGAGATAATTCATTAGCCCATCCAGCTCGCCAACCAGCCACTGTTTTCTACTATCAGCAATCACTAACACTTTTGTATTTTGACTGATCACCGGCTGCTTACTCAGGTTTTGCATTGCCACCGGCCAACCTAATTGTTTTAAAGACTGGAAAAATAAACCGATATCCCGTCCTGACTGACCAAAAGGCGTCGCTTCATCATGACCTTCAATAAAACTAATCCATTGATTGTTTCGAGAGGTCAGTTGAAGGATTAATCGTGAGATAGCATCTTTGGCATTACGATCGAATGGATACCGAATGCTTTGTTGCTGTTCTGCTATTTGTATCGAAATAAACTGATCAACCATCGAAGACTGGTTCGCAAGCGATTGTCGACTGGTAAAAATTAAACGAGTGTCCGGATGATAGTGTTGGATCACCTCGAAGGCCTGACGAATTTCATCATGATTTTTTTCATCATCTATTACCGCCGTGATCTTTATTGGCACATTAATTTTCGATATTTTACTGGCGAAATCATCATTCAAAGAATTTGATTTTTTTCGACTAATATCCCATTTTTTTGTTGTGACATTATTTAATAAATCCGTATTAAAAAAATCGGTTTTGAAATCATTATTTTTCGAGATATTATTCAAAAATCCATTACCACTAATCAGTAACAATGAAACGGCTAATAAATAAATTCCACTTAACTTGCTCAACAATTGTAAACGTTGCAGATTGAGCAAAACTATCGCATAGAAAAACAACAGCCATAAAATTAACTGAATCATTTCGTTGGCTACAATTAGCCCATCTCTTAAGTGAATAAAAGCATCTAGGTAAATCGACAAAAACTGAGTCAACATTTGATTTCTCAAAAATTCATCCACACCAAACACTATTAGAATAGTACAAAGACTAAAGATTAATGCCGTCAAAGGTCTCTTGATAGAAAAAGTCACTGACAGGATCAAAAGACTAAAAAGAAAACCGCCGACAACCAGCGCAAATCCAGTGCTGACGATCAGCCTGCTATCGATATCACTGACCTGTAAATAACTAAGGCTAATCAAACAAAAATACGCTAATGGTATTAAGCTAAAAATAGACAACACCACAAGGTTGATTCCGATAAGCGAATGGCCTGAAAAATTGGCGTGTCGCATCAAGCCTTGTTGGCCGCGATCGTTAAAATAAGGTGTCAATTGCGAGGCAGTTATGCTGATAAGAAATAATTGCGCCAGCAAAACTAATCCAGAAAGCGGCTTAATGATCTCATTAAAAAGTGAAAGTTGACTAATATTTTGCGCCTGAAGATACAAGAAATTCTGATAGCTCAACGTTGCGAAAACACCGATAGAAAGCATTACAACAAAAATTGATATTTGCAGACTCTTTCTTTTTAGCAAATTAGATAACAGTTGAACAATCACCAGCCTCATTGATCAGCTCCTTCCAATGAAGAATAATTAACAGAATATTGCCGATCAAAATTAATCTCTCCACTGGCAATCAATCGAAACAAAGGCATAACTGCCTGTGCTTCAACTAGGCAAAATTCGATGGCAATGCTGGCTTGTTGCAAGTTCTTTTTGAGTCGTTCAATCGATTGTGTATTTGTTGTTTGGATTTGATAAACCTGTTGACCCATTCGCTGCATTGATAAATCAAGATCCGCGGCAACCTCGCAGACATTGTTGTTAGCACTTTTGCATACGAGTAAATAGTCATTTTGCAAGGTCTCTTTGCCGCCCTGATTTTCTACAGATTGAATTTTGAAATGATAAACTACTTTTGCCTGATGAAATAAAATAACTTCATCTGCAACTTCTAAAGCATGACTGACATTATGGGTGGAAAAAATACAAAGTTGAATGTCATTTAGCTGTTTGATGTTTTGATTAAAGCGATCTTGTTCCAATGGATCCAAACTCTGACAAGGTTCATCAAAAAATAACCACTTAGGCTCACCAATAAAGGCCTGAGCAATCGCCAGTTTTTGAAGATTACCCTTTGAAAGAACGCTCATTGGTTGCTCAAGAATATTTTCTATTACCCACTGGCGGCTGATCAATTTGATCTGTTTTTTTATAACTTTGCGATTGAGCCCTTTGAAACTTCCACATAGAATTAGGTATTCTCGGCCGGTCATTTCGCTAATGGCTAACATCGTGTCCGATTGATAGCCGAGAGAACGTTTAAATCGTAAATCCTGAGGAAATAGATCAAGGCCATCGATTGCAAAAATGATCTGACCGCTATCTGGTTTTGATTCGCCAACTAACAATCGGATAAAAGAAGATTTACCGGCTCCGTTGAGTCCTAGCAAGGCGATTTTTTTACCTTGTGATAAATTCAAATTCAGTCGGCTAATCGCGATATGCTCGCCAAGCAACTTGTTCAGATTTTTTATTTCCAGACAATAATTTTCTTTTCCCAAACAACATTGTTTCATAAGCTCAATTACGTCCTTTGTGCTGATCTAGTTGAGGCTATAAGGTTCTAATTCTGATGAAACAACATAATGACCTTGCAATATAATTCGCCCAATATAACGGTTTTCTCCGGTTGAAGTAAATTCAAACCGATATTCCCTGATCATTTTCCAACGGCTTGCCTTATTTTTTCTAAATCCAATCCGATGTAAAACAACACTATGATCCAAAAGTTGGACACCAGCTTCTTTACAACGTTTAACACTGGCCCTAAGCGCCAATTGTTTGATTTTTTGCGAATAAGACCAATACCAAACAATAAAACCCAGTATTAGCAGCGTTATCACTTTAGACACTCATGTTCTCCTCTTTATCCTAAAATAATCAGTTGAAGTCATGGAAAGAGTACTAAACCAGAGTGTGCATAGCGTCGCTAAAAATAGTGTTGCCACCTTGCTGGTGACGAGTCAATTTTTGGTATCGCTAGGCGCGCTGTGGGCCAGCGCTATTTCTCGTGCTTCAACTGATTTTTCTATAAGCTTATACCTTGCAAACTTCTTCTAAGCATCTCACCTTGAAATTGTTCACATAAAAAAAGGCAGCTAAATAAGCCACCTTCTAAACTAAAGCTAATTAAATTTTATCGGTACGGCTACTGTTTTTTCATTTTCATTACAGTAACTTGCGCTATACCAGCCTTTTTGACCGCATCAACCACACCAATAACAATTCCTGTTCGAGCCGATTCAGACGTCATCACAATCACCGCGGCTTTAGGTTTTTTTGACAAGGCTGCTGAGACTCTCGCCTCAACCTGAGCCACTTCAATCAAACTTACTCCAATAGTCACATCGCCAGTATCACTAATACGGATCACGATTGGTGAGGTTGGATTAGGCGGCGCTTCAGATTGATTTTTATTAGGTCGATTAATTTCAATCCCATCTTCTTTGATAAAAGATGTAGTAACAATGAAAAATATTAGCATAATAAAGACGATATCAAGCATCGGCGTCATGTCTACTTCAGTTTCATCTTCTATTACGTGTCTATGTCTTCTACTCATTTTCTATCCTGTTATTTTCTCTTTAGGGTCTCTACCCATCTATTTCAAACCATTTTGGGCCGCAAACCTGAATTATTTTGATGCGAAAACCGGAGTTTTAACGGACCTTTGATTCTTCCTAATATTCGTTATGGCAGTATTCTGACGTACTATAACCATAGCTTATACATAAGTCCAGATCTGAATGATTGAATCAGGCCGCCTTAATCTACCACTAGAGCAATCTATCCCTCAAATGTCTGGCCGGTGAGTTTTTCATATTTAAGTACCAGAACCTCTTTGGATTCGACATTATTTTCATCCATTGGGATACAGTCCACCGGACAAACCAGCTGACATTGAGGCTCATCGTAATGTCCGACACATTGGGTACATTTATCTTTATCAATTTCGTAGATTTCTTCACCCTGATAAATGGCTTCGTTTGGGCATTCTGGCTCGCAAACATCACAATTGATACATTCGTCGGTGATTATTAGTGACACGCTATTAGTACTCTAAGGGGTTAATTGGGGCGCCATTGTACATCTTCAAAAGGATTTCAAGTGGAAACTAAGAAATTTGTTTCATATCCAGCATAAATCCTCTTAATTGCTTTCCTACGCCCTCAACCGGATGATTTCTAATCGCTTCATTGACCGCAATTAACTGTTGATTATCCACTTGAAAATCGTTTGATTGTGCGCCCTCTCCAAGGTCTGAGAGTGACAGCTTGGCGACATATTCCTCTAATAGTGGTACGGCAGCATGGGTAAACAGGTAATTTCCGTATTCAGCGGTATCCGATATCACCACATTCATTTCATAAAGCTTGTTTCTGGCGATACAGTTAGCAATCAGTGGGGTTTCATGGAGCGATTCATAATAAGCAGACTCTTCAATAATACCAGCTGATACCATGGTTTCAAAAGCAAGTTCGACACCCGCTTTAATCATTGCAACTAGGAATACACCTCGGTCATAGTATTCCTGCTCGGTTATTTCGGTATTACAATCAGCAGCTAACTCAAAAGATGTTTCGGCGGTCTGGGCACGCCATGTAAAGAGATTCGAATCATTATTAGCCCAATCTTGCATCATGGTTTTAGAAAACACGCCTTCAATAATGTCATCCATGTGCTTCTCAAATAACGGCCTTAAGATCTCTTTTAATTCCACTGACATTTCAAACGCTCTGATTTTTGCCGGGTTCGAAAGCCGGTCCAGCATGTTAGTAATACCACCATGTTTAAGCCCTTCGGTCACTGTTTCCCAACCGTATTGGATCAATTTTCTAGCATAAGCGGCATCCATTCCTTGAGAAACTAATTGCTGATGGCCCAAAATAGCACCCGTTTGCAACATGCCACAAAGGATCGTTTGCTCGCCCATAAGATCGGATTTTACTTCGGCCACAAACGATGACTCTAATACACCAGCTTTGTCGCCACCGGTCGCAGCAGCATATGCTTTAGCGATCTTGAGGCCGTCACCTTTTGGATCGTTTTCTGGATGTACCGCTATTAGCGTTGGTACACCAAAACCACGCAAATACTCCTGACGTACTTCGGTGCCGGGACATTTGGGCGCAACCATAATGACGCTTATATCCTCACGAATTTGCATACCTTCTTCAACGATATTAAAACCGTGAGAATAGGATAAAGTTGCACCTTGTTTCATCAGCGGCATGACCAAATTAATGACCGCCGTATGCTGCTTGTCCGGTGTCAGGTTTAAAACCAGATCAGCCTCAGGGATCAAATCTTCAATGGTACCAACTTTAAAATCATTTTCACTGGCCCATCTAAAAGATTGTCTCTTTTCTTCAATGGCATTGGCTCTTAGTGCATAACTGATAGTAAGGCCCGAATCTCGCATATTAAGACCCTGATTAAGCCCTTGAGCACCACAGCCCACAATCACAATATTCCAGTCTTTTATAAAATTACATCCGTCAGAAAACTCGCCTTGTTTCATGAAACGGCATTTTCCCAGTTGGGTTAATTTTTCTCTTAAGGGCAGGCTGTTAAAATAATTGGACATGATGTTCTCCGGTGATAAGTTCTTAGCCCTAGATCCTAGGTTAAAGAAAAAAATATTGTGATAAAGCTATGATAAACTTCGACAAGTATTGCGTATAATGATATATAAACAACACTATATTGCAAATTTTGCAACATAGAAATGGAAAACTATATTGGATACCAGATCTCTACAAATATTTCAGCATTTAGCACGGAGTTTACATTTCGGTAAAACTGCTGATGCTTACCATATGAGTCCTTCGACTCTGAGTCGACTCATTCAGCGAATGGAACAACAGATAGGTTGCCAACTTTTGCTTAGAGATAATCGCAGCGTTCAGTTAACGGATAATGGCCGCAAATTGCTGGATTATGCTGATCAACAAATTGAACGTTGGCAAGCTTTAACTCATAACATTGCCGAGCAAAAAGATCACTTAAGCGGAAAACTGCATATTTTCTGCTCCGTCACCGCAGCCTACAGTCATCTCCCACCCTTATTAGACCGATTTCGACAACAACATCCTTCAGTAGAGATCATCCTGACAACTGGCGACGCAGCCGATGCGATCTCTTATGTTCAAGCTCATTCTGTGGATATTGCTATCGCAGCCAGATCGGAACAACTCTCAACTAGCCTTCATTTTTCAACCATAGCTGAAATACCGCTTGCGGTGATCGCTCCGCTATTTTCCGTAAAAATACGGCAACAGCTACGCCAACATAGAATTAACTGGCCTGAAATACCGATTATTCTACCCGAACATGGGCCCGCGCGAAAATGCTTTGATCGCTGGTTTGGCTTGAAACAACTAGGAAAACCTTATATTTACGCAACCGTGTCAGGTCATGAAGCACTGGTAAGTATGGTCGCATTGGGCTGCGGCGTGGGGGTCACTCCCAAAGTCGTGGTCGAAAATAGTCCCGTTAAAAATCGGGTTGAATATCTTGCCGATGTTGGAGAAGTTGAGCCTTTTGAACTGGGGATATGCTGTCAAAAGCAAAAAATCAACCAACCAGCCATCCAAGCTTTTTTGGATGCTATAAACTAAGCTTGGATGGTCAACCGATCCGATCATCCCTCCATATAACCTTAAGTTCTAACATTTAGCATAATTCCAACCCAAACTCATTGAAAGTACGTTTAATCCTATGATACAAATAGATTAAGTGAAGCGCGAAAGAATATTCGGCACGAACGACAGACACCAATTTATTTGCAAATAGAGCCAACAATGAAAAATTTATTTCTAGTGATTATTAACATTCTCATCGTGGTGATTATCGTGTCGCCCCAGGGGATGATGTTGCGCTAAAGAAAATCAGGCAGAAACAAAACCCCCGCTCTGAAAAGACCGGGGGTTTTTTTATATCCATAGATGGCAGTGTGCCCATATACTAGTACCTCCCCTTTTGGTAAAGGGGGATCAAAAAATTTGAATACGGAATGAAGCTTTAATCAAAATGACTAAAATACAAAAACATACAGGCGCCACTCACACTCTAGCGGTTTTACAACAGCTCGGCGTTACCGATATTTTCGGTTATCCCGGCGGTGCGATCATGCCAATGTACGATGCGCTCTACTCCAGCCCTATCAAACATTATTTATGTCGTCATGAACAAGGCGCAGCATTTTCGGCTGTGGGCTATTCACGAGCTTCAGGTAAGCCTGGTGTTTGTATGGCAACTTCGGGTCCCGGTGCAACCAATCTAATCACTGGCTTGGCAGATGCGATGGCAGATTCGGTGGCAATAGTGGCAATTACTGGTCAAGTACCGACTCGCGCAATGGGTACTGATGGCTTTCAAGAAGTCGATATTATTGGCTTAAGTCTCGCCTGCACCAAACATTGTTTTCAAATCAAACGATTAGAGGAACTTGAAAAGGTAATCCATCAGGCATTTGAAATCGCCACCAGTGGGCGACCGGGGCCGGTATTAATCGACATTCCTAAAGATATTCAAATTGCAAAAATTGATGCGACACAAACTGAGTTGGCTCAATCTAAAAATCCTTTGGCGCTGGATCCTAAATTCTGCGACCCATTAAAAAACGATCTCAGCCAGCATTCTAATGAATATCAACAAGCGCTCAAATTAATAAGCCAAGCTCAACGGCCACTCTATTATATCGGTGGTGGTGTTGGCATGGCCGATGCGATCACCGAACTACGTGCGTTAATGCAAACGTTTCAACTGCCAAGTGTTGCGTCGATGAAAGGGCTTGGAGCAGTAGCGCTTAATCAACCACACTATTTAGGAATGCTGGGCATGCATGGTTCCAAAGCAAGCAATACGGCAATTCAAGAGTGTGATTTAATGCTGGTTTTAGGGGCACGTTTTGATGATCGGGCAACCGGAAAACTGGATGAATTTGCTCCCTACGCCAAAGTCATCCACCTAGATATAGACCTAGCAGAAATCGGTAAACGCCGTAGCGCCGATGTTGCTTTAGCAGGAGATTTAAAGAAAACACTGCCAAAATTATTTAATGCCCTAACTTCAGCGGATCAACCCGTCAATCAAACAGCGGTTAATCAGTGGCAAAAACAATGTGAACAATTGATCGACAAAAAACCATTACAAAGCGCTGTTAAGAATGAAGGTATTTTCGCACCTGCCCTGCTGAAAGAGCTAAGCGACGAATTACAGGAAACGGGTAATGACAGAAGCTATATCACCACCGATGTAGGTCAGCATCAAATGTGGGCCGCACAACATATGCGTTTTAGTTTGCCGAATCGATTTATTTCCAGTAGTGGACTGGGCACCATGGGATTTGGGATTCCAGCGGCTATAGGCGCTCAAATCAGCGATCCAGAAGCACTAGTAATCAGTATCTCTGGCGACGGTTCTTTTATGATGAATGTTCAGGAACTAGGTACGATAAAACGCTATCAACTACCAGTAAAAATTCTGTTAATCGATAATGGCCGCTTAGGGTTGGTCCGTCAGTGGCAACAGTTATTCTTTGAAGAACGTTATAGCGAAACCGATCTGTCCGATAATCCAGACTTTGTGATGCTGGCAAAATCCTTCGATATCACCGCAGAAACAATCACCAATCGCCAACAAATTTCTTCGGCTTTAAGCCGTATGCTAGAGCACAAAGGACCTTATTTATTACACGTTAAAATTGATGCTTTTGAAAATGTTTGGCCTTTAGTACCACCAGACACGGCTAATCACAAAATGATGGAAGATGTTAGTCGCTAGATGACTATCACTAATAATCTCTATAAAGTAATCGTCACAAAATAATAGCCGCCAACCGCCGCTTGCACTGAAATGGAGAAAGAGTTAATGAAAAACCACACATTAGAAATAACTGCCGATAACCAACCAACAGTATTGGAGCGACTTCTCCAAGTCACCCGCTATCGTGGATTTGTAGTAACCGATTTCAATGTCTCTACAACTGCAAAAACGGATATGCTGGATATCAAACTGACCGTTAAAGATCCTAAAGAATTAGCAACGGATCCTTCTGCAGGACTACAACGGCTCTACCATCAATTGAATAAATTATTTGATATTAAACAGGTTAATCTACTAAAGTCTGAAGGTACGCAAAGCTCCATTTAGTAGTGGCAACATTTTTAAATTTATATTTAATACTAGGAAAACATCAAAATGGCAAAAGTTAATTCAGACTTTATTTGGTTTAATGGCGAATTTGTAGCTTGGAAAGATGCAACCGTGCACGTCATGAGTCATGCGTTACACTATGGATCTTCCGTGTTTGAAGGCATACGCGCTTATGATACTCATAAAGGCACTTGCATTTTCCGCCTGCAAGAGCATATCGATCGATTATTTGATTCGGCCAAAATTTATCGAATGCAAATCCCGTACAGCAATAGTCAAGTGGTTCAAGCCTGCAAAGACGCCGTCAAAAAGAACAGACTCAAATCAGCTTATTTACGTCCAATGATTTTTTTGGGCGAAATTGGAATGGGGCTACGACCTCCTATTGACGCCATATCAGAGTTAATCATTGCCACTTTTCCGTGGGATGCTTATCTCGGTGAAGATGCGATTGAACACGGGGTAGAAGTAGGCATATCCAGTTGGAATCGATTAGCTCCCAATACTATGCCAACCGCTGCCAAAGCCGGTGGAAATTATTTGTCTTCGCAACTAATTTCCACCGAAGCAGCCCGGCATGGTTATACTGAAGGGATCGCACTCGATGTGAATAATTTGGTTAGCGAAGGCGCCGGGCAAAACGTCTTTTTGGTACGTAAGGGTATTATTTTTACACCGCCAAGTACTGCATCGATATTACAAGGTTTAACCCGAGATTCGGTAATCCGTCTGGCAAAAGATCGCGGAATAGAAGTTCGCGAAGAGTCGATCACCCGAGAAGCTTTATACATCGCAGAAGAAATATTTATGACTGGTACCGCCACTGAAGTGGTTCCAGTTAAAAGCGTGGATGGTATTCAAATTGGCGAAGGTTCACGAGGCCCAGTGACAAAAAAAATTCAGACGGCATTCTTTGGAATATTTGATGGTAGTACTGAAGATAAACATGGATGGCTGGAAAAAATTTAAAAACTATTTTGGTTTAATGTTTTATAAATAAACAAGAGAAATTATCAGTGGCAAAATTAAAATCAGCAACCACCACCCAAGGTAGGAATATGGCTGGCGCTCGCGCGTTATGGCGAGCTACCGGCATGAAAGAAACTGACTTTGGTAAACCGATCATTGCTGTAGCAAATTCTTTCACTCAATTTGTTCCCGGCCATGTGCATTTAAAAGATATGGGGCAATTAGTCGCCGGGGCAATCGAAAACGCAGGTGGTGTGGCGAAAGAATTTAATACCATTGCGGTCGATGACGGCATTGCTATGGGGCATTCAGGTATGCTTTATAGCCTTCCCTCTCGTGATCTCATTGCGGATTCAGTGGAATATATGGTAAACGCTCATTGTGCTGATGCGATCGTTTGTATATCTAATTGCGACAAAATTACTCCCGGCATGTTAATGGCCTCTTTGCGTCTAAATATACCGGTCATTTTTGTTTCCGGCGGCCCCATGGAAGCAGGCAAAACAAAACTATCCGATCAAATCATAAAGCTCGATTTAGTCGATGCAATGATCAAAGGCGCTGATCCTAAAATAAGCGATGAAGAAAGCGATCAAATCGAACGCTCTGCTTGTCCAACGTGTGGTTCTTGTTCGGGCATGTTTACCGCTAATTCGATGAATTGTCTAGTAGAAGCATTAGGATTAGCATTGCCCGGTAACGGCTCGATGCTAGCCACACATAAAGATCGCGAAAGCTTATTTTTAAAAGCGGGCGAGCAAATTGTGACGTTGGCCAATCGTTATTACCAACAAAACGATGAAACCGCATTACCTCGAAACATCGCCACAAAAGCCGCCTTTGAAAATGCCATGTGCCTAGACATTGCCATGGGCGGTTCAACCAACACTATTTTACATTTAATCGCCGCCGCACAAGAAGGCGAGATTGATTTTACTATGGCAGATATTGATCGTTTGTCTCGAAAAGTACCGCACTTATGCAAAGTCGCTCCATCAACACCGCTCTATCATATGGAAGATGTTCATCGTGCTGGTGGCGTCGTGGCAATTCTTGGGGAGCTTTCCCGAGCGAAATTATTGGATACATCGACCAGCAATATTTTTGGTGGCACCTTAGCAAGTTTGATTAAAGAATATGATATCGCCGTATCTAAAAATAATGAAATTATAAAATTTTTTAAAGCCGGTCCAGCAGGCATCAAAACTACTCAAGCTTTTAGTCAGGATTGCCGCTTTGATAGTTTAGATTTAGACCGTAAAAATGGCTGTATCAGGCAACTCGATAGCGCGTTTTCAACCGAAGGTGGTTTGGCAGTGTTAAGCGGCAATATCGCCGTTGATGGTTGCATTGTAAAAACAGCTGGGGTAGATCAAGATAATTTAACCTTTACCGGCCCAGCTCACGTATTTGAAAGTCAGGAATCGGCCGTCGAAGGAATTCTCTCAGGTAAAGTAGTCGCCGGTGAAGTTATTGTGATCCGTTATGAAGGCCCCAAAGGCGGACCCGGTATGCAGGAAATGCTTTACCCGACGACTTATCTTAAGTCGATGGGGTTAGGTAAAGCCTGCGCGCTACTCACTGATGGGCGTTTTTCCGGAGGAACATCTGGACTTTCTATAGGTCATATTTCACCGGAAGCTGCCGATGGTGGTCTTATCGCTCTAGTTGAACAAGGTGATTCGATCAGCATTGATATTCCTCAACGCAGTATTCAATTACAAGTCAACGAGACAATTTTACAACAACGAAAACAAGCCATGCAAGATCTTGGCGTGTCATCATGGAAAGCTAAAGATCGGATTCGACCAATCAGCTACGCTCTGAAAAATTATGCTTTGCTCGCCACCAGCGCCGATAAAGGAGCCGTTAGAAATCGAGAACTTTTAGATCACTTTAATAGTAAAATGACTACATTTTCGACGGCTCAACCCGGATCAGAAGAATGAGCTCGGATGATTGGCTAGGCAAGAGCCTGCAAAAAAATAAAACGGCTAGTTCAACTAACGACAAACAAACAGGATTGCAATTCTTAAGGCGAATATTATTGGCCAAAGTTTATGAAGTCGCCAAAGAAACTGAACTCACCGAAATGAGTAAATTATCGAACCACTTTGATCAGCAGATATTTCTGAAAAGAGAAGATCAACAACCCGTTCAATCGTTTAAAATTCGTGGGGCTTATAATAAATTAGCTAATTTGATTGAGCAAAAATCAACGCACACCAAAGAAGTAGTAGCCGCATCCGCCGGAAATCATGCTCAAGGATTAGCGCTAGCAGCAAGACAACTTAAGATCAAAGCAACCATTTTTATGCCGATCACGACGCCGGATATTAAAGTCGACAAT
>CAYVSL010000009.1:0-70490 GCA_964454125.1 uncultured Kangiella sp.
AGCTGCAAACCTAATTGTACGCCTCGCCATCGGGCAAAATACATCCCCCCTAGTAAAAACATGGTCGCAAGCATTATTTCAAAAAGGATCGGTATTATCTCATTAAACGAGGTAATTAGTGAAGCTAAACCATGGCAAATATAAATAACTGCAATAAATCCCGACCAAGCATGGGTATAAGCTCTGCCTTTCAGCAAGCCAAACATTGGAAATATCAACGGAATTAACCAAAAAATAGTGATCGATTGGTTTGAATATAATTTAGATGGAAACCACCATAAATTCCAGCAAGGGATCAGAATAACCAGTCCCCAATAGCCCATCAGGGTGATCCGGTGAGCTTTTAACATTTGCTCCGTTGGGGCTTCTATGGTTGTTCCTGACTCTGATTTAGTATTTGTTGGTTGCTCAATTGACATACTGCACATAACCCTATTTTAGTTTAATCGCGAGTGCTGCTAAACGTTTACCTTGAGCAATAGCTAATTTTTTTTCGGTTTCGGAAATCGCATGGTTATTTTCGTGACCAGCCCAGTGAGTCACTCCGTAGGGGCTACCACCCGTTCGAGTATGTAAAAGGTGGGTTTCACTATAGGGAATGCCGGAAACTAACATACCGTGATGGAAAAAAGGGAGCATCATGCTTAGTAGAGTCGATTCCTGCCCTCCATGTAAACTACTGGAGGAGCTAAAAAAAGTTACGGGCTTTCCGGCTAGCTGACCACTCATCCAGATATCACTGGTTTGATCGATAAAATATTTAAGCGGTGCTGCCATATTACCAAAACGGGTAGGGCTGCCCACTGCAAGCCCTATGCAATCCGATAGTTCCTGTTGAGTCGCATAACAATCGCCTTCAGCAGGAACGGATTGTTCGCTCGCTTCACTATTGGGCGACACTCTAGGAACGGTTCTGATCACCGCTTCAATATCTTGTTGCTCGATACCTCGTGCAATAAGTTGTGCGAGCTGTTTAGTTGTTCCGCCAGAAGAATAATATAAAACTAACAGGTAATCCATTCAGGTGTTCTCTATTTTATTGATGGGTAGCCGCTAAATAATTTCTAATACGCTTTCGGGTGGACGGCCTATTGCCGCCTTACCATTTCCGAGAACAATGGGGCGTTCTATTACTTTAGGATTGGCAACCATTAATTTGAGCTGTTCATTGGTTGATAAATCTTTGTTATCTAGGCCGGAGGATTTATATTCGGCTTCCTTTTTTCGCATTAGATCTTGTGGGCTAATATTGAGTAAATGGATCACATTGAGTAATTCCTCAACGCTTGGTGGGTTCGATAGATATTCTACGATCTCTGGTTGGATACCTTTTTCTTCTAATAAAGCTAGGGTTTGACGAGATTTTGAGCATCTAGGATTATGATAGATTTTGAAATTGGACATGGAATTACCTTCAAAAATTTGTTTTAATTCGACAGGACGGCAGTTTTTCAAATGTTGTTATTCAGCGAGTTACTCAATTAAGCCGTAACTTTGCAGTTTGCCGACTATTTTAACTCAGGTTTGGGGCCAATACTATGCAACAGCAATTGATTTATTGGAAAGCATTCGTTGAATATGTTTTCGGCCGATTTAAAGCGGATAAATGTTCATCGGTCGCGGCCCAATTAACCGTGACCAGTTTGCTAGCGTTAGTGCCACTCACGACGGTGGTTTTTGCATTGTTGGCATCAATACCCAATTTTCAGAATATGGCGGTTCAATTACAAGAATTAATGTTTGAATATTTTGTACCATCCACAGGCGAGTCGGTACAAAATTACCTGTTCGAATTTGTGGGTAAGGCAAAAAGTATGAGCGGAGTGGGCTTTTTAATGCTTATGGTTACCGCTTTAATGATGATGCGTACTATTGATATCAGTTTTAATAATATTTGGCAGATAAATCAGAAAAAATCGGTACTGAGAACGTTTTTAGTTTATTGGGCCATCCTTACTCTCGGACCTATTTTGCTGGGAACGAGTCTGATTATCACTTCTTATCTAAAGTCATTACCGTTATTTTCTGAGGTGGTACAGCCAAACAGTCAATGGATGACTTTGGGGCTACCTATGTTGATGGAAGCTATTGCTTTTGCGCTGATGTTTTTTGTTATCCCCAATCGGAAAATCCTTTTTAAGCATGCCCTTATCTCCGCTTTTGTGACGACCATATTGTTTGAATTTGCAAAAACTGGATTTGGCATTTTTGTTGAATCTTTTTCGACTTATCAGGTCATTTTTGGCGCTTTAGCGACTATTCCTCTATTTCTGATCTGGGTTTATTTGAGTTGGAGTATTATTTTGTTTGGTGCGGAAATATGTCATGGATTGTTTTCTTTTGAGGTCGTTCAGCAGGAAAAAAAGACCCATCCTTTTATTCAACTCACGCAATTATTACTAGTCTTAGCCGGGAAACAGCAGAAAGGAGAAGCAATCAATGAAGCGCAGTTGGTGGCTCATGGAGACTGGGGAGGGCGGGAAGCCAACGTAATTTGGTTAGAGCGTTTGATTGAAGCTGGGGTGGTAGCTAAATTGCAAAACCAATCATATTGTTTGACCATCAGTGCCAAAGATATTTGTTATAAAACGATCTATGATGTTGCTGAGCGACTTTTACCGGGTGAAATTCTGGTCCAAGAAAGTGAGTTACCGGATAATATTAAAATGGATATCGATGATTTGCTGGTAAATCACAGTAAGTTACTAAGTAAGAAATTCCTAACGGGTTAATGGTAGTCTTCTAGCTATAAAATGTAGAGATGTCATGAGGGCTTAATGATCTCCAGGCAATCTTAAATCATCCAGAGTTGAAATTTCAGTATCAGTATCAATGTCGCCAAAACTATCGTCGATGTTGCCCTTTTCGTGAGGGACAGAAGTCCAAGGAATTACATCAGAAACATCATCCAGAACCTCTTCTGCCAGTTCATCCCTAAGCTCAAAAGTTTGATAGAAAAAACGATCGATACAAGAGGTTACTTCTACTCTTAAGCGGGGCCTGATTTCAACGGGTTCTTCAAGGCCAAGCATCGCATATACTCGACCACTTTTGTATGATCCTTCGGTAGTAATCACCGTTGGTGCATCGCTTCCATTCAATTGATTTGACGATATTACCAGTCCCGGTTGGCCACCTCTTTCATTTTTGCCTTGATGTAGAACTAACCTGACCGGTGTATATTTGCCATCAATATATTCCAAACCTAACATGGTGCCATTGTTTTTGTCGCCAGTAAACCAACGGCAGATTGCCAGTCGCCAATGTGGCGCAGGATTGCCGTCCATATATTCTCTTAGAAGCGCGATGTTTCCTAAATCGATATTGGGTAGCATATATTGTCGACTACATAGCCCGATACCTCCGCTACTAACGTTTATAGCATCCCAGCTAAGATGTTCAGATTGATTAATTTGGGTCAAACTGAGAAGTTCAGCAACTGAAAGAATTTTTTTCTTATTTTGAGATAAGCGGCCTAATACCCTGATGATGTCATTCAGTCCCCAGATCACATCTATTTTTGAAACAATGGGATAACGTCTGGCATTTCTTTCGATACGTTCTTTCCAGTGTTTGCTGACATGTTCCCACAAATATTTGGCCGTGGAATGTTTGATATTTTTGTGGAAGGAGCGCAAAGTAAGCTTCTCTTTGTCTTCTAAAACGTCCAAATCAAACTTGATTTGCCTTAGTAAGTCAAACGTCAACAGTAGTCTGATCTTTGGATCCTCTGGGTCATCCAGTTCGCTGGTCACAAAGTTTGGTTTATTCTCGCTGGTAATATCAATAATAAAACATTCGTCATTTCTAAAATCATCGGGGTTTTCGGAAATTTTGGATAAATGAACCCAGTGATTCAGATAATGGAACAAATGCCAATGCTCACCTCTATCTAGGTGATAAGGATCCGCTAGGGCCAATAAACAATTTCGAATATAATTTTGTTCGATCGTAGGTAAACAGTAGCTGTTATCTGTCTCAACCTGCATATAGTTAATATCTTCTTTTCCAGCATGAGCATATAACGAGTTGATTTCGCGCCACAGATAGATTGGGATAGGAGCATATATTTCGTATTGTTCGATCAACATTAGCCCGAGGTAAAAGATAGCAAACCCGGAAGATTTCGCCTTGATTTTGTTTTTACCCCACAACTGTCGTTTATTTTGAGAATCGTTGACGATGATTTTGTGAGCAAACGCCATTTCTCTAGTAAAGGTATGTAGTTTTTCCAAGTTTGATTCATAATCCAGCTTTTTTTTAAGTACTCGATTAACCTTCGGTCGAAAATAGTCGTGGATTAATGTATAAGTTTCATCAAAAGATTTGACTAGTTCACTTCTTAGTTTATAGGTGATTTCTGTCCGATTCAGGCTCGAAATGGCGCGAGTGACTTCTGGCAGGATTTTAGACATGTCCGCAAGCGGTAGTGATTTCAGCCACATGTGCAGCTTGGCAGGATCGGTTTCTACCAGTATATGTTGTCCTTCTTGTTGGGAAGGTATTGTTAGTTTAATGCTATCCATGTTTTATACTAGACTCTCTTTACTACATTCCATCTTAAAATTAACAAACCATCGTGACATAATATAGGACTGAATTACCACCATTTTAATCAAATTGAGAGCTCTATTTTCACTATCAACACCAATTCAAATTGGCCAGGATCGATTTTTGTATCAAAATGGGGTTAAATCGGAACGACAAAATAGTAATATAGGCACTTCTCAGCTTAAGTATAGACAATAAAGAGGTTGTAAGATCGATTCCTTATTAGAAAAAAGTGTGAAAATTACCAGTACTACAAAAACTATAGCATATTTTAAACTGATATTTCTATGCTTTACGTTGGCGTTTAGCCAATCTTGCTTGCAAAAAGATGATTTTTTCTTGTTAGATGGCACAGGACATGGCTTAGCCGAGTATCGAGGGCAATGGTTGATCATCAATTTTTGGGCTGAATGGTGTGCTCCATGCCGGGAAGAAATCCCTCAGCTAAACGAGTTATTTCGAAATGCATCCGCGTTAAATCTGAATATTATCGGTATTAGTTATGACGCATTAGAAAATAAAGAGATCGGTAGAATTGCGGAGCAGTGGGGCATAGAGTACCCCATAGTGGCTAGTATACCGATGCCAATATTTCCTTTTGAGCTGCCTAAAAGCTTGCCGGGTAACTATATTATTAACCCAGATGGTGATTTGGTGATGAGGTTGTCAGGCAAACAAACTGTTCAATCATTAACCAAGCTACTGAATTTGTTAAAGAAAGAAAGTCGTTAAAGTCATTGATTTGTGGACTGGTCTAGGTTTCAATAGTAGAAGGTACGCTAAGATAAATATGATTGAGTCAAGGGGCCGCTAGAAGGTCACGAGTAGTAAAGAGGTCCGTTGTGTTAGGTAAAACCAATTTAACAGAAGTCAATAAAATGAACATATACAAATATAGTCAAAATTTTCTGCCATCTTTTGCTCAGCGTATCAGTTTAGTGATGCTGTTGATTATGATTGCTTGTTTTTCAAGTGTTGCAATTGCCGAGCAACAAGAAGAATCAGCGCCTGCCAAAATATTTGACTTGGTTCTCGATGACGAAGCAGAAGTGTCGTCTTCAGGCTCTGAGGAGACCGTCAAACCGGAAACGCCTGTTGAGGACAACCGAACCACTGCTGAAAAACTAGAAGATTTAAAAAAAGATGTACTGGCGGTTAATCGAGACCTGTTTATTTTAGAAGAAGACTTGCTATTTCCTGCATCGACCCAATTAGCGGCATATTTTTCAGTTGATATTGGTTATTTCTTTTCCTTGGACAACATAAAGATAAAGATTGATGACGAACAAGTCACTCATCATTTGTATACCGAAAAAGATGTTGACGCTCTTTACCGTGGTGCTATTCAAAAAGTTTATGTGGGCAATGTCAGTACTGGTGAACATGAACTGGTGGCCATTTTGATCGGTATTGGTCCGCACAAAAGAGAGTACCGTCAAGCCATCTCTTTCAAATTTACCAAAACGACTGAAGCCAAGGCGATCGAAATACAACTTCGGGATGATAGCGGAAAGTTACAACCGAAATTGAATATGGTTGAATGGTAGAGAATATTTCGTGCTTTCTTCAAATAAACGGTTAGAGTCAACAACGCGTCTAATACTGCTGGTAATGGTATATAGTTTTTGTTTGTCTGGATGTTCTATTTTTGGTCAAAAGGTCGAGACTCAAATACCGGTCGGTACTTTGAGCCAAGCTGAGCGAGAGGATCTTAAAAAACCTGCACATCTTCAAGATCTTGCTTATGGCGAAATTTTGTATGACTACTATCGCGGCGAAGAAATTTCTGCGCTCACCAAAATTTTAATTGCTCAAAAAGAAAATCAACTGCCAAACCATGCCAACAGCGCTGAGTTATTGTCTGGAGTCATCTATTTGAATCTGGGCATGTTAATTAAAGCTCAGACAATTTTTAATCGACTTCTTACCGAAAAAGATCTCAAACACGAAATAATCGCTAAAATTGAATTCTATCTCGCTAAATTACATTACAAACAACACGACTATCCTCAAGCCAAAGTGCGCTTGGCACGCGTTTATCAATCATTAACCACTGACTTGCAAGATGAGTGTTTTATTATGTTAAGTAATATTGCTTTGTCTGATAAACAATTGGTCGAAGCGAGAGATTGGCTCAACATGGTGAGCAGCGATTCTGAGCTGCTAATTTATACCCGATACAATCTTGGGATCATCTGGTTAAAAGATGGTCAACTTGAACAAGCGTTGCCTTTTTTATCTAAAATATTCCTGACCCCGGAACCGACTGATATTCAACGAAGTTTACAAGACAAAGCCAAAATTGCACTTGGTTTCTATTATTTGAAACGTAAGCAGTTGGAAAAAGCGAGAGAGCAATTTTTGAGCGTACGATTGGAGTCTCCCTATACCAATAAGGCGTTATTAGGTATGGGCTGGACTTATGTTGAAAAAGGCGATTACAACAAAGCATTATCTCACTGGCTTGAGCTAAGGAAAGCTGATATCCGTGATATCGCCGTTCAGGAGGCGTTGTTAGCGATCCCTTATGCCTATCAAAAATTAAATGCGATGCAACCTGCATTAGAAAAATATTTGGATGCGACAGACATTTATCAACAACAGTTGGATCTTATAGCTGATATAGAAAAACAAGTTACAGATGGTCTGTTGGTAGAAAAACTTGTAGGCCGAATGATTAAATCAAAACAATCAGAACGCCAGGATGACCAGATACGGGATTCAAAAATATTTGGTGATGACTATGACTACTACATATACGAATTACTTGCTCAAAATAGTTTTAACGAAAATTTCAGAAGTTATCAAAAACTGGGTCGACTGGAATTGTTAATAGAGCATTGGGAAAATCAATTGCCTATGTTAAATGAGATGTTGCGATCAAACCAAATTAGGTTTGACGAAAAAATCCCTCAGGTTGATAGTTATCTTACGCAAAATATTTTTGATAACTATCGAACTAGCTATGAGAATATTCAACAAGATTTAGATTTTCTAAATAAGCATGAAAAACTTTATTTGTTAGCCGATCCACAACAAACGAGGATACACCAAAGAATTTTGCGACTGGAAAGCAAAATAGAGAATATTCCGTCTGAAATGTTAAGTGACAATCAAATTGATAAAGCTAGACGCGCACGCGGTGTATTACAATGGCAGTTGGAACAAGAGCGCGCAAAGAAAATTTGGCAAATAAAAAAATCAAGTCAGTTAATCAAAGGCAAGCTAACCGATATGGAAAAGCTCACGACTAATTTAACTTTTGCCAGAGAACACGCTCTAACTCGATTTATTGGTTACCAAGAATTGGTTGATGATGGTTCGATTAGACTAACCAACTTGCGAGCAGGGATCCAAGTACAAATTGATTTTCAAGCTAACTTGATTAAACAACAGATTCTGGCGGTTTTGAAACGACGAAAAATAACACTTGATCATTTCTTGCTTCAGTCAGATCTTTCTGTTGCTCGTTTACATGAGCAAGCCGTTTTTATTCCTGAGGTTGATTAGTCGATGCTTGTTTGTGGTGAAATCATAATCTTAGTTAATGATAATAAGGAAAGTCGATAGTGTTAGTAAAACGCTCTCTTAAATTGATTGTTTTTACACTGCTATTGGCGGGTTGTGCAAACCTAAAATGGATTAATCCCTTTGCTGAAATAAAAGTAGAGGATATGGAACCAAGAGTCAAATTTGTAGATAAGGCCGATGTAGTCGTTCAATCCTCCTCTTTACCAAAAATTAAACCGGAGTTGGTGATTGCCAGTTATAAACGTTTGCTAACCAGAGGCAATCCTCAGATCCGTAAGGAGGCATTACGTCGTTTGGCAGATCTGACTATGCGGCTGGCAGAAACAAAATTGGTGATTGAGTCACCTGAGCAACTCGACCAACTCAGCCCCGCAGTAAAAGAAGCCACTTTTGCTGAAGCGATCCGTCTTTATCAGGAGCTTTTGACAGAGTATCCTCAGTATAAGCAGGCGGAAGACGTTAAATATCAGCTGGCTCGTGCATTGTCGTTCAACATGGAACCGGAAAAATCACTGGCATTATTAGATCAAATAGCGGTCAGTCCAGTCAAGGCGAGTTCTTATGTTGAAAGTCAATTCCGGCGAGGTGAATCCTATTTTGTACGTAAAAAATACATGATCGCTGAAAAAGCATATGGCGAAGTTATTTTAAAAGGAGAGGGAACCAGTTTTTATGATAAAGCCCTGTACAAACGCGGTTGGTCATTATTTAAACAAAGCTTGTTTCCCGAAGCGCAGGAAGATTTTTTCAAACTACTGGAACGGTTATTCAATGAAAAGGTTCAAAATACGCCGTTATCCAAGGAATTGATCGCCGATACCAAAAGAGTGATCAGTTTGACTTTTTATAATATGGATGGCGCGCCATCTGTACAGAGTTATTTTGCATCTCATGGCTCAAGAGGTTATGAAGATCAAATTTATGACTCGTTAGCCAAACTATATATCGAACAGGAGAGATTTCAGGATGCATCGGATACCTATTTAGGCTTCATAGAACGAAATCCATTGGTACAAAGGGCACCGGAATTTCATACTAAGGTTATTGAGATTTATAAGCAAGGTGGTTTTCCAAGCCTAATTTTACCAGCCAAAGAAAGCTATGTTGTCAACTATGGGCGTAATAGTGAATTTTGGAAAATTCATGCGGGTGTGGTTACCGAAAAAATCAAACCGCAGCTACGAAAACATCTAGAAGATATTTCCCGTTTCTACCATGCACAGGCGCAGCAAAGTAAAAAACCGAAAGATTTCCTAATGGCGGCAAAATGGTACAAAGAAATATTAGACACTTTTGAAGATCCGAGTATCGATTCAAAGTATCGTTTTTCAATGGCAGAAGCATTGTCAGAGGGAAAGCTGTATCTGCAAGCTGCCAAAGAGTTTGAGATTATAGCTTATAAAAATCCCCCTAGTAGTTTCTCTCGTGATGCTGGATATCGAGCATTGGTCGCATACCAATCAATCCAATATCCAAAATCGACTCCTTCGATGGAGAAGTTAACCGCAGTGATTTTAAGTGGTTTGGGTTTCGCAGAACGTTTTCCAGAAGATAAAGAAGCCGCCGGTATTTTGGCCAGAGTCGCAGAACAACAATTGACTATCAAAGATGTTACTGGAGCGATATCGACTAGTCGAAAGTTGCTGACATTAGCAGCGCCTCCGAGCCAGAAACAAATCGATAGGGCTCTGGTCATTATTGCCAATGGCTTGTTCGATCTGAAAGAATATGCGCAAGCGGAAGTGGCTATTACCAGTTTGTTTGCTGAGGTAAAACTGAGCAAAACTGAAAGAGCCAGTTTCCACCAACGTCGGGCTGAAGCAATATACCAGCAAGCCGACCAAGCCAAGCAAAATAAAGATCTTAATAAGGCGGTTGAACTATTTATGAAAGTTGGTGTGTTGGAGCCAGCAACCTTAGTGGCAGCTAATGCTCATTTTGACGCAGCAACGATTTTATTGCAGACCAATCAATGGAGTAAGTCAGCAAGTTTGTTTGAAGGGTTTAGAAAAAAATATCCAAAACACAAATTAGCCAAAGGGATCCCAGAAAAATTAGCTTATATATATGAAGAGCAAAAAGATTGGAATCGTGCGGCTAAAGAACATCAAACACTTGCGGCCGATAATACTGACAAAAACCTCGCCAGAGAAGGATATTGGCATGTTGCGCAATTATACCAAAAATCGGGCGATGAGGTAAAAGCCATTGCGGCGTTCAAGCATTATGTGTGGACTTATCCTCAGCCTTACTTATTGTCACAAGAAGCTAGAACTAATCTTGTGAACTTATATTCAAAATCCGATGAATCAGATAAAGTGATGTTTTGGCGAGAAAAAATTGTCCAGTCTCACTCTAAAAACAAAGCGAGCAACAATAGCCGAACTAATTTTTTAGCCGCTGAATCTAAATACATACTGACTGATCCCTTGTTTCAATCTTATCAAAAAATTAAATTGAAATTGCCGTTAGGCCGCTCACTGAAAAAGAAAAAGAAAGCAATGAGAATAGCACTCAAGGCTTATGAATCTGTTGCAAGTTATCAGGTTGCCAAATATACCTCTGCTTCAACCCACCAAATCGGGCGAATTTATCAAATTCTGGCCAAGGATTTGATGAGTTCGCAGCGACCTAAAGGATTAAGTGAGGATGAATTAGAGGAGTACGGTTATCTGCTCGAAGATCAAGCGCTTCCGTTTGAGGACAAAGCAATCGGTTTATTTGAAATTAACGCTGCCAGAACGAAAGATAATGTCTACAATCAAGCGGTTAAAGACAGCATTAAAGCTTTAGCATCGCTAAAGCCTGCTCAGTATGACAAGTCAGAAAAAATAGAGGCGATAGAAAATGTTTCCTTTTAAAGCTAATTTACCAAATTATGTAGTGGTTTTGTTATCAAGTATATTGTTGTCATCTTGTAGCACGATTGCGGACAAAACGCAGAGTGGCTCACAAGCGACAACAGGCCAATCTGGTGGTCAGCCTGAGCATTCGTTTCAGGGAGTCGATCCGATGGGTGATATTCAGATCAATGCTGAAATAAAAAAGGTTTATAAAGAGGTAGCCAAATTAAATCAATCTAAAAAATATACAGTAGCGATAAACTTACTGGATGGTATGCAAAAAAAGTATCCTCAGCTATCGGGGCCGGACTACCAAAAAGCTCGTATTTACTTAAATCAAGGCAAGTTGCAGCGAGCTTTAGAATCGATCGAACTAAGTTTAAAAAACAATCAGCGTAATTATTATTCTTTGAATTTAAAAGGAATTATTTTAAAAGAATCGGGTCAGTTTGAACAATCAAAGAAAGTTTACCTGAATGCCATAAAGGTTTATCCTCCCTATCCAAATTCCCATTTAAATTTAGGCGTGTTGGCCGATATCTATATGGGAGATCTTTCCCTTGCGCTTGTTCAGTATCGTGAATATATGCGGTTGGTTGATAACAAGGATAAGATGGTTGCAAATTGGATTTTGGAATTAGAAAGAAGAATTAAGGCGGGTCAAAAATGAAATCTCTAAATAATCTAATCGTTATCTTAATGCTTATTATTATGCATGTTAGTAGTGTAACAGCAGCTCAATCAGTTGAAATCAAAGATACTGTATTGGGTATGAATGTCTCAGGCAACAAAGAAGCGCCTAATATTCTTTATATTATTCCTTGGAAAGATAATAACGTCGATGCAACACCACCGGAAGTTACACGATTGATGGATGAGATTTATTCTACGGTTGACCCTGATGTGTACGAAAAAGAAGTACTCTTTTTTGAACAGCTAACCGAAGAGAATAAAGAAGAATGATTGTCTATTAATGTTTTGTGAACCAGTACAGCTTTAATTTTTGCTAAAAACAGCTATACTTTCTTTTTTAAACCACTCTCTGATTAGTGAACATACAAAGTTATCATCAGCGAGTAGTCAAATTGGGCAGTCACTATTTAGATAAGCCTCAAGATTTGTCAGTTTAAGGCCCGAAATGTGAGCATGATCCTTTATGCTATCATTTTTGAACATTGAAATGACTGATTTTCAGATAAGCTGAATAGTTTTTGTTTGATGAATTAACTTAGCCACTAGGGGATAACCATGGCATCTGAAGCAAGTAATACAACCGAACTAGGTACCTGGGATACTATCGTCAGTTTTATGCAGGATGGTGGAACATTTATGTACATCATTTTGTTTGTTTTTGCGATTGGCCTGGCCATCGCAATCGAGCGATTTATTTATCTTAGTATCATGAAGAATAAAAACCGTGGTGCTTGGAAACGACTCCTTCCTATTTTGAATCAGGGGAATTTTAGGCAGGCACTTGAATATGCCACTAACTCCAATTCAGCCATTGGACGTATTCTGGCTTATGGGTTATCAAAGGTTGGTGATGGCCGTCGCCACGACGATTTGGAAATGGCGATGGAAGAAGGGATGATGGAAATTTTGCCTCGTTTGGAAAAAAGAACACCTTATTTAGCCACTTTTGCCAACATTGCAACATTGTTAGGTTTGCTTGGTACGATTATGGGATTAATTACCGCCTTTACGGCCGTCGCAAATGTCGACCCTTCGGAAAAGGCTAACCTTTTATCAGCCAGTATTTCGGTCGCTATGAATACCACTGCTTTTGGATTGATGGCTGCAATACCGCTACTATTGATGTTCACCTTTTTGCAAACCAAAACAACTGAAATTGTTGATAGTATAGAAATGGCGTCAGTCAAATTTGTTAATTTAATCCGTGCTGCCAGCCCGCACGAGGCAGCTAAACCTGTCCCACAACGGGCCCCAAGAACCGCTGTGAAAAAGCCGGTTATGCCAAAACCAAGGTAGCCATAGTGCTTTGGTCCTGCAAGGCGGAAATAACAATTTAGTACTACGACCTTTTGTTAAAATGATGATTCAGAAACCTAACTAACGTATTTTGTGACTCAATAATGTATCGAAGTAAATCGAAAAAATTAAAAGAAACAAATGCAGAGCTCAACATAACAGCCTTTATGAACTTAATGGTTGTGTTGGTACCGTTTCTGCTTATGACTGCGGTATTTTCCCAAGTTTCTATTTTAAATATGAACTTGCCGACGGGCGTATCTGAAAGTTTGCCAACGGAAGAAGAGCCCCCCAAGGCACTCGAAGTCATTATCAGAGCCTCTCGATTCGATGTTTTAGAAAGAAACTCCGGATTATTAAAAAGTATCCCAAATACAGAAGATGGCTATAACTATCTGGAGTTAAATACATTTTTGCAGCAAGTAAAATCCCATCCTGAATTTAATACTGATACCGGAATAACGTTGTTAATGGAAATGGAAACGCCATACGATGCATTGATCCAGACAATGGATGCTGTAAGGATGATCGAAAGAGAAGAAAAAGAACTTGATGAAGATGGAAATCAGCTGCATGGTGAATTGTTCCCGAATATATCGATGGGCGACGCTCCCCCTGACCCCAAAGAAAAATCGGAGGTAAAGCCATGAAGATGTCCTACAAGGCTGTTCGAATGGAACGTCATCATAAACGATTTGGTGGTAATGCACTTAATCTGGTTTCATTGATGGATATATTTACCATTTTAGTCTTTTTTCTGTTAGTAAATTCTTCATCAGTAGCGCAGTTGCCGAGTAGTAAAGCGGTCAAATTACCCGCTTCTACTGCTCAACAATTGCCGCAAGAGACGGTTGTTATTTTGGTCAACAATGAACAAGTTTTAGTCCAGGGGCGTTTAATTGCCACGGTGACAGAAATTATCAATGTGGAAGGTAATCTCATTCAGCCATTGCTGGAAGAAATGAAAATTCAGTCACTAAGCAGTACTAAAGAAAATGCGGAAGAAGAGGGACTTGATGTCACTATTATGGGAGATAAGCAGATCCCTTATAAGTTATTAAGAAAAATATTGGCGACGTTAAGTGAAGCTAATTATACCAATATATCCATGGCCGTAATGAAGCGATCGGATTCACAAAAAAGCAGCGAAGAGTAATCGATAATCCAATGGCAAATTACCCAAGCATAACATTTGATCCTATATTACCCTGGGAGAAAAATTCGGAAGAGGCAAACCGATTTATAAAGATTTTGCTTTCCAGTATTGCTGTTGCAATTTTGATTACCAGCATCGTTCCTTTTCTTACGGTGGAAGAAATCGATAGAAATAAACGGACTACAATCCCACCAAGATTGGTCAAAATGGTTTTAGAGCAAAAGAAAATTGTTGAGCCTCCTCCCCCACCTCCAGAGCCGGAGAAAGAGAAAGAGCCGGAGAAAGAAAAAGAGCCAGAGAAAGAAAAAGAACCAGAAAAAATTAAAGAAGAACCTAAGCCGGAAGAAAAGAAAACAGCCAAGGAAGTGGCTAAAAAACATATTGCGATCTTTGATGCGTTAGCCGACTTAAGAGATATGGATGATATTGACGATCTGAAGAACAATCAATCATTAAGCAATGATACGGGAAAAGCGGCAGAAGTAACTCGATCAATCATTACAAAAAAGAATGCGTCAAAAGGAAGTGGCGGTATTAAAGTGGCATCCGCAAGTCGCTCATCTGGAGTCGGTGCTTTAAGAGGGCAGAATGCCACCAAGGTAACCAGTAATATTGGCGATGCCGTTGCAAATACTAAGCGAAAAAATAGAGATGGTACGCAGAGACGAAGTGATGAAAATATCCAACTTAATTTTGAAAAAAACAAACCTGCAATCTTTGCTCTTTATCATAGGGCGCTGAGAAAAAATCCCGCTTTGCAAGGTCGAGTGGTGTTTAACTTAGTCATTGCCGCCAATGGGAAAGTAACTAAATGCAGTGTTGGTTCCAGTGAGCTTGATGATCCCGCACTGCTTAAAAGGATTATTTCCAAAATTAAACGAATCAATTTTGGTGCACAAAATGTTGCTGTGTGGAGTAACACCTATCAAATCGCATTTTTTCCTAGCTGATCTCTATTAAAATATTAATAGTGACATAAATTCATATAAAAATAGCAGGTCAACAAGCTATCGAATGGCTTCATTCTTAATTAAACGATTACTCTTTATTGGCTTGTTGATTAGCAGTTGTTCTTGTGCTGCTGAATGGTACCAAAAACAATTTGAAGTCATGGGAACTCAGGCAAAGGTAGAATTTGAATTTGATGATTCAAAATATGCCGACAGCTTAATCGAAAAAGTTGTTGCAGAAATGCATCGAATTGATCATTTGATGAGCCCGTATAAATCAGACAGTGAATTATCAAAAATAAATCAAAAGGCGAGTCAGCATCCTGTGATTATTTCTGATGAGTTATTTGAGTTATTGCAAAAGTCCGAATATTATTCTGAACTAACCAACGGCGCATTTGACATTAGTTTTTCAAGCATTGGTTATTTATATGATTTTCGAAAACATCAACGACCGGATAAGGTTCAAATAAAGGCATTAACCCCCCAAATCAACTACCAAGGAGTCCGACTTAACAAAGTTGATAAGAGTGTCAAATTTGTTAATGACAAAATAAAAATTGATCTTGGTGGCATTGCAAAAGGACATGCTGTTGATCGTTGTATCGATATTTTGGTAAAAAATGGGGTTAAAAATGCTTTTATCAATGCTGGTGGAGATAGTCGTGTTATCGGCAAAAAGAACGGTCGTTTGTGGTATATTGGTATTCGTCATCCTCGTGATGAAGGTAAACTGATTGTTAACTTACCTTTAGAGGAAGTGGCCATTTCGACCTCAGGTGACTATGAGCGATTTTTTATTGAAGACGGTATACGCTATCATCATATTATTGATCCAAAAACTGGTGATTCAGTAAGAAAATCGCAAAGTGTGACGATATTGGCGAATACGTCGACTATAGCCGATGCACTATCAACCAGTATTTTTGTCCTTGGTTCCCAAAAAGGATTAGAACTTGTCAATAAACTACCCAATGTTTCAGCAATTATCATTAACGAGAGTGGTAAAATGATGTATTCCGATGATTTGGTTAGTCCCAACGGATAAAACCATCAAATTTAACTTCAAAATCCTATATTTTCCAATTTTTGGTTGGTTAGCGATAGCAGTTAGATTATCATTTAGCCATATATACATTACCCTACGAAATAGAGTTGAATGGCGCATCTTAAAACCTTGATCTTTTCTAGCCTCATTGGCCTAGCGTTAATCATCAATACTGCTGTCGCCGTTGAGGTAAGAGATCTCTACTTAGTCAAATGGCCTGTTGCTGAGCAAAGTAAAACGGCACGTTGGAAAGCCGCATTAGCAGGCTTTAAAGAAGTTTTGATTCGAAAGAGTGGTTCACGAGCTGTATTGCAAAGCTATGATGTCCAACAGGCCTATAGTAAAGTCACTCGTTATTTACACAGTTTTGAATATTCACGGATAGAAGACCCCATTAACGAATTCCCCTATCTAATCTCGTTATATTTTGAACCACGTTTGATTGATAACATCATAAGAGACTCCAAGATGCCATTGTGGGGGGCAAATCGTCCAGTGACCATTTTATGGATTGCTGTCGAAAAAGACTTCAAGAGGCGTATTATAAAAGACCAAACCGATACAGAAACCTATCAAAATAATAAAGAAATAAATGGTACAAGCAAAGAGCAAAGTTTAACCCAAAGTATTAAGGAAAATGCCATTCGGAGAGGTTTACCTCTCATTTCTCCTATAATGGATTTAGAAGATGAGCTTCTTGTTTCCATTAGTGATATTTGGGGGAGATTTCCATCGACTATTTTGGAGGCATCACAAAGGTATTCTGCTGACGCATTAATTTTGGGGCGGATCAGAAAAAATGGGGAGAAATGGAGAGGTGAGTTTACTTATGTTAATCAGCTGGTGCAAACCAGTTTTGAAGTTTCTGCAGAACAACCTCAACTGGTTATCGGACAAATGGTCGACCGATTAGCGGAATTATTATGCGAAAAATACTGCGTAGTTGAAGAAATCGGTGAAAAAAATGAAGTTCTGATGAATGTGTCCGGGATTAATAATTTCAAAAAATTTAAGTCTGCGGAAGATTATTTAGATCAACTGTCGGCTGTAAAACGAACAGATGTTGTTAAAATAGAACAGCATAAAGTTATTTTTAAGTTAACTTTATTAGGACAAGTCGACTCGCTTATTGAGGGGATCCGTTTAAGTCAGCAGATGCAAGTTGAAGAAAATCCAGAAGTGCTAGTTGTTAAAAGTACCGATGAAAATTCTCGTTCGCTCAATCTACTGGATGATAGTAGCATCTTACAAAATGATGATGTAGGAGCTGATAGTCGAGAGTCTTTATCTTCGGATCAAACTGAAACAACAGTGCTTGAATCTAAAGATGTTGGTCTGCCAGAACCATTAGATAGTAGTCAATTAAATCAGTTGCAAAACTTGTATTATCGGTGGCTCGGATGAATTGGACGCAACTACCCAATGTTATCACTTCCATTCGATTATTGTTGCTTATTCCGTTGTCTTTTTTTCTGGTTGCGGAAAACTATCAATCAGCATTAATCATTTTTTTTATCGCAGGGGTCTCTGACGCCTTAGATGGATTTCTTGCCAAAAGATATAATTGGGTGAGTCGATTCGGTAGCATTCTTGACCCTATTGCTGATAAAGCACTTCTAGTTATTACTATGGCAATTTTGACCCTTAATCAAAAAATTAGTGGGTTACTTTTTGCCTGTGTAGCTATTCGAGATATTTATATTATTACTGGAGCCTATTTTTATTACAAACAGATCGGTCCGTTTAATATGCAGCCTAGTTTAATTTCTAAGTTCAACACATTTGCACAAATCTTGATGGTGACTTTAATTTTGGTTTCGCTAGGTTACAGACAAATTTCCGAGCCGGTTATTTCTTCTTTAGTTTTCTTAGTTTATCTGACGGTTATCAGTAGTACCTTGCATTACAGTTTTGTCTGGTGGCGAAAATACTTAACGGCTCGAAAGTCTGTTAATCAAAAAGATAAATAAACATGTTACAGCTTCCTCTCGATATTCAGTTGGATGCAACCGCAAAGTTGGATAATTTTTACCCTAGTAGTAATCGGCAAATCTGGCAAAAACTGAAAAAACTAACCCAATCAAACGATGATTTTATCTTTATCTGGGGAGCTCAAAATGTGGGCAAATCGCATCTTGCTCAAGCTATTTGCCGCGAATATTCTGACAAGGATCTAACTGCAGCGTATTTTCCATTAAATAATAAGGCGTTAGCACCGGAAGTATTAGAGGGGTTAGAGTTCGCCAATCTTGTTTGTTTGGATTCTTTACAGTCTGTACTGGATGAGCCCGTCTGGCAACAATCACTGTTTAACTTGTTTAATAATCTTAAGCATAAGCATCGGCAGTTTATTATTTTTGCGGAAGACTCCCCCAAAAATTTTTCACTAGAGTTAGCTGATTTACAATCCCGATTTAACTCAATGGAAATCTATAAGTTAGAGGCTTTAACCGATCAACAAAAAATTGGATTTGTGATTTCCAGTGCCGAGCATCTTGGATTAGATATTAGTCCAGAAGTGGCTCAGTTTATTTTGCTAAGGTCCTCCAGAGAAGTGAAAGATTTGATTAAAATTATTAACCTGTTAGATACTCAATCGATTGCTCAGCAACGAAAGGTGACAATACCTTTTGTGAAACAGGTATTGTCGCTTTAACCTGTGTCTAGGATAATCAGCCTAACCCAAAATCTACGCATTCTAAATTTTCACAACCACTCAGGATCGCCGCTTTGTGTGTACTGGTACGAGGCAGTATTCGATCAACATAAAAATTTAGTGTCTGTTTTTTGGCTAAACTAAAACCTTCAGAACAATCGCTAATTTGTGCTGTTGCTGCCATTTGCAGTAAAGTATGGGCAACGGAGACATAACCCGAATACATCAAAAAATCGAATGCGGCGGCGCCAACTTCTTCCATGTTGGACTGAGCGTTTAATGCGATTTGTTGGGTTAATTCCAACCACTGATCACAAAGAGATGAGATGGTATTAGCGGCATTTTTTAATTCATTATTTTCCAGTTGTGGTTTAGCCAAATCTTTAATTTCAGAAATCCAGGCTATCAAGGTCTTGGCTTGATCTCTTAAAACCTTTCGGCCCAAAAAATCCAATGCTTGAATGCCATTGGTACCCTCATAAATCATGGTTATTCTAGCATCTCGAACTTGTTGTTCCAGTTGCCATTCGGAAATAAACCCGTGACCACCCAAAACCTGAACGGCGTGGTTGGTGGATTCAAAACCTACTTCGGACATGAAGGCTTTACAGATGGGGGTTAGCAAACTGAGTCGTAATTCAATAGAACCATCAGGATCGGCTTTATATTTGACTTGATCAATCAATGTCGCTACATAAAAAGCGAGTCCTCGACAACCTTCCACCAGCGATTTTTGGCTAAATAACATACGTTTGACATCGGGGTGTACAATGATTGGGTCGGCTGGTTTATCCGGTGCTTTTGCTCCTGATAATGAACGCATTTGCAGGCGATTTTTCGCATAATCTAAGGAAGCGCTTCTGGATAGATCAGCTATCGCATAGCCTTGAATTCCTGTTGCTAGGCGTGCTGAGTTCATCATGGTAAACATGTAGCTTAATCCTTTGTTCGGTTCACCAATCATATATCCTTTGGATTGATCAAAATTGATGACGCAAGTGGAGGAGGCCTTGATCCCCATTTTGTGTTCAATAGAACCACAGTTCACTTGGTTATCGCTTGAATTTGAATGATTAGGTGTGGCAAGAGACTCATCCAGTATTTTAGGCACGACAAAAAGAGAAATGCCGCGAGTGCCAGCGGGTGCATCCGGCAGTCTGGCTAGTACAAGATGAATAATATTATCTGATATATCGTGTTCGCCAGCCGAAATAAAAATCTTGGTACCGGTGATATTAAAATGATTGCTGTTCGTTGGTTCTGCTTTTGTTTTTAAAAGGCCTAAATCGGATCCGCAATGGGCTTCTGTCAAGCACATTGTTCCTGTCCAACGACCCTGAATAAGATTGGGTAAATAGGTATCCTTCAATTCATCATTTCCATGAGCGAGTAATGCCGAAATAACACCGTGAGTTAAGCCGGGATACATGCTCCAAGAGGTGTTGGCGGAAGTATTCATTTCAGAAACACAGATTGCGAGCGATGGAGGCAGCCCTTGGCCGCCGTACTTTGGGGGGAAACGTAGAGATGCCCAGCCTGCATCACAGTATTGTTTATAAGCCTGTTTAAATCCGTCTGGTGTTTTGACTTGTCCGTTATCAAATTGACAGGATTGTTGGTCACCTATATGGTTTAATGGAGAAATTTGGTTTTCTGCAAACTTTGCCGCTTCGTCTATAACGGCATTAACCAAGTTTTTATCAGCGGCTTCATCAAGTCCGAGTCTAGAGTAAAGTTGGGTTACTTTTAACCAGTCGTGCAAAATGAATTTCATGTCTTTGACTGGTGCCTGATATTGGGGCATATATTTTCTCCGTTTTATACAATCTCAACTTGGGATGGTTACTTTTATCGACTTGAGGCTATATAGGTTAAACTTGGATTCATCCGCTGACAGTATTAATTTATCTGGTCAGATGAGTTGCGTCAAGCAAACTAAGGTTATTTATCCAAATTGTTTTGGATTAACTTAATTTATTATTATAATCTCGATGTTGAGGAACAGCTCAATTCACTCACCATCAATCAACAATCCAGAAAAAGAATATGCAGTATAAATTTGGCGGAACTAAAAGACTTTATTCGCAAACAGGTTTTGATAAACTTAATCAAGCCTGTGTCACTATTATTGGTATTGGTGGGGTCGGTAGTTGGATAGCAGAAGCGTTGGCTCGTACCGCGGTTGGCAAGATGATATTAATCGATTTAGATGATATTTGCGTCACCAATACTAATCGCCAAATACATGCGACGGATAACAATACAGGCCGTTTAAAAGTAGAAGTGATGGCGGAAAGAGTAAAGCTAATTAATCCCGAATGTCAGGTGATCCCAGTGATTGATTTTATTACCAAGGACAATCTTACCGAATATATTAATAAAAACACAGATTATGTTGTTGATGCAATCGATAGCGCTCGGACAAAAGCAGCTATGATTGCATACTGTAAACGTCAAAAAATACGAATTATCAGTATTGGCGGAGCTGGAGGACAAAAGGATCCACTAAAGATAACGGTGGGTGATTTAAGTCGGACATGGCAAGATCCACTTTTGGCTAAGGTTAGAAATGAATTGAGAAGAAATCACCGATTTAGCAAAAATCCTAAGCGTCGCTTTGGCATTGAATGTGTCTACTCAACGGAGCAACTCATTTATCCTAAAATGGATGGCAGTGTCAGCCTTGAAAAACAACCCAGAGAAGGCAGTGCGCGTTTAGATTGTGCAAAGGGGTTGGGGGCTGGGGTAACCGTTACTGCCACTTTTGGTATGATTGCAGCAGCAAGGATAATTAAACGACTGGTAGAGAGTTGAAGCCAAAATTTGCACCACGATCTATGGTCGGCCATCTAGAATGGTCACCGAGTGTCAGATTGTAACGGCCTTTAGAACGGTAGTCGGTAGTTCAGTGTCGCCTTGAGGGTATATCTCCAACCTGGTTCACATGTCGTACATATAATACTAATTCATTTTCTGCTTCATTCTGGGAACTAAAAGGACCTAGTTCCTGACTTTCTCTTGTCATAAACCACCAGCCCTCACCTGTGTGGTAATAACGATCGGAACGAAACCAAGGTCTGGCTGCTTCTCCTGTGCGAGTTCGCATAATATTCTCCTTTGCTAAGCGTTAATCCAAGTTCAACTAAACTGCTCATAAATTATAGGTCAAATTATTTCGTAAAGTGGTAGTAATTTGTGATATTTGTTTAGATTATCTAAACAAATCAGTTTTTATACACCTAATTTGTGATTATTTATACAAACAGTAGCATTCCTTTGCTACTATATCTGAATACTTGCTTTGAAGCTTAAGTTTTTGATAATAATAATAATTAATTTTATCTGACGATGGAATAAACCTTTGTGAGCGCAATAGAAATACCAGGTTATAAAATAATCAAAACCTTAGGTGTCGGTGGGCAAGCGACGGTTTATTTGGCAATCCAGCAAGGATTTGATCGAGAAGTTGCGTTAAAAGTCATGTCGCCAGCTTTAGCCGCCGATCCGACATTCGGTGAACGATTTATTAGAGAAGCCAAAATTGTTGCCAAATTATCCCACGCCAGAATTGTCACGGTTTATGATGTCGGTGAAAGTGGTAGTTTTTATTATCTCGCGATGGAATATATGCGAGGAAAAGAGCTAAAGTCCAAGATAGCGACAGGTCTAAAAACAAAAGAAGCGCTGACAATTATTGCAAAATTGGCTCAAGCGTTACATTTTGCACATAAAAAAGGCTATGTCCACCGAGATGTTAAATCTGAAAATATATTGTTTGATGATGATAATCAGCCAGTATTAACGGATTTTGGTATCGCCAAGGCATCCAATTCTTCTACCCAAATGACCCAAACAGGAAAGCTTATTGGCACGCCGGAATATATGAGCCCGGAACAGTGCCGAGGTCGTAAACTTGACGGTCGCTCAGATCTTTACAGCTTGGGTATCATCTTGTACGAGATGATGACACGTAAAGTCCCTTTTACGGGAGAAGATTCAGTCTCAGTCTGTATACAACACGTGACCAAACCGGTTCCCCAATTACCGGCCCGATTTAATCATTTTCAGTGGTTAATTGATGGATTATTGGATAAAAACCCTGATGGACGTTTTCAAACGGGGCAAGAGCTAGCCTTAGCCATCAAAAATTATTTAATCGATGGTCAAAAGTCAGAAACTAAAAATAAACCAACGGCTAAGCCATCTATCACTCAAGCACAGAGCAATTCTGTTAGACGGGACGATTTTAGTGATGAATCTTTTGATTTAAATGATAATTTTCAAGTTGATCAACGTATCAACGTTATGCCAGAAACAAAAAACCGGGTACCTCTGATTGCAACCCTGTTTATTTTGATGATTGTTATTTCTGCCGGATATGTTTTGAGGGAAAATTGGTTACCCCAAGCTCGGGGTATCTTAGGTTTAAAGGTTGAAAAAATTAAGGAGCAAAATAAAGGGACTTTGCAAACGGATTCGACAAACATCAATCGGAGTGACAAAAAACCATCAGATACTTCCCAAGCTCCTACCGTTGCCGACAAAAACGTCAGTGAAACGGAGCGAGTGGCTACACTAATTCTTCAAGCCGATACCTTGGCACAGTCTTCTCCTCATGAGTTGGCCGATATAAAACAGGCCTTGGATCATTTAACGACGGCCAAATCGCTAGATTCGTCGGACCAAAATATTATTCGAACAAAAGTTAACATTATTACCATTGCTCTTGAAGAAGCCAAATCTTCTGCAAAAAGTGAGCAGTTTAATAACGCTAATGATTGGTTAAAACTAGTAGAGTCCGCGGATCACGATAACAGACAATTGGATTCAACCAAACGTATTGTAGCTGATTATAAAAGAACCTATGATAGTAATATTTCGCAACGAGAACTAACTGCAAAAAAACGCCTAAATAACCTTCAGTCAGCTGAGCTCGCACTCGAACAAAATCGCTTGGGCGCACCGATTAAAGATAATGCTATTTATTATTTTGAATCGGTGCTTAGATCAGATCCAGAAAATCTTGAGGCTAAAGATGGACTTAACAAAGTTGCCGAGAAATATAAAATTTTAATTAATAAAGCGGTGAAAGAAAAAAAAATCTTAAAAGCAAGGCGTTTTCTGACTCGTCTTAAAACTATACCGAATAATAATATTGATATTGCGAAACTTGAAAATAAGGTAAGGGTTGCAAAAAGACTCTTTGCTGAAAGATTAAAAGAAAAGCAACGGCTACAGGCAATTGCTGTAGAAAAAAGCCAGAGAGAAAAAATCAGACAGGACAAATTAGCGGACCCTTTGATTCAAATGCGTTTGCAAAGTATTCTAGACACCGCAAGGTCGTTGGTAAAACAGGGAAATTTAGTCGAGCCAGTAGGAAATAATGCCCTAGACAAATATAAAGCGGCACTGGAAATTGATAGCCAAGATCAATCAGCTATCGAAGGGATCAAAAATATTGAAAAAAACATTACGGATAATATTGAAATCGCATTATCCAACCAGATCGAGGCATCTGCTAGGCAGTGGCTAGCTAAGTTAAGAGTTTTCAACCCCGAACATGCCTTGATCGAAAGTTATCGGGTGAAAATCGACGAAATGGTTGTGGCAGAACAAATGAACATTGCCGAGCCAGAAGAGCAGAATGAATCTAATCCACAAGAGTTACAAAATGAGATTGAACAAACTACCAAAAATCCCGATGATCCTGTTCCAGAAGTTAAAGAAACTATTCAACGACGTGTCGTTCCACAAACGGATGTTGCTGAAGACAATGAAACCGCAGCGGAAGAATCGCAAAAAACGGATCAACTATAATAGTGATATATCAATGGAAAAAATATAAGTTGATAAATGATCTCTAAGTAAAGAGTTAACTGATATATAACTAGTTACCCAATCGAAACGTTATGATAAAAACATGTGAGTAATATTATGAACCGAATACTGATTAACGGCTTGGCAATCGTTTTTATTTCCAGTCTTATTGCTTGTGGCGGTGCGAAAAAAGCCGTTATTGGTCCTTCTGATATTAATTTGGCTAAAGACAATGGAACCCTCGAATCATTGTATGATCAAGCAGGTAAACTAGTTGCCGAAAGTCGAGGTTCCAACAAGAAGGAATTTATTCAAATTCAGTCTGAAATAGCTCAATTGTTAGTTCAGGACCGTATAGCATTAGTCAACAATACTCTGGCAAATAAAAAAACAGAATATGCAATGGTTGATCGAGAGGTGTTACAAGGGGTAAAAAAGTCAATTAGTAAAATGCAGCAGTGGGATCCAACACGATATAAAGTTGTTTTACCAATGGTTCAACAAGCATTAGACAAAACTAATATCGAAATTGATGATGCAATTGCCAAAGCGAGTAACCCTTCAAATGATGTCATCGAAAAAATGTCCTGGCTAAAAAAATCAGCAATTCTTGCTGGTAAAAATCAGCCTGAAAATCAAAATTATTCTAAGGAATTGTCTGAAGCAATCAAGCAACTGTCCAACAGTGGTCGTGATGCTTACAAACGCCGAATGTATAACATTTCGTTAGACTCAGCGCAAAAAGGAATTAGTTTAGATCCCGGCAATATTCAGTTTGAGTCTTTGTTATCACAAAGTGAAGCCGCTCTTTTCGAGCAGGCGTTTAGAGCGGCTCTTGAAAATGGTAAACCGGAATCAGCCTATCAAGCATTTATTGCTGTAGCAGATAAACCAATCATGTTACAGATACGAAAAAAAATGGAAAGGAATATATTGTTTCTCGCTAATTATTTTGCGGGCAATGCACAAAATGCTTATAACAAAAATGAACTCTATATTGCTTATACAGAATTTAAGCGAGCGAGGGATATACAAGAAAAATTGGCGTTGAATTCAAGAGGTTTTATTCAGGAGAAAAAATATCTTGATCTAATGATGCAAAAAGCTAACTTATTACAGAATGCCAATGGGCAAAAATTGGCCTTGTTAAGCGTGATAAAAGAGTTTGATCCTGACTACCCCACACTGGAAGAAAATATGGCAAAAGTGGTGGATAATATTTCTGACAGGGCGATCACTAAATTAGCCGTGTCGGAATTTAAGGAAGTTTTATCTTCTAATTCAGTTGTTGCTTCGGTGGGCAGACGTGTTGCAAGTAAATTAGAGAAAATATTATTTGAGAAACTCGCTGGCGAACTTCAAATAGTCACAGATATTGCCAATATTCAGGGTGAACCTTTTTCAGGTGTTGCACTAAGTATTGACGGAGAGGTATTGCAGGCTGCAATAGAAACCTCAAAAAATCAGGGGCAACGGAGTCTTAACGTACTAACAGGTATTAAGAAAATAGAAACGGAAGAATATGTTAAATGGAAAAAACGAAAAAGAGGCGATGCACCGAATCGATATTTTGAAGAAAAAATAATGGAGGATGTGACTATTCGAGTTGATCATATTCGCAAAATTGCGGTGGTCGAAGTCGCTTATCGAATTGTTGAGCCATTCACACAAAAAGTTTTGTTAACTGACAACTTGACTAAAGAAGTAAAACATCAAGGGGAATCAACGAACGAATTTCAAAAGGGATTATTTCACCAGTCCTATGTGGCGGCCGATCTACCGTCGGATATTAAAATTATGGATAAACTCGCTACGGAATTGTCGGCTCAATTAGGTGTCGCTTTATCCCGCTATTTAGCCAGCTCCGAAAAAGTTTTTTATCAAAAATTTGAGTTAGCTTCGGAACAAGGAAACCATCCAATAGCCGTTGAAATGCTATCTAATGCGGTGGTCATAGCAGATAAAAAAGGCCAGCCAAATAGTCAATGGTTGGCCACATTAATTAACCAAGTGTTAGCTGCAAAGTAGGTACGGAGTCTGGAGATAGAAATGTTATCCAAATTGACTAAGCATCCCTAGGCATCATTTTATTAATCGATCTGACTAATTTTGTAGTTTGTTTCGATATTTGATTTGAACGATTCGATCGACTATTTAGTTGACTAATTGCCCAGTCGATGTGCTCTCTAACCATAGGGTTCGAAGCTGATTTTTTCTCGCTAAGTGCCTGTAGTATTTGGAGAGTGGAGTTACCATTACCAAGCGCTACTGCAATATTTCTGAGCCAGTTTTGATAGCCTATCCTGCGGATTGGATTTCCTTCCAGTTTTTTATAAAAGTCGTATTCACTCCATAACCATAGTGAAAGTAGAGAAGCGCTATCAAGTTTATTCCATCCCGTAAAAGCGCTATCTTTAGTCGTCGTCGAAAATCGATTCCAGGGGCATGCAAGTTGACAGTCGTCACATCCGTAGATCCTGTTACCCATTTTTTTCCTCAGTTCAACGGGAATAGCAGATTGGTTTTCTATGGTGAGATAGGAGATACATTTTCGAGCATCAACCTTATAAGGCGCAATAATCGCACCGGTAGGGCATAGATTTATACAGGACGTGCATTTTCCACATTCGTTGTCGACGGGATGGTCAATTTCCAATTCAAGATTAATGAATATTTCACCAAGAAAAAACCAGGAACCTGCATCTCTATTGATAATTAAAGTATGTTTACCTTTCCAACCAAGTCCCGATTTATTTGCAAAGCTTGTCTCCAATATTGGAGCACTGTCTACAAAAACTCGATATTCAAAAGAACCGCATAATTCGGATATTGAACTCGCTAGTTTTTGTAATTTTTTTCGGATCAGCTTGTGATAGTCTCGGCCCAGTGCATAGCGAGAAATATTAGCACGATCAGGATCTTCGAGAACCTGTGTGAATTTAGCTGAATCTGGGAGATAGTTATATCTTAGTGAAATAACCCGGCAGGTATCAGGGTGAAGCTTATCGGGATTTTGTCGTAAGGACTGATTTTTTTCCAGAAAAGACATTTCACCGTGATATCCATCGGCGACCCATTGTTTAAACTCAGGGAAAAAATCACTGGTATCGATATTTGCCACTGATATTTGTTGGAAACCCAACTCATCAGCCAATTGTTTGATTCGTTTTTTTAGCGCTACTAGATTCATGTGAGGATAGAGAGAGCGGAATTGATTAGATTATAATGCTTCGCCGCATAAAAACAAAATTGATCGATTATTTATAAAAAAGTCTTGAGTCCCACGGCTCATTCAGTTAGATTACGCCTGTGCCAATATGCGCCCATAGCTCAGCTGGATAGAGTAACTGGCTTCGAACCAGTTGGTCGGGAGTTCGAATCTCTCTGGGCGCGCCAATCAAGAAGGCCACCGGTATAGGTGGCCTTTTTTATTGGAAGTGACTTATTTATCCCTATCTCAAGTTCTTGAAGAAAAACACAGTATTTAGAATAAGCTAATGTATAATCGATAACCAATGGTTGTTCAATAAAATATCTGATTATATAGGATATATAATGCTTATTTCTTACTCAGACCTATCTGATGAGGCCGTATATTCTTTGGCCAAAGAATGGGTTGTGTCTAATTTATCCGATACTGACTCGCAACCCAATGTGATCGAATGGACAGAGAAAACCATTCAAAAAATAAAAAATGGTGATTTGGTAATCGAATTTGGTGAGGAATCTCAAAGCGTTTATCTTAAAACTAAGGAAGAGATCAATTTTAAGCTCTCGGAAAAGGCTAGTAATGAATAACTATTGTTTAAGAAGATTAAGGTATGCACTTACGTTGAGCGATCAATTGATGCTGGAAATTTTTTCTAAAGTCAATTTTAAATTAACGCCCGTTGAGTTGCAAAGTTATTTATTAAAAGAAGATGATAAAAAGTTTGTACTACTGCCTGATTATATTTTAACCATTTTTCTTGATGGATTAATTTTATTTAAACGCGGAAGTCGTGATGGTGAAAAAGAATTACCGCAATCAGAGAGAGTTTCTATAAGTAAAAAACAGAAGCTAAACAACAATATCATCGTAAACAAGATAAAAATCGCGCTTTCATTAAAAGCCGATGATTTGATCGCTATTTTAGCTTTGGCAGACTTTCGTATCTCTAAGTCAGAAATCAGTGCATTTTTTCGTAAATCACAACATCGCAATTATCGCGAGTGTGGTAATCAGTTTTTGAGAAATATGCTAACGGGGCTTACACTAAAGTATCGGTCAAAGAAAGCGCCTGATTAGATTTTAAGTCAGTCAGTAAGTCAGTCAGTCAGTCAGTAAGGTTAAGGTACTAGGGTGGATAATGCTCCAATCATACCGCCAAAAACCCCGCCCCAAACGACCAACCAACCTAAATGTTTTTTGATCATTTGTTGAACAATCTGTTTAACCATTTCTGGAGTGAGTTCATCCAGACGTTTTTCGATGATGGTTAAAACTTTGTCTCGGATATCATCGGTAATATCCGGTTGTATCATTTCTTGCTTAAGAATTTCATGAAAATCTGGCGAATTGGTCATATCAACTAGGTAGTCTTTCATATTTTTGATAAAAGGTTCTTTCAGAGGTACCAAAGCCTCTTCGCCACCAAACATTCCTAGCATACTGCCGAAAGAAGATTGCATAATCACTAAAGTTAGCTTGTCAAAAGCTGGAGAGAAATCCATTTTCTCTATCACTGGTGCCAGAATTAGTTCGACTTCTCGACTACCGGAGTTTTGCATAAACCGGTCAAGGTTTTGTTGGCTAAAAAATTGTTCCATCATCATACTGCGTATAGCAGCTTTAAAGTCCTCAAAACGAGCTGGGATCACTCCGGATCCGTATAATCCGGGAATCTTCTCAAATAACATATGGATTGCTAATCCATTGGTAATGGCGCCTGAAAATGCAAAAAGACCAATCGTAAAAATCAGGCTATTATCAGAATAATGACCTAAGATAATCAATCCAATAGCCAGAGAGTTTGTAATGATACTTTTATTCATTGATTTATTCGTTTTCGCTAAAGAGGGTGGTTAGACTTAAGAATGAATACTAACAATTTTGAGTTAAAATTCATAACATCTATTGAGCAGGAGCGATCACTGGTTAATAATAAAACAAAAGAACTCACAAAAAATCACCTTTTAAGTGATGTTTTTATCATTTGCTGTTAGATTAGCTTTGGTCTTGGCCGGATTGACTAGAACCATTATTAAGGAAATAATTTGTTGAAAAAATATAATTCATGCCGATTGATTTGTTTGGCCTGTGGTTCGATTTTATTGCTTGCTGGTTGTATCAATAGGGAAAATTACAATACGATTGACTATGCAAAGGAGCTCGTTAAGGAAGATCGATATACTTTGGCTGGGGATAAACACTTAGTTTATGATTATCCTTCCCTTGATCCTAGTGGAAACATAAATGTGGTGATAGAGGTACCAGCAGGAACCAATGATAAATGGGAAGTTAACAAGAGTAGTGGAAAATTAAAGTGGGAATTTAAAAACGATCAGCCACGAATTGTTTCCTACCTTGGATATCCCGGAAACTACGGTATGATCCCAAGTACGATCCTGCCAAAGGAATTTGGCGGTGATGGCGACCCTCTTGACGTACTGATACTTGGACCCGCTCTACCAAGAGGTCGTATCGTGAGTGCTCGTCCGATTGGCGTGTTGAGATTGTTGGATAGGGGGGAACAAGATGACAAAATAATTGCCGTTTTGCTCGATTCCCAATTTGGACAAATCAAAACCCTTAAGCAATTGAACCGGGAGTTTAAAGGAGTGACTGAAATTATCCAAATATGGTTCTCAAATTATAAAGGAATAGGAAAAATGCAATCACAAGGTTTCGCAGATGTTGAAGAAGCTCAACAGGTTATTCAGTTAGCGATAAAGGCATTCGATGAAAATAAATCAAAGTCCGGCAAGTAAGTTTATTGCTTGGATTGAATATCTGTATGTAAAACTGATTTATCTTGGCCCCTTCATTAATGAAACAAAAATTGATAGTCTAGGGCCTGTTGAGCTATGAAAGATCAACAGGCCCTAGTCATATCCAAATTAAGATAGAGATAATTGAGTGGAAAATAGCTTAAAGCAACGTATTATTGGTGCCGTGGTTTTGATCGCCTTAGCGATCATTTTTCTGCCTGCGATCCTTAAGGATACAGTCAATAGTGGTACTTTCGAAAGTAAAATCCCAGCTCAACCTGAAGAGCTTGCCAGATATCGCGTGAATACACAAAAAATAGATGAGCTGGTGGCTAAACCAATAAATCTTCAAAAACAATCCATTAATCAAAATGAATCCACTAGCAACGAGCAATACGACAAAAAAAATCGGTTGACTGGGCAAGCGGATCAGATCAAAAAATCTGAGTTATCGACAGAAATCAGCACACGTAAAACCAAACAAAAAGAAGATGCAAGCAGTAAAGTAGCCCAAAACCTAGATACTGACAAGCCTGATTTACAACAGAAAAACAATAAAATCAGTGAAAAGTATCAAGATGCGGCTTGGGTCATTCAGGTCGCTAGCTTTTCCAAACAATCCAATGCTGAAAATATGGTCAACCAATTAAAGAAAAATAGCTATAAAGCTTATCGCCGCAAGGTTCAATCTGACAATAGAGCGGTGTTCCGTGTTTTTGTTGGCCCCTATATTGAGATGAAAACGGCACAAAAAATGCTTTTACCAATTAGTCAATTGAGTGAGAGTAAAGCAATACTTAAACCCTTTGATCCAATCAAACATTGAGTAAACAGACCCTAAGATAAAATCTGAGTAAATAAGTTACCAAAGCGCGATCATATTTGGTAAAATTCCTGCCAATTAGCAACCATCAGAATATTACCTCCTATGCAGTGGATAGATTGGGCTATATTAATTGTCATTGGACTTTCCGCAGGCATCAGCTTATTACGCGGGTTTGTTCGTGAGGCCTTATCCTTAGCTGGTTGGATCCTTGCCTTTTTTGTCGCTAAAGGCTTTTATCAAGAATTTTCCTCACTACTCGAATCCAGTATTGAAACGCCAAGTCTGAGATATGCGGTATCTTGGGCTGTTTTGTTTGTTCTGACACTCACTATCAGTGGTTTAATTAATTATATTTTAAGTCAACTGATTGAAAAAGCAGGGTTGAGTGGTATGGATAGAATCATGGGGATGGCATTTGGTGCGTTACGAGGTGTATTGTTGGTTTCGGTTGCGGTATTGTTATTGCGAGAATTTACGCCAGTTGAGCAGGATAATTGGTGGGTAAAGTCTGAATTGATCCCACATGTCGAGCTGCTCGGTAATTGGTTTTATGACCAAGTCGATGAGGTTTTGCCGAGCGTAACTTCCAGTTTAGTCGATTAACTCGTTGCTTGAACTAATTATTTTAGATTGAATCGTTACCGATACTTTATTGTTGTTGGATTTTATTAAGGTTATTAGACCATGTGTGGCATAGTAGGTATTTATAGTTCGTCTCCAGTCAATCAAAGTTTGTATGATGCTTTGACCGTATTACAACATCGAGGCCAAGATGCGGCAGGAATTGTTACCTTGCAGGATGGTAAAATGTTCTTGCGTAAGGCCAATGGTTTGGTTAAGGATGTTTTCCATACTCGGCACATGCGGCGATTGCGAGGCAATGTTGGTGTTGGTCATGTTCGCTATCCAACCGCTGGTTGTTCGAGCTCAGCAGAAGCTCAACCTTTATATGTTAATTCACCCTATGGCATCGTTTTGGCCCACAATGGCAATCTAACCAACAAGAACGAATTGAAAAAAGAGCTTTGGCAAACAGATAGACGTCATATTAATACCAGTTCTGATTCTGAAATTTTACTTAACATCTTTGCACATGAAATGCAGCAAAGTCAAACTGATACGGTAACCCCTGATGTTGTCTTTGAGGCGGTTAAAAAACTGAACCACCGATGTAAAGGCGCTTATGCGGCAGTGGCGCTGATCGCGGGTTATGGAATGGTTTGCTTTCGTGACGGGTATGGTATTCGCCCGGCGGTTTTTGGAAAAAAAGTAGTCAACGGGACCAATGAATATATGGTGGCGTCAGAAAGCGTTGCTTTAGATGCTCTAGGTTTCACTTTGGTCAGAGATGTTAGACCGGGTGAAGCAATTTTTATTGATAATAATGGTGAATTGCACAGTCGGCAGTGTGCGGAAGTAAAAGAACCAGCACCCTGTATATTCGAACACGTCTATCTCGCTCGTCCAGATTCATTTATTGATGATATCTCGGTTTACCGATCGCGGCTAAGAATGGGTGAAAAATTAGCGGATAAGATCACTAAGGAGTGGCCGAATCATGATATCGACGTGGTGATCCCTATACCTGATACATCGACCACCAGCGCAATGCAATTGGCTTACAAACTAAACTTGAAACTTCGCCATGGATTCGTCAAAAACCGTTATATCGGCAGGACTTTTATCATGCCCGGTCAGGAAGTGCGCAAGAAATCGGTCCGTCAAAAGCTCAATGCTATCGATTTAGAATTCGCTGGAAAAAATGTATTACTGGTCGATGATTCGATCGTACGCGGAACAACTAGCGAGCAAATCGTAGAAATGGCGAGAGACGCAGGAGCTAATAAAGTTTATTTTGCATCTGCGGCCCCACCAGTTAGGTATCCAAACGTTTATGGGATCGATATGCCATCAGCCAAAGAACTAATCGCTCATGGCAAAACGGAGCAGGAAATTGGTGAATTGATTGGAGCTGACAAGTTGATTTATCAAGATTTACAGGATCTGATTGATACTTGCCGCGAGGGTAATCCCGATATTACACGGTACGACACTTCGGTATTTGACGGTCATTATGTTACTGGTGGTATTGATGCCCATTATTTAGAACGATTGGATTCTGAAAGAAATGATATGGCTAAGGATATCAGTAGTATAGAACGAATAGATGATGATTCAGATGACGGGGATGATTGCGATAGCAATATTGAACTGCATAATGTCGGTGGTTCATAAAATTGTCTGCGATTGCTGCTTTTATATTGAAAACTCTTGGCTGGCGACTGGTTGGAAAACTACCTACACTGAAAAAATATGTTGTAATTGTTGGACCGCATACCTCCAATTGGGATTTTTTTATTTTTCTATTGGTAAAATTCAGCTATCGATTAACCGTCGTTTTTATTGGTAAACACACTATTTTTATTGGGCCAATTGGTTGGGCTCTGCGGAAAATTGGCGGAATACCGGTCGAGCGATCGAGTGCTCACAATGTTGTTGATAAAATTGTCGAAGAGTTTTCCATTCGAGAAGAAATGGTCTTTGCGCTTTCACCAGAAGGTACTCGCCGTTATCTGGATCATTGGAAAAGTGGCTTCTATCATATTGCACGCAAAGCTAATGTTCCTGTACAAACCGCATTTCTTGATGTTCGTAGTAAACAAACTGGTTGGGGGCCTTTGTTTTATTTGTCTGATGATCGCCATGAGGACTTAAAAAAAATTGCTGAGTTCTATTCCGGCAAACTAGGATTTAAGCCTGAAAAATTTAGTAAAATTATATTTAAATCTTCAAACCATAGGGATTAATGGGAAAAATGTTAGAGAAATTTATTTTCATAAAATCTCAACTCACCATTTTACTGACTATATTGCTGTTCAAAAGCTTGTTTGGTCCCGTCGCATTTGCCAGCATCCAAGACTTCCGATATCAAAAAGCATTTAAAGTTCAACGACTCTCTTTGTCCGATGGTTTATCACAGAGTGTAGTCAATGACGTCATTCAAGATCGTAGCGGTTATATCTGGCTGGCGACTGAAGACGGCTTAAATCGTTTTGATAGCTATGAATTTAAAACCTTTCGCCATGACCACAGAAATAACAATTCTTTACATGAAAACTGGGTAACGAGTTTGGTAGAAGAGCCTGGATACGGTCTTTGGGTGGGGACGGTGTCCGGCCTGAGCTTCTATGATCCAGTGGATCAGTCATTTACTGATCACTCATCTTTTAATGCCGATCTTAGAACCAACATTCCAAGCATTCTTGTTGATGATCATGCCGTTGTGTGGGTGGCAACGGATAATGGACTTTTCTATGTTGATAGAAAAATTAATCAGGTTGTACCTTTTTTATCTTCAGCTGGTAAAGCTCTTGACGATGAGATAACTCATCTAGCAGAATCATCTAAATATATTTACGCCGCGACTTCAAATTGTATATATCAAATTGATAAAAAGGATAACAGACTCATCAATTTGTGTGATATTCAAACACTAAAAATCTTACACGACTACGTCCTGACTGTGATTAAAGTTCAAGGTGAATTTCTTTGGGTTGGAACTTCTAAAGGATTATTTCGTTATAATATCCAATCAAATATCTTGACTAAATATGTCAATCAACCAATAGATCCCAGTTCAATCAGCGACAATACCATTAATGATTTATTGCTAGACAACAATGCATCATTGTGGATAGCGACTCCCAAGGGACTCAATTTATATAATGATAATAAAGAAATTTTTGAGCGATATACCCAACAAACCTACGCTGAAGATGGTTTGTCATCTAATGACGTCACTTCGTTATATCTGGATAATCAAAATCTCATTTGGCTTGGAACCTATGGTGGCGGAGTCAATATTTTAGACCCCAACCAACATCAATTTGAACACTTGTTGAGTCGAACTGATGTTCTTGAAGTCGGTAACAATAATACAATTCATGGCATTGAAAAAGACAGACTGCAAAACCTTTGGTTAGCAAGTTATGGTGGAGGCCTTCTTAATTACGATTTATTAACAGGCAAAATATTCCGACCATTGACGGATTCAAATTTTGACTATGACGAATACGTGTACAGCTTGTTAATTGATCATTCAAACCGGCTTTGGGTCGGTACACTACGAGATTTGATTATTGTTGATGTGGATCGTAAAAGAGCTTTCGATACCCAGTTTGTGATTGACGGCCTGCTTGTCGAGGGGATTGATAACGTAACTCGGATATATGAAGATCATCAAGGAGTCATCTGGATTGGTTCCGAAAAAGGTTTACTAAAAGTGACTGGAATTGAAAATAAAAACGATACACTGCATATTGAATTGACAGATTTAAGCTATAAATTGCCGAATAGTTTTTCTAACTTTAGTACAACAATTTCAACCATTATTGATGATCAATATGGCAACTTCTGGATTGGGGGATATGCAGGACTTGTTCACTATAACGTCAAGCAAGATGAATGGCGACATTATTGGTATGACAAAGAAAACCCGCAAAGTCTGTCAAATGATAGCGTGCAAGTGCTGTATGAAGATAGCCAGGGATTTATGTGGGTTGGTACTGCCGATGGCTTAAACCGGATAAATCCCTCTGAAATAGACAACGATATTTTTTATTTTGACAGGATCACTACCTACGAAGGACTTCCCAACAACTCTATTTATGGGATCCTAGAAGACCAGCAACAACAGCTTTGGATTAGTACCACCAGTGGTTTGGTAAAATATACACATAATGCAACTAATATGGATGTTTTTAGTAGTCTTGATGGATTGTCGAGTGATGAGTTTAACACTGGAGCCTATTTTTCAGACAATGAAGGTAGACTCTATTTTGGCAGTATAAATGGTATCACTATCGTCAATCGCGATACCAGTCGCACATCTTTTGAAAGCAAACAAATTTTGTTTTCTAAGGTAAAAGTGGGTAATCGAAATCTCGATGTCTATATGCTAAATAATTCGAAGGATCCAATTATTAGACAAAATAGTGATGAGGTTGCTATCGATATTTCTGTTGTTAATATTAATTACGATAAACTGGGGACTCAGCGATATCGATATCGAATTTTAGGCTTGCACGATAAATGGAATTATTTGGGTCTCAGCCGCAAGCTATTTATTACTGGTTTACCCGAAGGACACTATCAGCTTGAAGTTGAATCACAGTTGGCTGGTCAAATTTGGAGTCAAATGCGGCGACTTAATATCGAAGTCAAAACTAGTTTTTGGAGTAGTAGTCAGGCCTATGCCCTGATAGCATTATCAGTCTTTATTTTGTTTTTTTCGAGCCTGTTTATTATTGCTCGACTTTATAAAAACCGTGTTAATAAGGTGAACAACAAAATAAAAGTTGAACGGTTAAGAGTTAAAGAGTTGCGGGCGGACAATGAAGCGCTTAAATTTGAACTGCAGATTAAGGAAAGTGAAGTTAATTCTCTAAACAAAACAATTGAAGTTGACCAAAAGAAATTGGATGTGGAAAAATATCGTGATGCGACAACAGGATTTTATCGTATCAATTATTTGGAGCGATTAGATGAAGAAAGTTTTGACAATCATTCCAACTATGACTCGTCAGATGTTTTTTCTGGCTACAAGGCGTTAGCTGTATTCGAACTGAGCGACTATCAAACGATTTATAATAATTTAGGGCCCTTGGCAGTAACAGAATTAGCCGCAAAGGTTTCGATTTGTTTGCGACAAAAGACAGTTGCGCAAACTCAAATATTCCATGTAAAAAATGGAATGTTTTTGATTTTAGACAGCCAGCAAGAGTGGAAGGAATTTAAAGATGTAATAATCAATTTGCGACATCAAATTTCCCGTAGTGAATTTGACGTTGCTAACGGTATATCGGCTCACAGTAAAGTCTCATTGTCGATAATGGACATCAGGCAATCTGATATTAATTCGAAGAATGAGTTAATGGTAATGGTTGAAATGGTTTTGAATTTTCATCAGTCCGAAAATTTCGATAGACACCAAATTGGTAATCAACTTTACCCTCAAAAGAAAGCCCGTTTCTTTCTACAAGGTAAAAAAAATATTGACTTGGTCGAATTGCAGGCGTCGGGTGCGTTAGTTGTTGACCCATTTTAATTGAGCGTAACACCATTGTTTTTTACACCCTTTTGCCCGAAATTTATCGAGCAGAGCAGTACAACTAATGAGTCACTAAAATCTTATGAAAAACATACAATATTTCATTTTTCTAGTTTTGTTTATATTTGCCCTTTGGCTATCAACCGTCAAAGCGGAAAAACGAGAGGATCGCGAACCAGAAGCTACCACTGGAATGGCACAAAAAAAATTAGTTATTGGTCAAAAGTTTATGGTTGTTGCGGCTAACCCCTATGCCGCAAAAGCAGGGAAAAAAATACTTAATCAGGGTGGTAGTTCAATCGATGCGGCAATCGCAATTCAAGCCGTTCTTACTTTAGTCGAACCTCAGTCTTCAGGGATCGGTGGGGGAGCTTTCATTATGTATTTTGATAAAGATGAAGGGCGCTTAACGACTTTTGATGGACGTGAAACAGCACCGGGTGCTGCAAATTCCAGTCTTTTTCTCGATGAGAATGGAAAAAAAATCAACTGGATAGACGCCGTGGTAGGAGGGCGTTCAGTCGGAGTGCCCGGCGTTTTAGCCGCACTCAAAAAATCGCATCAATTGCATGGCAAACTACCTTGGGAGTCATTGTTTCAACCAGCTATCAAATTGGCTCGTAATGGTTTTATTGTTTCTCCAAGACTGGAAAAACTACTGAGTAAAAAAATCAATCCAGGTGTGCATCAAATGCCGGGAACCAAAGACTATTTTTTTCCTGAAGGTCAACCGCTTAAAGCAGGCACTTTAAAAAAAAATCCTATATTGGCTAATTTTTATGAAAAATTGGCAAAGCAAGGAGTTGAAGCTTTTTATTTTGGTGACAACGCAACAAAAATTGCAAAAGCTATTCAAAATTCAGTCGTTTCTCCTGGCCTACTAACCATTAAAGATATCAATGGTTATCAAGCAAAGCAGCGAGATGCTGTGTGTGCTTTCTACCATCAATTTAAGGTGTGTTCGATGGCCCCACCAAGTTCTGGCGGTGTTGCCTTGTTGCAAATATTACGCTTACTGGAAGATCATAATCTTAGCCAATATCAACCTAATAGTGTAAAAGCATTGCATTACTTTACTCAAGCTTCTCGGCTCGCATTTGCTGATCGCGATGTTTATATGGCTGATCCTGACTTTATTCAGGTGCCCGTTTCGGCATTGTTAAATGATCAATATATTAAATCTCGTCAATTACTGATTAATAAAACTGACATGGGAAAAGCCATAGCCGGACACCCACCACTTTCATTAAGCTGGGCCAAAGATGATTCATTCGAAATGCCTTCAACCAGCCATATTTCAATCGTTGACTCAAAGGGGAATGCTGTATCCATGACAACATCCATTGAAATGGCGTTTGGATCAACCTTGATGGTAAATGGTTATTTGTTAAATAACCAATTGACCGATTTTGCTTTGTCTCCCACTCGCAATGGGAAAATGCTAGCCAATCGTGTGGAAGGGAAAAAACGGCCTCGTAGCTCTATGACACCAGTAATGGTTTTTAATCCCGATGGTTCATTACGTCTGGTTGTAGGTTCCCCTGGAGGGAGTCGTATTATCAATTATGTCGCACATGTCATTGTGGGGGTTTTAGACTGGAATTTAACCGCACAACAAGCGATTAATTTGCCTCGTATTACAAACAGAAATGGCAATACTACTATAGAAAAAGATACTGAAATTGTTAATCTAAGTACCGCATTTAGAAAAATGGGACATGATATCAAAGTACGAAATTTGAATTCGGGTCTTCATGCGGTAGAGATAATCGATAGTAAACTATATGGTGCGGCTGATCCGCGTAGAGAGGGGGTTGCCTTGTCGGAAATTGAAAACAGATAATTTTTATCTAACGTGACGGTCTTCATTCCCACTGCGAAAGTGAGAATGGAAATTGATTAGATTATTTTTGAACGATCTAGTTTTCTTCATCGGTTTCTATAATGATCACCTTGCTTTCCATATGGAGCTTGCCATTGTCGTCATCTATTTTTATAATTTTTACATTTTCACTGTCTTTGGAAAGCCATTCCTGAACATGTTCTAAATCACCCTCGTTGCTGTCAGATGAAATAAAAAAGTGCATCTCATTGCCTTTACTAAAATTCACTTCTTTTTCAACTCCGGCAGCTGCAAATGCATCTTTAACGATAGCAATTTGCTCATCGGTTAGATCACCGATCACTTGGATCCCTTCGCTAACATTAGTAAGTAAAGGCATTCCATTTTTCATAAAGTGAGCAGCCATATCTCCACCAACGGCTGGAAGATTGATTTCCTCGCCATCTAGAGAAACTGAAATACTAGACTCTGTTTTGGTTACAGAAATAGTGCTTCCTGACTCGGTGACGATATCTTTTGTTTCACCAATTGCAAGGTCTGGTAAATTGAAAACCTGGGTATCGCCGTTAAAATTTAAGTCAACTTTTGTTTTATTGTCGCCTAGTTTGTGAATTTGAACCATCACATTTTTTTCTTCAAGTTCATCCGCGCCGATTGAAATAGCGCCAAAACCTACCATTCCCACAGCCATTGCTACGAGAGTTGATTTGAATGTTTTCATTTAATTGATCCTTTTAGTTTTCATTGCAGTTATGTTTATTCAGCCTAGGTTATTCAATTTGCGTGCCAATACCGAAAATAGTGAATGGGTTTTGAACCACGGAGGATTTAGGGAAAAATGAAGTTAATATATCCTTATATGGGAAATCGATTCTCTAAATAAGGATAATTTTTATCGCCATGAGGATTGAACCGATCTTATTTAAAAAATTAAGATGCTAGATTTTTGGTAGGAGGCACGCTTCTACTAACCAATGTGTACGAAAGCCAGCCTGAACCTAGATCTTATATTTCTCCAATCGATATAAAAAGGCTTTATATCCAAGCCCTAATAATTTAGCTGCCTGAGTTCGATTATTATTACAATGACTTAGCGCTTGCAATAAACATTCTTTTTCATGTTCTTCCCATTGCAATCCCTGTTCGGGTAATAAGAAAGCTTGCTTTGGATTATGGTTGGACAGTTCCAACTCTTCGACGTCTTCGGCTGAAATGGTATCACCAAAAGACAGCAGTACTAGTCGTTCTAGGCTGTTTCTCAATTGCCTGACATTGCCCGGCCAGGGATAGGCCAATAACATCTTTAAAGCCGAACTTGATAGAGACTTTTTTTCGCTTTGATATTGCTTGCAAAAATGTTGTAAAAAATGAGAAATCAATAGAGAAACATCTTCCTGTCTTTGACGAAGTGGTGGGATAGTGACTGGAATGACATTTAATCGATAGTACAAGTCCTCTCTAAAATTACCGTTTTCGACTTCTTCCATTAAATTCCGATTAGTCGCAGCTACGACTCTGACATTGAGTTTAATTTCATCATTCGAACCGACTCTTGTAATGGTTCCTTCTTGCAGAAAACGTAATAGTTTACTTTGTAATATGAGTGGTAGTTCGCCAATTTCATCAAGAAAAATAGTGCCATGATCTGCCGCTTCAAATTTTCCCAGCCGGGTTTTGTTAGCACCGGTGTAAGAGCCTTTTTCTGCGCCAAACAATTCAGCTTCAGCTAAACTTTCTGGAATAGCGGCACAGTTAACCGGCAAAAATATATTCTTAGAGCGATTAGATAATTGATGAATAGCTCTTGCGGCAAGTTCTTTTCCTGTACCACTCTCACCGGAGATTAATAAAGTAGCACTAGTTGGTGCCGCTTTTTCTATTCGGGTAAACAAGCGATTCATGGCGGTTGAATGGCCAAGCATATCAACAAGCTTGTCTCGGTGTTTGGATTGTTGTTTGAGTTGTTGGTTTTCATTTTCAAGAGACTTAGTGTAGATTAATTTCTTGACTGTAAATAACAATGACTGCTTGTCAAAAGGTTTTGGCAGGTAGTCGTCAGCACCATCACGAATGACATTGATTGCATGGGATGCATCGCTATGGGCTGTAATTAAAATAAAGCCACAGCTTGGGGCTATTTGAGATATTTTTTTTAGTAGTAATTCGCCATTCATACCTGGTAGCTGCCAATCAGATATCACTAGGTCGATTGAGCGATGGTTAAGGATGTTAACGGCTTCTTCAGCAGTGGCAACGGCATCCACTTGATACTTCTCTGAAAGCAAAATCGACTGTATAATTTTTCGTTGATCGGCTTCATCTTCAACCAGTAAAATTTGTATTGACATGTATCTACATCCTACTATTTAAGCTTATAATGATTCGGCTGCCAGGATGTTTTCTACCAGCCTGGTTTGGGTTTTTACTAATTGTAATATCACCATTATATTTCAAGGTGACAACTCGGTGGGCAAGATAGAGCCCCATTCCTGCACCGTAGGTTTTGTTAGTATTATGAGGGAAAAATAGTTTTTCTTTTATTTTTTTGTTAAATCCAATCCCTCGATCGCTTATGATTATTTTAATAGTATTATTTTTTTGAGTGAGTTTGATGACTACCGAATCATTACTGCTGATTGCTTCTGTCGCTTCGACCGAATTACTGATCATGCTTTGTAAAAGGCTTTTCAACTCCGGCCTGATCGCCTTAAGTTGATAACTGTTATTGCTATTCGCTTTTGACGGTTCAACCAATAATTCAATTTTAATATTCGCCGTACTACTAAGGTTAATATCAGCGATACAAGATTGAAGTAAGGTGTTAAGGTTAATCGATTCGATTAAGCTAGTATCGCTTGACATTATATCCATTAAAGAACGTACCCATTTATCAATTCTTTGAATTTGAAATTTCGATATGCGTGAAAGTTTCTTTTTTTGTGTATTGTCGCTTGTTGAACTAAGTTCATCGACAGCTAAACTTAAGGTATTTAATGGATTGCGGATAGTATGCGCAAGTCCGCGGGTTATTTCTGATAGTTCAGATAGTTGTGCTTGCTTTTGAAGGGTTTCATTTTCTTTTTGTAATACATCGATTTTTTTAGACATCTCGTTAAAAGCTGTAATCGTGTTTTGTAACTCGATGCTTTGAAATTTTTTATTGTTATTGACCTGAAATCCAAATTCACCGCGACCCACACGGTATGAGGCTGTTTGAAGTTCTTTGAGTGGTTGAGATAGTCGTCTTGAAAAATATGCTGCAGCGAGTAATCCAATAAAAATAAATACAAAGGCACTAATCAGTATTTTTTGTGACATGGCATCTAATGATTTTTCAATACCTGTTCGAGGTATGTCTATTTTGAAAGTGGAACCAGCAGTATCGATAGTTAAATAATTATCTTTTTGCTCATCCTTTAGACTGATATTAATATCGTTTGTTAAACTTGCTAGGGAGTTAAATATTTCTGTTTGCTCTATGACCGAAATTTGGGATAATACTGCGAATTTTCTGACGGGTTGTTTGGGTTGTTTAAAAAGCAATGTTTCAATGGTTGAGTGACTAACTTCAAAAGCGGCTTGACCAATTTTGCTGGAAACATCTTTGGTGAAATTTTGAATTAGCCAAAATTGTAGTAGAAAAAGCATGCTCAGTAATAATGCGATAAAAATAAAGGTGATTTTTCTGAACGTCATGACTCGTGCTCCCCGGCTTGTTAAGGCTTTATTTTAAGTTTATTATTTTTCTGATTCTCCAGAGGTTTGTATAGCAGGATATATGCCAATTTTGAAGAAGTTGATTTACAATGTTAAGTGTAATATCAACATTGTAGTCAAACCAATCAAGATGCCTAGCGATTCCCACTGATCGGGTATTTTATTTTTTACTCTATCGAATAGACTATTGTCGTGGGATGCAGAGTGTTCGGTCTTATGTTGATGATGATGTGAATGCTCATGAGTCAAACTGGTATGCATGCAGCCATCAGCGTGCGGTTTATGAAGAATAACATGCATCAGGGAGCCACTGATAAAAGCTTGCAGGGCAGCGAACGAGGCACTGGAGTGATATTCACTGAGCTGCATGCTCAGAGCAAAGCCACCACTGGTCGCTGCGGCCATGGTGACCAAGGTAAGCAAGGCATAACGTTCTCCAATTAATGGTTTTAATAACCACCAGATAGTAAGGCCAACGGGTAATCGATGTAAAATAATCGCCAATGTAAAGTTTTCATGTTGACTGCTGAAACTAGCATTTTGTAGCGCCACACCGTCAATACTGGCATGCAATACTAGGCCCAAAATTCCCAGTAGTATGGTCATCAAATGAGTTTTGTTGGCTAACTTGGTAAATAATTTTTCAATTAAGGTGGGACCGACAAATCCCAATAGCGCTAGAACAATCGCTAGGTAGCCGATGCTGTTAAAAGTCAGAGGTAATACTTCAATAAACAAGGTTGCGGTGATTACTACCAGTATAAAACCGCTTACAATACGATCAGTACGACGCATTGGACCAAAGGTTTGATAGATTAAAGGCCCGACACCTAAAGCAAAAACACTGGCAATTAATGCGATCATTTTAGTAATTTTCCCGGATTCATAATATTAGCTGGATCAAAGACTTTTTTAATGGCTTTCATAAACTCAATTTCCGCTGAACTCCTGCTAAATTGTAAATAATCTTTTTTCACCAATCCAACGCCATGTTCTGCCGAGATACTACCGTTAAAGTCTTTTAGAATGGCAAAAATTTCTGGATTTGCTTGGGCGCATTGTTGTTTAAATGTTTCAAGATCCAGCTCTTTAGGTTTTAAAATATTTAAATGTAAATTGCCATCACCAATATGACCAAACCAGATATTTTCAAAATCAGGGTAGTTTGCATTCACAAATGCATCCACTTTTAATAAAAATTCTCCAACTTGTGATGGTTTAACCGCAATATCATTCTTGTAAGGTGGATAGTGGGATATCGATTCCGAGATCCCCTCGCGATATTGCCACATCTCTTTAGCTTGTTGTTGGCTTTGGCTTATCAAACCATCGATCAACCATTCGTTTTTAGCAGCTGTTTCAAATGCGACAAATGCCTTATCCATTGCTTCTTCGCTACCCCCTTCAAACTCCACCAGCACATAGAAGTTAGCGCTGTTTGCAAAAGGCTGTTTAAGAGAGCGATGTTCAATCACTTTGTCTAACGCTTGTTGTGAAAAAAATTCGAATGCCAGTAAGTCGATGGAGGATTGAAAATGGTCCAGCAAATTGGAAACATCTTCCAGCCCATCTAATGCTAAAAGCATAACGGTCGGTTCTTTGGGGGGGGTGGTTAATGCCATTTCTGCCTGAGTAATGATACCAAGCGTTCCTTCGCTGCCAATCATCAAGTGCCTTAGATCGTAGCCAGTGGCATTTTTTACCAGACCGTTATTTAGTTTCAGTATTTCACCTTTGGCTGTAACAAGGGTTAATCCAACGACCCAATCCCTCGTCAATCCGTATTTTAGGACTTTTATTCCACCTGCATTAGTCGCGATATTGCCACCTATCTGGCTGGAGCCTGCTGAAGCAAAATCAACCGGGTAATACAAGCCTTGTTCTTCAGCGAAATGTTGTAATTGCTCGGTGATTACTCCTGCGCCACAAGTAACCGTTCGATCAATGGGGTTAAAACTGGAAATTTGATTAAGTCTGTCCAGTGATAGCACCATTTCTCCATTTGTGGCAACAGCGCCACCACTCAGTCCTGTTCGACCGCCAGATGGCACAATAGCCATTTTATTTTTGTAGGCCAAAGCCACAATTTTAGCGACCTGCTCGGTATTGGCAGGTTTTACAATAAAGGAGGGAGCAGGGGGGTATAATCGACTCCAATCTTGACCATAGGTGTCTAAATCAGAAGCATCGGTTAATAAGTGATCGGAGCCAACAATGGCTTCGATCTGACTGGTGAAACGGGGCATTTATATTCCAAATTAAGGGGGGTATTTGTCAGGGATTGTAGCAGATAAGTGATATAGCTTTCGATAGATTATTCAGATTGGTTATGATTGGTTTTGCAAGTAGGAAGTTGGCGCACATCTTCCTTCAAATTAACCTTAGATCCCAAAATGACTTAATTAAGTTATGATAAACACCTTTCAACGACAGTTGAGAGGCTATTTTGTATTCTTATAGTTCACATAATGGCTCATAAGTCCCGATGTAGAACAATCATGAAATGATTTAACTGAGTCGCGGTCTTGTAGCTCATCTAGAATATTGCTCGCTAGTTGCTTACCGAGTTCAACGCCCCATTGATCAAAAGAATTAATATTCCAAATAACCCCTTGGACAAATATTTTGTGCTCATACGTAGCAATGAGTGAACCTAGTGTTTTAGGATCAAGTTGGTCAAACAAAAAGGTATTGCTCGGTCGATTACCGGGAAACATTTTATGAGGTGATAATTTATTAATTTGCTCTGGCGATAAATTAGCAGATTGTAATTCAGACTCTACTTCCTGTTTGGTTTTGCCGCGCATTAAAGCTTCCGTTTGAGCCAATATATTCGACATCAATGCATCTTGATGTTTCGATCCGCCATTGATATTCGATAAAGATGTCAGTACATCAATCGGCACTAACTTAGTCCCTTGATGCAGTAATTGATAAAATGCGTGCTGGCTAGGGTTGCCTAGTTCACCGAATAATACGGGACCAGTTGAATAGTCTATTGGTTGACCATTCAAGTTAACGGATTTACCGTTACTTTCCATATCAGCCTGTTGAAGATATGCGGGAAATCGATGCAAATGTTGGCAGTAGGGCAGAACGGCCATTGCCTCTGACTGATAAAAATTGTTGTACCAGATCCCCAATAACCCCATTAGTACGGGAATATTTTGATCAAAAGGTGCTGTTTTAAAGTGCTCATCGATTTCATAGGCACCACATAATAGTTGTTTAAAATTTTCCATACCAATCGCAATCATTACAGAGAGGCCTATGGCAGACCATAATGAATAACGACCACCAACCCAATCCCAAATGGCAAAAACATTTTGTTGCTCGATCCCGAATGAGAGCGCTGCTTCTAAATTGGTGGAAACAGCAACAAAGTGTTTCGATAATTGAGAGTCATCGGATATTTGGGACAAGAACCAATCTCTAGCGGTATTGGCGTTGAGCATGGTCTCCTGAGTGGTAAAAGTCTTAGAGCAGATGATAAAAAGTGTACTGGCGGCTTCAAGATTTTGCAGTGTGTCATTAATTTGATTCTCATCAATATTGGCAACAAAATGCATGTTGAGGTTTTTAGCGGCAAAAGGTTTTAACGCTTCGGTTACCATTTGTGGTCCTAGGTGAGAGCCGCCAATACCAATATTTACGACGTCGGTAATAGGCTTCCCCGTTGCTCCTAACCAGCCTCCATTTCGAACTTTGTCGCATAGTAGTTTGATCCGCTCTAGCTCATTCGATACTTCAGCGCGCACATCAACGTCATCAACAATGAGAGGTTCAGTTCCCTGATAACGTAACGCGCTATGCAGTACCGAACGATCTTCAGTTGTATTGATCCTGTCTCCATTAAACATCGCTTTAATTTTCTCACTTAACTGGCATGCTGTTGCGAGTTTACTGAGAAGTTTGATCGTTGTTTGGTCGATTCTATTTTTAGAATAATCAAATAAGATAGTATTTAAGGTAATCGAAAAACGATCAAAACGTTGACTATCCTGATTAAATTGTTCACGCATATGCACCTGATGAGTGGATTGATAATGATCAACTAGCGCTAGCCATTCGGGCATGTCTTTGAGATTTTGTTCTGAGGATTTCAATTGCTTAGGACCTTGAATATCTGGTTTTGCGGATCTTAACATATTAGCCGTGTTGGCTTTCAGCTAAATATGCCTTCAATACGAGGAGTTTACATCGTGACTTGTTGAGTAACAAAACCTAATGGCGTTGAGGTACGAAACCAAACAGTCAATGTCCAGATTAATCCAAACATTTGGGTTTCGCTACGCTCCACACCATTAACCTACGATGGGTGTATACACTATCAACGCTGTGATATGGACAAGGTTGAATTAAATAACAAACAAATCAAACGGCTTTCTTTAATTTGTTTTCTACTTCACATGCGATCAATGCAATACAGGTATCTAACATGCGATTGGAAAAGCCCCACTCGTTGTCGTACCAAGACATAATTTTAACCATACGTCCTTCCACTCGTGTTTGAGCCGCATCAAAGCTGGAAGATGCGGGATCATGATTGAAGTCGATTGAAACCAGAGGTTCTGTTATATAGTTAAGCACGCCTTTTAATTCGTTATTAGCGGCATTCTGTATTGCTTGATTGACTTCTTTTACGCTGGTATCTCGTGAAGCTAAAAAAGTTAGATCCACCACTGATACGTTGATGGTTGGAACTCTAATAGCCATACCATCCAATTTACCTTGCAATTCGGGTAATACCAGCCCAACGGCTTTTGCCGCACCGGTTTTTGTCGGGATCATAGAATGAGTCGCTGAGCGTGCACGATAGATATCACTATGTGCAGCATCAATTAATTTTTGGTCATTCGTGTAAGCATGGATCGTAGTCATTAATCCTGACTCAATACCGATTACATCATTAAGTACTTTTGCTACCGGTGCTAAACAATTTGTAGTACAAGACGCATTTGAAATAATCGTGCTGTCACTATTTAGAATGTCGTGATTGACTCCGTAAACTACGGTAGCATCTACATTTTTGCCAGGTGCTGAAATGATGACTTTTCTGGCACCAGCTTCGATATGTTGGTTGGCCGATTCACGATCGGTAAAAAATCCGGTGCACTCAAATACAATATCGATATCCAATTCTTTCCAAGGAAGATTTTTGGGTTCTCTTTCGCTGCAAATGGTAATGACATCACCATTTACAACCATTCGATTTTGTTGTTCTAGTTCTTCTGGCATTAAGCTTACATCGGCACTAAATCGGCCATGTACCGTATCATATTTAGTTAGATGAACATTGTTTTTGGCATTGCCTAAATCGTTAATGGCCACTATTCTAATCTGTTTACGATAATCACCTTCATAAAGTGCACGTAAAATATTTCTGCCGATTCGGCCATATCCGTTGATAGCAACATTGATCATTTTTGGGTCCTCGTTAAGATAAATTAATGATTGGTTTATGTCAGGTTTTTTATATTCAATTGAGTCAATTTAAAGTTGGCTTGCTTGTTTGGCTAACCGAGTAATTTCAGGCCAGTTTTTGTTAGCAATTAATTGTTTGTCTAACATCCAAGTTCCACCTACACAAGCTACATTAAATAACGTTAGAAATTCGGTAGCATTTTTTAGGTTAACTCCGCCAGTAGGGCAAAAAGTTACCTGAGGTAATGGACCTCCGATAGATTTCAGCATATTGACGCCGCCAGCGGCGGCTGCGGGAAAAAATTTCATCGTATCAAATCCATTGTTTAGAAGATTCATGACTTCCGATGGTGTGGCTGCTCCCGGTAATAAAGGGGCAGAATTTTGCTTAACGGCTTCTAATAATTCAGGCGTTGTTCCGGGACTTACCATAAAATCTACATTCGCGTTCAGAGAGGCTTGCATTGTTTCGATACTGATCACTGTGCCACTTCCTACAATGCTCTGCGGAAGTGCTTGTTTGATTTCAGTGATCGCCTTTATGGCCATCGGTGTTCGTAATGTTATTTCAAGAACGTTTAAGCCACCGTCAACTAAAGCTGCCGCTAAAGGCACTGCATCTTCAATTCGGTCAATAACCACTACCGGAATAACACGAGTTTTCTGCATGATTTGTTTGATACTAAGTGACAAAATATTTCTCTCTCTATTTTTTAAATTCAGATAACGTCATTAAAATAACTAAGCCGCCCAGAAAATTTCAACCGGTGTGTTGGTTTGGTTTAGCAGTCCACTGACGGGATATTTTTCGGGTTTGTTTTCTTTTTTTGCCAAGTTGATAACCTCTAATTTGGCTTCGCCAGTCAGGAGCAAAATTATTAAATCACTGTTTAGAATGGCTGCCAGTGTTAAACTCATTCGTTCGGGATAATCACCGGCTACAGGACAACCACTACCATCAATTGCGATGCAAATATTCGAATTAGTTAAATCAAGTGCTTGGTTAATGGGTTTTGAATTTGGAAATAAGGATGCTACATGCCCATCGAGCCCCATACCAAGCATTGTCAGGCTGAAAGGGGAGGAAAATTCAAGATAGTCTCTATTGCATTGTGCCTCGCCGTCAATGGCTCTATCGTGCGGGTTTTTCATTGCAACGTATTTTGCTTCTTTCGCGTTTTCAATCAAAAAGGTTCGCTCGGTCAAACCTTGATTACTTTGTGGGTGGTTGGATGGCAACCAGCGCTCATCGGACTGAGCAACGGTTATTTTTTTCCAATCAAGGGATGAGTTTGCAAGTTGTTTAAAAGCTGGCCCTGGTGTAGAACCGCCGGGTATAACAAAACTTGCTTCATTATTTTTATCCAAGGTGATCTTAAGTTGCTCTTGACAGCGATCAGCAACGGCAGAAAATAGTTCATCCCGGCTTGTATATTTATGTATTTGTATATTATTCATCAATCGATTTCTTTGTATTTTTCAATAATGATTTTGAACCTAGAAGCTATTTCTCTATGTCAATCCATTCACGCTTATCTGCGGCTAAAAGCTCATCAGATTCACTCGGCCCCCAACTACCCGCTCGATATAAATAAGGAACGACATCATTTTCTCTCCAATAATCAATAATAGGGTCAACCCAGTGCCAAGCAGCGCTACCCTCATCTCTATGGATAAACAGTGAAGCGTTTCCAGAAATTGCATCGAGTAATAACCGCTTATATCCAAAACTTTTAAATCCATTAGATGATTTGGTAAAGTTTAAATCTAACTTAACGGGTTTTAAAACGGTTTTAAGTTGAGTCATATCTTTTGCCATTAACAAAAGCTGCATTCTTTCTTCTGGTTGTAGTTGGATAATTAACCTGTTAGGTACTAATGGCCCAGCCTCAGCGTCAAATGCATTGTGTGAGACGTTTTTAAATTGAATAACAATTTCCGCACTACGTCGTTTAAGTCGTTTGCCTGTTCTCAAATAAAAGGGGACTTGTGCCCAGCGCCAGTTATCTATGTTGGCACGGATCGCAACAAAGGTTTCGGTTTGACTTGTTCCAGAACCTAGCTCTTCAAGGTATCCAGGTTCTAATTTTCCTTCAACATTCCCTGCCACATATTGTCCGCGAACCGTATATTTTTTAACATCATCGCCGGTAATTGGTCGAAGTGCTTGAAGTACTTTAATTTTTTCTGTGCGAATATTGTCTGCGCCCATTTTGTTGGGTGATTCCATCGCAACCAGTCCAAGTAATTGAAGTAAATGATTTTGTACCATATCGCGCATTGCGCCGGCGCCATCATAAAACCCCGCTCGTCCTTCCAATCCAACTTGTTCGTTAATGCTGATTTGAATATGGTCAATAGATTTAGCATCCCAAAACTGTTCAAACAAAGAATTACTAAAGCGTAATGCTAATAAATTCTGTACGGTTTCTTTACCTAAATAATGATCAATACGATAGATTTGTTCTTCCTGAAAGTGATTGGCTATTTTCTGATTGATAGCTTCAGCAGAAACTTGGTCATAACCAATTGGTTTTTCTACAACGACACGAGAGTCCGTTGTAATAAGATCCGCTTTGTCTAGGTTTTCACAACAGTCGCCATAAATACTCGGAATAATTGCGAGATAAAAAATTCTGGGGAAAGAAGCACGCCCCTCAAAGAGGGTGATAAATTCCTTCCAGCCTTTTTGATAGTCTGCAACATCAACGATTGCCGGTTGAATGAGTTTGGTAAATTGCTTAAAACTCTTGGTGCAAAACTCATCCTGCAACATAAATTTTTTGAATGCCGTTTCGACAATGGATAAAGTATTATCGTAATCTTTTTGTTTTCTTGAACACACCAATATTCTAGAGCCTTGTGGAATTTCCTCTTCCATAAATGCGCGATACATAGAGGGCAGCAGTTTCCGCAGCGATAGATCGCCCGTTCCGCCAAATAAAACTAAATCAAAAGGTTTATCTAATACAGTTGTCAAAATATTTGTCTCTTAAAATGAATGCTGATTAACCGAAACTAGTTGCACCGTGTTCTGCGCTGGTCACATTTTTTCTAAAATTCTTAAACAATTCTCTCCCCATACCAACTTGATCTTGGTCGTTGGGCTTTAGAGCTTGTTTACGTTTAGATAAAGTATTTTCTGTGACCATTAATTCGAGTGTTCCCTGTTTTGCATCTAGTCGAATCATGTCACCATTGGCAATTTTTCCGATCAGTCCATTATCTAACGCTTCCGGTACGAGATGAATAGCAGCCGGAATTTTTCCAGAAGCGCCTGACATTCGCCCGTCAGTGACTAGTGCGACAGAGAACCCCGCATCTTGTAATGAGCCTAAAATAGGAGTGAGTTTGTGGAGTTCCGGCATGCCGTTGGCTTGTGGGCCTTGAAAGCGAATGACCGCAATAAAGTCCTTTTGTAATTTGCCTTGCTTAAATAAATTAACCAAATCATTTTGATCATCGACGACCACCGCTTGAGCTTCAACCACCAACCGATCTTCAGCCACCGAAGAGGTTTTGATTACTGATCGGCCCAGATTCCCGGTTAATAATTGCAATCCACCCTGTTGACTAAACGCTTTTTTTGTTGGGCACAAAACAGATTCATCCAAGCTATCCTGAGGAGCCTCTTTCCATTGAACCCATTTACTTTCAGATCCAACCTGATGATTCTGTCTGAAAATTTCCGCTTGATTGTTATCAATTAATTCAGGTTCTTCAAAATAATGGCAAAGACCTTTCCCCATCACGGTATAAACATCTTGATGTAAATATCCTGCATCACTGAGTTCCCTAATTAAAAAGGGCATACCACCAGCGGCCTGAAAATGATTGATGTCGGCGCTACCATTAGGGTAAATTCTACAAAGCAATGGCACGGTCGCGGAGATATTGGCCATATCTTGCCAATCAATAATGATCCCTGCGGCTCTAGCGATAGCGATAATATGAATCGCGTGATTAGTCGATCCGCCAGTGGCAAATAAACCGACTAATCCATTAACGATCGTTTTTTCGCTAATAATTTTGTAAAGAGGAACTTGTTCGGATTTATTTTGCTGTAGATTATTGAGCAATATTTCAACCGCTTTACTCGATAAACAATCCCTTAGTTCTGTACTTGGTGGTACAAAAGAGCTGCCAGCTAAATGTAACCCCATTATTTCCATTAACATCTGATTGCTATTGGCAGTACCGTAAAAAGTACAGGTTCCCTCACCATGATAGGACGCGCTCTCGGAGGCTAATAATTCTTTTCTACCCACTTTACCTTCGGCATAGGCTTGTCGGACTTTTGCCTTGGCGTCATTACTTTGTCCGGTCAACATAGGTCCGGCAGGTAAAAAGATAGTGGGTAAATGAGCAAAACTTAATGCTCCGATAAGTAGTCCAGGAACGATCTTATCGCATACGCCTAAACAAATAATTCCATCAAACATGTCATGTGATAATGAGACAGCTGTGGCCATTGCAATTAAATCGCGACTAAAAAGTGACAATTCCATGCCAGCCTGTCCTTGGGTCACTCCATCACACATTGCCGGGACACATCCTGCTAGCTGCGCGGTAGCTCCCAATCGAGATGCGGTGGTTTTAATTAGGTCGGGGTAGTTACCGTAAGGATGATGAGCAGACAGCATATCGTTGTATGCACTAATAATTGCTAGGTTTGGCGCGTCTTCTTTGGCTAAGATTGATTTTTCGGTCGAATTGCAAGCGGCCATACCATGAGCCAAATTGCCGCAACTTAATGCTGAGCGTGTTCGGCCGGTTGTAAGTGCAGCCTCCATTCGCACAACGTATCTCTCTCTTGTTGGCTTACTTTTAGCCATGATAGATTGGGTGATACGATCAATATTGTCCGTTAATGTCATTTAAATGTCTCTATAATGGCTGTATTGCACTTTTCAAAAGTAGATCTAGTCAAAATTGAAGTAGGAGCTTTGTTATATCCTATTGTATACGTGACTTTTCTATTAACTCATGTTATGACACCGGTGTCAAGAAGCTTTAAATTAGATTTTGACATTGATATAGGGAGTAACGGTTTAGGTGACGGGTTTCGAATCAGTTGAAATTGAGTTTTATGAGTTAATTCAGAGTGTTAATAGATATGAATTCGATTTGGACAATTAATGGGTGCTGGATGGTTACTCTTTCCATGACTTCAACTGATTATTCTAGGTTAAACCATTCTTTGGTGCTGGTGCGCTAGATTCTCTAACGATTAGCTCGTCCTTAAATGTCACTATTCGGTTTTCTAATGGTTTGTTTTTAATGGTCCTGATTAACATTCTTGCTGCTTCAAAAGCCATTTCGGTGATTGGTTGCTTTATGGTGGTTAAAGACGGCCAGATATAACGTGACGCTGGCGCATTGTCAAACCCGGTAACGGTTAGATCATTGGGGATTGAAAGATTTTTTTGGGTCGCGACTTTAACAATACCGGCCGCCATGTAGTCATTTGAGGCAAAAATAGCCGTTGGTCGATTTACCAGTGAAAGTAGTTTTCGGGCACAGTTTTCTCCAGATTCAAAAGTAAAATAGCCTTGTTGAATATAATCGTCCTGAACGGGAAGCCCTGCCTCTTGTAAAGCTTTTTGGTAGCCTAACAATCTCTCATGGGATGCCGCATGGTCAGGGTGACCCATTATAATAGCAATTTTGGTATGTCCGAGAGAGACCAGATATCGACACATTTCATAAGATGCTTCGGCGTCGTTACTATAAACGCTAGGAGTGCTTTTAATAGACAGATCGCCACCGATGCGGATAGTCGGGATCCTTTTTTCAGTTAAAAATTCTAATAGTGGCGCCATGTCAGAAAAAGGTGGCGTTAAAATAATACCGTCAAGATTAGCACTCATTAAGCCTCTCTCCAGATTCGTTAATAAGTCATCATTTTCATGATCTTCCGGATAAATGATCAAATTATAACCGTCTATCTTACAACGCTTTAATGCACCGCTTTGAATTTTTGAAACAAAACTATTGCTGGGGCTTGCATAGACTAGTCCGATTAAAAATGACTGGTTACTGGCAAGCGCTCTAGCTTGAGGATTGGGGCGGTAACCGAGTTCTTCGAAGGCGTTGTGGACTTTAATTTTTGTATCGGGACTAACGTTTGCTTCGTTGTTGAGTACTCGAGAAATAGTTTTTTTAGAAACACCTGCGTGTTCGGCGACGTCATTTATAGTAACTTTTTTCAATGATTGACCTCTTGCTCTGGCTTTTGCTGATATTGATAAAACAAAGCTTGATTACTCTGGGATTTTGGGTTGGTAAAATCAATCAAACTTTCAGCAAGTTTGTAATAAGATTAATCAATTGGTAATCGGTATACCGCCATGATACCGGTGTCATTATGCTAATGTCAAAATAGTTACGATATTTGTAGGGATGTTTGGGGATAAAATAACGAGGATTTTTGTATGTTAATGTTATAAGTCAATTTTTCCAATATTTAAAATTGATAAATAGAACAAGCTGTAGCATGATTGGTCGCAAGTAAACTGAGCGGGACTAAACTAAAAGGTTAATAATAGGATGAGTGGATTTGATAAAGTAGTGACCAGCTATAAAGAAGCGATGGCAGGTCTAGAGGATGATATGACGGTTATCGCTGGAGGCTTCGGTTTATGTGGTATTCCAGAAAATTTAATCGCCGAAATTAAACGCAAACAGACTAGGGGTTTGACGTTTGTTTCAAATAATTGCGGAGTGGATAATTTCGGTTTAGGCGTTCTTTTACCTAACCGCCAGATCAAAAAAATCGTTGCGTCGTATGTCGGTGAAAATGCTGAATTTGAAAGACAAATGATGGCTGGAGAACTAGAGGTTGAATTGACACCTCAAGGCACATTAGCTGAAAAAATGCGTGCTGGCGGTGCCGGTATCCCTGCTTTTTATACAGCGACCGGGGTTGGGACACCCGTTGCTGAAGGAAAAGACCAACGCCAGTTTAACGGCCGCGATTATATTCTGGAAGAATCTATCACTGGCGATTTTGCCATCATAAAAGCCTGGAAGGCCGATCGTTACGGTAATCTAGTATTTCGACAAACGGCGCGTAATTTTAATCCTATGGCAGCGACCGCTGGCAAAATCACTGTCGTTGAAGTTGAAGAAATTGTTGAACCTGGTGAACTTAATCCAGATGGAATCCATACTCCTGGGATTTATGTCAATCGTCTGATCCAAGGCACCTTTGAAAAACGTATCGAGCAACGCACCATCCGCCCCCCACATTCGACTTCGGCAGCAGGAGAATAATCATGGCTTTATCCAGAGATCAAATTGCAAAGCGTGTTGCTCAAGAGTTACGAGATGGTTATTACGTCAACCTAGGTATTGGTATACCTACTTTAGTGGCAAATTTTATACCCAAAGAAATGGAGGTGATGTTGCAGTCCGAAAATGGACTGTTAGGTATGGGACCATTTCCAACCGAAGAAGAAATTGATGCAGACTTAATTAATGCAGGCAAACAAACCGTGACCATGGCAACCGGAGCTTCCATTTTCGATTCTGCAGAATCTTTTGCGATGATCCGTGGTGGTCATGTGGACTTAACGGTATTAGGCGCTTTTGAAGTTGATGTGAATGGTAATATTGCTTCTTATATGATCCCTGGAAAACTAATTAAAGGTATGGGCGGTGCGATGGATTTAGTCGCTGGAGCAGACAATATTATCGTGACCATGACTCATGCATCAAAACACGGTCAGTCTAAGCTATTAGCTAACTGCACTTTACCGCTGACCGGTAAAGGCTGTATAAAGTTGGTACTGACGGATTTGGCGTTTATTAAAATTGAAGACGGTAAATTTCATTTGCTTGAAAGAGCGCCCGGAGTATCCGTTGAAGAAATTGTTCGATTAACGGATGGAGAACTAGTGGTTCCAGACAAAGTTCCGGAAATGCGGTTTTGAATTTCTTTTTGGCTTTATGAAACCAAAAAGGCCTGAAATTAATGATTTCAGGCCTTTTTTTTAAATGTGGTGGGCGCTAGTGGGCTCGAACCACTGACCCTCGCCTTGTAAGGGCGATGCTCTCCCAACTGAGCTAAGCGCCCACATTTTCCGGGTCTCTTAATAGGTGTTGCGTCTCAAGAGGAGCGCATTCTAGAGCCAATCAACTATTCGGTCAACCCCTAAATTAAATATTTTTTTGGTATACGATTTGATAGAATAGAGCCAATTTATAGCGATCTTTATAAAAGTGAAATAACAATGGTAGTTAAAACCCGATTTGCACCTTCTCCAACGGGAGATCTCCATATTGGTGGTGCTCGTACGGCGCTCTATTCATGGCTGCATGCACGTGCCAATGATGGTCAATTTATATTACGTATTGAAGATACTGATATTGAGCGTTCTACCCCTGAAGCGGTTCAAGCTATAATAGACGGCATGAAATGGTTGGAACTGGATTGGGATGAAGGGCCAATCTATCAAACTCATCGTTTTGATCGCTACAAAGAGGTCATCGCCCAATTGGTCTCTGAACGAAAGGCATATCCTTGTTTTTGCTCAAGAGAGCGTTTAGATAATCTTCGAGAAACACAAATGGCGAACAAAAAGAAACCTCGCTATGATGGTAAGTGTCGCGATCTTTCTGCTACTGAAATTGACTTATCTAAAGACCATGTTATTCGTTTTAAAAATCCTCAACATGGCGTTGTCACCTTTAAAGATGTCGTAAAAGGCGAAATAACAATTGCTAACAAAGAACTCGACGATTTGATTATAGCCCGTACTGATGGCGCACCTACGTATAATTTTACCGTAGTGGTCGATGACATGGATATGGGCATTACCCAGGTAGTAAGAGGGGATGATCATATCAATAATACGCCGAGGCAAATAAACATATTTGAAGCACTTGATACGGTGGCTCCGGAATACGGTCATGTGCCGATGATATTAGGTGATGACGGAAAAAAACTTTCTAAACGACATGGTGCGGTAAGTGTCATGCAATATCGTGATGATGGTTATTTGCCGCAAGCCGTCCTCAATTATCTGGTAAGACTCGGTTGGTCTCATGGTGATCAGGAAATTTTTTCTATCCCTGAAATGAAACAATTATTTGATATTAATAACATCAATAAAGCACCTTCTGCCTTTAATACCGATAAACTAAAATGGTTAAATCAACAATATATAAAATCAACACCCGTGAAAGAATTAATGCCTCATTTACAGTGGCACTTAGATCAACAAGGTGTTGATTTGGCTAAAGGTCCAAAGATTGATAAGTTGATCCCTGAATTTGCCGAAAGAGCGCAAACCTTAAAGGATTTAGTCAGTGCTATAACAACCTATTATCAAGATTTTGAAGAGTTCGAGGCTAAATCGGCTAAAAAACATTTACGGCCAGTCGCAAGACCTGTACTTGAATTAGTCAAATCGAAACTGGCTGGATTAGACCATTGGGACGCGGAAGCGATCCAAAAAGCGGTTGATGAAACCGCTGCCGAACTAGAAATAGGTATGGGAAAAGTGGGTATGCCTTTGAGGGTTGCAGCCACTGGTGGAGGTATGTCGCCTGCGATTGATATCACGCTTAATTGGATTGGCAAAAATCGTACATTAGATCGGATTGATAAGGCACTTGATTTTATTTCAAAGCGAGAAGAACAAGGATAAATAGTAGACACAAAAGAACGATTACCGCAGAATATGGGAATAACGAAGGAGTTTTTTACATGTTTTTTTCCGCATCTTCTGTAGTAATAAAATTTAGTGTTTAGGGAAACAATATGAACCTCAATATATATATTAAATATCTAGTGTCTTTGTCTACTCTGGCAATCATTTGCCAGTTTGCTATTGCTTCACAACCAGTGGTTCAAATCTTCACTAAACAACCCCAACAAGGAAGTATGATTGTTGGCCGTATGTTGGTAGACGGCGATATTTATTTTAATGATAAAAAATTACTTTTGACAGAAACCGGTGAATTTGTTTTTGGTGTTGGTCGAGAAGCTCAACATCAAGTTCAATTAATGATCCGCTCAAATCAACAGACAATCAAATATCCGATTGAAATTGAAAAACGCCAATGGAAAGTTGAAAAAATCGATGGCCTAGCCAATGAAAAGGTTAATCCTAAATCAAAGGAAACCCTTGTTAGAATAAAAGCCGAAGGTGAAAAAGTCCGCAAGGCAAGAGCTTCTTCTACCGGACAAAATGCGTTTTTAATGGAATTTATTAGACCTGCTAAAGGTCGAATTTCTGGTGTGTACGGAAGCCAACGAATATTAAATGGTGAAGCCAAACGACCTCATTTTGGCCTTGATATTGCCAACAAAGTAGGAACAAAAGTGCTGGCTCCAGCAGACGGTATTATCACGTTGGCTGAAAGTGACCTGTTTTTTTCAGGTGGCACCATTATTATCGATCATGGATTTGGCATTAGCACGACTTACCTACATTTGAATACTATCGAAGTAAAAGTAGGCCAGGAAATAAAACAAAAACAAAGAATTGCCACCATTGGTTCAACGGGACGCGCGACGGGGCCTCATTTAGACTGGCGATTAAATTGGTTTTCAACCCGGCTGGACCCTCAATTGCTTATTCTCGAACCTTTCTAAAGATGTTGAGTGTCAATAGCCTATGAGGTTGTTCGCTAGACAGTTTGATTTACTTCTAGTGATCGTTTTTATCTTTTTATTTACTTTTCATTTCGAGTCGATGAATGAATTTAAGTTAAAATTGGTACCGACTCAGGTGTACACCTTTAATCTGACCATGACCTATCAAAGTGATGATTCAGATATCAATATTCGCACTTATATCCCCGAAGAAAATGAAAGGCAAAAAATTTTAAACGAGCAGATTATCAGTAATGGCCTCGAATATCTTGCAACCAATGAACTGAGTGGAAAAAAAGCTAACTGGAGCGGTTTTAGCGCGAGTCAACAGCTGGCTTTTCGATATGTGCTTTCACTCCAAGCGATTAAGTACAATTTAAGCTCGTCATTAATTATACCCAATCAATATAATCAGGAGTTGTCTCTTTATCTGGCTGCTACGGATGCCATTCAAGTTAATCATCCTGAAATTAAAGCTTTGTGGCAACTGATCAAACCGAATGATCGTCGTAATTTACTCAGTGTTTTAAGGACTATATACCAATATACCTATTTGCAAATTAAGTCGGCACCTTTTAAAGGCGTGACGGACGCGTTGACCGCACACCGTTTGAATACTGCCAGTTGCAATGGTAAAAGCCGGTTGTTCATTGCGCTTGCTCGGTTAAATAATATTCCCGCCAGGCTGGTAGGCGGCGTTATCCTCAATGGTATAAACAAAAAAACTTCCCATCAATGGTTAGAGGTTTATGTACAAAATCAGTGGATCCCATTCGGACCGACCAATGGTAATTTTGCAGAACTCCCCGCTAATTATTTGGAGCTTTATCGCGGCGATGAAAATCTATTTAGGCATACAGTCGATATTAACTTCGACTATCAGTTTTCCTCTCAACAAAGCTTAGTTGCATCAGCCGTTTATAATCATCAAGAAATAACGGTTAAAAATAATGTTGATATCACCGGATTATTACTAACTATGGGATTAGAACCGAAAACTATCGGATTATTTTTATTATTTCCTATTTGTACATTGTTGATTACATTCTTAAGAAATTTAGTTGGAATAAAAACATTCGGTATTTTTTTGCCTATGCTAATCTCTGCGGCTTGTATTTTTATTGGTTACTTAAAAGGGGTGGGTGGTTTCGCCTTTATTTTGTTAACTAGTTTTATTGCTTATCATTTTTTGGATAAGTTAAAATTACTCAAAGTGCCACGTTTAGCGGCTATTATTACCATCAATACTATTATCTTTGTTCTTGGTTTGTTATTTGTAGGTGCTAGCAATCGATTGGAATTTGGTATGCTTTCGCTTTTTCCTGTGATTATTATTAGTTTTATTGCAGAAAAAATCCATCGAATAACAGAGGAAAGGGATTGGCAGGAATTATTCAACCGAATTTTTGGAACGATCTTATCTATTACAGGTTGTTATTTATTGCTTGCTTCATTTATGTTGCAGGGGTTGTTTTCCTATTACCCTGAGAGCTTTTTATTAGTGCTGGCAGGGCAGATATATATTGGTCGTTGGACAGGGATTAGAATTAGTGAAATGTTTCGCTTTAAGAAAATTCTAACCAATTCAGATTATCCCGTTATTGGGATTAATAGCCGTAACAAGGAGTTTATTTACCCGCTAAATGATAAAGTTCTGCTTGATCTGGCGACTGATAAATTGGCGACTAAGGTTCGTTTGATTGAATATGGTGTGCCGGTACCAAAAACGATTTGTTATGTCGACAAGCTTTCAAAAATTGATTCTATCACGCAAAATATATTACGCCCGGAAGGTTTTGCTCTTAAACCCAATCAAGGTTCGCAAGGCAATGGCATAATAATAATAAAGTCTTATCAAAACGGTATTTTTAATACGGCATCAAACAAACAGCTATCACTCAATGATATAAAAAGGCATTGCCAAGAAATCCTCGCGGGAAGCTTTTCTCAAACGGGAGAGGAGGATGTAGCTTATTTTGAACCATTGATCCTACAGTCGGAAATGCTACAAAAAATATCTCCTTTTGGTCTTTGCGATATACGAGTTATTTTATGCAAAAGTAAAGTTATTAGTGCAATGCTGCGGATGCCCACTCAAAATTCATCAGGCAAGGCCAATTTACACCAAGGCGCCATTGGTATAGGCGTCAATATTGAAACAGGAGTTACACAAACCGCTAAAAACAAGAAAAAAAATATTGAAAACCATCCAGATACTCAAGAACCTTTGATCGGTTTTCAAATTCCTTTTTGGCAAGAAATAATCGATATCTCAAAAGTTTGTCAAGAGGCTGTTCCGTTAGGGTATATTGGTGTTGATATTTGTCTGGACCGCCATCTTGGTCCATTGGTATTAGAGGTTAACGGCAGACCGGGCATTGAAATTCAGAACATTCAGGAAAGAGGGTTTTATCATGAACTCTCCCAGTGAAGATCAAAAAAAAATAAACCCTGATCTACAGCATAAAATGAAACTGGCCAACGCATTACCGATCACCATTATTTTCATTGGACTGGCGACTACCGGTTGGTTGTTTGAAAGCGAATTGAAAGCAACATATTCCAACACGATCGCGATTAATTTATTGCCCAATAGTAAGGAAAATAACGAAGAAGAAATCGTACAGGAAATAGGTGAGGTAAATGATAGGACCAATGAGGCTGCTAGTCTACTTTATGAAATCATGATTACAGAGCGCCAAGATAGCAAAAATTCGGGTTATAGTGACTTGCTTTCTCATTTATCGGATGCTGAAAAATTGATGGCAAAAACTATAGCGGTTAAGCGATTGAAATCTAATCGATATTATGAGCAAGCTTTAGAGATATTGGTTGGCATGACTCAGAAACAACAAGAGTCCCAACAGCTTATTTTTTCTAAGGCATATGTTTTGGCTAAATTAGGTGATCGCTCTGCTGCAATTATAAGTTATGAATATTTACTTTCACTACAGAAAAACCACCAAGCCGCGAATATAAACTTGGGATTGTTGTATTTGGCACAAGGCGAGATGAAAAAGGCTGAACAAATTTTTAATCGAGGTGTTTTGCAAACCGCAGGCCTTAAAAAAGCAAAAAATTATTTTGGTTTAGGTGATGCATATCTGCAACAGAAAAATTATCCTTTAGCGCTTGATAGTTACACAAAGGCTATCGAGTACTTTCCAGCTTATGCACCAAGTTGGCGGCGATTAGGTAAGGTTGCAAGGATTATGGATAATCATAAACTGGCTTTAGATGGTTATCATAACTCCATTTCTCTTGACAAAAACAATATTAAAACTAGGATGGAGTTCGCTGACTACTTAAATAGCCGTTTGCAATACGAAAAGGCTATAGATCAACTAAAAAATGCCAAGAGAATTGATCGGGAAAGTTTTTCTATCCGATTGAACTTGGCGTTTAGTTTTTTGCGAGCAGGTAAACCGATCAATGCCAAAAAACAGCTTAACCTAGCAAAAAGAAATATTCAAAATGAAACGCAAAAAAGACAAAGTGAGGCAATACAAAAATACCTAGTAGAGAGATATTCGGAAACAATAAAAATACTGAAGGGAAATATAAAAAAAGGAAGTAATAATGACTTTGAATATTACTTACTCGCGCTCAGTTATACATCACTTAAAAAATATAATGTTGCCCAAAAATATATTGAAGAGATCGCTTTAGATTCCGATTATTATTATCAAGGCAGATATTTACTAGCCAAATCCCTTCTCGACAATGAACAATTTGCCGAGTCTGTTGAAGTTTTTCGCACCATTACATCAACAATTGATGATAATTTCATTGTTTTGAACCAGGCTTCCAAAGCAGAGCAGATGTCAAAAAACTATCAACAAGCTATCGAGCTGGTTAATATAGCGTTGAAGCTAAGGAAAGACCGAAAATTGCTTCTGCGAAGAGCTGATCTTTATTGGGTGTTAGGTAAGCAAAATGCCGCCATTGAGCAATTGAAGAAAATTGTACAAGATTATCCCCGTTATTTGCGAGCAATTTACCACCTGTCCAGCTATAATCACCAACTAAACAATCGTTCGGAAGCCATAGACGGTTTCGAAAAGCTGCTGGAAAAGCGTGCAAGCTACGGTGACGCACAATATCAGTTGGCGGTAATTTTCTTTGAACAGTCCGATTTTCTATTAAGTCAGGATTTATTGGCCGCTTATTTGCTGAAAAAACCTGACTCCAAACGAACTAGACTGCTATATGCTCGTACGTTTTGTGAAACCGGTCAATCTCAAGCATGCAAAGAACAGTTAGAATTAGTACTCAAGATAGCGCCTGGTTACCAGCCCGCGCTAGAATTACAACAATCAATTGATTATTTAGATTAATTCAGGAATTAAGTGGACAATTTATGAAGTTACTAAAGGCTACCCCATTACATGGTTAATTTTCGTAAATTGTTGATTTTGGCTTTAATCGCTAGCCCTTCGGTTGTTATTGCTTCAGATAACGAATCGGTCAATGCGACAGTTGTGTATGGTTTGGATACTAATCCACACCAGTTGTCCAGCGGACTGATGCCTGTCGAACAAAAATTTGTTGCGGGCGAATTTAAATTGCGCAGTGATATATATAAAACCTTCTATTTTAGCGCCAAAGCAGAAAAATCGGTTTATTTTGATGACGCCAGAGCCGATCAACTTAATGCTTCTGCCAATTTGGCATTAAAATCAGATTTTAAGATATTTAAACAAAAGTTTAAATACAAGATTGCTGCGAACTATCGCGCTAAAGACAAGACCTACGTAAGTAAAACAACGGGGTTAGTGGCAACCTTTGGTGGACGATCGATTGCTGATCGTTATGATTCTACTCAAATTAATTATCTAGGTGAGCTCTCTTATAAACTTCATAAATTCCTCAAGTTGGATATTTCTTATCAATCCAGAGAAAAAATATACCAAGACTATGATATAGCCGGTCTCAGTAATTTGGACTACGCTCAGCAATTTGTTCAACTAGGAATGCAGTATAAGGCTTCTGACGTAGGACGGTTTTATCTCAATCTAGCGGTCAAACAGCGCGAATATATAGACAAACGGATCAAAGACCTAGAAGGCATAGACATCGCTGCTACTGATTTAATTTATGACTACCATACGGTTAATATTGGTTATATTTTTCGACCCGGCAAGGATATTCGCTGGAAATTTGCCTACAACTACGAAGATCGTGCCGATAATGGCTTAGGATATTTCAATGCAAACAGTGGATATCTGTCGATCGCTGGCAAATACCGTTTTGGCAATTACCATTTTTTAAAAAGCCGGGTAAAATATTCACAGTTTTCCTTTGTGAATCAACTCGATCAAGGCGAAGATCCATTAGATGAAGAAGCCAAAGAAAAACAAGGTGTGTCCTTGATGGTAGGGTATGAATGGGTGGTTGCTACCTTGTTTGATTCAAATTTTGCTGTTTATCTTGAACTTGAGTATTCCAATTTTGACAATACCAACACCATTTATACCTATGAGAGAAGCATGGCATCAATTGGTATACGTTGGTCAGCTTTTTAAGATATTGATTTGATTCAATGACATTTTAGTTTATTATGCGCACTGCTTTTTCTAGCATACTCATTTAAATCAGGATTGTAGCAAATTAATAGGCGCTTGTAGCTCACTTGGATAGAGCGGCCCCCTCCTAAGGGGCAGGTAGCAAGTTCGACTCTTGCCAAGCGCGCCATATTAAAGGCTTTCAGCCTTATTCACATTTTTTCTCATACTTATCTTAGTGCTCTAAAATAGCAATTGAAGATAAACTGTTTTATAGATTACTACCTATCCCCAAACTATCGATCAAACTGGGATGTGCGGTCATAACATCTGCTCAACAATACTGCTGAATTAGAATCTAAATGAAAGAACTTCACGAATTATTAGACCAAGTAAAAGACTCAAAGACATTCATCATATTTGCGAAAGCATTGCAAGATGATCGTGAGCCCCATGAAGATAGAGAATCTGATGATGTGGGATTTTGCGGTGACTGGGCGAACAACGATATCTGGGGTTTTTTGGAAGCAGGAATTTCTTGGGCTGAATCTTCAAAGTTTGGAGAGAACACAGAACAGAATATTGGCGACAATCCATGGAAGCAGTTTGCTACTTTCTTGTATTGTGGAAAAACTTATGAATAACTTTCCATCTGAAATAGAAATGCAGTCTCTTATCGAAAAAGAAATTTGTTCGATGGATTCTGGACTTAAGAAATATGCTAGCTCAATTCTCATTCCATTAAAGAGAAAAAAACTAAAATGGGAGTACGGGAATGATGAGGAGTTTACTTCTTGGATTTTTGCTGACTTTGGAGAGCGTAATGTTGCTGCAGCTTATTGTTTAGGCGGGCATGGCGAGAATGGGAATTCTTGGGGATTGATATTCACAAACGATGATTCCTTCGGTATGGATGCGACGAAGCCATTAAAGTACAAAGAATCCTTGATAGGTTTTATCCGTATTTTGGCTTTGATAAGATTAATTCAACTTACACATATATTAACGAGAACTAATCAATTGTAGATGACAAAAAAGACGATCAATAGAACATGTGACCTAAAAAGGGTCGTATTCAAATAGTCGATTTTTAGACATTAAGTGATCATGCAAAACTGTAATATTCATAAAGTGTGGTCACGTTTTGGTCACAAATGGCAAATCAAAGGATTTAGCAACGCTAAAAATAGACGTTTTTTTGGTCAAAATTCAGACTGAGATCGAGCAATTGTCGATGTGTAATATTGACCGATAAAAATTAACAATGAAGGAGAAATTGAAGCAAAAACAGAGCTAAAAAAGGAAGAAATTTATAATGGTGCCCGGGGCCGGAGTCAAAATAGCGAATAGATTCAGTAACTTATAGAGCCTCAGTCGTAGTATAGTCGCAATGAAAGTGAGATTGTGCCAGCTCAGCGCCGACAGCACATTGTACAATGAAAACGCTTATCAATTCAATGTTGCTTGGGAATCGAACCCGTGTTAACAAGTAACTCTACTTTTTTATCGAATTTTTTATATTTAGCGAATTGATTGAATAATTCTAAATAAGCATTTAGCATGTCTTATCATAATAAAATAAGTGCTTTCGACGCAAAGCGGACATCGAGTTTTTATTCTGACCTTAGAATAATTAGTGAATTTAATACAAGGAGTTCTATTCTAATGAGCCACACTTTCAAAGTATGCCAACGACCTCAGATTCTGCTTAAAATCCTAGCCAATATTGGTATGATGACTAGGGTTTGGATGAAAAATATTTGCCGCATCAAAACTGTGAGCACAGAATAATGTTTTTTTCTATTTCCAATAGCGTTCTAACAGGAGTTTTTAGTCAAGCTTTTCTAACAGAAGACAATTGGGATGATTGGGGTAAATACAGAACTCAATTTTATCTTCGAGTAGCTGATGAATTGGGTGCTGTTCATGATATAGGATCAGTAAAGATTGGAAAGGTGGGATTACGGTCAGGTCGGACTGTTGAACCGGAGCAAAGAGCACCGCAGCCGCCCTCACAATTTGATGCATTAAACCCGACTTATTTTTCTCTTGGGCAAGGAGAAGATTACTACGAGGCTTTGAACAAACTTAGCGAGGATCTCAGGCTAAGGGTACTGATTGGCCTGCAGGATATTGCGAACAACTTACAATTACTGGATGCAAATGAAGCAGAAGAGGTCATGGGTGAATCACTCTTGCGGAGTGTTCAGGCGACCAACGTAAGAAATAGATTACATCGAATCACTCAAGGGAATGCGGCACTTACACGATTTAGTTTTCAATATACTTTGCCTCATCTAGAAAATATGGCCTCCCCAATTACAACGTTTGATGTTATTCCTGAATCTGTACCTCCTACCAATGTGCATGTGTTAATTGGTCGGAACGGCGTAGGCAAGTCTAGGTGTATCCGTGGGCTAGTAGAAGCATTGTTAGAGAGGGAGGGTGAAGCAAACAATACACCTGGAAGGATAGAACTATTCTCCGATGGAGGTGCAAATGATTGGTCCTTCGCAGGTTTAGTACTAGTTTCATTTAGTGCGTTTGATGATTTCAATCTGTATCCTCAAGAACAAGATGCTATTGGCGCAAACCAGATAGGATTAAGTAAGTCTGGGAGCACAGGCTTAAAATCTATACCAGAGCTTGCAATTGATTTTAGAAAAAGCCTCTTTAATTGCCGGCAGAGCCTCAAGGCAGCCCGGTGGCGTGATGCTGTACATAAACTTGAAAAAGATGATTTATTTGCTGAAGCAAATGTAACAACTCTTTTCGATCAGCCGCCAGATGCTAATTGGAGTCAAAGAGCTGAGGCCTTATTCAAACGGCTCAGCTCCGGACACGCAATAATTTTATTAACGATTACTCGTTTGGTTGAGTTGGTTGATGAAAAGACACTGGTATTGCTTGATGAACCGGAAGGTCATTTACATCCTCCATTGCTGGCAGCTTTCATTCGGGCTCTGTCAGATTTGTTGGTAAAAAGAAACGGCGTGGCAATTATTGCAACTCATTCACCTGTCGTTTTACAAGAAGTGCCCCAAACTTGCGCTTGGAAACTTCGACGTAGTCGAGATGTATCTGTAGTGGAAAGGCCAAGCCTCGAGACTTTTGGAGAAAATATAGGGCTATTAACACGGGAAGTTTTTGGTTTAGAGGTTACACATGCAGGATTTCATGATCTTCTCAAAGAGGCTGTTGAAGCAAATATGAGTTTTAATAAAGTCCTTCAGCATTTTAATGGGCAGCTCGGTATGGAGGCACAGGCAATCGTGCAGGCTCTCATCTCTCTGCGAGATCAGGTATAGTTATGCGTCGGTTGCCTAAACCTGAAATATCTGCAGGCATAGTTTTTAATCTATGCATTGATAGTATTACGGATCCAAACCTCAAAATGAGATTGTGTCGCTCACGTCATATTGTTGAAGCCGCTGAAGCAGTGTATATCACACAGGCTGAACTCACTGCATTGCATTCAATTCCTGATACAAACGGAATTGGCGGTATTGTTACAAACGCGGAAATGAAGCGTGTATACAATGGGACGTTCGTTCGCAGTGTCAGTACTCGTGACATATATGGAGCACTAAAATCAGCACCTGAGAACGACATTTGCCCTCTATGCTCCCAAAGAGCAGTCAGTCAACTGGATCATTATCTACCTAAATCGCGTCATTCATCGCTTGTTGTGACGCCAGTTAACCTTGTGCCTGCTTGTGGAGAGTGTAATAAAGTAAAGCTAGATTTGCAGGTTACGCAGGCAGAAGACCAGACTTTTCACCCGTACTTCGAGGATGCGGATGATGCCCGATGGCTTTATGCAAGAGTCGAACAGTCAAATGGCGGAGCACTTGTATTTTTTGCGCAGCCTCCAAATGAGTGGAGTAACATCAAAAAGCAAAGAATCGCAGTTCATTTTAAGACCTACAAATTGGCCAATCTTTACGCCTCTCATTCGGCTGTTGAACTCAAGGATATGCAGTTTGGGTTGAGACAAATGAAATTGCGAAACTCTCCTCAAGAGATCAGTAATCATTTGCGTAAGGTAGCTGAGAGTCGTGCAGCCGCACATGATAACTCTTGGAGAAGGGCTGCCTACGAAGCACTCGCAGATTCTGTTTGGTTTTGTGAAGGGGGTTTCGACTAATTTTCGTGACTTTCGATAAAGATATTCAGGGGCGTCAATTAAACGGACGAAGCAATAAATAATTAAATGTCTGTTTATTGCCGTTAACTCGAATTTATAAATAGAGCATCCCTGCCCATTATTTTATTTAATCAGGATGAATGGGGACGTGTCTTGAATTGCCGGTTTTAAGATGGTTGTTTAATTTATAAAAAAGAAATATCTGCCCCTAAAGCCCAAGTCAGTGATGAATTGGGCTTTTACTTTTTATCCTCTAACTTGAGACCAACGCCTAGCATCATGTTTTAGCAAAATACCATCAATCATTTCTTTGATGATTTCTTTCTCACGCCGATCAAGTTTAGCAACCGCTTCAAATTGAAGAGGTAGTTCTTCATCATCTTTGGCACCCTGATGCGTCGCTACAGCGCGAATGAATCACCTCGCGCCAAGGCTTTTCGCTTTGGCTCAAATTCGCTACGCGAAGAGAGGTATCTTATAGCGTTAAGTTCAAAAACTTTACGCCGCAAGCGGCTGGGAATTAAACCCGTTCAGATTAAAAAATTTATACTCTGGTGTGATGAGCGAGAGTTAAACCAGCCATAAGACATCACCAGACCGATTTTAGAGCGTTACAAAAGTTATCTCTATTACTATCGAAAAGCGGACGGTCAACCTTTAAGCTTTAGCAGCCAACATGTGATGCTCACCCCCATCAAAACTTTTTTTAAATGGTTAACGAGAGAAAATTATTGTCTTTACAATCCGGCCAGTGAAATGGAGCTACCGAAGAAAGCCAAAAAGCTCCCACAATATATTCTCAGTATTGAAGAGATCGAAACCATTATGCAGCAACCGGACATCACTAGTCCCAAAGGCATTCGTGATAGAGCTATCCTCGAAGTGCTTTATTCCACCGGTATGAGACGAATGGAAATGACCAATCTCTCCATTTATGATATTGATGTGAAACGTGGTGACCTGGATCAGAGAAGGTAAGGGCATGAAAGATCGACTCATATGCTAGAAAATGGCGCGGATATCCGATTCATTCAGGCGATGCTCGGCCATGAAGATTTAGCGACCACCGAAATTTATACGCACGTGTCGATTGAGAAATTGAAAGAGATCCATACGTCGACCCATCCGGCTAGAGGTATGAATAAGGAGGGCAGTAGTCATGCTGATGATGAGTTTAAGTCGGACGACTGTTTATAATGCACTTTATAGAGTATGATTGATCGTACTCTATAAAGTGCTATTAAGGTGATAAAAATGACAAGTATTACAGCTAATGAGTTAAAAACTAAGGGGATCTCGGCTTTGGAAAATGCTTTAGAAAGTGATGATGAAGCGATTATTACCGTGCGAGGAAAGGATAAATACGTGATTGTTGACCTAAAAAAATACAGTAAAATGAGAGAATATGAACTAGAAGTCGCGTTGCTTGAAGCGAGGGCAGATATTGCTAATGATCAAACCCAAAAAGAGACAGTTACTGAGCATATGAAACGAGTACTCGACTAATGACTTACATGCTTATTTATCCTGAAAGCTATATTAAACGAGCCAGAAAGTTTTTACGTAAGCATCCTGAAATACATAACCAGTATCAAAAAACGCTTGAATTATTAGAGCTTGATCCACATCACCCCTCACTTCGGTTTCATCATTTATCAGGTCGATTAAAAGATTTGTCATCTGTCTCGATCAATATGAGTTATCGGATCACTTTAGAATTAGAGATCCGAGACAAGGAAATTATCTTGGTTAAGGATGAATGGGGACGTGTCTTGAATTGCCAGTTTTAAGATTGTTGCTTAATTT
>CAYVSL010000010.1:0-68888 GCA_964454125.1 uncultured Kangiella sp.
CTGGTGGCGAATTTATTTTTTTAATCTTCGTCTTAGTATCAGCTTTAGCGTAACTTAATTTGGATTACCAGTGTCTCATCTTATGTCCTTTTACAGCATAAAATAAGATAAATAAATAACAAGGTAACATGATTGCATAACCTCCTTGTTCACCAGTACTGGATGTCGAACTAGCCAAACTCCAAAACAGTGGTCCGAATGCCCCACCGGAAATTCCCATAATCAATAAAGCCGATCCGGTACTAGTCAACTTACCCATTCCTGATAAAGCCAGTGGAAAAACAGCTGGCCAAACAATCGCATTGGCCAATCCTAGTAGCGCTATCATAAGTAACGTATCAGGTAATTGTTCGCCTCCAAAAGGGACCAGTAAAATATTAGCCAACAGGTAAGAATTATTGTCGCCTGAAATAACCCCAATGGTCAGTAACAGGCCTAGCACTGCAGAAATCATTAGCGCTTTATGTTGCGATATAAATCGAGGGATCAGAGCAATCCCTAAAACATAACCAACAACCATACAAATCATGGTATAAGAAGTCATTACCGCATAATTTTCAATTCCTAAAGACAATGCAAAGGAGCCAATCGTATCACCTGCGATCACTTCGACCGCAACGTAAAAAAAGATCGCTAAAACACCCAGTGCTAAATTTGGATGTGCTAAAGCTTCCCTAATATGCCCTTTATTTTTTGCATCCTCATTTTTCTCTTCATCTTCATCCGTTAGCTCAGGCAAGGGTGACATTTTTACAATCACCGCTAAAATACCGATAAAAATAGCCATTCCGAGATATGGGAAAACTAAACCATTAGCCATATCTTCGATCTGTAGTTTAGTTAGTTCCGGTCCAACATTTTTAAATCCGCTGGTAATTAATGCGGCAAAAACAAGTGGTGCAATAACACCAGCACTTTTGTTTAATATTCCCATAATACTGATTCTTGCCGCTGCAGATTCTTCTGGCCCAATTCGTACAACATATGGATTAACCGCTGTTTGCAATAAGGTAATGCCAGATCCCATGATTAGCTGTGCAAATAAAAATAGCGCAAATATTTGTGTCTTTGCCGCAGGAATAAAAAGTAATCCAGCCACCATCATGGTTGCCATTCCGACAGCCATTCCATTTTTATATCCAATTTTTCTTATTAGCATCGATGATGGTAATGCGGCAAAAGTTACCGCAATATAAAACGAAAAAAGAATGAACGATGCCTGTAATGGTGTTAACTGTAAGATCTGTTTGAGATAAGGCATTAACGCGCCGTTAATCCAAGTTGCAAATCCTAAAACAAAAAATAACCCGGCAACAATAGCCATCGGTATCGCGTTACTTTTTGGTTTGGTTAGCATGGTATTGGTTGCTTCCATTATAGATTCCTCTTTTATATTCAAATTATTTTTGTTTCTATTATTATTAATTAGCTGACTTGTTAATATATTTGGTTGCCATCTATCCAGCTCGACTGGATGGCACCCTTTTCATCAAGCAATAAGATGCTTGCATTGAATCCTTCTTTAATATAACCGTATCTATTTTGTAATCCTAAAAATCGGGCAGGATTTTTCGACGCAAAATTAATCGCTTTGGTTTTTTCGATACCCAACATATTGACTGAATTATTGACTGCAGAATTCATATCTAACATCGATCCAGCTAGATTTCCATTTCGATCAGTCAGCTTATTCCCTTCCCTTTGTACTAGATGACCAAAAAATTCGAAGCTGGTCTGATCGCTGCCAACCAGAGGCATTGCATCGGTCACTAGCATCATATTTTTCTTTTGAGCAAAGGCAAGTTTTACGCTGCTCGGATGTACGTGGATGCCGTCTAATATAATGCCCGCGTAGCTCTGTGTATCAAGTAACGCAGCACCGACCATTCCAGGCTCTCTTGAGGTAAATTGAGACATTGCATTAAATAAGTGAGTAAAACCACTCGCTCCTGCATTCAAGGCCTTTTGAGTGGTTTCAAAATCAGCATTGCTATGTCCCAAACAAACTAAAACGCCAGAATGAATTAACTCGGTTATCAATTCTGGCGCAACCTTCTCAGGGGCTAAAGTAACCACTACTTTACCAAGATCTTGGCGAGTGAAAAGTTGTTTTTCCTTTTCACCTAAGGTTCGAATTAATTCTGCACTGTGTATACCTTTTTTGGCGATCGATAAATGCGGCCCTTCGAAATGAATACCAAGTATCCCCGTGTTCTTAACACAACGAGCATCTCTAATCGCATCGGCTGCTCGTTGCATTTTTTCAATGTTATCTGTAACCAATGTCGGTAACCATCCAGTGGTTCCAAATTTTTGATGGGCTGCTCCAATTGCAACTAATGTTTCTACATCAGGGGAGTGGTTAAAAAGGGCTCCCCCCCCTCCATTCACCTGAAGATCAATAAACCCTGGCACTAACATTCCAGACAAACATTTTTCATTTTCAGCTAACGATTCAATTGAATCTACACAACCATTGTTAATTCGAATGATTTTTCGATATGATATTTTGTCACCGTCAAAGAGTGATGCTACTTTTATTGTTAATACGCTAGTCATAGTTCATCTATTTTTGTGCTTGTATTTTCAAGCTCACTATTAGTTTCAAATTATAGGGTTTCAGTGACCTTTTTTAAACCAATCGGTTCATCCGGATTTAAACCCCGTTTAATCGCCACCTTCTCTATATCCAAATAGAACCTTTGTAAAACCGCAAGCGGTGCAATACGTGGATGTAAATTTTGCGTCACTTGATGAAGTTCCGAGATTTTTGCACCTCGTACTTCCATATCTTTCATTTGCAGAGAATGTGCTTTTTTAGACTCATCATTTATTTGTATATCAATAATTTTTAGCGCACTTTGTACTAACGTAACGGGTCCATGTAGAAATTCCGCGCTACTAAATGATTCGGCATGAATCGCACAAACCTCTTTTAACTTGAGTGCGATTTCTTTGCTAATGGCAAAACCCAACCCGCGCCCGAGAACAACCAAATTAGTTACCTTGTCTAAATATTCAAAGGTTAATTGGGATGATGAATCTACTGCTTTTTGCAACGCTGCTGGTATTTGATCGATCGCTTTCACTAATTCTTGATCTTGCTTCCAATAGGCAACCAATTGTAAAATCGCTGACAATGTTGCCATATAACTCTTAGTCGCCGCAACGGATTTTTCTTCTCCAACGGAAAGAGGAATGACATAGTCCACTAAATCAACCAGTGGTGACGACTCATCGTTAAGCACTGCAATACATAATGCCCCTGATTTTTTTGCGTTTTTGGCTTGCTCTAATATGTCTGGACTACGACCTGATTGAGAAATAATAATAACCAAAACACCTTTTAGTTTAAGATGACGATTATAGATAGTGGCAACGGATGGTGCTGCCGCAAAGGTTGGTATTTGAGTTTCAATTTCGATTAAATATTTAGCAAAACTCCCGGCATGATCGGAAGATCCGCGACCGACAAACATAACTGAATGAGGAGCGTAATCTCTAATTTTTCTACCAATTTCCTCAACACGCTGTTTATTTTTGACTAATTGTTCGCCAATTCTATCGCCAGCTTCCGTTGCCTCTTTTTGCATCAGACTGGAATAATTGGTTGACTTGTTTATTTCTGACATTATAAATTCTCTTTCACTAATTGTTTTCATATTCATAATTTATGACTTTTATAAAGGTGCCTTTTTTTTCCAGTTTTGTATAGCGAACTCTACTGCGCCAAATTCCGGTTGATTGAGCACTTCACTAAAAAGACTGGCTAATTTTGGTTCTAGTTTTAAAATATAATATTTGGATAGACCGCCAATCATACAAAGTCGAGTGGAAGGATCTTTGAGTAACGTTTCAGCAAGAATAGTAAGATAGTTTATTCCTTCATTAACAATTTCAAGGGCCTTAATATCCCCCTTATCGGCACACTCAAAAACTAGTGACGCAATTTTTGCATATTCTCTGGAGGCCTGGCTTACAAATTTTTGCGATAATTCGTAGCCGGTATCAACCGAAAAATACTCGCAAACTTTTTTCGCTAACAAACTGTTAGAACTGAAACCATCTAGGACCAACAACGTATGTTCTATCGCTTGTAATCCCATCCAAGCACCACTGGCTTTATCGCCAATGGGAAAACCATGCCCACCAAAGGTATGCTTTGAGCCGTGTAAGCTAATAAATCCGCAAGAGCCGGTACCAACGATAATAACAGCACCTTGCTGTCCATTATGTGCACCTATGTTGGCAATATCCATGTCTGTGGTTAAATACATTTGTGCGAAAGGATGCTTCCACTCTTGAAGTTTTTGGAATAACTGGGGTAAATTGACACCAGCCAAACCAACTCCTGCAACAAGACAACTAAGTAATTTATTTTCCAATCCTGTATCCATAAGGGCATTTTCGGAGGCTTCAACTATGGAGCTAAGTGCTCGTGGCATGTCACAAAATGGATTGGCTGGACCACCAAGCCCTATCCCTAATATGTCACCTTGCAGATTAGAAATAATTGCTTTGCACTTACTTCCTCCACCATCAATACCGATGAATAATGTATCTTCTGAATTTTCTAACGATGTCACAAACTTTCCTCTTTCTTATTATCTTTGACTAGCCAGTAAACGAAATAAATGATGTTCACTGGTTAATATTTTCCATATACACTAGAATTTATTATTCTAAAAGCAAACTCCGTCCTGCTCTATTTCCAGACTGATTAGTCACCCGTATCCTGACAGATTGTCTTTTTTTCACTACAATTGGTTCATCTGCCGAATAGGGCGTCCATACACCGTCTTCTGTCTGATACTCCATTGGTAGGCTAGGAAAAATTGAATTCATTTTTAGCCAACCATTTTCCAACTGAGCACCAGCGGTAGGAATTCGATAAAATACATCATCAATTTCCAACTTTGTAAGTTCTTTTTGCGCGACGGCATTGGCAAATTCAGCCCAATCTTTATTTCTTTTGATCCTGTCTTGCGGGCCAAAATAACTTGTCTGTCTTGAATAGAGTTTTCCAGAATGGTCGTATTCTGGCTCCCAATCCGGTTTATACCATGCTCTTTCGGCCAGAGCGAGTAATCGTGGAAATAACATATATTCTGCTATCTCATCCGAACGGATCATTTCACTCCATAATTGTGCCTGGATACCATAGAATGTTGCTGTTGATTTCATTGGCCGATAAGCTTCACCATTTTCGGGATCTGTCTCAGCACGATCATCTAATGTCATCGGTCGATTGAGGCGATCATTCCAGATTTCTGCATGTAAAGGTAAATTATCTGGCATCCACTCAAACAGCTTTCGAGTATTAATGAAACGACTTCCCCAATAATACCCTCGCTCTTTGGGGTCCGCCTGATAAGGAAAATCAAAATAACTAACATCAGGTAGAGAAAGGACAACCTTCCAATCACGATTAGCCATTGAATGGGCGATTTTATGCCCATCCCAAAAAAGAGGCGTCCATGCGTTCACATGAATATTTTTCGGCAATTGCTCAGCTGTCAGCTTACTAAATCCATCACTCCAACCGCCTGTAGTAATATTACGTTTAGCTAAAAAATGGCTTACTTTTAAAATAAAATATTGACTCAGATCTTTCGTAGCAATGGATTGAAGTTCATTTAATTGACGACACTTAGGTGAATCTCTCCATGCACCAGGCGTTTCATCTGCACCGATATGGTAGGTGGTTAATGGAGCAGTGGTCACATTATGCAGTTTAATCACTTCATCGAGTACTTTCTCGACAAATCGATAAGTCGACTTCAAACATACATTTAGAGTGTTGTCATTATAAAATTGTACTGAGCTGTATTGACTCTGATCATTGAGATCTGTCAGTAAATATTCTTCGGCCAGTTCTTTTTTACCGAGCGCCATAAATTTCTTGTATCTCAGCTGCATTGATTTGACTGCTGCTCGAGAATGCCCTGGCATATCAAAAGAAGGAATGACTTGAATGTTTCTAGCTTTGGCCGCAAGCAAAATACTACGATAGTCATCCAGCGTGTAATAACCATTGTTTGGATTATTTTTATCTGGGCCGTGACCTAGCTGAGGCATTAAACAGGTGGTTTCTTCAAGATCATGACACCTTTGTGAGCCAAGCTGTGTTAGCTCGGGTAAACCTGGGATTTCGAGACGCCAACCTTCATCATCACCCAAATGAAAATGAAATTTATTCAACTTGTAAGCCGCCATTTGATCAAGCATTTTAATGATAAACTGCTTGCTTCGAAAATTACGGGCAACGTCAATAAATAAACCCCGATAGTCGTATCGAGGTTGGTCTTCGATCTCCATGATAGGTAAGATCATAGCCGTCGGCAAGCTCAATGTAGATGGCATTAGTAGTGCGTTAATCGACTGGAGTGCATAAAATGCTCCGGCCTCGCTTGAAGCACGGATGTTGATAGCGTCTTTAGAAATTGAAAGCTGATAAGCTTCCGGGTGATCAATGCCTGCTACCTTTGAAATTGTGATGGGTACAGCATTTATCTTGTTTAACGAAATACCTAGTCTCTTCATTCGTTGAATGGCTGGATTTTTATCCCCAATATTAAATTCATTTACTTCAAGCCTAATCCCGTTTGAAATATCTAATGGTTGCTGTTGCTCAGACATTGTCACTTTATAGGGCTTTGGAATAATTCGAGTCGTGATGTCTAAAAGACCGTACGCAACCTGTTGATTAACTGAAAATAACTGATCTGCGGTCGCCCATTGTGAACGATCAGAAATGTTCCGTTTAAATTGTTTTTGCTGTTTAAACGGTGCAACGTGCGGCAAAATTTCCTGACCAGTGGCTGGATCGAGCTGAGCCAGTGTCGAATGAATCAAATGTGATTGTTGTTCACTCCCAACCAGATAGAAATTAGGAGGTGAATCAAATTCTGAAATATGCCAAAACTGTGCCTTAAATGGGATTGTAAAAGCTGTATTGCCCTGCCAACCAGTAAATTTATCGGTTGGCTCAATATAATGTAGATCACCATTAACGCGGTGAATATTAAACTCAGCGCTATCATCCTGCAAAATAGGCGACATGTGTGAAAAGTAAATGCGCCATGGATCCAGAGTCATTTTTGGTTGCAAAGATAGTACGATTTCAGCATCAAAACACTGGCCGCCTTCAACCAAAGACTCACATCCCTTTGCCTTAAGATTATCCACCACTTGATAAACAATCGTAAGATTTTTAGCTAAACTCTCTAGATTTATAATTCGTTGTTGTTTGTCAGACAATTGCGTTATCGAGCCTGATACCGGTATTGAATCGGTTATAGAAGTTGGGCCTGTTTTTGATGTTACACTAGAGATCGGATCCAATAAAGCGTCAGTTTTCTCGTCTTCACATCCAGACAATAAAAATATCGATAAGCCAACAATAAGTAAGATATGTCGGAAATGACCCCAAAATATCATAAGCTCTGTGGATTGGTCCACAGATATATCTATTGGATCTTTGCTAGGTAATTCCATCAATTTACAAGCCTTGACCTTAGAAGTGACTATATCATCCTATACACCTGTATGTTACCAGGCACAACATCGTCAAAAAAAAGTGGTTGCCGCGAACGACAACCATTAAAGACTCTAAACATAACATAGGAGAGTAACGAAATGACAACGCTGTCATCTCGGTGTCTAAGTTACTTTATTCAGCGATAAAAAGCAAGTGATTCTTAAAAAATTGTAGGCTTAGTTGCTAAATCCGCAAAGCTCGGGATAGGTATGGCTCAAACAATACTTTCCTTTGTCGTTTTGTGCGAGCACTCCACAAGCAATTTTGGCATCGTGGGTAAAAAACAAACGTCCATTTCGAGTGAGAAAATCCGCCAAAAGTTTTTGTTTTTCATCAATCAATTTTTCTGCGAAACGATCATACCCCATGGTAATAGGAAGATGGACCCATGGCACACCGGGGATTAAATCGGCACAAAATACAATCGGACCACTGGGCATTTCGATTTCAGTCAACATCATACCGGGTGTATGACCATCACTTAAGTGAAAACGATAGTCGGAGCCTAAAATAGGATGCTGCTCACCATCAACGACATGCAAATTTTCGCGATTTTTCAACAGCGTCATTAACGGCGGAATAAAAGAAGCTCGATCTCTAAAATGGGGGTTAAACGCTCTTTCCCACGCCTTTTTACCAACCAAAATAGCAGCGTTAGGAAACAATAGTTCAGGATCCCTGCCCTCCTCCCATTGGGTTAATAATCCCCCAATATGATCAAAATGAAGATGAGACAATACTAAAACATCAATATCTGTATGTTTAAGACCGACAGCTTGTAGAGAGTTTAAAAGTACATGTTCAGATTCTACCACCCCGAATCGATGTTTCATTTTTGGCTCAAAAAATGCGCCAATACCAACTTCAAACAAAAGGTTTCTTTGTTTGCCGCTTGCTAGGGTTTCTTTGATCAGTAAACAACGACAAGCCAGATCAATCCGATTTTGCTCGTCAACGTCTACCCACCTTTGCCACATACCTTTTGGTGCATTGCCAAACATTGCACCACCGTCAAGCTTTTGAGAGTTACCCGTTAGAGAGTACAGTGCTTTCATCGCTTGTTCCTTTCTTAGACACGTCATTAGATGGGCCATTAGATGAGTCTATTTTGGTGATTTTGAAATGAGTGATGCCATAAATAATAGCAACAAAAGGACTTATAATATTGAAAAAGCAAAATGGTAGGTACGCTAATGTCGGTACGCCAAGTACCCCAAACATATACACACCGCATGTATTCCAAGGTATCAGCGGAGATGTCATGGTGGCACTATCTTCCAGAGTTCGTGAAAGATTCTTCGGATCTAAACCTCGTCTTTTAAATTCCGCCCTAAACATTCTGCCTGGAAGTACGATAGCAATATATTGATCAGCGGCTATCACATTGGTCGTTATACAAGTGCCAATCACCGCTGAAATTAAAGACCCTGTTCCCTTAACTAGTCCTAATATGGACTGAACCACTCTTTGTAGCAATCCGACAGTCTCTAGAACCGCTCCAAAAGTTAATGCCGTCAAGATTAGCCAAATGGTATTCATCATTCCCGACATCCCCCCACGAGAGAGCAATTTATCGACTGCGGGATCTCCAGAATTAGAGGTGTACCCCTCAAACATCGCCCGCCAAACGGCATTCAAAGTATTTCGGGCCACTGAATAATGCTCAAATAAAAGTTCATATTTTTTATCATTCAACTCTATGGTTATCACATCGTCATCACTTTTAGGCAATAGAATCGCTTTGCTTTTCACTTCCTCACCATTTAACACCAATATTGCGTGTAACCTTTCCTTACCTTCTACTCGTTCCAATTTCTCCACTTCACACTGGCTAAATCGGCGAGAGTCCTTAACAGGACTACAGTCATACTTTCCAAGGCCTACACTTTTCTCCAAACTGTCTGGTTGCAATATTATGGCAAATAGACACCCCATAAGAGAGCCGACCAAAAGCGTTAGAAACGCAGGCACTTTTTTAAAAGCCAAAACTAATACGACGACCAAAGGTAAAAGGGCCCATAGAGTAATATTAAACTGCTCCTTGAGGACATGAAGTGTATTTCCGAGATCAGCTTCGTTTTCGGTGGTTTCTTGAGTCAACCCAATAATGGTAAAAAGCACCAATGCAATCAATATACTAGGTCCAGTTGTCCATGTCATATGTCTAATATGGGTGAATAAATCAGTCCCCGCAACCGCTGGCGCCAGATTGGTTGTATCTGATAATGGAGACATTTTATCACCAAAATAAGCCCCTGAAATAATAGCCCCAGCCGTAATGGGTAGAGACATATTCAATCCTATCGCAACGCCAATCAAAGCAACACCAACCGTTCCCGCAGTTGTCCACGAACTGCCTATGCTGATAGAGATTAAAGCGCAAATCACACAAGCTGCTACATAAAAAATACTAGGTTCCAATAACTGTAAACCAAAGTAAATCATGGTTGGTACCGTTCCTGAAATAATCCAACTGCCTATCAAAGAACCAACCATCATCAATATAAGGATTGCTCCATAGGCCGTTGAGATCCCTTTTGAAATCCCGTTTTCTATTTCGTTCCAAGTATATCCATTCTTAAAACCAATCAACGACGCGATTGCAGCTCCCAAGATCAATGCAATTTGATTAGCACCATAGGAAGAATCTGAACCGTAAAATCTCACCGAGGCAAATAACATCATCATTAATGCAATGATCGGTATTAAGGCGTCGACTAAGGTCGCTGCTTTTTTCTTTGGGTTCATTTTTATCCTTCTTTGTTATTGTAATAATGCTTATTTTTAGACTAACGATGTTTTCTATTTTTCGTCAAATCTAGCGTGTAAAGGCTTTATTTTGAATATCCTTCAAATCCCAATATCGGTCTCTCAGTCTAGTGGCCCGTGATACCATTGGTTGGTTAATTCCTTTGATAAATACCACATCAGCATTCGTTGTAAGCTCTAAGGGATCACCATCCCAAACCACCACATCAGCGTCCATTCCGACCGCTATCTGACCATAATTTTTAATACCAAATACTTCTGCCGTGTTAATCGTCATGGCTTTGATTGCATCTTCCGCAGGCATTCCGTATGCAACGGCATTGCCTGCAGATTGCCTCACCAGATATCCATTGTGAGTAGATTGCCAATCAACACCGGTAAATAATAATTTAACACCCGCTTCATTTAAAATGGCGGCGCCATCTAATCGAATGGCTAATGACTCAAAAGAGCTAGGTAGATTTAAAATTGGATCCATTATCACGGGGATATTGGCTTTCGCCAATTCGTTAGCCACCATCCAAGCCTCCGAAGCGCCAGAAATAATGAGTCGCACACCGTGTTTTTTAGCTAAAATAATCATTTGCAAAATGTCATCACTCCGGTGTGCCGAAATAACTAAAGGCACTCTTTTTTCTAATACCGCTTTTAGCGCATCCAAATCTTGCAAAGACTGAGAAAAATTCCAATCGAATCCGGGCTTGTATTGGTTTCGGTTATGGCGTAAATAGTTAGCTTCTTCAAGCGCTTTATTTAAGACAGAATAAGCAGATGCTCTTGAACCGCCAGAAATATTTGCGCCAGCAACACCATAACTTGCATATTGAGCAACCTGTTCATAAATCGATCCCCGTCTATCCGATAAAAGTGATATAGCCGATCCTTGACCATGAAAAATGGAAGTTCCCCCGGCAGGACGAACAATCGCGCGAGTTAATCCGTTAATTCGGTTTTGCGGTATTAAAGTAGAACGAAAATTAATTGCAGGAGCAATATTAAAGGATGCCCCTTGCTGCTCATTTTTTGTGGAAAAATCCACCGTACTAGAAGCGGCACTGATTTCAACCAAGCCTAACTGAGTAGATGCATTAATTAAACCAGGTGTAACATGTTTTCCTTTTGCATCTATCACTGTATGTTTGCTTTTCAATTGAATATTCTTTGCCACTTGCATGATAAACCCATCACTCAGATAAATATCGGTGTTGCTCAAGACTCCCTGTTTAGTTGCAGTATGAATGGTGGCATTTTTAATTAAAAAATCTTCAGCGAACACCGAAATATTCATCCAAAAAACAGATAGACTAATTAGTATCTTCAAAAACATTCTCATAATCTTTCTCCCTGAGGGTCTGTAATGCCCAAATCAAAATCACTCACAGGTTGTTTACTATGATCCTCCCGGTCATACATCAAAGCACCATCGATAAAAACTTTTTCTGCTTTTGCGTAAATGCTGAAAGGATTGTGGGACCAGATAACAATATCGGCCATTTTATTTTCTTCTAAGCTTCCCGTTTTGTCACTAATACCAATAGCCTTTGCGGCATTTGAAGTAATCCAGGAAATAACCTTTTTCGGCTCCAAAGACAAACCTTTTTTATTACCAGCAGCCATCGCTTTGGCCGCTTCTTGATTTAGATGCTGAATACCAATAGCTGAATCAGAATGAATAATGGCGCAAGCATTTGCATTTTCAACCATTGCAGCATTTTCTCTAACTTGATCAAATGCTTCATGTTTGAAGCCCCACCAATCGGCCCACATTGCTGAACAAATATTTTCCTTGGCCAACACATCTGCGACCTTATAAGCTTCAATTGCATGATGAAAAGCTGATATCTTGTAATTAAATTCCTTAGCAATATCGATCATCACTAACATTTCTTCCGCTCTATAACAATGATTGTGGACTAATATATTGCCGCGAAGTACTTCAGCCAAGGTTTCTAAATTCAAATCTCTTTTAGGCTTGTCTTTTTCTTTTTTGCCCCCTAAAGACTCGTAGTACTTATCCCACTTTTCTCGATAAGCTTTAGCTTTTATCCAAGCACTGCGATAACCCGCAACGTTACCCATGCGGGTGGATGGAGAGCGCCCTTTAGAACCGTAAAATCTTTTTGGATTTTCGCCGCATGCCATTTTAAGAGAATGTGGGGCATCCGGAAATTTCATAGCTTGTACTGAGCGAGCGAAAACATTCTTTAAAGTTACTCCACGACCACCAATTAAATTTCCGGAGCCGGGCAATACTTGAAAAGTGGTCACCCCGCCAGCTAGCGCTAATTGCATTCCAGGATCCTGAGTCCACACAGAGTGCTCGGCCCATACTTCTGCAGTCACTGGCGCAGTCATTTCATTTCCATCTTGAGAGCTTTCAATTCCCGGTGAAGGATATACACCTAAGTGAGAATGTACGTCAATAATTCCTGGAGTAATCCACTTACCATTGCCATCATAACGTTTGATATCAGGAGGAACATAGATATTATTTCCAACCACTTTGATTTTACCATTTTCGACCAAAATAGAAGCATCTTCTAGTTGCTTGCCCGTCCCCGTCAGAACCGTTGCATGTTCGATAACAAATGAGTTGGCGTTAATCGCATGATAGGTGGAAGCAAATGGTACCTCTTTTTCCATTAAGTTTTTTTCGTCAGTTGATTCAGGCGTACACGCGCTTAACCCAGCAATAGCCCCAAAAATAGTAACAGAGAGTTTACATTTTGATATTAGATTCGAAGTGAAATTTATTCTAGCCACTAGATAACCTCTTAGAAACATTAATTTAGTAAAAATAAAGAAAACACAGGCCCCAACAAAACCATCATTAAACAATTGAGGCCATATGTTAAAGTTGCGCTCAGAAGTAATGTAAGTTAATAATTAACCAAACAGTATATCCAATATACGTATACCTAGGAAATTATCCAAAACGGTCACTATAAAAATAGCGCCCAATAAAATAGGACAAACGTAAGCTATGGCAAAATCTACATAGCTTTGCAACCAACTACCCTTGATTTCTTCATCACCATTCGCCATTTCCGCATTAAAGTTCTCTTTCTTCCACACATAGGCGGTAAATACAGCGATTAAGAATCCACCCAAAGGCAAAAATGTATCGCTGGCGATCAGGCCAACAAAATCCATAAAACTTTTTTCACCGGCCCCTTTCAAGATCACAAAATGGGTCAGAGAATCAACGGCACCGGCAGAAAGCAATGAAGGGATCCCAACAATGAAAATAAATACTGCGACGATCCAAGTGGCTTTTTTCCTAGGCATTTTCTTTTCATCAACCATGTAAGCCGTGGGTACTTCTAGCAGTGAAATCGTGGAGGTAAATGCCGCGAAGGATAATAAAAGGAAAAATAACGCACCAACCACAATCCCTAAAATATCACCCAGTCCCTCGAATATACCCGGTAAAGTCATAAAAATAAGCCCTGGACCACCATTGGTTTCAATTCCTTGAGAGAATACAAAAGGAAAAATCATAAAGCCTGCAAGTGTTGCGACACCAACATCCATTAAAGTGATAGATGCTGCGGCACTCACAATATTATCATTCTTAGACACGTAACTACCATAAGTAATCAATGCGCCCATACCTAGCGACAAACTAAAAAAAGCTTGTCCAAGGGCTGAATAAATCACTTTCCCAGTAATTTGGCTAAAATCAGGGACTAAATAAAATGTAATCCCCTCCATAGCATTAGGTAAGGTAAGCGCGTAAATGATTAACGCAAAAATCATGACAAAAAGTGTTGGCATCAATATTTTTGCCGCTTTTTCGATCCCGCCAGATACTCCTCGAGATACCACATAAGCCGTACCAACCATAAATAATATACCGTACCCACCAACTTTGACGTAATCCGCGACAAAGGCACTAAAGGCCTCTTCACCAACCGAAAAAGTGCCGAACAGGATATCGACAAAATACCCGAAAGCCCAAGCTGCTACCACATTATAAAAGGAAAGAATTAACACTCCACTAGCCAATCCTAAATAACCAACAATCGCCCAACTCTTATAGCCTAAGGCTTTGAAAGCACCTACAGGGTTGAGTTGAGTTTTTCGCCCAATGGCTATTTCGGCGACCATCACAGGAAAACATAAGACAAAACAAAATATCAGGTACATAAAAACAAACGCAGCGCCGCCGCCCTGCCCGACCTCAAATGGAAATTTCCAGATATTCCCCAAGCCAACAGCAGAACCTGCTGCCGCAAGAATAAAACCCAACCGAGAACTAAAACCACCACGTTGTGTTGTCATGATTACCCCTTTAATTGTTATTTTGAATGATTCGCTATTTTTTGCTTGCGACTATTTTTTGCCAACGCATTTGTAAGTTGCGCAATAATAACTGCCAATAAGACCACAATTTAGCGGTTATCTACAAGCATTCGGCATGAATTTCTTTGCATATTCAACAATAAATAACATTTCGTTCATTTAATGAGCAAATATTCTCAACAAACGGACAAAAAGCTCGCTTTCAATGATGTCTATTAAAAATCCAGTACATCCTGTTTGCGACATCAATCATCAGACCTAAGACAATTATCCTAAATTAATCAGTTGGATCCAATTGATTAATTTAGGATTATTATTCTAATTGACGCTATCAATATCACCATGTGAGATCAATTTGTTCTATTTATTGTACTTTTTAAATATCTCTTCTATATTGGATAGGTAAATATCTATTTTGTTATTTTCAATGGAGTTGAAACTATGTCAATTCAGCAGATCCCGACCATTCTAAAGTCAATGCAACCCCAGTTTGACAAACAGAATGCTATTAAAATTACTCATTCCCAATACGCCATGATGAAAGACGTGATCAAGGAATATTGTAAGGACCATGATGCACCACGCCTCTATGGCATACTCGGGCGAATAGGTCGACGTATGAAACAGGCTAACAATCCTCACCTTTGGGCGACAGAATACGATTATTTTGCCAATAGTATGATGCAGTCGCTGAAGGAAAATCAGCATTGTCGAATGGAAGATACCGTCCAAGACATCAACGAAATATTTCTCCGCCATAATAAAAATTCCGAACCCGGTCGTAATAGACATGATGATCGTTCTCAAATAATGAGCATTTTTGGCTAAATCAGAACAATGCGGAATGTCACAACACATTTTGTTTAGCCCAAACTTCTATTGCCAGTGTTTTCCGATTTTTAAAATCGGGAGCGCCGTTTAATGCGGCCATACTCTCACGACCACCTAAACCTTTTCAAACAAGAAATAACGAGTTTTGGAGAAAAGCTGGACCTTACGGCTGACAGAGTATTTTTATTGCTGATACAATGCGCAAATCTGTCATCCACTTGAGAATTGGGCCATCATTATGTCATTTAAAAATACACACGCAGTAGTGAGCGGTGGCGCTTCCGGACTTGGCTTGGCTGTTGTTGAACGAATTGTCTCTCAAGGTGGTAAAGTGGCTATTTTGGATATCAACGAACAACAAGGCAATGAGATTGCTGCCAAATATCCTAAACAGATCATTTTCGTGAAGACTGATATCAGCAAAGAGGCTGATGTGGATACCGCTGTTGACAGTGCAGCCGAACAATTTGGTCACATCAATCTAGCGGTTGGCTGCGCCGGAATTTTAGGCGCTGGCAAAATCATCGGTAAAAAAGGACCGATGCCAGTTGAGTATTTTCAAAAAGTAGTTAATGTCAACCTAATAGGTACTTTTTTGTTGACTAGGGCAGCAGCTCGGCATATGCAAAATAACACACCTAATACTGACAATGAATCCGGAGTCATTATTCATACCGCATCAATCGCTGCTTTTGAAGGGCAATTTGGCCAAGTAGCTTACTCGGCAACAAAAGCCGCTATTGTTGGTATGATGCTGCCACTTGCAAGAGAATTTGCTAAATCTGGCATCCGCTGTATGGCAATTGCGCCAGGCGTGTTTGAAACACCAATGATGGCTAATGTAGCAGATGAAATTCGCAACTCACTCGCTGCCGGAATACCCTTTCCTTCACGATTTGGTACCACTGAGGAATTTGCCAAAATGGTTGAACACATTAATGACAATCAAATGTTGAATGGTTCGGTAATTCGGTTAGATGGTGCCGCTCGATTACAATAATCAAACCTTCTGTATGCCAAAGGTTTGCAGCATATGCTTAGAAAGGGATATCTAACTGCCGTAATCCAACGGGCTGTTTTTCATCGGGAAAACGAACACCAATTCCTAACAAGCGGATCGGTTGAGAATGTTGTTGGCGCAATCTTTTGAGTAACGCGAGTAAAAGCTTTATGTCTAAACCGATAGAAATTGACTCTGCAGTATGTAAAGCAAAGTTAGCTTGCTTAACTTTAACATACACTTTACGAATTTTTTCTCCTCCACCAGTAGATTCCAACCTCCGAGACAAATTAGAAACTAATTTGAGTAATTCGTTTTCGCAATCTTGCCACTCGAAAATATCATTGTTAAAAGTGGTTTCTACACTGACTGACTTTCTTTGTGAATCTGAACACACTTTTCGCTTATCAACCCCGCGACATAAATCATAAAGGTACTTACCCATTTTACCGAATTTTTTTATCAAGACAGACAATTCAACCTCTCGTAATTCTTGACAAGTTATAATATCCATTGACTCCAATTTAGAGGTCATCACTTTGCCGACACCATGCATTTTTTTAACCGGTAACTTATCAATAAACTTTATTTCATCCTCGGGTAAGACAACTTTTATACCATTCGGTTTATTCCAGTCACTGGCTATTTTTGACAAGAATTTACAAGTAGAGACTCCCGCTGATGCCGTTAATCCCGTTGTATCATAAATGTCCTTACAAATGGATTGGGCAATCCAAGTCGCGCTGCCTTGACAACGAAGAGAGTCGGTTGTATCCAGATAAGCTTCGTCCAAAGATAAAGGTTCTACTAAGTCGGTATAAGCTTGAAAGATATTTCGGATTTTATTTGATTCGGCTTTGTATTTAGTCATTTCAGGTTTAACAATGATCAAGTGAGGGCAAAGTTGACGAGCATATCCCGATGGCATCGCAGAATGAACACCAAATTTTCTAGCTTCGTAATTAGCCGTTGCAATGACTCCGCGATTTTCTGGTTGACCACCAACCGCTACAGCAGAATTTGCCAAGTGAGGATCGTCTCTCTGCTCAATTGCCGCGTAAAAACAATCCATATCAACATGTATGATTTTGCGCATTAGAGCGGAATTGTCACACGAAAAAGAGCCCCGCCTAGCGCACTTTTTTCAATCGAAATATCTCCGCGATAATTTTTGATTATATCCATCACTATCGAAAGCCCTAAGCCCTGCCCTTCGATTTTTTGATCAAGACGTTTACCTCGATTAAGAATGGCTTCCCGGTTCTGTTTTTCTATTCCCGGACCATCATCATCCAGATAAAGGCAAAATAAACCATCTTTTGGTTTTGCCGAAATAACAACAGTTGAATGAGTCCACTTACAAGCATTATCCGCAAGGTTACCAACTAATTCCAACAGATCACCGGCATCACCGGGAAAGATGGTATTGGGTTCTACTCGATATTCTATTTTTAAGCCTTTTGGTTGATGTACTTTACTTAATGCGGCGACCATTTTTTCGACTTCTGGCTCTACTGCACAGGTCCTCACCAGCGTTTGACCGGAAGAAATAACAGAACGATTTAATTGATATCGAACAATATCGTTAATACGCTCTATTTGAATGGATAAAATGTTTTTTTTATCGTTGATTTTATGATTTTCAATTTCACCTTTCATGATCGCTAAAGGAGTTTTCAAGCTATGTGCTAGGTTTCCTAAAGTATCACGATAGCGATTTTTTTGACGGGCTTCACTATCCAACAATTGATTAATACTTGAAGTTAATGGGATCAATTCTTCCGGAAAATCTCCTAATACATTTTTAGCTTTACCAAGTCGCACTAATTCGATCTGCTCTTGTGCATTTTTTAGAGGCCGTAAAAAAAAATTAAGCGCGTATGAAAAAACCACCAAAAGTAACACCCAAGATGTTGAGAGCCAAGCAAAAACTTCATTCTTAAATTCATCTACTGCCGAAGTCAAAATCGACTGTTTTTCTCCTATAATAAAATAGTAAGTTTTTTCCTGATTACCTTCATGTTCCCAAGTGATCGGCAGGCCAATCCAGAACATCATTCGCCCTTCAAAATTTGAACTGCTGAGTTTATCCAAAGAAAGAGTTTGTTGCATATTAGGTAGCGTTTGAAATAACTCACTAGATGGTGATTGCCAAACCAATGAACCATCCTGCTCTAAAACATAGGCCACCAAGCCTGAACTCAAGTTTTCTAAACGCTCATTTCTCAATATATCAGGAATAAACAAAATCCCTTGATCGTCATTAGCAACAGCTAACAATGCATAAATTTGAGCCGTCATGCTTTCCTGTAGGCGATTTTTGCTCGCAATTAAATAAGCTGATTTAGTGGCAAAAAAGATGATGCTAAATGCAATTAGCAATATAATAGAGCTGACCGTAGTCAGTCGTTGTTTAAGTGACCAGTTTTTCATCAGTTGTCATTATTTTGTGCTAATTAATTGACCTAGGTTTATGAAACATAGTCAGGGTTTAGGCGATAGCCTTGTCCTCTAAGGGTTTGAATGAGTTTGAGATTTTGATCCGGATCAATTTTTTTACGCAATCTGCCAACAAAAACCTCCAAAACATTACTATCCCTGTCAAAGTCCTGTTCATAAATATGCTCGGTTAATTCTGTTTTAGAAACCACTTTTTTGGGATTCAAAAATAGGTATTCCAGCACCTTATATTCGTAAGCTGTTAATTCGATTTGATTACCCGCCTTTCGAACGCTCTGCGCCATTGTATCAAGCTCAATATCAGCAATTTTAAGGAGCGGTGAGGCAAAACCTGCGGTTCTTCTTAGCAAAGCATTACATCTAGCCAACAGTTCTTCAAATTGAAATGGTTTTGCCATATAGTCATCAGCACCGGTTGAAAGACCTTCTACTTTATCCTGCCAGGTATCTCTTGCGGTTAGGACAATAACGGGTAATTGATTGCCTGCCTCTCTTAATTTCGCGATTAGTTCCAAGCCAGAAATTCCCGGCAAACCAATATCGACAACGGCCAAATCTATTGGATATTCCTCTGCTAGGAATAGGCCATCTTCGCCATTCGCAGCGGATTCAATAGCAAATCCACTCCCCTTAAAGGAGGAAACCAGATTGTTTCTTATAATTTCTTCATCTTCAACAATAAGAATTTTCATTAATTCTATACACCATTATTTAGTTTATGTGGTTCTAACCATTAACATCATCAGGCATTTTATTTTTTACTACCATTTTCATCGACAGGCTTGAATAGAAATTGTTTTGATCCGTTTGTTATCAACCAAAACCCTAACCCTATAAACAGAATACTCATCTTTTTCAGATAACTGGACGCCAACTACCTTGCCTTTCATACGACTTTTAGCCTGTTTTATAGCCTCCCCTTTAGAAATCAATTGGCATTGATATTGATGTTGATGTTGATGTTCAGAATTCTTTTGCTTTTTATCTGCTGCGACAGCAAAATTTATAAGCAAGCTAGGCAATAACACTAACACCCAAAACTTACTGTTCGACTTTTTCATAGTACACTCAATCTATTCCAAAATATGTAAATCCATCATTTTTGACAAGGATAGCTTTTGATAATCAATGTATGAACTCCACCCCCTACCGTTGTAGCGTGATGTCACAAAAACCAAAGGAGTCCATACATCGAGTTGAGATTAACTATACCATGACAAGAAACAGTTTACCTTTGCTTTTGTTAAATGCTAAATCAGCCAAAATCGATGACATTGATGATAGCTTTGCAGGATGAACGCAAACTGAATAATAAGACAGGAATGAAGTTATTGTACCGTTAGTTACAGCTCAGGCAACTAACTGTTTAGCCATCAAATCAAGGGATTCAGACTCAAGACGAATATCTTCTAAGGCAGATTCGACCGACTCAATATCTAGGGCTAGCAGTTCCAGTGTCGTTTGTGGAATAGTGGTTATGACTGAATCTCCAATATCTAACTTTTTTAACAAACGGTTGGCTACCAAAACAAGATTTGAATATACCGCGTGCTTGCTCCAAAATTCTTCCTGATGATGACGATGTACTGCCACGATTAGCTCATCAGGCATATGCCAGTTTTGCATAAGCCAAGCACCGATTTCTTCATGAGTAACACCAAGAATATAAAATTCAATATCTTCGACGGCAATATAAGGATTACAAAGTATGGTGTTGTTGATTAACTTAAATTGTGGTGGAAAAACATGTCCAAGAAGTAGATGACCAAAATTATGCAATAATCCACTGAGATAAATTAGCCCTCTTTCCGGTCGTTGTTTTAGCGGCATCGCACGACTAAGCTTTTCCGATAACGTAGCATTGTAGATCGATTGTTTCCAAAACTCCTTAACGCCTAGTGGCCCATCTTTTGGGATATTCAAGGATTTTCCAATAGATATGCCCAACGCAAGATTCATCACCAATTCAAACCCTAAAACTCGGGCTATCGCAGTTTCAATCGAATCTATCTTCCCTTGATAACCATAATAAGGTGAACTCGCCCAACTAATAACCTGCGCCGCTAACGACGGATCTCGCGAGACAATCTTGGCTAATTTATTGGCATCAGCACTCGGATCAACTCTTAGCTTCATAATATCCTGAGCAATATCAGGCATAGCGGGCAAATCAAATGTTTCATCAACTCGTTGTTTTAGTCTGATCGGGGTAAAGGATAATTCGACTTCATTGTTGCTACCGCTTTCACCACGACCAGCAAATAACCGTTCCTGACTGGTTGCAAACTGTAATGACTCACAATCTTGAAATAATAAATTAACGGCCATTTTATCTAACTGCAGCAGCCTTTCCGGATCACCACTTTGTATATAGATTTTTTCCATATCAAGAACTTCCGAATCGACAATCATTTTAAAGTCGAATAAACCATTTACAGGTGGAAAGCTATTTTTGGCACACCCTTTAAAAATGGCACTTAGTTTTTCATGATTAATAATTTGTGGTTCGAAAGAAATAAGATCGGATAATATTTGATAGTCCAGTAAATAATTATGAGGTAGAACTAACAGATAGTTTTGAGAATCATGTTCAAAACCAACACTTCTCAGCATGTTTTTGCAACGTTCATCCAGCTCGCCAGCGCTCTGGTATAACTCTTCACAAAAGAAGTTATCAACAGGTATGTATTTTACCGATAAAGTATCTAATTGCTCTGAAATGCTACTAGGAATTGACAATCTAACTATCTCCAAAAATAACGAGTATTTAATATATAGTTCAGTTTTCCAAGATTATCCTGTTTTATTACGCGATTAATCGAATATATTATGAATATCAAACTAATCCGTGTTTAAACTCCTAACCACTTACATCCTTTGTATCAGTGCTGATGATATCAGATTGCTGTAACTCCTGATTTTGCAACTCTTGATTTTGATGTTCCTGGCTTAATTCAACGCGTTCAATTTTTTCAAAACGAGATGATATCTTTTTGGCAGAAACGTGAACTAAATCAACATCTTTACTGACTTGACCAATATGCGAAGAAAGCTTATCCATTCTGTCTTGAAAACGAACAAAATCCTTACCTAATGCTGATAGATGCTCTTTAATGATGTGTACCTGCTTGCGAGTTTGTTCATCTTTTATCACAGCAGAGGCTGTGGTTAAGATAGCCATTAATGTGGTTGGTGATACCATCCAGACCTTGCATTTATAAGCATGCTCAACAAGTTCTGGATAGTGACCATGAATTTCAGCAAAAACACTCTCGGCGGGAATAAACATCACTGCGCCATCAGAGGTTTCTGGAGGAATAATATATTTATTTGAGATATCGTTAATGTGCTTTTTAATATCTCTAGCAAATTGCTTTGCAGCCTCTTTTCTATCGACATCCGCAACCTCCACATCCATCATTTTTTTATAGCTTTCCAGCGGAAATTTTGCATCAATAGCAATTTTCCCGGTCGGCTCTGGTAAAGTCAGAATACAATCGACAATTTTTTCATTGGAAAGTTTATACTGCATTGAGTAATGGGATTCTGGTATGATATTACTGATCAAAGATTGCAGTTGGACTTCACCAAATGCGCCTCTCGAACGTTTATCATTTAAGATCTCCTGCAAGCTGACCACATTGCTCGATAACTCCGTAATTTTTTTCTGAGCATCATCAATTAACGCCAGACGTTTGATCACATCATTAAAAGTTTGATTGGTTTTTTCAAAACCATCGGTTAGTCTCTTTTCTACTTGCCCGCTGATTTCTTTTAATCTGGTATCTGTGGATTCGGTCAAGCTTGTAATGCTTTTGCTAATAATTTCACTTTGTTGTTTAAGGCTTCGATCAAGATCTTGGCGCAAGTCGTTGATCCCCTTGCGAATATTTTCCGTTATACTTTCAGTGGTTAAATTCTGATGAGATAGCATACTTTTAGATATTTTCTCGCCAAACTGGTTGACTGTATTGGTTAATTGTTCGTGCCCACTTTGTAGCAACTGTGAGCTATTTCTTTTTAACTGTTCGAATCGTTCAATCATATCGATTTTGAAAGATTGAATGTTATTGCTTAAAGCTTTTTCAGAATTGGCGAACCGCTGTTCTAAAGTCAATTTTAATGCTTCCAGAGAAGTTAGCTGCTTTTCCCGATCATTAGAAATAGAGTCGAATAACTGAGTTTGACTACGGGCTAATTTATCATCAAGGTTTCGTTGATTTTCAGCAATGAGTTGCCTGATTGTTTCTGCTTGTTTTTCATTATCTCTGAGCAATTTTTGTTCAAGCTGAGAGTCTTTTTGGTTGAATCGGAAAGCTAATATAATGATTAATATCAAAGAGTTAGCCAATAAAATTGCGTTGACTGGTTCGGCTAAAAATTCCATCATATTGGGCTTGTCGGTTTATTTTGAACATTAACTCAGATGATAACATGGTGAGGCTAATTTAGAACCCGGCACTTAGCGCTCAGCAGTTAAATGTTTGTGACTGGATAAAAGGTTGAGGGCAACCCATTCCACTGCCAATCATTTGACAGGTTGAAATCAGTTATCCACTTGATTAAGGTTTCAAACAAAGTTCTACCATCACACCCCTGCGACCTAATAATCAGCAGCGGAAACAACCAAATCGGAGCCAATCCAGAGACGGTAAACTTTCTTGTGGAGAAAATGACCCGGATTAAAAAATGATTAAAGCAAATAGATATTCAAGCAGAGCTCACTATCTACTGATTTAAGTTCTTCGTGATTTGGCACTCAATGGATGGTTACCCTCAACAGCTTCTATACTAGCAAAATAAGTACTGATCATGCAAGTAGTGTTTAGAATAAAATGAGAAAATAACCCAGACTGAATAAAGAACGCTACAAAACCTCTGGTTACCCTAAAACAATCCGTTGAAGTCGTGGGAAGGTGCTTCAACTGATTTGACAATCCTATGACAGTTTTAAACATCTATAGCCCGACCAGTGATAGTCAAGCGAACCTTATTACGTCGATCATTTCCAGAACGTCTATCAGCCCCGGCACGCATATCTGGTACAGTAATACATCGCCCACTGTACTGTCGTCTATCAATCCCCGAACGGCGCTCGTCCGTTCCTCTGATCTGATGCTCTGACGACCAAATAACTTCTTCTGTTGAGTTTTTTGTCACAAATACCTCTTATTTAAACGGCCATATAACGGTTCTGTTTAGTATTTCGTTACATAACTACATCGGCATTATTCTAGGATTATGTAATTGAGTATAGTTACATAAACAATGATTATCTCTGTTAATTCGACAAATAAAAAAAATATCCTATTTTTGATATAAGTGACACACTTTATAAAAGAAATTAAACTAAACTGAGTTAATGGAAGAAAACTCGAACTTTAAAAAGATCACTCAGCACTCAATATCAGAGCAACAGCGTCATAATCAGGCTTTAGACGCAACTCTGAATGACTTGATCAAAAAGGCCAAACATAATCAAGTCACCCAAGAAAAATTTTACAATCTAGAGCTTTATCTGCTTCAATCAACCTCGCTATCAACCCTTTTTAGTCGACTGCTAACGGAACTGTCAAACAATCTGGAACTTGAGTTAGTCGAACTTCAACTAGTTGATTGTAATGGTGATATACAACAATTAATCGATGATATTTATGGTGAGTTAAAATTCAACAACCTGTTATTTCATCAAGATGAGCAATTCCTGATCCGGCTTTATCAAAATAAACTAGAGGTCAAGCTAAGCCAACAAAGTGAGCATATTCGCCCGCTTTTTAAATATAGTGCTAAAAATATTTACAGTGTTGCAATGCTGCCACTGATCCGAGAAAATCGCCTGATTGGTAGTTTACATTTAGGTAGTCATAACAAACAGCGATTTACTCCCGATCTGGCCACCAGTTTTTTACAACATTTAAGCTCTATTGTTAGTATTTGTATTCAAAACGCCATTACCCAAGAACAATTCAAACTGTTGAGTCTGGTTGATCTATTAACTCGGACAAAAAATCGTCGTTATTTTATTCAATCATTAACCCGGGAAGTTGCCCGTTCAAGTCGTTCACAAAATCCTATTTCCTGTCTATTTTTGGATTTAGATCACTTTAAACAGGTCAATGATACCCACGGTCATCTCACTGGTGATAGAGCCTTGCAGGCGGTCGCTCAAAATATTAATCCACTATTACGCCAATCTGATGTGTTTGCACGATTTGGTGGTGAAGAATTTACCATTATGCTACCAGATACCAATCAAATTCATGCGCTAGAAATTGCTGAGCGAATACGTCTTCAAGTTAATCGAATTATTTTAGAAGATGATCATGGTGAAACTTTCTCAATCAGCGTATCAATAGGCGTTAGTACTTGGCAACCGGATCCACAACAACAACTCACATTTGAACAAATACAAAATTATCTGATTAGTAAAGCCGATGAAGGTGTATATCGGGCAAAAAACAAAGGTAGAAACTGTGTGCAGTTTGTCGATTGAATCAAGAGTAATAGCGCCACCTCGCAACACACCTGACTATTTAAACAAATAGAAGATCTTAAAATCTAAGCTAGCAATATGCTCTCTGGCGTAAATAATGGTCACACAGGACTAACGCGGTCATCGCATCAACAATGGGAACAGCCCGAGGTAATACACAAGGATCATGCCGCCCTCTACCATGATATTCAATTATTTCACCTTCAATGTTCAAGGTTTTTTGTTTTTGCATCAGTGTGGCAACCGGCTTAAATGCCACTCTAAAATCGAGTTCCATTCCATTAGATATACCACCTTGAATGCCGCCAGAATAATTACTTTCAGTCCGTATTTTACCACTTGCTGGATCCTTATAAAATAAATCATTATGTTCACTGCCTTTCATTTTAGTCCCCTCAAAACCAGATCCCAATTCAAAACCTTTACTAGCGTTAATTGACAGCATGGTTTTGGCTAAATCGGCTTCTAATTTATCAAACAGTGGTTCACCAAGACCTACTGGCATATTTCTGACCTGACAACAAACAACGCCTCCCAGAGTATCACCATCTTTACGAGCCTTAAGAATGGCTTGTTCCATTTTACTGGCCGCTTCTATATCAGGACAACGAACCAGATTAGATTCAATTAACTCTGCGGTAACTTGCTGAGGTTTAATATCCGCTTTAATATCCGCCACACTGTCCACCCAAGAAAGGATTTCAATACCCATTTTAGACAACACTTTTAAAGCAATTGCTCCAGCAGCGACATTGGATGCAGTCATTCTTGCAGAGCTTCGTCCACCACCGGCCGGATCGCGGACTTTATATTTTTGCTGATAAGTAAAATCGGCATGGCTGGGACGATAAATCTTGGCAAACTCATCATAATCTTTCGATTTTTTATTTTGATTTTTGATCAACAAACTGATCGGTGTGCCAGTCGTTTTTCCTTCAAAAACACCGGAAAGAATTTCCACCTGATCCGATTCATTTCTCTGAGTCACCAATTTACTTTGCCCCGGGCGGCGGCGATCTAAAAAAGGCTGAATATCCGATTCAGACAAAATAACATTGGCCGGACATCCTTCCACCACACAACCGATAGCCGGACCATGTGATTCGCCCCAGTTAGTTACTTTAAATAATTTTCCTAATGTATCACCTGACATAAAAATTCTCTTCTAAGTTCTCAGTTTTTACTGATGTAATTCTATTAATTTTGAATTCGAAATCCTAGGACTAAATTTTAGTCCCTAGCACCTATCGTTTCACATCATTCGCCTTCGCCAACATTTGATTACTTTCATGCAGAAATTTTTCTGCATGCTCACCAAACCAGTTTGAAACCTCTTCAAACCGATTAGTAAATTTTTGTTTATCTTCAGTTTCCAATATTTCCAGCAAATCTATCATACGTTGTAAAAACCGTTTAACCATCGGAATATTCTGTTGATCAGAAAAAATAATGTCGCTATAAAGTTCAGCATCCTGCGCAAATAATCGTCCAACCATGATCAATTCTAACCGATAGATCGGTGAGCTTAGCTCCAGCACTTTGTCCAAGTCAATATTTTCTTCCTTTAAATGATAACCATAAACAACGGTCGAAAAATGTCGAAGTACTTGCACAATCGACATAAGATGATCGTGTTGTTTAGCATCAACAAAAGATAGACTAGCCCCCCAAGTTTGCAATTGCTGAATAAACCATTGACTGTGAGATTCACCTCGTCCCTGACAAACAACAACTGTTTGTTTGGCCAAATGATTGATCCCCGGACCAAACATGGGATGCAAACCAATCACCGGTCCTTTATGTGCGGCTAACATCGCCTTCAGTGGCAATTCTTTAATACTGGTGATATCTACCAATAAACAGTGCTCATTCAAATTGGTCAGTTTTTCGATCACCTGATTGGTGACTCGGATCGGTACGGCGACCATTACCACAGAGGCATTTTTTATTATAGCATCGCTTTGTGGCCAATCTCCTTTATCAATAATATCAACCGGGTACCCGGACTGATTGAATAACTCAACAAACAGGCTACCTAATTGACCTTTTCCACCGATAATCACCACTTTGCGAGATTGAGGTTGAACCACCTGAGAGCGCATTTTATTTTGGCTCAAATATGAATCCCGCATGATCCGTCTAATAATATCTTCGACCAGATCAGGAGAAATTCCTTTCTGCTCTGCCGACAGACGTATTTTTTCTATCAATTCAATTTCCCGACGGGGTACATATAGAGGTAATTCTAGTTCGGCTTTTAAAGTCCCTACTTTATCTGTTAACTGTTGACGTCTGACAATTAAATCGACCAATTCACTATCGACTTGATCGATGTCTTTTCTCACCTGAACAAATTCATCTGCGGCATTTTTTTTCATATTTTTAGCGCCTTTTCAGGAAAATCTGTGAGTCATTTTGATAGGTTAGAGCTGGCAGAATCTAATCCGCAATCACTCATTAACTTCCAATAATTAGGAAAAGATTTATTGACCACCTGAGGATCGTTGATTTTGATCCCTTTGGTTTTTACTCCAAGTAATGCCATGCTCATCGCCATGCGGTGATCATCGTAGGTTTCGATCTCTGCGGCATCAGGAAGACCACCTTCGATAGTTAAATAATCGTGCCCGTATTCGACTCTAATACCGGTTTTTAAAAGCTCAGTGGCAGTATCTTTGATCCGGTTAGATTCTTTGTAAGCTAAATGAGCAATATTTTTTATATGAGTTTTACCTTTAGCAAAACAGGCCATAACCGCTAAGGTTTGTACCACATCCGGCATTTCACCCATATCCACTTCAATACCGGTAAGCTCACCGCTGCAAGATGCAATCATGCCTCGATCTGTTTTTTCAAACCTCATACCCATTTTTTCGAGCACTTGATAGAATTTAGATTCCCCCTGCAAAGAATTATGATCGAATGATAATATCTCAACCTGACCACCCGCAATACCGACTAATCCCATAAAATAAGAAGCAGAAACCGCATCACCAGGGATCGTCGCATTAATACCCCGATATTCTTGCTCGCCATCAATCGAATAAATTTTCTCGCCCTGCTCAACTTCAACAGACAATTTGTTCATCCAGAATAGGGTCATATCCACATAACGGTTGGAAACCTGATTGCCAACCAATTGGATTTCGATCCCCTGTTTTAACAACGGTCCGATCATTAGCAAAGCACTCAAAAATTGACTGCTTCGTCCAGCGTCCAATTGACATTTTCGATTTTGAGCTGGTCCGCAGATAGTCGCTGGTAATTTGTGATTGTTCGAATCAACCGATATCCCTATTTCACCAAGCGCTGTAAAAAGCTCCTGCATCGGCCGGGTCGCCATTTTCTCGGAACATTCAATAGTCACATCAACCGATTCCAATCCTGCAATCGCTGCAACAAATCGAGAAAAAGTCCCGCTATGCAAGGTATTCAATGTTACCGGAGCCGCTAAAGAAGTGCTTCGTGGTTGAATACTTAACTGATTATCTTTCAAAATCAAATGATAACCAAGCCTCCTCAAGCCAGCAATAGCGGCTTGAATGTCATCATTGTCCACAATATTATCCAATACTGAAGGGGTTGACGCCATTGCGCATAAAGGGATCAAGCGATTAGCGATATATTTGCTGCCCGGTAAACGTACCACGGCATCAATTTTTTTACTGGGGATAATTTCTAGCATCTGATTATTTTAGTTGATTAAGAGGATTAATATTTTCAATAAATTAGACCGGTTTAATCATCAAAAGTAAAATAACTTTTACCGCTATCAGTTAGAATAGTCTTCCAAACTAATATTGATTTGATCCGTATGATTTTCGAACAGATAGACTATATCCCGGGCAACAAGAAATACCAGACTTTACATGGCCTGCTTGAGCAAGACTGGGCAATGCTATTGGACAGTGGCACCGGGCTCAAGCAAAAAGAAGGTTCAAAAGCGAATCGTTATCGTCGATATGATATATGCGTTTGCCAGCCCAGCGTTCGCTTGAGTTATGATAATGAGATCACTTCAATCTATAAGGGTTCGCAGCAAACGCAATCATTGTCTGATAAAGCACCTCTTGAATGTATGCGAGAAATTTTGAATGAATATCGTAATTTATCATCTAACTTATCCTATCAAGATCAGCCACTATCTGATTTACCTTTTAATGGAGGATGGATCGGATACATCAGTTACGATTTTGGTCTACAACAGACAATCAATTCAAATGATCAGATTTCAGATTTCAGTATTCCATTGATTCAAATGGGTTTATATCAATGGGCATTAATTAGTGATCATCAAAACAAAACCACTCGACTCTACAATTTTGGTTTAACCGAAACGAATTGGTTAAGCTTGAAAAGCAAAGTGGTAAAATTAATCACCGATGCAAGTAATAAACCTTTAAGACAAGATTTTCAACTTAGCAATCCTTTTAAATCAAATTTAAGTTTTAAAGATTACGCTAAGGGATTTAATCAAATACGTGACTACATCTATGCTGGCGATTGTTATCAGGTCAATTTTGCGCAACGATTTAGCGCTGAATACCAAGGGTCAATATTAACCGCTTATGAAAGTTTAGCTAAAGAAAATAATTCTCCCTTTTCCGCTTATCTCAATTTTTCCAACCAACAAATACTCAGCCTTTCACCGGAACGGTTTATTGAAGCACATCGGGGTAATGTCACTACTCAGCCGATCAAAGGCACTTTACCTCGCGATCCCGACCCAAAACTCGATCAACAACTTGCCAATCAACTGATTAACAGCAATAAAGACAAAGCTGAAAATTTAATGATTGTAGATTTACTCAGAAACGATCTCAGTAAGACCGCCTCAAAGGGCAGTGTCAAAGTTAGCGAATTATTCGGTTTATACCACTTTGAATCAGTCCATCACTTGATTTCTACTGTGACGTCAAAGCTTGATGATACTTATGATAATTTTGATCTGTTAGCTACCACTTTGCCCGGCGGCTCAATAACCGGCGCACCAAAACTAAGAGCCATGCAAATTATTGATGAACTGGAATCAACTAAAAGAGGCATCTATTGCGGCATCATCGGTTATATCGATTTTATCGATAATATGGATACCAATATCTGCATACGCACTTTGATTTCTGACAGTCACAAACTTTATTGTTGGGCGGGCGGCGGCCTAGTTGCTGATTCTCAATTAGATCTGGAATATCAGGAAACTTTTGATAAACTCAATAAAATTCTTCCGATCCTCGACCAAACAGTCATTCTCAAACAAACAGCTACTCTAAAACCAATAATGGGAGATAAAAACCTTTAAAATGGACCAAACTTTTATACAAGAACGGCTTTTGCCACTCAATCTGCTCGATGAGATCGTCGAATCAGATCTTGACGAAGATAAGGCGTTGTTAGACTACTTGATAGCGAGCGGCAGAGATCCTAACTTGGAATTTCGACAGGCGAGCGTCTTGCTACCACTGGTCAAAAATAGTGACAATAACCATTGGGATATTATTTTAACCAAAAGAGCCTTACACTTGAAACACCATCCCGGCGAGATCAGTTTCCCAGGTGGCCGATTTGAACCACAAGATAAAAACCTAGAGACAACCGCTATACGGGAAACAGAAGAAGAGATTGGGATCGTCGGCCAACAGATTCAAACCATCGGCCGCCTACCAAGACAAAATACCATAAGCCAATACCAAGTCAGTCCATTTGTTGCCATTATTGATCCAAACTATCAACTAACCATTAATGAAAATGAAGTCGCCGAAGCATTTCTTGTGCCCTTGTCCTATGTCCTCAACTCATCCAACCACCAGAAAGTTAATCGAAATATCAATAATCAATCCGTTTCTTATTATCTTATTCAGTATAATGATTACAATATTTGGGGAGCGACTGCTAGAATGCTGGTTAATTTTAGCCAAATGCTAAAACAATAGTTAAACCTAAATTTCTAACATCACGCAGGAAACAGCTTGTTGGGTTTCGTACCTCAATGCGATTACCTGCATATATTTTTCGACCCTATACTCGTATATCACTATCCAATCAGATTTTATTTTTTAAGAGTCACAATATGGCTGTATCAGTTTTTGATTTATTTACCGTCGGTATCGGACCTTCCAGTTCTCATACTGTTGGCCCAATGCGCGCCGCAAAAATGTTTATCTCCAAAACCCTATCACAACAAGACAAACCCGATCGAATAAAAATTGAACTATTTGGCTCATTAGGCCATACCGGTAAAGGGCACGGCAGTGATGTTGCCATTTTGCTCGGGTTGGAAGGCCACCAACCGGATATAATCGATACCGATAGTATTCCTCTAATATTAGATCGCATCCGTGTTCAATCGCAATTAAACCTTAATGGTGAATTACAAATAACGTTTGAAGAAAAAAAAGACATTATTTTTCATAAGCGACAGACCTTGCCCGATCATGCTAATGGAATGAAATTTACCGCCTTGGACTCAGAGCAAAATATTATTTTAGAGAAAATCTATTATTCAGTTGGTGGTGGTTTTGTTATTGCTAAAAACACCGAAGAAAAACCGATCACTCAAATGCACTTAAAATTACCTTTTGATTTTCAAACTGGCGACCAACTTTTGTCCATGGCCAAAAGCTCCGGCCTTTGCATTAGTAGTATGATGTTGGAAAACGAAAAAACTTGGAAAACTCTCGATGAGATCAGACAAGGGCTTGATAATATCTGGCAAACAATGAACCAATGTATTGACAAGGGCACCAAATCAGAAGGCGTACTAAAAGGTGGTTTAAAACTTCGCCGTAGAGCCCCTGCACTTTATCGCAAACTAAAAAATCGTTCGACCAACCATGATCCGCTTTGTGCGATGGACTGGGTTAATTTATGGGCTCTTTCTGTTAATGAAGAGAACGCCGCAGGTGGTCGAGTGGTCACAGCGCCAACTAACGGTGCCGCCGGTATTATTCCGGCGGTACTTAAATACTACGTGAGCTATTACGCTCCTAAAGATAAAGAAAATATTCGTCGTTTTTTACTGGCTGCCGCAGCGGTCGGCATTTTGTATAAACTCAACGCTTCTATTTCCGGAGCTGAAGTCGGTTGTCAGGGTGAAGTTGGAGTAGCCTGTTCAATGGCAGCCGCCGGATTAACCGAAGCGTTAGGCGGAAGTCCATCACAAGTAGAATGCGCTGCAGAAATTGGCATGGAACACAATCTAGGATTAACCTGTGATCCGGTTGGTGGACTGGTGCAAGTACCTTGTATTGAACGCAATGCAATGGGTGCTATAAAGGCTATTAACGCTTCAAGACTAGCATTACAAGGCGATGGTGATCACAAAGTTTCGCTGGACAAGGTGATAAAGACCATGCGTGAAACGGGAAGGGATATGAAAACAAAATACAAAGAAACATCTCGCGGTGGATTAGCGGTTAATATTATTGAATGTTAATTTGGGCTTCGATAAATTCTAGAGTTCTATCGGGATATTCAACATAAAACCTTTATTATTTTGCCAACATAAATCAGCGTTCATCTGAGCCAGAAAACCTTTCGCTTTTGCCAAGCCAATATCTTTTTTACCGATAATTTTTCGACTGGAATAAAATGGTTCGAACAAAAATTCTATCTCTTCATCAGATAGTTGAACACCCTCACCCCGGATGATAATATTAACCCTCTGACTCTGTTGGTCGATAGTAGAATTTAATCCTATTTTCTTTTCCTTACTTGCAACTACGATAAATTCAATTAGGTCCATCAAGCATTCTTTAAACCAGATAGGGTCGGTTTTGATTTTTGACTCTTTAATTGATCCAATATCCATATTCAAATCGAGATCAAATTCAACTTGTTTCTCATTCACTGCGTTCAGCAGGCTAGCTAATGAATGGCTTTGCAGTGGCACTTGTAATCGTCCCACCGATGCCAAAATCGTTTTACCAAAATGAACCGCTTCAATGCCGGATCCCAATGAACGTTTAAGACGATCTTCAACTTCTGTATTTTCACATTCCAGCAATGCCAATTCTAAGTAGCCCATAATACCAGCTAGATAATTATTGTAGGAATGAACAATCAACCCCATCAGATCATCGCTGCTGGACGCATTTGTATTATGACAGCTACTCATTACCATTTTCCTCTAGAGAAAAATAAAACTTCCGCTTCCTCGGCAATTGCTCCTGCATGACCTTACTTGCCTACGTCCTGTCAGCAAAATCCAGAATTTAAAATTTGATTAGTTTTCACTAAACGCAATTTTATTTAATAACAACCACATCAGCATCAACACTGTGTAAAACGCTCTTAGCGGTGTTACCGAGTAAACGCCCTCGCAAACTCACACGTGTTTTAGTTCCCATAACCACTACGTCAGAATTAATTTTTTCTGCAATGCGGAGAACCTCTTTGGCAGGCTTACCGGATACAAGATGCAATGTGTCTTTATTTAAGCCACCATCTTTGATCAACTTAGAAATAATGGGATCGATAGACTCTTTCATTTTTGTTTCATAGGCATCACCATCAAAAAAATCGAACCCAACCAATGAAGATGGTAGCGCGATCGAGTAGCAAGCATGCACTTCACTATGGGTCGCTTTAGCAATAATAAAAGAATAGCGCAATATTTCTTCATTTAGCTTTAACATATCTTCTTTGCTGGAGGATAAATCAAGAGCGGCTAAAATTTTACCACCTTCTTTCCATGGTTTGTTACCAACGATCATTACTGGATCCGGGCAATGACGCATTAATTGCCAATCAGATGGTACATGGGTAGAAGATTCAGAACGATAGCCCGTTTTAAAAATCATATCAAATGATTTCTGATCACACCGTGCAGTAACCCATCGTTCAAAAGACCGCTCCCAAACGACATCGGGATTAACTCTGACATCTCCCAAATCAATATCTTTTAAAAAGGTCTCCATTTGAGCCAACTTGTCATCAATAAATTTGTGATGCACTTTTCGTTTTTCGCTTTGGCTGAGAATTTCTGAACTATCGACACCCGCAGCATGGACAAAACCAACAAATTCGATTTTGGCGCCAGTATTTTTGGCCATCTCCAGCGCGTGCATGAAAGCAGGATTGCTATTTCCGTTTTGATCTGCAATTACAAGTAGTTCTCTCATTTTTATCTCCGATGAGGTATTATTCGCTTTTAAACCTAATTTAGTCGGCTTATTTTAGCAATAAATTATGGACAGCGCATGACAATATTGAGCTGAAATGAACTAACAATATTAGACTGTCTGTACATGGGGTTTGTTTGACAGAAAACAAGCCGATATTTCATTGAGTTATAAAGATTTTTTCAATTTTTTCGGAGATTGTGCCGCTATTGAAATTATCGACTATACTAGCTCTGTTCAACACACTAAACATAGCTAATTTCATACGGATTTATGGATAGATATGCCTGAAAAATCTAAAAATCAGCACTTATTGCTGGTCAATAGTAATCTGGAGCATCTTAACTCGCTTAAGGGTTTGTTGGATTCCAAGGTAGACTTTCAGATCATCACGGCAACCAATGCAAAACAAGCCGTGGAATTCCTTAAAACCAAGAACATCAATTTTGTCGTCAGTAATATTAATCTAGGCAGTTTTGACGGTTGGAGACTTGCACGGCTTGTACGTTCAGGTGTATTAAAATGTGCTTCAGACATCCCTTTTATTATCGTGGCGAGTACTTGGTGCGATCATATCGCAAAAACGACCGCCAGAGAATTTGGTATCAATAAACTGATTTCCTATGAGCAAAGAGACGAATTAGCGGCAATTATTAGTAGTAACGATCTCACCCCGCTAAAAGACATGGAAAAAGCACCGATCCTAGTGATCGAAGATAATCTGGATACCCAAAACCTAGTGGGGCGGATCTTGGGCAATCAGTTCAGAATAGAATCCGCCACCGATGGTGAAACCGGACTGGAGATATGGCGTAAGAATTCTTATTCACTCGTTTTACTAGACGTCATGTTACCTGGTATGAGTGGAAACCAGATCTTGGAAACTATAACACAGGAAAAACCCTCTCAATCGGTCGTCATAATGACCGCTAACCATACTATGGAATTAGCCGAAGAACTGATGTTAGCCGGAGCTGCCGATTTTATTACCAAACCTTTTAGAGCGGAGCAATTACGCAGAGTTTGTGGAACCGCAGCGCGCAGAGAAGATTATATTATCAGCAACTCTCAATTTGCGGCTAAGGCTGAATCGCTCGATAAGAGCCGACAACAATACCGTACTATTTTTGAGGCCCACCAGTTATTGCTAGATCATCTAGGAAGCGTTGTTATTGAACTTAAAGAAAACGGTGATATCAGTTTTTTAAACAAAGCCTGGGAGCGTCTGACCGGTTATTCGATTGATGAAAGTCGACAACGATCTTTATTGGAGTTTATAGAGAATACGAGCGACAGCAACGCGCATATTTCCAACGAATTAATGACTATTTTATCCGGCAGTGTTAGCAATCACCGCTTTGAATTTAGAATTAAAAACAAGTTTGCTGAGGAGATCTGGGCAGAGGCACGGTTAGAGATTAATTTAGGGAATGATCAAGGCAATCGGAGTATTTCTGGTACCATTGATAATATTACAGACAGGAAAAAGGCGCAGCAGGATTTAGAATATGTGGCCATGCACGACGGCTTAACCGGATTATTCAACCGACACTATTTTGAAACCGAATTAACACAATTTACCGCGACTGCTTCAAGAGGTAACGGCCCCCACTGTTTGCTATACATTGATCTGGACCATTTTAAAGTGATCAACGATACGCTAGGTCATCATCAAGGTGATATGGTTTTAAAAAATATTGCTTCGTTAATGAAATCCAGAATTCGAAATTCCGATGTTCTTTCGCGTATTGGCGGCGATGAGTTTGCGCTTTTACTCCCCAATACCAACAGGGAAATCGCAACCATCATTGCCGATGATATCTGTCGACTATTAGATAAATATCGATGCCAGATTGATGATCAAATATTTAAGGTCAATTGCTCTGTTGGTATTTCCGAGATCAGCGGTAAGGAAGCCTCCGCTGAAGAACATATGAAGCAAGCCGACATCGCACTTTATGCAGCCAAAAAACAGGGCCGGAATTTATCTCATGTCTATGATAAAAATGACGCACAAAGTAAAGCTTTTCAAGCCAGTATGGAATGGGCAAGACAACTTCAACAAGCCGTGGCTGATGACAAGCTAGTTTTGTATTTTCAACCGGTGATTGAAATTACAAGTGGCAAAACGGCTTATCATGAGGCGCTAGTTCGTCTGCTAACTGATAATCGAGTAATCGCGCCCGGTGAATTTATACCAGCACTTGAACGCGAAGGCGTTATGAGCCTATTAGATCAACAAGTCATTAATAAAGCCTTTCACTATTTGTCTAAATACCCTCGACTGGAAAAAATTGCAATCAATTTATCCGCTCAAGGATTCAGTGACGAACGACTGGTTCCCTATATTATCGAACAACTAAAATTTCATAAGGTTCAGGCCACACGAATTATTTTTGAGTTAACTGAAAGTGCCAGTCTAAGTAACATTACCGAAACTCAAAAAATTGTTGCCAATATCTGCAAGCTTGGTTGTGAATTTTCGATTGATGATTTTGGCACTGGATTTAGTACCTTTAATTATTTAAAACAATTACCGGCAGAGTCCGTTAAAATTGACGGATCATTTGTAGTTGATTTAGCCACCAATCCCGTTGACCTTGCTCTCGTCAAGGCCATTTATGAAGTGGCCACTGCGCTTGATAAAAAGACAGTCGCTGAATTTGTAGAAAATCAGGATACGATGGATATTCTCGCTGAAATTGGTGTAACTTACGCGCAAGGATATCATTTAGGAAAACCAGCGCCAGTTGAGGATTTATTTGGCCCTTAAAAATACCAGCATCACATTTTGAGATTACCCGCAAACATCCCCGCTAAAACCCTCACTGTTTCAATAATTTGTACTACACTTCAATATATACAGACATGAATTAATATACGGACATGAATTATTTACCAATTCATAATTGAATATCTGATCCCTAACTTATTACCTAAAGGCATATAAAGCCAATGTAGAGAGGCACTGGAGCCGTATGAAGTTAGCCAATATGACAGTTGATTTGCTAGACCTATCTGAATCAGAAAAAAAAACTAACCAAAATGACTTAGTCATTTCATCTGAAATATTTGATAATGCCGATTTGATCACTGAGTATTTAAAAATACTTAGAGTAGACTATGTTTTTGGTGTTCCAGGCGGCGCGATTGAACCTTTATATAACGCCTTAGCAAAAAATAAAAACTCCGGAGGGCCAGCAATTATTGTAGCTAGGCATGAAGCGGGTGCCGCTTTCATGGCGGAGGGATACGCTAGAGAAACGGGCAAACTCGGTGTCTGTTGTGCGACCACAGGACCAGGTACCACCAATTTACTTACGGGCATCGCCTCTGCGTTTGCAGACAATATCCCAATGTTGGTCATTAGCGCGCAAACACCTTTACCAAAATTTGGCAAAAATGCATTGCAGGAATCTTCCTGTACAGCAATAGATACCGTTGGAATTCTACGACACTGCACGCGATACAATACTTTGGTTTCCCACCGAGAACAGCTTAACAGCAAAATCATTGCAGCAATAATGGCAGCATTTCGTATTCCTCGTGGACCGGCTCATATTAGTATCCCGTCTGATATTCTCCGTCAGGAAAGATTCGAAGAACCAAGTGTTAATGCCCATCGATTATCCCATCAGTTTGCTTTGACAGACAACGCCGCGGTCGAACAATTAACGGATCTTTTATCGAGCACCTGGCGTATCGCATTATTTTTGGGTAAAGGTTGTGGCTTGGCGATCGACTCCATAATGGAATTTGCAGAGTTGACTCGCGCCCCCATTATGACTGGCCCGGCCGGTAAACGTTGGATCAACGCCTTTCACCCACTTTATCGAGGGGTGTTTGGATTTGCTGGTCATCAGAGTGCTCGCGAAACAATGGCCGAAGATACCATCGATCTGGTTATAGCGGTTGGAACCCCTATTACGGAACTTGGTACTAGTGGCTGGCAATCTCATTTACTTAACGATCGTCTGGTGCACATTGATTGTACTGTAGAGCATTTTTCTCGCTCGCCAATGGCGAGATTACATGTATGTGGGGATATCGATTCTATCTTTAAGCAACTCAATAAAAATGTTCGCCAGGGAGTGAAATGGGGCCGTAGCTGGAACGCCATCGATCTAGCGAAACAAAACTATCTGGAGAGGTCGATACCGAATAGTAATCACGGTTATCAAGTTCGACTTAATGAGCCTGACAAATGTTTGTCAAATGCCATTCCACTTAAACCGCAGCGAATGGTGACGGAATTTGCGAGAAGAATTCCATCTAATTTTCGAATTCTAATAGATGCCGGTAATGCTTGGGCATGGTTTACCCATTATTTCCACCGCGCCAGTGCAAAAGGTTACTATCACATAGCGATGGGGTTTGGCTCCATGGGATGGGCTGTCGGTGCCTCAATTGGCACTTGTTTTGGCTCTAAACAGCCTTCGGTTTGTGTCACTGGTGACGGAAGTTACTTGATGGCAGGTCAAGAAATTACGGTGGCGTTACAGCACGAAATTCCGGTTATATACGTAGTACTCAATGACAGCGTGTTGGGCATGGTTAAACATGGACAAAAACTTGGCGGCGCGGCGGAAGTAGGATTTGAACTACCTGAAATTGATTATGCGAAAATGGCCGAAGCCATGGGAGTGGAAGGAGTAACGATTAAAACACCGGAAGAATTAGTGGCTATTGATTGGAAACGGTTAGGTAAAAAACGAGCACCAACAATGATCAATATGCTGATTGATCCAGCAGAAGTGCCCCCTATGGGGCAACGAGTGAAGGGGCTGGCGGATAATCAATCTGCAACGCCTGGGGGTTAATATGAGCGATGATTACAAGTTAGAAACCGCTATTTGGCATGAAATTCCGAATGAAGAAAATGCATTTCAAGCAGACCAATGTTTTTGCTTTGGCTACAACCTATTCGACGATTTACTTAATAATGCTAAATGGATTGATTATCTATTTTTGCTTATCTCAAGCCGACGTCCAAGTCGGAAAGAATCAATACTCTTAGAAAAATTAGCCATTGTTCTGGCCAACCCAGGGATCAGAGAACTCAGCGTAAGAGCATCCATGAATGCTGGCGTTGCAAAAGCTCCCAGTGCATCTGTACTTATCGCAGCATTGAGCGTTGGTTCGGGCCAGTTTTGTGGAGCCAGAGAGCTTAGTCTTACCATGGATTTATGGCGGCGAAATATCCGATTAGCACAAATCGATTTGTCATTTGCCGAGTCCGAGGAAAAGGGTATTTGGCCTGTTATTGAGCATATTCCAGGTTTTGATCCTCATTCTATTAAATCAGCAAAATCGGTAGAGGATTGTTTAAAAGGTTTACTTGAATATTCGTCAGGTGAACACCTTAAATGGCTAGCGGACCAAAAACCCAAACTTGAATTAGAGTCCAAGTCAGCACTATCGTTAATAGGTGTTTTGGCGGCGGCTTTTTGTGATCTGAATTTAACCGGAGAACAATGTGAATACCTCTTTCTTATGCTGAGGCTTCCAGGAGCTGCCGCGCACGCTATGGAACAAAAATATCTAGGATGGAGAAAATTTCCGTTTTTTGCAGACACGGTAACTTTGGAAAATCCTCCTAAGAAAAAACCACTTCCCGATATTGAGGCGTTAGTCAGAGGATATCTAAATGAGCCTAAATGACTTAAACAACCTCCATAACCAATATCCGACTAAAACGGGCCTAGCATACCTCAGCGAACGCTCCGTTTTCCGAGGCAAGGATCTCCACAATGATCTTGATCATATGACATGGTTCGAATTAAACCTTTTTGGTATTACCGGCAAAGAATTTTCAGAAATAGAATTAAAAATATTAAACTATATATGGGTAAGTACCAGCTACGCCGATATTCGAATTTGGCCTAACCGTATTTCATCTCTTGCCAGTGCCGCGCGAACGACTCCCATTTTATCGATGGTGGGTGGAATTGCATCTTGTGATGCTGAACTATTCGTTGCCAAGCCCCTCGTCAGCTGCCTGTCTATGTATCGAAATCTTGGGAGAAAAATATCCAAAGGAATAAGCCTAGATGATTTAATTGAAGGAAAACTCCACCAAAATAAAACGATTTATGGCTTTGGACGACCCATTTCATCTCTTGATGAAAGAGTGCCGCATTTAGTCTTATTTTTAAATTCGTTAAAGTGCGATAATGGCTACTATTTTCGGATGGCTTTCCAAATAGAAGACTATCTTAAAAGAAAGAAAAAAATCCGAATGAATATTGCGGCTCTGTACGCCGCAATTTGCGCAGATTTTGGCTTCAATGAAGTCGAAATGAATTTGTTTGTATCACTGCTTGTTTTTGCCGGCATGCCGCCGTGTTATTTAGATACACTTGAAAAACCGCCAGGAGCTCTATTACCTTTAAAATGCAAAGACTTAAATTATACAGGGGTTATGCCAACTCGTTGGTAACTAATCCTCGTTGAGTAGCGATCAAAATTGTGTACTAATACGGATATAGGCTGCGCGCCCTGCTTGCGGTAAATCATTGGGAACATTAATAGCGCCAAAAGTGGTACCGGCCGAACTAGGTTCTCTGACATCTTCGTCAAAGGCATTATTAACGGTAAACTCCAAACTCAGATCGCTTTCAGAAAATTGATAAATAGATGTAAAATCTAGCGTTGTATAACCTCTCAGTTGATCTCTTGAATCATTGGGTACTCTTTCTCTTTTTCCAACATCATTTATCTGAGTGTGTAATTGCCAGTTCTCACTAATGGACCATTCAGCACGAAGATAGGATTGAAAATTAGGATACTCACCAACATCATCATTAACCAAATCATCCTCTGCTTTTACATAAGCCATATTGGCTAATATTTTTATTTTTTCCGTAATAGAACAATCAATACTGGTCTCAAATCCTAAACCAGTGCTTTCTCCAACATTTTGTGCTGTCGCAGTTTGTCCATTTTGGTCAGGAACAAAGGTGATAAAATCCTTTATTTTATATTCATATATATTAATGTCCAACGAAAATTCTGGTGAAAATTTATAATTAAAAGCCATTTCCAATGTATCGATTGTTTCTGGTTTAATATTGGGGTTACCAAGAGCTACGGGATTATTAATGACGAGCAGTTCAGCAAAAGATGGTGCTCGAAAAGCTCTACCATATAAAAATTTAGTCGTCAGTTTCAAGCTCGTAGACCAAACCAAAGCAACGCGTGGATTAAGGGTTGAACCAAAATCCGAATAGTCATCAAATCTTGCACCAGCCGTTAATTCCCAATCTGGCGCAATCTGGTTCACTAACTGAGCATAAAAAAAGTGACTATCTCTAACAGCCTCAGGCATAAACACCTCTGCTGTATCAGAAACATCTTCTAACCCCCCTGGCCGTGGACTGAAATCAGGAAGAAAATTCTTTTGCTCCTCGACTTTATAAAGATTTTGTCTTTCATAACCGGTACCAAAAAGTAATTCAAATTTTTCAAATCCTGAATACTTAAAATCCAGTTCAAATTTAGTGGTTTCTTCTTTCCATTCAGGGTTACCGATAAAACCATCAGGAAATGCACCAAAAACAGAGCCTGGAGGAAATAGGATAAAATCTTCATCGACCTCTTGACTTGACGCATAAAAACTCAGCTTTGAAGAGTAGGAAAAAAAATCACTGACTTTCCTTTCTTTTAATGACAGTTTAATAATATTTTTGTATCCGCTCGTTAATCCATGACTATCGAGTGCTTCGGTAGCGCCGAGCCTCGTACCGAGATCAAATTTATTGAGCAAGCCCCAATCAATTTTTAACATTTCATTCTCAGCTGTCAGCCAAAAATCAAGTGCTTTGAATTCGGTAAAAAGAGGACCCGGCGCCAAAGAAACAGCAGGAACACCTAAGGTCCCCGCAAACACATCAATATTGGTTTGGGCATCAGATTCGATGATTGCCTTAAAACCATCGCTCTCGATATATTCGAGATTGGTGGCAAACTGCCAACCACCTAATTCTATATTGTGATTTATCCAAAGATTTTTGGTGTTAAAACTACCGACCATTCCCCCAACTTCGTTAGCGCTCTTGGAAGATGAACTTTTAGTAATGATGTTGATAACACCGGAAAATGCATCAGCACCGTAAAGCGCAGAACCTGGCCCTCTTATTATTTCGATTCTTTGGATCATGTGAATGGGGAACTCCCCCCAAACAACATGGTTGTCTCCTCTTACAGAACTTTTAGTAGAAACACCATTGATCATCATTAAGGTTTGTGGATTGAAAGTGGACGTGATACCACGAAACCAGAATTCAGGAGCCATCAGTTGTCCGCTGCGTGACACATGCAAGCCCGGTACAGTATCTAGTACCTGAGTGAGGTTTCTAGCACCCATTCTCTCTATTTCTTCCGCAGTAATCACTGACGCGATTGATGGTGCTTTATGCAACAACTGTTTAGAGCCAGTTGCGATACTCACAAAATCCTCATCTCCATAATAATCCGCGAGTTCATCTTCGCCTTCGAACTCATCACCAAAATCTTCTCCTGCAAAAATCGGTAGTGCAGAAAAGGTCAATATGAATGCGGTCAACAAACTAACCAAAAAACGAGTAAATGACATGGAGAATACCTTATGTTTTTATATACAGACTTTCAAATGATAACTAACCTGACATAGCCTCTTTTCAGTGTAGTATAAGACATCGAATGATCAAAGATAACGAGTGTAACAGCTACGGGTTGCGAAGCAACGATATTTAACCTACTCTATTATTTCAATGGCAACTTGACGCTAAATTTACTCCCTACCCCGACCTCACTTTCAACCTGAAGTTGGCCTCCCATTAACTGACAAAAATTCTGGGTGATCGCCATACCCAATCCTGTGCCTTCAAATTTTCGAGTCTGACTTCCATCCACCTGAGTAAATTGTTCAAAAACCGTATCCAGTTGATCTTGCGGAATACCAACCCCGGTATCTATCACCGAAAAACACAAGAAAAATGCATCATTACTAATTGAAAAGGTAATAGTCCCTTGTTTAGTAAACTTACAAGCATTGCTCAATAGATTAAGAAAAATCTGCATTAGTTTTTGTCTATCAACGACGAGGCTCAATGCTAGAGCTTCACGCTCAACCACTATTTTATTTTTGTTGGCCGCCGCCATAGGGACAATCATTTCCAATGTCTCATTAATTAGACTCGCCATATCAACGGGCTTTAAGTACAAATCCATTCGGCCCGCTTCTATTTTAGCAATATCCAAAATATTATTAATTAGCTCCAACAAGTTGTGAGCACTTCGAATACTCTTATTAAGATCCTCGACTTGAGTGTCCATACATTCAAGTTCCAAATCTTCTTTGACCAGTTCGGAATATCCAATGATCGCTTGAAGCGGAGTTCTCAACTCATGACTAATATTAGCCAAAAATTCTGACTTGTGACGACTGGCCGTTAATGCGGTGTCTCTAGCCACCTGTAATTCCTGTGTTCTCATTTCAACTTCGGACTCTAAAGTATCACGATGTTTTTCTAGTTCAGTATTCTGTAATTCTAGAGATGTCATCATCTGATTATAAGCTTCTGCCATTTGCCTAATTTCAGCGGCACCGGTTATCTGGGCTCTGGGATAATATTTAACGTCAGTCGCGGTTCTCATCGTTTGAGACAACTCAATCAAAGGGCCGATTAATCGATTAACTCCCCAGCCCATAAATAATGCAAGCACGCCAGCAACCAGACTCCCAATAAACAGATTATTAATAAAAATGGACTGTTGTATTTGATGTAATTCATTCTTATTGAATTCGACTAAAACATAACCCAACACTTCCGTTTGCTGGTTCTCGTCCTCTGGATCAACAATATCAATATCAAACTCATCAACAACATAAATCACCGGAGCGCTAAATAACCACATATTATCCAGCTCATTAAATAATTGAACAATATCTTTTGCTTGGTTTGATTTTAATGATTCTGAAAATCGAGTATAAAATACCCGCTCTGAAACACCAGATGAGGCAACCAGCAAGCTGCCATCCGGCTTAAAAATGGCAACACCAGAAACGGACTGAAAACCGAGAGTACTGTCAATGGCTTCTTTTGAATTCTCAGTACTATCAGTCAATAATGCTAACAAACTTTGCTCCGCAAAATTACCGGTCAATTGCAAACCTGTATTAATAGTAGATTGCCTGACCAATTGACTGGCTTGCCAAGCGGTAATGATTGAAGTTACCAAGGCAAGAATAGCCACACTAATAATAAAGAAACTCAATAGCTGACGCTTAAAACTCGCGTCTGATTTGAAATTAAAACGAAAAAAATACATGACTACTCGGGAAAAGTCAGCTTAAAACTCTGTTGTTGTTCAGAGCTGTACTTAAACCCCAGATGCGCAGCCGTTCTCAAGTTAACTGCTAGCTGTAAAGAACTCAGAGCAGCGAACTGTTTTTGCTGAGGTTGTTTGGCTAGTGCCATAACCATTTGGTAGAGACGTTGTCCCAAAACAAAATTATCGGGGTAAGTCGAAAATAAAGCACCACGCTTTGCGTGAGAAGGCTTACTGGAAAATACCACCACTTCCTTCGCCCAGGCTTTTTCCAGAATAATGGGTAGAGTGATTTTATCATGTGATGAAACACGATCGAGCGGTAGCCAGATAGCATCTTTTTTTGAAACATCAGACTCAAATAATTGTTGATAAAACTGGATCGCTTCCTTTGTATTGTTGACTTTTTTCAGATCTAAATTCAACCCTTGTTTTTCGGCAGCGGTTTTGGCTAATTCGATAATCCATTCACTTCTTTTGCTATAGGCTATGTGGATACGATTTACTTCCGGTGCAACTTGAGATAAATATTCAAACAGATAACCGGGATCAGTGATCAAACTAATACCAGATACGCCATTGGGTCTTATTGGCAACGCACCAGAGACTACATTAAATTCTTTGGGTAAAGACTTAGCCAGTTTATAACCAAGACGACCAAGTACAATCACTTTGGATATATTCTGTTCCCGCAAAATATTTGCAATAAGCTCGCTATTGAATCCTTTTTTAAGTACAAAAGATTTTAGTTGGATGGTAGGTTCAGTGCCGATCTTAATACCGTTTTGTGTACCGGAAATAATATCTTGGTAAATACTGCGATATGGCTCTTTGGCATCAGGATAAAAAACAGCTACAATACTGGAAGGAAGGGGATTGGTCGATGATTCAAACGCATATGCAGACACATTCCAACCAAGGAATAGCATCAACAACAATAAGATTTTGCCTGCCTGCAAAAAAACATCCCTTCTAAGCATTTATCTTAGACATTGAAAATTATACTTCGATCAATCGCAAGTATACATGCTTTCAACATAAAGCTGAATTTATCATTATTATCCTAGAATAATAACAAGGAGTAAGAGAAAAAATTGGTCGGAATGAGAGGATTTGAACCTCCGACCACTTGTACCCCGAACAAGTGCGCTACCAGGCTGCGCCACATTCCGACATGGTGTTTATTTTAAATTCGAATCAGGTTTGAATTAACAGGTTAATCTAACACCGGAGCAGAATACTACCTGAAATAGCTGAGTTTGCAATAGAAAGAAAAGAAAAAATAATCATTCACCACGGAGGCAAAGAATCTCAGAGAAATTGCAAAAATAAAGTCAAAAATGATTAATGAGCAAGTATTCTAAGAACACTCTGCAAATCGTTGATAATGGCTTTAATCGCTGCGGGGTCTGGGTTAACTTCCTCCGACTCCAACTGTTGCCTAGCACCACCAATGGTGAACCCTTGATCATAGAGAAGTTCACGGATCTCACGAATAACCATAACATCGTCGCGCTGGTAGTAACGCCTATTACCACGACGTTTAACTGGACTTAGTTGAGGAAATTCCTGTTCCCAGTAACGTAAAACATGAGGCTTTACCAAACACAATTCGCTCACTTCACCAATAGTGAAATAACGCTTGTCCGGGATCGGGATCAGTTCGTGATTATTACTTGCTTCCAGCATATGCTTCTACTCTAGCCTTTAATTTTTGTCCTGGTCTAAAAGTCACCACGCGACGAGCGCAAATTGGAATTTCTTCGCCGGTTTTAGGATTTCGGCCGGGTCGTTGTTTTTTATCACGTAAATCAAAATTACCGAAACCTGATAATTTTACTTGTTGATTGCTTGCCAGAGAGTTTCTAATCTCTTCGTAAAAGCCTTCAACCATTTCTTTGGCTTCTCTTTTGTTCAAACCTAAGTCGTCGAACAATCGCTCTGCCATTTCTGCTTTAGTCAATGCCATATATTAATCCTCACAGCTTTAATCCATTAAACGCCTTAAATCCTTTAAAAATTAATCTCACTCAGTCTCTTAATACTGCTTCTAGTTTTTCGGTTAGAGTGGCGACTACGCGATCAATGGTTTTGGATATCTCAACATCTTTGAACGTTCTATCAGTTCGCTGGAGCTCTATACCAATCGCTACACTTTTAAAACCGGCTTCTATACCTTTTCCACGATAAATATCAAATATCACTACATTATTTAGCCAATTTTTGGCTGTTTGTCTAATTAAATCAACTATTTGCGAAGAAGTCACGTTTTCTTTTACTAAAACAGCAATATCTCGACGAATGGATGGAAATTTCGATAAAAGGCTAAACTTAGGGATTTTGCGCTGAGTAACCCGTTTTAACTCAAGTTCAAACAGGTAAACAGGCTCATCGATGTCAAACGCTCTTTGGGTTTGTGGATGGATTTTACCCATAAAACCACACGTTTTACCATTTCGGCTTATTTCAGCGGTTTGCCCAGGGTGAAGTCCATCTCGCTGCGCCGCAACAAATTTGAATTGCCCATCAGCTGCCGTTAGCTTAAATATAGCCTCTAAATCGCCTTTTAGATCAAAAAAATCAAGTTTTGAATTATCAGCCTCCCAGCTTTCAGTGTTTTTCCTTCCACTTATTGCACCAGCAATGACCGGTGTCTGAACAAGACCCCCTTCACTAGGTACAAACTTTAAACCAGTTTCAAAAAATCGAACGTGATCGTGTTGGCGTTTTTGATTATATTCCACCGCTTTTAGCAATCCCGGCCAAAGTGAGGTACGCATAAACGCGAGATCGGCCGAAATAGGATTCAGCAGAGGTAAAGCTTTAACTCCCGGATCAATCAACTGTTGAGATTGCTCGTCAACAAATGAATAGGTGATAGCCTCTTGATATCCTCTGTCTGCAAGCAAATGACCCAGTTGTGATTTAACCAGTCGATTTTCCTGTCGACGTATCATGGATAACTCACCTACCGGTTTTCGGCTTGGCACATTGTTGTAACCGTATATCCTAACCAACTCTTCAATCAAATCGGCTTCGATTGAAATATCAAATCGGCAGCTCGGGATCACGACTAACCAACCATCTTCTTCTTCAGTTAATTCCATACCCAAACGAGTGAGAATATCAACCACTTGTTCATCAGAAAGATGAATTCCCAATAAACGTTCGATTCGAGTACGACGTAATTTGACTTGTCGGGATTTTGGAAAGTTTGGTTGATCAATTTCATCGATGATGGGACCTGCTTGACCACCGACAATTTCTAATAATAACTCGGTAGCTCTTTCGATCGTTTGTGCACAAAGATTATAATCAACACCACGTTCAAAACGGTGAGAGGCATCCGTGTGTAAACCATAACTTCTCGCTTTACCAGCAATTTCAATAGGGTGCCAGTGAGCGGCTTCTAAAATAATATCGGTAGTATTCGAATTAATGCCGGAATATTTTCCGCCCATAATACCGGCCATTGATAATGCTTTATCTTGATCAGCAACAATCACTGTATCCGTTCTTAAATCAATTGAACTATCATCCAATAAAATCAGTTTTTCATTCTCTTGCGCATAACGAACTTCAATCGCACCTGAAACGTTATTTCGATCAAATGCGTGCATCGGATGACCGAGTTCCAACATCACATAGTTAGTGATATCAACAACCGGATCGATCGATCGTATATCTGAACCTGATAGACGAGCTTTCATCCAGTCAGGGGTTTCGGCTTTAATATTAATTCCGGTCATAACTCGAGCAGTAAATCGAGAGTTTGCTTTGACTGCGTTTAATTTGATCTCAATGCGATCTTCAATAGTCGCAGGAATTTTTTTTATTTGAATAGGGTTAACTTTTGTCTGAGTTAATACACCCACTTCAGTGGCAATCCCCTTTAACCCTAAACAATCGCCACGATTGGGTGTTAAATCGATATCGATGGCGACATCTTTTAATCCTAAATGATCGACAAACTGTTGACCTATTATTGCATTATCTGAAAGTTCGATAATACCATCGTGATCATCTGATAATTCTAATTCCTTACCTGAGCACAACATACCCAAAGATGCCACACCACGAAGTTTCGCTTTTTTGATTTTAAAATTACCGGGCAAAATACAGCCTATGGTCGCCACCGCAACTTTAATACCTTCTCGCGCATTGGGTGCACCGCAGATAATTTGTAGCATTTTTTCAGCGCCAACATCAACGGTGCAAACTTGGAGTTTGTCAGCTTCTGGGTGTTGTTCAGCCTTGATGATTTTTCCGACTAAAATACCAGCCAGCTCAGCACCCATCACTTGGATACCATCAACTTCTAATCCGGCCATGGTTAATGTCGCTACCAGTTCATCGGTTGAGATATTGGGATCCACCCAGGTTCTTAGCCAATTTTCACTAATTTTCATTTATTGTTTCCACATATAACAATCAAAACATGAAAAGATATTTCACCATAGAGGCACGAAGATTCGGAGAAAAAAAATTTACAGAAAGTCATTGGAAAACATAGATCGATCTAATCGATTGTTTTAGGGCTGTCCAAACATTTAGTCAATGACTTTTTTGTATTTCTCAGAACCTCCGTGGTGAATAATTTGTTTTATCTTTTTCTTTTTTTCTTAATTAAATTGTTTTAAAAAACGTAAATCGTTTTCAAAAAACAATCTCAAATCGTTTACCCCGTAACGCAGCATGGTCATTCTTTCCACTCCCATACCAAATGCGTAACCTGTGTATTCTTCGCTATCGAACCCGACGGATCCGAGCACATTCGGATGGACCATTCCCGAACCTAAGATTTCTAACCAGCCGGTATGACTGCAAACCCGGCAGCCTTTTCCTGCACACATGACACATTCAATATCAACTTCTGCTGAAGGTTCGGTAAAAGGGAAATAAGAAGGTCTGAAACGAACTTTTAACTTATCGTTTTCAAAAAAGTGTTTTAAAAATTCATCTAGCACACCTTTTAAGTCAGCAAAAGAGGTCGTCTTATCCACCAACAATCCTTCGACTTGATGAAACATCGGTGTGTGAGTTAAATCTGAATCACAACGATATACCCTTCCAGGTGCAATAATACGAACCGGTGGTTGTATTTTTTCCATGGCCCGAATTTGTACTGGAGAAGTGTGGGTTCGAAGCAAAGTACCATCACCAAAATAAAAAGTATCGTGCATCGCTCTTGCAGGGTGATGACCCGGAATGTTGAGTGCTTCAAAATTATGGTAATCATCTTCAACTTCTGGTCCTTCTTCGACACCAAAGCCAACTTGAGAAAAATATTCTACAATTCGTTCCAAAGTACGATTGACCGGGTGAATACCACCTAGCTGGCTATTTCGTCCAGCCAGTGTTACATCAATCGAATCATTGGCTAACTGATCTGCGATCGTTTTATTTTCGAAGATTCTTTTACTCGCCTCAAATTTAGCTTGGATTACCTGCTTGGCTTTATTGATCGCCGCCCCTTGTTTAGGCCTTTCTTCTGCTGGTAATTTTCCCAAAGATTTTAGCTGAGCCGTTAGCTCACCTTTTTTACCGAGAAAATCGATTTTGACCTGTTCCAGCTGCTGGATATCCTTTGCGCTTTCGACTGCGGATAATCCTCTGGCTAATAGTTCATCAACTGTGTTTGACATTAACTTATTCCAATGTATTCAATACCGTCTAAAAAATTCATTCAATTGTTATTATTTTGTAGATTGGGGCACTCATACCCAAAAAAAAGGAAGGACAAATGCCCTTCCTTTTCAATTACTTTTTATTAGCTAACTTAACAAAGTGTTAGAGAAAGCCTCAAATCAGTAGGTGCTTAAGCGAGAGCCGCTTTTGCTTTTTCAACGATAGCCGCAAAGGCGACTTTATCGAAAACAGCAATATCAGCTAAGATCTTACGATCGATAGCAATAGACGCTTTTTTAAGACCGTTAATAAATTTGCTATATGACAAACCACTAACACGCGCTTCAGCGTTAATACGTTGGATCCAGATCGCTCTGAACTGACGCTTACGTTGACGACGGTCACGATAGGCATATTGGCCCGCTTTAGTGACGGCTTGCGCTGCAACACGATATACACGACTACGAGCTCCGTAATAACCTTTTGCTGCTTTTAAAACTTTTTTGTGACGCTTATGAGCGGTTACACCGCGTTTTACTCTAGGCATTTCAAATCACTCCCATTCTTATACGTAAGGAAGCTGGCGATCCAGCTGTGGAACATCGCAAGCTGCAACCATTTGCATATCACGCAAATGACGCTTTCGCTTAGAACTCTTCTTAGTAAGAATGTGGCGACGATGCGATTGCGCATGTTTGAAACCACCTTTACCAGTACGTTTGAAACGCTTTGCAGCGCCGCTGTCTGTTTTTATCTTTGGCATTGTTTGTTTACTCCAATGATCATCTGTAGGTCGTATTTTGAATCTTTTTGCTCATAATCCATAACTTGCAGAGCTTTAAATCCTATACCGTTTATTACCTATCAGTGCTTAAATAAAAAAGAATGTTGAAAAACTTCAATGAAGTTCAACAATACCCTCTCACCAACTAGTCTTCGGGTTGCCAATAACCTTGTGACTCGCTTTTTTGAGGCGCGATTAACGCTTCAAAACTCTACCCCCCTCCTAGCCCTCCCCCTGAAAAGGGGGAGGGCTTAGGGAAAGGAGTCAATCTCTATTTTTTTCTTTTAGGTGCAATGACCATTGTCATTTGTCTACCTTCCTGTTTAGGAAAAGCTTCCACATCACCAAATTCTTCTAAATCTTTTTGAACCCGTTTCATCAGATCCATACCTAATTCACGGTGGGCCATTTCGCGACCTCTAAATCGTACCGTAATCTTGGTCTTATCGCCTTCTTGCAGGAACTCAGTCAATTTACGCAACTTAATGTTGTAATCGCCAATATCAGTTCCTGGTCTAAACTTAATCTCTTTAATATGGACAACCGTCTGTTTTTTCTTGGCCGCAGCTTTTGCTTTCTTTGCTTCGAAAACATATTTACCGTAATCCATAATTTTACAAACTGGTGGCTCGGCACCCGGCGAAATCTCAACCAGATCCAAAGTCACTGCCACAGCCGCCTCAACGGCCTCTTTAATTGTCACTATCCCTTTCGATTCACCGTTTTGATCAATCAATCGAACTTGGGGTGCTTCAATCTCCTCATTAATGTTGGCTCGTTGTACCTTAGCCGCCATTTTTGGCTTTGCTCTTTTAATGTTTTTATTCCTCTTCTTTTTTTAAACAAGGAACGAGGAGCTGGGAGCGAGGTACCAAGATAATCCTCAATACTCGCAGCATTTCGTCCAATAATTAAATCCTAAATAGTTACAACTTCAAACAGCTAAACAATGATTCATCTTTTCCCCGCTCCTAACTCCAGAGCGAAGCATTGTGGGTACTCCCCAATCCCAAAAATTGTCTAAGGCGATTTTCTAGCTAAATGCTTAATATCAGCCTTTAACAATTCAGAAAAAGCGTCAATTGTCATGCTACCTAAATCTTTTCCTGCTCTTGATCTGACCGAAACGGTTTCAGTTTCTACTTCTCGATCACCTACTACCAAAAGATAAGGAACCCGTTGTAATGTATGCTGACGAATTTTAAAGCCGATTTTCTCGTTTCTCAAGTCCGAATTCACTCTAAAGCCTTGAGATTTCAATATTTTTGCACTTTTTTGCACAAAATCACTTTGTTTGTCGGTAATATTCATTACTGCCACCTGTTTTGGCGCTAACCATGGTGGAAACTTACCGGCATATTCTTCAATCAAAATCCCAATAAAACGCTCTAATGAACCCAAAATAGCTCGATGAATCATCACCGGCGTTTTCTTACGACCATCTTCGTCGATATATTCTGCTCCTAATCGACCCGGCATAGAAAAGTCTAGTTGAACGGTGCCACATTGCCAAACTCTATCTAAACAATCTCGTAAAGAAAATTCAATTTTTGGACCATAAAACGCGCCTTCTCCAGGTAATACTTCAAAATCAATGTTTTTTGATTTTAACGCCGCTTCTAAAGATGCTTCTGTTCGGTCCCAACTTTCATCCGAGCCGACCCGTTTTTCAGGACGAGTCGATAATTTGATTTCAATATTTTCGAAACCAAAATCCGCATAAACATTGTAAATAGTGTCGATCAAATGACAAACTTCTTGTTGAACTTGATCTTCGGTACAAAACACATGAGCATCATCTTGGGTAAAGGCTCTTACTCGCATTAAGCCGTGTAGTGCACCGGATGGTTCGTTTCGATGGCAAGAACCGAACTCAGCCATACGTAATGGTAGATCGCGATAAGACTTAAGCCCTTGATTAAATATCTGAACATGCCCAGGACAATTCATCGGCTTAATGGCATATACCCTGTTTTCCGACTCAGTCGAAAACATACCGTCATGGTATTTATCCCAATGACCCGATTTTTCCCACAGGCTTCTATCCATAATTTGTGGCGTTTTCACTTCCTGATAATCAGTATTACTGGTAACCACCCGGATATAGCGCTCTAATTCTTTGAAAATACTCCAACCATCGTGATGCCAAAAAACCATTCCTGGTGCTTCTTCCTGAAAATGAAATAATTCCAGTTGCTTACCAATCTTGCGATGATCACGCTTTTCAGCTTCTTCTAATCGAAACAGGTGTTTTTTAAGGTCTTTTTTATTAGTCCAACAAGTTCCGTAGATCCGCTGTAGCATTTCATTATTTGAATCACCTCGCCAGTATGCACCAGCCAACTTCATTAATTTAAAAGCTTTAATTTTACCAGTACTCGGTACATGTGGTCCGCGACACAAATCGATAAAATCACCCTGGCGATACAAACTGATTTCATCGCCAGTCGGAATACTTTCAATAATCTCTGCTTTATATTCTTCGCCCATATTTTTAAAAAAATCAATCGCTTCTTCTCGAATCATGGTACTTCGTTCAATCGGTAAATTCTGTTTTGCGATTTCTACCATTTTAGCTTCTATGGCAATCAAATCATCTGGCGTAAATGGCCGAGAGAAAGCAAAATCATAATAGAATCCGTTATCAACCACTGGACCAATCGTTACCTGAGCTTTAGGAAATAGCGCTTGAGTCGCTTGAGCCAACAAATGAGCGCAGGAATGACGTATCACGTCAAGCCCTTCCGCATCACGTTCAGTCATCAGAGAAAGTTCAACATCATCAGAAATGATATAACTGGTATCCACCAATTCACCATCCACACGACCTGCCAGAGCGGCTTTTGCAAGTCCGGGACCGATATCCGCCGCAACCTGAAAAACAGTAACGTCGTGGTCAAATTCTCTTTTACTACCATCCGGTAGAGTTATTACGGGCATACCTTAAACCAACTCCGAAAAACCAAGAAAAGCACCTGAAAGGTGCTTTTCGACTGGGAAAAAACCCAAAATTGTCATCATTTTCATGAATGCGCGCATTTTAACCAATAAGTGCTTAGAAATCAAAGAATAAAAAGAGATAGAAAAATGAATACGCTTCGGCATGCCTCGCGTAACGCTGTGGGTATCCAACTGTTTTGCTTTTTTTGTAGCCAACTATTTCGACCGAAATAGTTGGCTAACATCCTGCGCCCCCCAATGGGGAAAGTGTTTTCGAACTAAAGCGTTAAATTCCAATTCAAATTCGGAAATATCGCTTTGCATTGCATCGTCGTCATCAATATTATATGAACGTTTTATCATCCCGGCCGCAACGGTGATATTGGAAAGTCGATCAATGACGATAAAAGCACCGGTTTGTCGGTTGTCTTGGTAGCTGTCAAATGCAACCTGTTGAGTCAAGCGTACCTTACAAGGCCCTATTTCATTGAGTTCTAGATGTGTTGCATCCATTTGCTGTAAGCTATTAATGTCAACCCGATGAAGTACCTCTACAATACTTCCGGATGCATACTTACCGGTAAATTTGAAATCATATTGCTTGTTAGGCATCAAGGCCTCTTCCGACATCCAAACAATATCGGCTTCAAAGTGTTTTCCCATTTGCGCTAAATGACTTGAATGGCAAATCATATCGCCACGACTAATATCAATCTCATCATTTAAAGTAATAGTGACCGCCTGACCGTTTTCAGCAACCGCTAATTCACCATCGAAGGTCACAATGGACTTAACCGTTGATTGTTTACCAGAAGGTAATACGGTAATCGAATCGCCCACTTTGACCAAACCGCCAGCAATGGTTCCGCTAAAACCTCTAAATTCTGAATGGGGTCGGTTAACCCACTGCACCGGTAAGCGAAATTCCTGATTACTTTTTATTTGACCAATCTTAACCTCTTCCAACGAAGTCATCATCGTCGGGCCGGTAAACCAAGCTAACTCTTTGCTGTTATTAACCACGTTATCTCCGCGCAGTGCGGACAGAGGTAAAACTTGAATATCGTCAAAATCAAGTTGTTGACTAAAAGCAATATATTCCTTTTTAACCTCTTCAAAAATGGACTGTTTGTAATCAACCAGATCCATTTTATTAACCGCCACAATAATATGTTTTATGCCCAATAACGAAGCGATATAGCTGTGTCGCCGGGTTTGTGATTTAACTCCCGTGCGCGCATCTACCAGTATAACGGCAAGGTCACAGTTAGATGCACCAGTGGCCATGTTGCGAGTATATTGCTCGTGACCGGGTGTATCAGCAATAATAAACTTACGTTTTTCAGTGGCAAAATAACGGTAAGCCACATCGATGGTAATGCCCTGCTCTCTTTCTGATTGAAGACCATCCACCAAAAGTGCTAAATCGATTTCATCTCCTTGGGTACCGGACTTTTTGCTGTCTTTTTCAATGGCAGCTAATTGATCTTCAAAAATCATCTTTGAATCGTGTAGTAGTCGACCGATTAGAGTACTTTTACCATCGTCCACCGATCCACAGGTCAAAAACTGTAATAGGTCTTTTTCTTCATGGCGCTTTAAATAGGCCAGAATATCCGTTTCTAATAAATTTGATTCACTAGTCATATTTATTCCAAAAATCCATTATCTGTAAGATAGTTAAGAATTTGTTTAACACACTCTTCAGGGTTATGGTTAGCGGTATCAACGGTTAGTTCCGGGCCATAAGGTATTTGATAGTCCGAGTCAATACCGGTAAATTTATGTATCTCTCCTCTACGAGCCTTCTTGTACAGCCCTTTAGGATCTCGTTCTTCACAAACTGAAAGCGGTGCATCAACAAACACTTCGATAAATTCGCCGTCACCTAACAAACTTCGCGCAAAGGCACGATCCGTTCTAAAAGGTGATATGAAAGCCGCTAGTACAATTTCCCCAGTATCAACAAAAAGTTTACATAATTCACTGATCCGACGAATATTTTCAACTCTATCTCTGTCAGAAAAACCAAGATCTCCACACAAACCGTGGCGAATATTGTCTCCATCTAATAAATAACTTTGTTTTTTCAGCTCAAACAATTTTTGCTCTAACAAATTAGCGATAGTGGATTTGCCCGAACCACTGAGGCCGGTAAACCATAAAGCACATGGTTTTTGTTGTTTTAGCTTGGCTCGCTGTTCTTTATCTATTTTGTGTTGGTGCCAAACGACATTGTCGGAATTGTCTTGCGGTTGTTTTGTTGACATTTTATTTCTCTTTAAAAAAATGGTTTGTTTTAAGTGCTATGTTCTAGTACCTAATAACTTATCTTAAAAATAACCTTCAATTTTTTTCTTTTCCATCGATCCTGTTGAGTCACTATCAATCATTCGCCCTTGTCTTTCTGAAGTTTTTGTTAAGAGCATTTCTTGGATAATTTCTGGCAAGGTAGCCGCTTCAGACTCGACAGCGCCAGTCAACGGATAACAACCCAATGTTCGAAATCGCACCGATTTCATCATGGGTTTCTCTCCTTCTTCAAGCGGCATGCGATCATCATCCACCATGACCAACATACCATCTCTTTCAACAACAGGACGTTTTTTTGCAAGATACAGTGAAGGAATTTCAATATTTTCCTGGTAGATATATTGCCAGATATCCAGCTCTGTCCAGTTAGATAACGGAAAAACTCGAATACTTTCACCCTTATCAATGTGGCCATTGTAGATATTCCATAACTCCGGACGCTGATTCTTTGGGTCCCAACGATGAGCCGAATCTCTGAATGAATAGACCCGCTCTTTTGCACGAGATTTTTCTTCATCCCGACGCGCACCGCCAAAAGCGGCATCAAATTTGTAATGTTCGAGCGCTTGCTTTAAACCGGCAGTCTTCATGATATCGGTATGTTTTGAGCTACCGTGAACAAACGGACTAATATTCATCTCTAATCCTTGCAGGTTTTTATGAACCAATAGATCAAAGCCTATATCTGTCGCCATTTTATCTCTAAACGCAATCATTTCTTTGAATTTCCAGTGGGTATCCACATGTAACAAAGGGAATGGGATTTTTCCAGGATAAAAGGCTTTCCGTGCCAGATGAAGCAGCACCGAAGAGTCCTTGCCAACCGAATAGAGCATCACAGGGTTATCAAATTCTGCAGCAACCTCACGGAAAATCTGGATACTTTCGGCTTCTAATTGAGATAAATGGGAATGTTGTTTCATTAACAGAGCCTGAATAGTGTTTAGCGGCGGATAATAGCAGATTTATTCACAAAGAGGCAGTCAAATCAGTTTAAATTAATCCGTTGGATCACAAGAAAGTGTACTACCCTGCGGCGTGCATGACGATGCGAAAAATGGGCTCATCACCGGTAGGATGACCATGCCATTTTTTACTGCGTCATGTCATTTCCCCCCTCCCCATATTAACTTGGAAATAATTTATTACGTCTTTTGCGCTATAGGACTATTTTCTCTTAATCTAAATTGATAAAATTGGATTTATTCATTTAGATTAACACTGCAACGGAATAAACGTGCTAATAAAAACATTTTTTGACTTTCTTTTTCAAGCAAAACACACGACCAAATGGCAAGTTGTTTTTTGGCTGAATGCTGGACTATTACTCTACCTGACATTGATGCCCTCAGTGCAATATCATATCCCTTATCACAACATCGATAAGCTCTTCCATTTTATCGGTTTTGGTGCTTTTGCTTTTTTCTGTACATTGGCATTTCCTAGACTGGCTATTTTTTGGACAATGTTTGTCTCTTTTTTACTGGGTGTGGGGGTAGAGGTTGTGCAATCCTTTTTACCCCACAGAGCGTTTAGTTATGCCGATATGATTGCCGATTTTGCCGGTATTGTCGCTGCAGTTTCTTTTTTATGGGTGGCAAAGAAGATCGCCTTGCGGTTAAACCCTCCCGTAATTATCCTCTAACCGGACAATATCATCTTCGCCTAAATAAGATCCTGTTTGAACTTCAATCAATTCTAACGGCACTTTGCCAGGATTTTCCAGCGCATGGATCTGTCCGATGGGAATATATGTGGACTCATTTTCTGTGACCAAAAAAGTGTTATCGCCATTTGTCACACTAGCGGTCCCAGTCACAACGACCCAATGTTCAGCACGATGATGATGCTTTTGCACACTTAGTTTCGCTCCCGGTTTTACCGTGATTCGTTTTACCTGATAACGCGAACCCACATCAATCGAGTCATATTTACCCCACGGACGGTAAACCTCACGATGAATTTTCCACTCTTGCCGATTGGATGATTTTAATTCATCAACAATATGTTTTACATTTTGCACTTTGTTTTTATCTGCCACCAAAATGGCATCTTTAGTATCAATCACAATAATATCTTCTAATCCAAGGATCGAAATTAAGCGGTCCTCACCTAAAACCAAACAATGACTGGAGTCATGGCTGATAACATCACCACTGACACAATTGCCATTTTCATCTTTTTCACTCACATCTAAAATAGCTGACCAAGAACCAATATCGCTCCATTGGGCATCCAAAGGTATAACCACCGCACTATCTGTTTTTTCCATAACCGCATAATCAATTGAATCTGATGGGCAATTGGCAAATATAGCTTCGTCAATTCTAATAAAGTCTAAGTCCTTATCTGCAGAATCCATACTTTCGCGACAAACTTTAAGTATTTCAGGGTTATATTTTTCGAGCTCTTCTAAATAACGGCTTGCTTTAAATAAGAACATACCACTATTCCAATAATATTTACCGGTCTCCAAATATTCCTGAGCCGTTTTTTGGTCGGGTTTTTCAACAAACTTTTGAACCTTGAAATTATCGACGCCTATATTATTGCTAATACAAACATCGCCACGTTCAATGTAGCCATAGCCCGTTTCAGCGACATCAGGCACAATACCAAAAGTAACCAGATTACCTTTTTCAGCCAATCCAATTGCACCATGCACAGCGGTTTCAAAGTGTTGAACTTCTTTAATAACGTGATCGGCGGCCAAAACTAACAATAATGGGTCTTCGCCCTTTTCCGTGGCTCGTATTGCCGCTAACGCAATTGCCGGAGCAGTATTGCGCCCCACCGGCTCAAGAATGATATCACCACATTTCCCGATACTATGTAACTGCTCAGCCACCAAAAAACGATGCTCCTGGTTGCAAATCACCATCGGATTACTGATTTCCATATTACCTAGTCGATTCACAGTATCTTGAATCATGGTATTTTCACCCACAATATTTAAAAACTGCTTAGGATACATAGAACGAGACAATGGCCAAAGGCGTGAGCCGGTTCCGCCAGCCATAATAATAGGTAAAATCATTTTTTGTTATCCTTAATAAAAAAACTAGGTGCTAGTCTAAATTGTACCGAGCCGAAATGAATAATCAAATCTTTTTTGTTTTTATCTTATTTTAGAACCTAGAACCTTTTATTCAAACTTCTCTTTCAATCTCCGTTAATAGCTCTTCTGTTTTGATTTTCATCAACACTTGATCCCCACGGGTTTCCAGATTCAATCGGATCACTGGCTCGGTATTAGAGGCTCTTAAATTAAAGCGCCAATCTTGATATTCGATACTGATACCATCAGTTTTATCAATGGATAATGCATCTTTACTATAGATTGCTTCAATTCGCTGAATGGTGGCCTGAGCGTCCGTCACTTTGCGATTAATTTCACCGGGAGATGGAAATCTTTCGATCCGCTCTTTAACCAATTGTGATAAAAACTTATTTTTTAGACAAACCAGTTCAGCGACAAGCAACCAAGGGATCATGCCGCTGTCACAATAACCAAAATCTCGGAAATAATGATGGGCACTCATTTCACCACCGTAAACCGCGTCTTCCTTTCTCATTCTTTCTTTGATAAAAGCATGCCCTGTCTTACTTTGAATAGCTTCACCATTCATTTTGTTAGCAATTTCAATGGTATTCCAGATCAGTCTCGGATCATGAATTATTTTTTCATTGTTATTTTTTGCCAAAAAAGCTTCGGCCAACAAACCAACAATATAGTAGCCTTCAATAAATTTACCCTTTTCATCAAACAAAAAGCAACGATCAAAATCGCCATCCCACGCGATCCCAAAATCGGCGCCTGAATCCAAAACGGCTTTTGAGGTTGATGCTCGATTTTCAACTAAAATCGGATTAGGAATACCATTAGGAAATGTTGCATCCGCTTTATGATGTATCTTTACAAAAGTGATTGGAATATTTTTTTGTTTAAATACCCGTTCCATTTCATCAACCACATGCCCGGCAGCACCATTACCAGAGTTAACCACCAACTTCAATGGTTTAATATTATTGACATCAACATAAGTCAACAAGTGCTCAACATATTCAATAAGGATTGATAATTTTCGATAATTCCCTTTTTTATTTTTTTCTTGCTCGTCGCTCGTAGCTCGTCGTCCGTAGTTGTTTTCTTCAGCCATCTTTTTTATATCCAACAAGCCTGTATCACCAGAAACAGGCCGGGAGTCTTTTCTAACGGGTTTCATACCATTATAATCAATGGGATTGTGAGAGGCTGTCACTTCAATACCGCCATCCACTTTTAAATGTTGAACGGCAAAATAAACTTCTTCGGTGCCAGTCATACCGATATCAATCACGTCAAAACCGGCATCCATGATGCCATCGGCCAATGCCATTTTTAACTCTTCGCTGGTTTCTCTAATATCGCCACCCAACACCACCGATCTAGGCTCTAAGAATTCAGCATAGGCCCGCCCAATCTGGTAGGCAATATCAGTATTAAGCTCTTCGCCTAATTGACCCCGAATGTCATAGGCTTTAAAACAGGATAATTCTTTCAATGATTTTTCCTTTTGATCACGTTCTAAATGCTAAGCACTTATTATTTAAAAATCTAATTCTTTTAAATAAACAGAAAATTCTTCCCCTTTCTCTTTATGTCTAAGTCCGTATTCAACAAAGGCCTTCATATAACCAATTTTTGATCCACAATCATGAGATTTTCCGATCATATGAAAAGCTTCGACCGTTTCAAGCTTCATTAAACTAGCAATGGCGTCAGTTAACTGAATTTCGCCGCCAGCACCCGGTGGAGTAAAATCCAGTAAGTCCCAAATTTTTTCAGATAAAACATAACGTCCCACCACAGCCAGATTAGAAGGAGCTTCATCGATGGGCGGTTTTTCAACCACTTGCGTCATTTTAACTGACTCGCCTGGTTTTAGATCAATGCCGTTACAATCCGCTACGCCATAACTTGAAACATTTTCCCTAGGAACTGGCTCAACCATGATCTGGCTGATCTGGGTTTGTTCGTAACGAGCTAACATAGCGGAAAGATTTTCGGTTTTTAAATCACTCGCAGCATCATCAATTAAAACATCCGGCAACACTACGACAAAAGGTGCATCCCCCACTAAGGGTCGAGCTTTTAGAACAGCATGACCCAAGCCTTTAGCTTCACCCTGACGAATATGCATAATAGTGACATGTTTTGGACAAATAGCCTGTATCTCTTCTAACAACTGTCGTTTCACCCGCTTTTCTAAAGTTGTTTCCAACTCAAAGGATTTATCAAAATGATTTTCGATAGCGTTTTTTGATGAGTGAGTCACCAATGCTATCTCAGTGATCCCCGCGGCAATACATTCATTCACAATATATTGGATCAAAGGTTTATCGACTATTGGTAGCATTTCCTTTGGAATGGCTTTGGTGGCTGGTAACATTCGCGTTCCCAGTCCTGCAACAGGGATAACGGCTTTAGTAATTTTTGAAGTCAAAATTTGATCCTTTTTTTAATAATAAGTTCTAGGTTATAGCTCCTAGTCCCCATAATAATCTTTATACCAATCAATAAAAATATTAATACCATCTTGCAGAGATGTCGTTGACTTAAATCCTATCGCTGATTCTAATTCTGATACATCGGCAAAAGTCGATTGAACATCGCCTGGCTGCATCGGCATCAAATTAATATTCGCTTTTTTTCCAACCGCATTTTCGATGGCATTGACAAAACCCATCAGTTTTACCGGATCGTTATTACCAATATTATAAATTCGATAATTAGCATAACTAGACGCCGGATCAGGTGAATCCCCACTCCACTCAGGATTACCTTTTGCTGGGTTGTCCATCACTCGAACGACTCCTTCAGCGATATCATCAATATAAGTAAAGTCACGACTCATATCACCTTGATTAAACAAGTTAATGGTTTCCCCATCAGTGATCCCTTTTGCAAAAAGAAAAGGAGCCATATCAGGTCGTCCCCAAGGGCCGTAAACGGTAAAAAATCGAAGCCCGGTAGTTTTCATACCATATAAATGACTATAACTATGTGCCATCAACTCATTAGCTTTTTTGCTGGCCGCATACAAAGAAACGGGATGATCAATATTGTGATGTTCAGAGAAAGGTTGCAAGGTATTAGCGCCATAAACCGAGCTGGATGATGCATAAACTAGGTGGTCGATTTTATGATGTCTGACACCTTCCAGAATATTCAAAAAACCGACGATATTACTTTGCATATAAACGTGCGGATTTTCTAGAGAATATCGAACACCCGCCTGGGCTGCCAAATGAACAACGGCATCAAAATGATTTTGATCAAACAGCTTTTGCATCCCCTCATTTACAGAAATATCCAACTTTAGAAAATTGAAACCTTCTAGCTTATCTAAAACAGCGAGTCGATCAATTTTTAATTGAGGATCATAATAGTCGTTAATATTATCAATACCAATCACTTGATCACCACGGTCAAGCAAATATTTAGCGACGTAAAAACCAATAAAACCGGCAGCGCCGGTAACTAAAATTTTCATTTTTGAATCGACATTCCTCGTCCAATCCCATAATAAGTAAATCCTTTATTTTTCATCAGTTCGGGATCAAACATGTTTCGTCCATCTACAATTAATTTTTCGCTGAGTGATTCGGCAATCAAATCAAAATCCGGTGCTCTAAACTGACTCCATTCGGTACAAATCACTAAAGCATCGGCATCTTTGAGCGCCGCTTCTTTTGTTCCTGCTAAAACAAAATCATCTCTCTGGCCATAAATCCTTTGCGACTCATGCATTGCCTCAGGATCATAGGCTTGAACTTTGGCACCATTTTTCCAAAGTGTTTCTATCAAAACACGGCTAGATGCTTCCCGCATATCATCAGTGTTCGGTTTAAAACTTAACCCCCAAACGGCAATCGTTTTACCTTGTAAACTTGTCGACGGTATTTTACTTGTAAAGTAGTGGTTTAAGTAATGATATAACTTATCTTTTTGCTGATGGTTCACTTGTTCAACGGCTTCCAACAATAATGGTTTATAGTCGATATCATTGGCCGTTTTTATTAATGCCTGAACATCTTTGGGAAAACAAGAACCACCATAACCACAACCGGGATAAATGAATTGATAACCAATTCGTGGATCCGAACCTATCCCATGACGGACCGCTTCAATATCTGCACCGAGTTTTTCGGCTAAATTAGACATTTCGTTCATAAAGGATATTTTTGTTGCCAACATACAATTTGCTGCATATTTTGTTAGCTCGGCCGAACGTACATCCATTACGATCACTTTGTCATGATTTCGATTAAAGGGTGCGTAAAGTTCACGCATTTTTTCTTCTGCACTTTTGTCTCCAGTACCAACGATAATTCGATCCGGCTTTAAACAGTCGCTAACAGCCGAGCCTTCTTTTAGGAATTCAGGGTTAGAGAGAACAGAGAAGGAAGGCTTCGGGCTGCGGGCTGCAAGCTTTTTTGAAATAACGGAAGAGACTTTATCGGCGGTGCCGACGGGCACGGTAGATTTGTTAACAATGATTTTTTTTGATTGCATATGCTCGGCAATTGTTTCAGCAACCGATAAAACGTATTTTAGATCCGCTGAACCATCTTCATCTGGCGGAGTACCGACAGCAATAAATTGAAATTCTCCGTGGTTTACGGCCATTTGTGCATCCGTGGTAAATCTAAGTCGACCTGCCTCAAAATTGTCTTTTACCAAGTTAGCTAGGCCAGGCTCAAAAATGGGAATATTGCCCTGTTTAAGGGCTTCAACTTTTGCCTCATCGACATCCACACAAATAACGTCATGCCCGACCGAGGACAGCACTGCTCCTTGGACTAAACCTACATAACCGATACCAAATACTGTTACTTTCATTGTATTTTATTTTTCCTAGGCTTTAGCAACCATTAAGTTAACTAACCATATTCAGATTGTGATGAATTATCCCCGTCTTGGAGTTGAAGTCAAAGATTTAGGGAAGTAAAAGCGAGGTTAAAAGCAAAAGAAGATTTGAGAGTAACTTGCAACTATCTTCGATTATATCCGCCAAACAGTAATATTTTTATCGGCGAGTTCTTCCCGCGGCAATATCCCTTTAATATCAAATAAAACACCATTTGAAGTTAACATTGTAGAGTAATCATCGGCAGAAAGTGCTTTGTATTCTTTATGCGCAACAGCGACTACCACTAAATCACAGTCTTTTATAGCAGAAAAATCAGAAAGCTCCACGCCATAAATTTCAACCGCTTCTTTAGATTCGGCCATCGCATCGGTCACAATCGGTTCAATGCCATAACTTCGAAAGGCAGTGACCAAATCGACTACTTTTGAATTTCTTAAATCGGGACAATCTTCCTTAAAGGTCATGCCCAAAATCCCTACTTTGGCACCTTTAACCTTTTTATCTTGTAAAATCATTTTTTTAACACACCGTTCGACAATAAATTTTCCCATATTATCATTCACTCTTCGTCCGGATTGGATCACTTCGGGTCGATAGCCGACCTGTTCGGCTTTGTAAGTCAGGTAATAGGGGTCAACACTAATGCAATGACCACCTACCAAACCCGGTCTAAAGGGTAAAAAATTCCATTTAGTTCCAGCCGCTTCCAACACATCCAAAGTATCAATATCCATTCGCTCAAAAATAACCGCTAATTCGTTCATCAACGCGATATTAAGATCTCTTTGAGTATTTTCGATCACCTTAGCCGCTTCTGCCACTTTAATTGATGAGGCTTTATGGATACCGGCGGTCACAACACTACCGTAGACTTCAGCCGTGATATCCAATGTTTGTTGATCTAGACCGGAAACAATTTTTGTGATTTTTGTAAAAGTACGTTCTTTATCACCGGGGACGATCCGTTCAGGTGAATATCCAACCGAAAAATCGGTGCCACATTTTAATCCTGATTCTTTTTCAAGAATGGGAACACATTCTTCTTCAGTCGCACCGGGATAAACGGTGGATTCATAAATAACGATATCGCCTTTTTTAAGCTGTTGGCCGATCGTTTTAGAGGCCGACAGCATGGGACCTAGATTAGGTAATTTGGCCTTATTAATGGGCGTTGGAACGGCAACAATATGAAAATCAGCCTTTTTAAGGTCTTCCGGGTTACAGGTCAATACCACATTACTGGATTTTAACGCCTCATCGCTCACTTCCAAGGTACGATCATGGCCCGCTTTTAATTCTTCGATTCGAGTCGAACTAAGATCAAAACCAATCACTTGATGGCTGTTGCCAAAAGCAATGGCTACAGGCAATCCAACATATCCAAGGCCAACAACTGATATTTTTCTATCCATGATATTCCTTTATTTTTACGAGTTACGTACCCACTGCATTTCGCGGGGCATGCTAAGTTACGAGGAATTGTACCGAGTGAGGATGAATAATCAAATCTTTTTAACATCTTTCACTCGTACCTTATTTTATTTCTTCTCTCTACCCTTGAATTCTATTTTCCAATCATTCACTCAAAATTTCAATCATCCGAGGATCTATACAGCTACGCATGAACTGATTCATTAGCTTTTCATCGCCAGAATCATAAAAAGCCATCATCAATGTATTAAATTCCAATTTCCGTTTTGCTGATAAATTGAGAGCAGGATAGCCTGCACTCAGTAAAATTCCATTCATCATTAGCCGTCCCATGCGTTTATTAACGTTATAAAAAAACTGATGACGAGACATGGTCAAAAAAACATGGATTGCGCGATCATAGATATCGTCAAAACCTTTGGCCGATATTACCATTTCCTGAAACCGGCTCAATAAATCAACTGCTTTTGGTGGCATATAATCAGAACCCGCAATAGTAACCATATCTGAACGGAACTGGCCCCATTCCAACGCTTCTTCTTTTCCTGCCAATTGATGTAAAGTACAAACGTAATCGGTTGAAACTTTAAAATCACTATTCAGAACCGTTAAAAACAAATGATGCCAAGCATTGCCCTGATTGATCGCAACTTGTTGCTCACTCAGCTTATGGCCACCAACAGTAACTCCTTCCAATAAAGTATTGACTTCTGGCAAGGTAAAATTAATTCCCTCGAGCAATACTGAATCATGAACTAATATACCAACTTCTCGCTTTGCAAGCATTACCGCTTTTTTTATATTAGGCACAATGCCTGCTAGTGGAGTATCATTATTAATCATTTTTGTTCCAAAATAAATAAAACCTGCGAGTTACGCACCCACTGCGCTACACGGGATATTTCTTTCTCCCTTACTCCCACCAAACGTGACTAAAACGAATAAGCTGCGCTCAAAAACAAACTGAAATCAGTCGATTCATCAGCGGTTTCAAAGGTTGATCGACTCAACTGACTACCAACGGAATAAAACCATTGATCAGTCTGCCATTCATATTTTCCCGATAACATCATCATATCTTCGGCAATTTCGGTTAAAGTATTGCCTATCAGAGGATTTCCAAGTCCTTTATCACTATTATCTTGATTCAGTTTTAAGTAACGTAATTTCGCTTGCCAGTTGGATGTTTTATTAATTTGTGAAATGAAACCCAAAACATAGGTACGTGCATCGTTATCATAAATATTAGCAATTACTCGCTGATTAAATCGCATACCAGTTCGATATATATGATGTTCATAAAAACAATTGCCAGTACCATCATTGTTAACGCCAGTGCAATCGGCAAAAGTATCACTGGCCTCTAAGAATACTCGCATATTCTGATCAAATATTTGTAAGTGAGTATCAAATCCAACCATATACCGAATCTCAGTTAAAAATTTTCCCGAACTACCGCTACCATCTTCTGCCATTGCTTGCATATAAGCCGAATAAGGATTTTGTCCAATGATAGATGACCAACGGGCATCATAACCAGCCATTTGATTGCCGGGTTCATTATTATTCGAACAGTCCAGATCAAATCCACAATTGTCAGCACCAGTAAAAAGATCCCCAAAAGTGGACAGGTCACCAGGACGACCCTCGCCATCCCATTGGGCCAAACGAGTAATACCGATTTCTAATTGCGGGACTGGACGAGCCGTCATTCGAAAACCCCATAACAATGTATTAGGAATGGTACGTTCTTTTTCCATCCTTCCCATAAAAGTCGTTAAGGTCCACGGAATTTTAATATCATTAAAAAAGGGTAATTCAAACGCTTCACTTGAATTTCGACCTAGACTAATGGCTGGAATGGGACGGGCATTATTAGTCAATGCCATATTAGTATCCCATCCCGGCCCCCACCATCGATTTTGCAGTCCTGCGGTGATGACCCAATTTCCCCAATTGATCGCTAGGTAAGAACCATCAAACCGGACCTCTTCTCCATCAATGGGGTTATTTGCAGAGCTAACACTTAATTTACCGGCCCAATGTTTACCTACCCAATTTGAATTCAGCTCAAGATGATTTTTATCTCTCAAAGTATCACCGAAACTAGTGAATCGATTGGTATTATTGGCCGCGTTTATTTTTAACCGCGAGTGTTGCATAAGCGCTGTTTTAGCATGCATTTTTACATTGATATAAGCAGAGACCACTCTCTCTGGTAGATTGGCCTCTTCAATTCCATCAAGATCGGTAACAACACTTCTCCACATTAATGGAAAGGTCGTTGTGGGTGTTGAAAGTAGTTGAAAATCTGCCAACAGCTGAATATCTGCCCGCAAACTGAGATTTTCGGTACCAATCCAAGGTTCTGCTTGTAGTGAAAAAGGAAGCAATAAAATCAAACTTAATAGTGATTGCTTGAGCTTTGTAAAATACTTCAATCTAGAAAAGCCAATTAAGCGTAAGAAAGACAGATATTCCCTTAATTTGCGTGAATAGTTTGGGAAAGTCGTAATCACCTGATTAGTGAGGTGTGTTTTGACGGATTTTATTGATGCATCGAGGAGATGTGTAGACTTCCGAGATCTAACTGATTTTTCCAGATTCAATGTCTCTGTAACTCCATTATTTGATTGGATTTATTCATCTTTTAGTATGGTGCGCAAGTTTACTGGAATCAAAAGGGATAGGCAAAGATAAATGTTTCTACACCCATAGAATATGTCAATACGTTAGTCTAGAGTAAACAATGAATGCGAGTTACTTGTCATTGTCTCGATACATATACAGTAGAAGCAAAGCCAATTCTCAACTAAACTCCCGCGCATAATTGAACTCGACGAAAAAGCGTGTAATTATATAGTTCAACCACAGCTTTACACTCAAATGATCAAGATATACACCATGTACTTCAGGAAAATCTACAACGAACTATCTGAACTAGCTCGATCATTTCGTGTTGTTTCTGTTTTAGGCTCTCGTTGGTGAAAAGTCTATAAAAATCTCGGCAGCAAGCTAGCCGAGTTTTAAAACAATCCCAGCTGTCGA
>CAYVSL010000011.1:0-62828 GCA_964454125.1 uncultured Kangiella sp.
AAGGCGGGATTTCTAATGGAATAACCGGTTCAAAAAATAGTGAAAAGGGGTTAGGAATAGAATTTGGGCCAGAGAAAGATTGGCATAATTGGCGTTGGGTAGAACAATGGCTGCCTCATTCTACTTGGTTCCTGCTAGCAGCGACTGAAATGGCCAAATAACGACTAAATGAGCTTTGAGGATCAGATTAAATTTGGCATAATAGCAGCCCTTTTTCGGTAACGGGTCTATTCGAAGCTTTCCTATGTGGTTCAAAAATTGTCATATCTATCAAATACCCGATACCTTCGAGCTTTCGGCCGATGAATTGGCTGAAAAATTAGAGGCTCAAAGGTTTAAGCCTTGTGCCAAAATGGTCGATAAAAGCATCGGATGGGTATCGCCCATACACAGAAGTAAAGACTATTTGATCCATGCAGCAGCTGGTTGTATTTTATTTTGTATGCGGAAAGAACAAAAGGTGATCCCTGCTAGCGCAATTAAAGAAGCACTTGAAGAAAAAATAACCACAATGCAAGATGAGTTAGGACGGAAGGTTTACAGTAAAGAAAAGCAAACGATTAAAGAAGATATCGTGAGTATGATGTTACCAAAGGCGTTTCCTCGTTCTAGCCACATAAAGGCCTATATTGACACAAAAAATCGATGGCTGATTATCGATGCAACCAGTCCCACTCAGGTCGATGAGTTTTATGAATTGTTATTAAGATCTATTGGCTCCTTTGGTGCTATGCAATTTATTGCAGAAGAAAATCCTGCATCTATAATGCATCAGTGGATTTTTCATGGAACCCCGCAAGATTGGACATTGAGCGGTGAATATTTACTGAAAGAACCAAAAGATGAACGGGTAGCCCGATTTAAAGACAGCAATGGTGAAAATCACTATGTGGCTGATCTGCTCAAGGATGGTTACTTGATTAATCGGCTGGGCATTCATTTTAAAAACCTGTTGCAAGCCACAATGCAAGAGGACTTGCAAATCAAAGGCATCAAATTTAATCACGAATTATTAAAAGAAAACGATGAGCTTGATAGTGAAGACGAGCTCGTCAAATTTGATGCTGATTTTGCATTGATGACGACGGCATTGGCAGATTTTATTTCTTCTATTCGCGATATTTTTAAAATAAAAGCAATTCATTCCGATCATCAACCTAGAAAAATCAGTTGAAGCACGAAAAATAGCACCACAGCCGATGAATTAATTCAACAGGCATTAATAATAGATTATTTCCAATTCTTCCGATGTAAGCGATTGTTCGGCGAGCCATCCACCCTCTTTATTTTTCAGGTATTTATCAAAAAACTGGAGAGTCACTTTAGCCGTGAGCTCTATCGCTCGATGAGCATCGGCCTTCCCCAGACCTAAATCTAATTCGTCGTGGTCCCATTGCCACCATAAAACATGGTCAGTAAAACTGACATGTTCAAATTGTTGAAACCGAATTTGATAGGCATCGTTTCCGGCTAAATCAAAATCAAATTTTGGCCGGTGATTTTTTGAAAGAATGAAAGTGAACGGTTGGTCAATATATCGATCAGCAAAGTCAAAAATAGTACCATCAATATCAATCACGGCTTTTATTCGAGGATCTCTCGAAGCGCTATAGTAAGAAGCTGCACCACCATAAGAGTGACCAAAGACTCCCAAATTGACTAGGTCCAATCGATTGAAAAATAGGCTGTCCGGGTTGCCATTAATCAAACTTAATTGATCAATGATAAATATTTGATCGTCAGACCAAATGGGTAAATAAGCACCAACAGAATCCGTTCGCAAAGGTTCTGCCCACACCAGATCATTGTTTCCAAAGTCTGACGGATTTGCCCCATAAGTATGGTTGATTGAAACCACAATATAACCTCTGCTTGCTATTTCGGCAGATAGGGCAGAGTAAGATTCAGCGCTAAAACCATATCCATGAGAAAAAACTAATACGGGGTAGCTTGGCTGCAAGGTATCTACCTCTGTATCTAAGGAGATATCCCATTTAGCAGTACGATAGTTATCAAAACGCAACATTTTGCCCTTTAATTGATTCGGACCGATCAGATATTCCCAAGCATCTTGGGCGATAACGGGTAATTTATTTTGTTGACGAGTGTCGTTTGCTGATACATTGGTTGGATAATAAAAACGAATTTGCAACTTTCGATTCTCGACCGAATTGAGGGCAAAAGGTTCGAATCGAGATTGATCAGAAAGGACCATTGAATGGCTGGCAACATTAAATTTTCCGGCAAAATCAGGATAGCTAAAAACGGCTTTTCTTCCATAGGTTGCATTGGTGTTTATTTTTACTTTGCTAACGCTGGCTTCTTTTTGCTGGACAGGCATTTGTTCTGTTTGATTGCAGGCGCTTAATATTATGACGAATAAAGTGACCATTGAGGTGCGACTTAAATTTAACACATGATGAAATAGCCAAGCTTGTATCGCTAACAAGTCGGTTAAGGTTCCGAAATTAGATTTGGTTAAAGGCATTGTTTTAACGTATATATCTGTGCCGCTTAGGCCGTGAAATTAATTATTAGCGTAGCATCAATTCTATCACTTTATCAGCCCATAAAAAACCAAAGGTTTTGCAACTGCTCAACATGGAATAGTGGTGAGCCATTATTAGGGTCTGTTGATCTTTCATATTTCAACACTGCCGAGGTGCTTTTTGTGCCTAACGAGGCAGAAGAAGCGCTGTTTAGCGATTCTAAATGAGCGACTGATAACGAAGTTAGGTGAAAAAAGCACCCGGCCCTTCGGGTTGTGGTTAAAATATCGCCACTTGTTGTTGCTCCTCACTCATTTGGAATAACCAAACTACACTCGTCGCGCCTAAATTGGCGATATTTTAGCCGCAACAGTGATGAAATATGAAAGATCAACAGACCCTAGAATAAAATTAGTGAATTTGAAGTGATATTGGTTAGGTTTGATGATATTCTAAAAATTAAAAAAACATCGCTAACCATCATTTATATTAATACTGTGACGGCCCGCAGAGTATATTCCAGTTTATATGCTAGGCTCATCGAGCAGTACAAAATATTGAAACAGAGGCTCGCTAAATATGTTTGGTATAAAAATATTAATCCTTTTGTTTGTTAAATATTAAAACCATGTCCTTAGGACGTGGAGCAGGTTCGAGGCTTAACGACCAAAGCGAGTTTTTCTAACAACACTTCTGTATCCTCCCAACCAATACAGGCATCGGTAATACTCTGTCCAAAAACCTTCGCTTTTCCATCCATTAATTTTTGATTACCTTCTTGCAAAAAACTTTCAACCATGACGCCAAAAATATCTTGATTACCGTTTTCAATTTGTTTGCAGATGTCGTCACACACAATCAGTTGACGTTTAAATTGTTTGTTACTGTTGGCATGACTAAAGTCCACCATAATTTTTTTATTAACACCTGCCTTTTTTAATGTGCTGGTTACTTCAGCAATATTGACAGCATCATAGTTGGGTGTTTTCCCCCCCCTTAAAATAACGTGGCAATCATTATTGCCAGCGGTTTCAACAATGGCTGAATGACCAAATTTTGTGACGGATAGAAAATGATGTGGGCGGTTTGATGCGCTGACTGCATCAATGGCGACTTTGATATTCCCGTCAGTACCGTTTTTAAAGCCTACCGGGCATGAAAGCCCAGACGCCAATTCACGATGAACCTGAGATTCGGTGGTCCGTGCCCCAATGGCGCCCCAACACATTAAGTCAGCAATATATTGAGGGGTAATCATATCAAGGTATTCACCAGCAGTGGGGAGACCTTTATCGTTGATATCGACTAACAATTTACGGGCAATACGCAGACCTTCGTTAATGCGACAACTATTGTTCATATAGGGATCGTTGATCAGCCCTTTCCAACCTACGGTGGTTCTCGGTTTTTCAAAATAAACTCGCATCACTATCTCCAGTTTATCAGTATATTTTTTTCTAAGCGTTAATAGTTTATTGGCATAGGCAAGTGCGGCTTCTGGATCATGGATTGAACAAGGACCAATGATGACTAGCATGCGGCGATCTTGGTCGTTAAGAATTTTATGGATTGCCCCACGTCCGTTAAAGACGGTTTTAATGGCTGTGCTTGTGGCCGGAAACCTTTCTAATAGCGCAATAGGTGGCAGTAGTTCTTTGATTTGTTTTATTCGAACATCATCGGTTTGATATGGCATAGTTCGGTACTTTTTTGATATGGATATATTGCAATTATTCTCTATCAAGCATGTTAATAGCAATGAAATTCATGCTATCTAACTAATAGTTATACCTTTAAGGCGTGATAGGGCGGTCCTTTGAGGGGGGTACTACGGGGAGATTTGAGTAGGAACTATAGGACTCTTCTAGTATCATACGCCCTTTATCTTGGAAAAATCAGTTGAAGCACGAGAAATAGCGCCAGCCACAGCACACCTAGCGACGCCAAAAATTGACTCGTCACCAGTAAGGTGACAACACCATTTTTAGCGACGCTAGGCACACTCTGGTCTAGCACTCTTTCCACGACTTCAACGGATTATTCAGGTTTATGATGTTTAACAGAGCAAACTCATTGAGAAAAATACCAACCCCCCAATTTGACTGCAACCGATTGATGATTGCTGCTGTAGCCAGTTGGATGGTTGTCGGAAGTCTCAGTGCTTCAGAGGTTGAGCCGAAACTTGATGAACAAGCCGACAGACAACAAAGCGGGTTGTTTCAGTCGCGTTTTGAATTAGACCCATTCAATAAAATCGATCTCTCGATATTTGATGCGTGCCCTACTCGGCCAAAAGAAGATCGTCCGCAACAGTTAACGACGGCTAACCAGCTTTCTAACACTACTTTTTATTCAGCAACGGATAATAAAGGCTCTAAAAATAATGAAGTAGTCCTGTCAGCTGATCATGTCCCTGAAAATAGTGAAACAAGCACTCGCCTTGAAGGTCATGTGACTATGGCAACTCCTGAATCTTTGTTGAAAGCCAATGAATTGGTCACAGATAATATCCAACAAACCATTACGGCTAAAGGAAATGTCTCGGTAGAAAGCAAAGATTCACTGTTGCAAGCCAAACAATTTATTGGCAATCAAAAATTAGGAACATCTGAGCTTAAAGAGGTTAAATTTCATTTTTTCATTAACAATGCCAATGGCGAAGCTGAATCAATTATTTTTGACGAAAATAGAGTTGCCACCTTAAATGATTTGACCTTTAGTACTTGTCCGACAAATGATGATAGTTGGCGTTTTTCAGCCAATGAATTGCAGCTTGACCAAGGTTCAGGTTGGGGTGAAGCTTGGGGTATGTGGTTAAAGATGCAAGGTATTCCTGTATTTTATTTTCCCTATCTTAATTTTCCAATTGATGCTCAAAGAAAATCAGGTATGTTACCGCCTGCGGTCAGTAATAGCATCCGTAACGGATTGGATATTTCTTTACCCGTTTACTGGAATATTGCTCCGCAAACTGACGCCACTTTCTGGCCAAGGCGGATCCAAAATCGAGGTAATCAGTTAGGCACTGAGTTTAGGTATTTAACCGAAAAATCGATGAATAAGTTGTCCTTTGAAGTTTTGGCGGACGATCGCTTAGCGATTAACTCGTTGACATTAGAGCCGACATTAGCAAACGGACTTTATGGTTTATCAGAAGATCGTTGGGCGATATCCTTTTCTAATCAGACCCATTTTAACGAGCACTGGTCTGCATCACTTAATGCTAGCAAGGTCAGCGATCGGGACTATTTTAGAGATTTAGGGGCTGGGCTTATTAGCCCCAATAGCACCAATAGTCAATCTCAATTATTAAGTCAGGGGGATTTTAGCTATCAGGATGATATCTGGTTTGTTTCGTTGTTGGCAGAATCGACTCAATCATTGGTCGGCGATGAGCCTTATCGAATATTACCAAGCCTTATCTCCAACGCTGATTATTATCACCTTGCAAGTGGTTTGCATTGGCAGTTTGAAAGTGATTTGACTAACTTTGCTCATACCAACAAATCTTTAACAGAAGGTTCGCGGATTAATTTAAAACCGTCCCTTAGTTATCCGATGCTAACCTCTTATGCTTGGCTTATCCCCAAACTAAGCTATCAAGTTTCTCGTTATCGACAGAAGCGTTCACAATTGCCAGAAACAGTGCAAGTTAGCCGTGATCTACCAACATTTAGTCTGGATACAGGGCTGTTTTTTGATCGAGCGATACAATGGCAAAAAAAGGCCGTCACCCATAATTTAGAGCCGAGGTTTTTTTATGCTTATATTCCATTTCGTGATCAATCCGAAATAAATAATTTCAACAGTCGTTTACCGGATTTTTCTTTTTCTCAGCTTTGGCAGGCAAATCGTTTTACCGGTGTAGACAGGGTAGGGGATACCAATCATTTTGCTCTGGCTCTGACTAACCGTTTTGTTGAGGAAAAAAGTGGTGAAGAGATGTTATCCTTTTCTTTAGGAAGAAAATTCTACTTTGATGATAGGTTGGTACAATTATCTCCTTTGAATAATATTCAGACGATTCATTATTCTCCATGGTTGTTAGAAGTCAATTATAACGTCAATGAGAGTCTTGAATTTTCTGGTTTTATTCAATGGAGTGATCAAAGAAATGCAGGTATTTCACAGAGGGGGACCAATTTAGCCCGATCTCGAGTAAAATTTGAACCCATTGAGGATCATATTGTCAATTTATCTCACAGGGTTAGAAATAAAAATGGTTTTTCTAACGAGGAACTCGATTTCTCCTTTGCGTGGCCAATAAATGATGAGTGGCGACTGGTCGGAAGATGGTACAATGATCTCGAATTAGGCAGAACCGCTGAAACCCTTTTTGGTTTTGAATATGAGTCCTGTTGTTGGGCCATCAGCGTTGTTTCACGTCGATATCTGGATGTAGGACTAGACGCTGCCGGTAACCCTTTGTCAGGTAATTTACTTGCTGGCCAAGATGAACAATTTAACAGTGGTATTCAATTACAATTTGTGTTCAAAGGGCTTGGAAGTCCAGGGCAAAAGAGTGTTTCTCAACTATTGAAAAATAGCATTAGAGGATATCAATCCCGTTTTTAGTGACTGTCTTTAATTATGGGTTCTAGAGACCTACGGTTTTTGGGATGCTTGTTTTATAATTATTTTTTTAATAAACGTTTTAATTTGGTTTACATATGAATAGAGTATTAAGTAGTTTTTTGAGTTTAAGTTTGGCTTTTGGCCTATTGGGCGTAAAAGCTGAACCTGAAATGATCGACAGAGTTATTGCTATTGTTGATGAAAGCGTGGTGCTAGAGAGTGAGCTGGTTAGGCGCGCTAACTCAATTATTACTCAGATTAAAGCAAGAAATCAAACTGTACCACCAGTCAAAATATTGCGTAAGCAGGTTTTAGAGCGATTGGTCATTGAGTCACTTCAAATTCAAACAGCACAGCGTGTTGGTGTTCGTGTTGATGATCGAACCTTAACGGCGACCCTCGAAAAAATTGCTGCCGACGCTAACATGTCTATCGAGCAATTCAAACGAAAAATGGAAGAAGAAGGGATCGCTTGGTCACTATTTCGTGAAGATATGCGCAACGAAATAATGATAAATCGGGTCGTTACCGGAATGGTTCAAAGGCGGATCCAGGTCAGCGAAAAAGAAATAGATAACATTGTCGCGCAAATGGACAAAGAAGGTGAGACTAGAACGGAATATCATTTAGGACATATCTTGTTATCTTTGTCAGAAAACGCGACGCCTGAAGAGATAACTCTTCAACGAGAGAAGGCTAAAAAATTAGTCGATGCTTTGCGAGGTGGGTCTAATTTTGAAGAGTTTGCCGTTGCTTTTTCAAATGGTCCAAAGTCGCTGGAAGGTGGTGACATGGGATGGAGGAGCGTTAACCAATTACCGACCTTGTTTGCTGGGACGGTAAAAAATATGGCGGTCAATGATATTAGTGAACCGCTTAGAAGTGCTAGTGGTTTACATATTCTTTATTTGAAAGAAAAAAAGGGTGGCTTTGAATCTCAAATGGTTGTGCAAACCCATGTACGCCATATCTTAGTCAGCCCCGATGCGATTACTTCGGATCAACAAGCGCTTGATAAAATAAAGTTAGCTAGAGACAGGATTGTCGCTGGAGAAAAATTTGGCGATCTCGCTTTAGAAATTTCTGATGATAAATCCAATGCTGCTCAAGGGGGTGATATGTCATGGATTGATCCCGGAGCCTTTGTAGAGGAATTTAGCCTAGTTATGGACAAATTGGAAATTAATCAATTGAGTCAACCGGTTAAAACTCAATTTGGCTGGCACTTAATTGAAGTGTTGGGTCGAAGAGATCAAGATCAGACGGAAGAGAAAAAACGGGAACGGGCTTATAGAATATTATCTAATCGTAAGTTTGAAGAAGAATCTTTAGCATGGATGAACGAATTGAAACACAAAGCACACATAAAGATGATTGATGCTGACTAACCTGTTTTTGTTGTTTATTTTTATTTCTCTGAATGTTGATAAGTTATGCCTTCATTGTTACCACGTATACTTTTAACGATGGGCGAAGCCTCCGGTATTGGCCCGGAGCTTTTAGTTAAAATTGCACAACAGACGTTTAATGCTGAAATCATAGTATTAGCTGATCACAATCTTTTAAATCAGATTGCCGATGAACTTTCAATTCCCTTGTTATTAACCACGGTTGACTGGAATAAGCCTCCTCAGCAACATTGTCAAGGAACCTTAATTTTTGAAAATGTCTCGTTACCAGCCAATGTTGTCGCTGGTAAGCTACAATCACAAAATTCCGCCGCCATCCTCAATATGCTTTCAAGGGCTGGTGAATTGGCACTTACCAAAAAGGTTGATGCAATAGTAACAGCACCTGTGCACAAAGCAGTGCTTAATCAGCTTAATCCCAACTTTCTGGGGCATACGGAGTTTTTTGCTGAGCAAGCTGGGGTAGCTAAAGTGGTGATGATGTTGGCCACCAAACGACTGAGAATGGCGTTAGCAACCACCCATATTCCCCTAGCTCAAGTGAGTGAAACGATCACTCAAAAATTGGTGAAGCAAATTGTTCAAATAATTCATCAGAGTTTTGTTCAACTTGGCCTGCCTCAACCCCAAATGGCTGTTTGTGGACTCAATCCACATGCGGGAGAAGACGGACTATTAGGGCTGGAAGATCGTGATAACATTGCGCCAGCTATCGTCAATTTACAGCAATTAGGAATTGCTGTGGAAGGACCATTTCCATCAGATAGCTTGTTCACATTAAGCAAAAGAGAAAAATTCGATGTATTTGTAGCCATGTATCACGATCAAGGCTTACCTGTAGTTAAAGCAATCGGTTTTGGTCAATGTGCGAATATTACTTTGGGATTACCGTATATTCGCACATCCGTTGATCACGGCACGGCGCTTGATATTGCCGCGCAAAGAATAGCGTCGCCGGATAGTTTAAACTATGCGATTAATTACGCTATTCAACTAGCTCAAGGTAAACTGCCTCAATGAAAACTTTCGATCCTTCCACTCATCGGGCCAAAAAGCGATTTGGGCAGAATTTTTTGCATGACATGGGTATTATTGACCGGATCGTACATAGTATTCGGGTAAAGCCTGATGATAATATTATCGAAATCGGTCCCGGGCTTGGAGCCATTACAAAGCAACTATTAGCAATGACCAAAAGCATCAATGTGATTGAACTGGACCGGGATATTATTCCGAAACTTAAGTTTAATTGTGACGGTTTGGGAGATTTAAATATTATGCAAACGGATGCTCTTAAAGTTGACTACCGTCAATTTGCTGATAAAGGTCCGCTTAGGGTTGTTGGCAATTTACCTTATAATATATCGACACCAATTCTGTTTCATTTGTTTAAGTATCTTGAGCAGATAAAAGATATGCATTTTATGCTGCAAAAAGAAGTGGTACTTAGAATGGCGGCCAAACCGGGAAACAAGGTGTATGGTCGATTAAGCGTCATGACTCAAAGCGTGTGTGATACCAGAATGTTGTTTCTGGTTCCGCCCGAATCTTTTACTCCAGCACCCAAAGTGGAGTCAGCCATCGTTTATTTGGCCCCTCGAAAAGATAAATTAGACATTAAGGATAAAAAACTTTTTCATGGGATTGTTACTGAAGCATTTAACCAAAGACGTAAAACCTTAAGAAACGTTTGGAAAAATAGGATTGATACTGGATCGCTAGAGAAGTTGGCAATTGATCCGGGCCTTAGACCAGAAAAAATCAGTTTACAAGAATTCGTAAAGGTCAGTAATTATTTATTTGAGATAGAGTCTAGAACTTAAACCTAGAAAAATCAGTTGAAGCGCGAGAAATAGCGCCACCTCGCAACGTGCATGGCGATACAAAAAATAGGTTCATCACCGGTAAGGTGACCATGCCACTTTTCACTACGCCATGCACGCCGTAAGATAGCACTCTTTCCACGATTTTAACTGATTACTCTAGGTTAAAACAGCCTATTCAGCTAGGATTAATTTTCATTTGCTATATTACTGGCATAACCAAGTAAACGAGTCCAATAATGAAAATGTTTCCTAGCTTATTCATCGTCCCTTTATTGATCCTCACGACGGGTTGTTCAAGTTATGTTTCCAGCGGTTATGATTACGACTATGGTCATCATAGCCATGTTTCGGTTGGTGTTCATGGTCACAACTCAGGAGCTGCTGTGGTTGGAGCTTTGATTGTTGGCGGAATTATTGGAACCATTATTGCTGATTCAAAAAATGAGCAAGCTAATCAGCAAGCGCAACAAGCCAATAATTCATCAATCCAGTCGGCTAATCAAGATGAATTGGTCAATGGCTATTCAATTGACAATCCTCAAGATGAAATAGAAGTTTCTCTTACTAAAGATCAAGTTGAAGAAAATCAAAGTGGTACGGAAAATCAAAGTAACATGGAATATCAAACCGCTCTGTCTGATAACCGATCAAATGTTCAGTGGTACCAGTATGGTAAAGATGGCCATTGCTATTTGATGGGAGTGGACCAAGGGGTTACCGATGTTGTGTCAGCGGTGCCTGAGAAAAAATGTGAACAATAGTTTGATGCTGGTACGCACTCTCGGATAGCTTGTCTAATTTCTTGACGAAAATCTAAATATTCGGTTAAAACTTGATCTAGCTTATATCTTTTTATCAGAGAGTATGCGGCACAACTGCTCGCATTTTTCCTTCAATTCCTTTATAGTCTTGCTCTGAAGGCCCTTTGTTTGCTCGCAATTCCTTAAAATAATTATGGGTATAGGTGCCTTTTTCTGTATGGATGCTGTCGAGTAGAATTTTATTTTTTAGCCTTCGATTATCCTAGAATAATCAGTTTAAGTCGTGGAAAGAGTGTTATCCTGCGGAGTGGCGCTATTTCTCGCGCTTCAACTGATTTTTCTAAGATTATACATTAACCTGTTTTATGTTCTCGGTAACATAAACGATACAATCACCCAAAAATCAATAATCTTATAACAGGAGCTTGGGATGGAAATTGAATACATTATTAATATGTTAGCGCGTTGGGGACATCTTCTTTTTGGTATGACCTGGATTGGATTACTCTATTATTTTAACTTTATTCAAGGTGGCTATTTTAAATCTGCTTCATCTGAAGGCCTATCTGATGCAAAAGCTAAATTAGCACCGGAAGCGCTTTGGTGGTTTAGATGGGGCGCAATGTTTACTTTTATTACCGGTCTGATCCTTCTATATGGCGTAGAGAAGATGGGACAGATGAATAGTTATATCATCATTGGTGCCACCTTAGGAACGTTTATGTTCTTGAATGTTTGGGTGATTATTTGGCCAAACCAGAAAATTGCTTTGGGTATGGTTGAAGGTGACGGAGCCGTAGCAGGAGGAAAAGCGCTTCTTGCTTCTCGAACCAATACATTATTCTCAGGACCTATGGCCTTTTGTATGTTAGCGGGTGCACATTTTGGCGCATGGGGTAACTTGTCTGCCCACATGAATGCGATGTACGCTGCGTTAGCAATCGTTGTTTTATTAGAAATCAACGCAATTGTCGGCAAACAAGGTCCGATGACAACCGTTCGTGGTGTGATTGTTAGTAGTTTAGTTTTGACGGGTATTATTGTTGCTGTTTTACAGATGGTTTAGTTAAATTAAATGGGTAGGAGGTGTGTTCCGCGCCGAAGCGATGAGTGGAGTTAGCTCAGATTTTATTGATTTTTTTTAGGTTTAAGATAAATAGTCAATTAATCAATATGTTCCCGGCGAGACGCGGCTCCTACCGAAAAATATGACACACAAAAAAGCCGACTAAACGTCGGCTTTTTTGTTTTTCACCTTTAATCACTACTCATCTAAAAAGCTTCTCAATTGATCCGAGCGAGTAGGGTGTCTTAATTTTCTTAACGCTTTAGCTTCAATCTGACGTATTCGTTCACGAGTCACGTCAAACTGTTTACCTACTTCTTCTAAAGTATGGTCGGTGTTCATACCGATACCAAAGCGCATTCTTAATACTTTTGCTTCTCTTGCCGTCAAACCAGATAATACTTCTTTAGTCGCTTCCCCAAGACTTTGAGAGGTCGCTGTATCGATTGGAGAATCTTGATTTTCATCCTTGATAAAGTCGCCTAAATGCGAATCTTCATCGTCACCTATTGGCGTCTCCATGGAAATCGGCTCTTTGGCAATTTTTAACACTTTACGGATTTTATCTTCTGGTAACTCCATACGGATTGCTAATTCGTCAGGTTGTGGTTCGCGACCCATTTCCTGAAGCATTTGACGTGAAATTCGATTCAATTTATTGATCGTTTCAATCATATGCACCGGAATACGAATAGTTCTTGCTTGATCTGCTATTGAGCGAGTAATCGCCTGTCTTATCCACCAGGTGGCATAAGTCGAAAATTTGTAACCACGACGGTATTCGAATTTATCAACGGCTTTCATTAAACCGATATTACCTTCCTGAATCAAATCAAGGAATTGTAAGCCACGATTGGTGTATTTTTTAGCAATAGAAATAACTAGGCGCAAGTTCGCTTCAACCATTTCTTTTTTGGCGCGGCGCGCTTTGGCTTCACCGATGGACATACGGCGATTGGTTTCTTTGATTTCGACAACGGTTAACTTACTTTCGCCTTCAATTCTGGCGATTTTATTTTGGCAACGAATAATATCTTCGGCAAATTCTTCCAGCTCGTCATGATAGTCTGTTTCTTTGTCTAAAATAGAATCGATCCAATTGGTATTGGTTTCGTTGCCGGGAAAAGTACGGATAAAATCTTTACGCGGCATTTTACCTTGCTCTGTAGAAAGACGCATGATCAATCTTTCTTGGGTTCTCAAGCTGGTCATTCTTCGGCGCATACGGCCAGACAACTTATCAAACATTTTTGGCAACAAACGAAATTTTAAAAATTCTTCTTTCATCGCTTCGATGTGTTTGATCGCATTTTTGTGCTTTCTACCGTATTTGTGAATAGCGGAAATAGATTTCTCGTAATTCTTACGTAATTCGGTAAATATTTCTTTGGCTAGTTCGGGGTCCGGTCCTAAATTTTCTTCTTCCTCTTCGTCGTCATCATCTTCATCGGCTAATTCATCTTTAGGCACTTCCGAGCCGACATGACTGGCAGCTCGCGCTGCTTCGGCAAGGTTATCTGCATATCCGGTGATAATGTCCGTTAGTTTGATTTCTTCGGCCGCATATCGATCATATTCATCTAGAAGCGAGCTAACGGTTTCCGGATATTCGGCAATTGAAGCGAGCACTTGTCTTATGCCTTCTTCGATGCGCTTGGCAATTTCTATTTCGCCTTCTCGTGTTAATAATTCAACGGTTCCCATTTCACGCATATACATGCGCACTGGGTCGGTGGTCCGTCCTAATTCACTTTCTACGCTGGCCAGTGCAGCCGCCGCTTCATCGGCGGCATCTTCATCCGTTGCTGCATTTTCATTCATCAACAACGCATCGGCTTCCGGTGCTACTTCAAATACCTGGATCCCCATGTCATTAATCATGCCGATGATATCTTCTACTGCGTCTGGATCGACTATATCAGGGGGTAAATGATCATTCACTTCAGCGTAGGTGAGATAACCTTGCTCTTTACCACGAGCAATGAGTAACTTCAGCTGGGATTGTTGTGATGGGACTTCTTTTGATGCTTCATCTGACATTCAGGTAAACCTTAACTATTCGAGGAAGAGACTGTCTTTAGATTGCGTATCACTACATACAAACTTTAGTATAAAATCTCTTCTTTTGCTAAATTTCATATTTTCTCGTGCAAAACACGGAACGCGCAATTATACACAGTGTAAGCATAGATCGGCAAGAACGTGTTGGTTTAAACAGCAAAAATTTTGAATAATTCGTGTTTTTGAGAAGTCGTTTCGAGCGCCAAGCTCAATCTAGTTCACAGGGATCACCAGCAATCAACAAATTGGAGAATTAGCCCCTGTTCAACATTTCTATTTGTAGGGATTTGAGACTGGTTTTTTCCTCTTGAGTAAGAGGTTGTTGTTTAGATTGGGCAATCAAGCGGTCCCACTCATCGATAATCATTTCTTTTTCGAGATGACTCAATAGATCCGCTAGTTCACTGGGTATTTGTTCACGACTGATAATCAAATCATTGTTTGCCAGTTTTTTAAGGTGAGTTTCTTCAGCTTTACCGCGCCAGTGTTCGATTAACATTCCGGTAGAAATTCCTTCATTTTGATCAATCAGTGCACATAACTGAGAGAATATTTTGGCACCCGCTTCATCCAGTTGCTTTATCCAGTCCAAATTAGCCGCTGGTAGTGCATCTGGATTTTGCAATAACAGTGCGATAGCCCGGCGAAATGGTGCTTTTCCCTGGATTTTGATAGGTTTGATTTCTGTGTTGGCGCTAGTGTTTTGGATATTTGATGGCAAAGTAGACGGTCGGTCTGGTGGTTTGGTCGCTTGGTCTTTTAGTAGAGCTTCACTCAGTTGTTTTTCGCTTAAACCTGTAAGTGATGCCAGACGTTGGTCAAAACGCGCTTTCAAAATGCTATCGGAAATCGCGTGACTAAAAGGTTTGGCCAAATGGACCAATCGAGCTGGACCTTCAAAGGTATTCATATCCACTTGAGAGGTTAGGTATTGAAGTAAAAAATCAAATAGTGTTATTGCCTCATCAACATTCTTGTTAAATTCTTCAGCACCAATTTTTCTAACCATGGTGTCAGGATCTTCACCATCCGGTAAAAACATAATGCGAATTTCGCGCGCATCTTTTAGCAGAGGCAAGGCATTTTGTAAAGCGCGTATCGCCGCGGCTTTTCCGGCCTTGTCACCGTCAAAACAAAAGACAATACGAGAACATATACGAAACAAGGTTTGTAGGTGCTCACTAGAGGTGGCGGTTCCTAGAGTCGCGGTAGCGTTATAAATGCCGAACTGAGCCAGTGCGACCACATCCATATATCCTTCCACAATAATAATCTGTTGGATACTTCGTAACTCTTTACGCATTTCATACAAACCGTACAATTCTCGCCCTTTATGAAACAACTTTGTTTCCGGCGAATTGAGGTACTTTGGTTCACCTTGGTCAATAATACGGCCGCCAAATCCAATCACCTGTCCACGGCGATTACGAATAGGAAACATAATACGACCACGAAAGCGATCATAGGTATGGCCTTTATCATTTTTGATCATCATTCCAGTATCCACCAGATCTTGTTGCAGATCCTTGGAAGAAGAAGGTAATGTGAGTAAATTTTGCCAATCATCAGGTGCATAACCAATGGCGTATTTTTTTGCAATTTCGCCGCTTAACCCTCTATTTTTAAGGTAAGTAATGGCACTTTTGGCATTTGGATCATTTTTGAGTTGTTGTTGGTAATACTCAGAGACTTCAGCCATCAATGGATAAAGATGATCTTGAAAGCTCTGTTTTGGCCCGTCATAAGCTTCCCGAGGAATTTCAAGACCCATGGTCTGTGCCAAATCTTCGATCGCAGCGACAAATTCCTGACCTTCATATTCCATGATAAAAGTGAGCGCGTTGCCACTTACACCACAGCCAAAACAATAATAAAACTGTTTATCAGGGCTAACCGAGAAAGAAGGGGTTTTTTCGTTATGAAAAGGGCAACAGGCAGAATAATTCTTACCCGTTTTTTTTAAATTGATCCGCCGCTCAATAATATCGACAATATCTACTCTTGCAAGCAGCTCATTGATAAAAGATTGAGGAATACGACCGGACATTAAATGGGCTAGCAGCTAAATAAAATTGGAAGAGAAGTGTAGCATTGATAAGAGGGGGTTTCGAATCATAATTTTTGGCTACGGGCTACGGGCTACGGGCTACGGGCTACGAGACTGAATGATATAAAAAATATTTGAAACTGATTAGCTCGCCAGCTGATTTTAACCTAATTTGGCTTTAATTTTTCCACTAACGGCACCCATATCAGCGCGGCCTTGCAATTGCGGCTTAAGAATAGCCATTACCTTGCCCATATCACGCATTGATTCGGCGCCCGTTTCGCTCATCGCTGCATCGATTAAGGATGAAATTTCATCATTCGTTAATGCTTGAGGCATATATTTTTGTAGGGTTACAATTTCTTCTTTCTCATTATCTGCGAGATCTTGTCGACCTGCAGATTCAAACTGAGTGATTGAGTCACGACGCTGTTTGATCATTTTATCCAAAATTACAAGAATATCAGACTCTTGGACTTCAATACGTTGATCAACTTCAATTTGTTTGATAGCCGCCAGCAACATACGGATAGCGGTTAAGCGCACTTTTTCTTTATTGCGCATCGCTTCTTTCATATCGCTTTTTATTTCTGCAAGCAAATCTGACATGTCGGTTTATTTCGTCTTAATTGAGATACTAGTCAGTTAGGACTAGTAAAGACGCTTGCGCTTAATTGTTTCGCGAGAAACTTGCTTAAGATGACGTTTAACGGCGGCCGCTTTCTTGCGCTTGCGTACTGAGGTTGGTTTCTCGTAATGTTCACGTTGACGAACTTCGGCAAGAATTCCTGCCTTTTCACAAGAGCGCTTAAAGCGACGTAGTGCGATATCAAAAGGTTCGTTGTCTTTAACTTTCACTGCTGGCATTGAAATTATCCTAGCTAATTTATACTGAGTCCCTTTATTGGGAGCCTCATATTCAAAATACGGTTAAAAATCCGTCACAATCGACGAGGGCGCAGATAATACAGCTTTTTACTAGTGGATGCAAAGAATAATGGCTATTTAAAGTTAACTTATTTCGATAGTTTTTGGTGGTTTATTAAATGCAGGGTATTATCTCAGAAAATGATTCATAAAAAAATTCAATAGAAAAAAGATTTATTACCCTAGAGGCACAGAGAGCGCAGAGGGAAAAAACGATTTATAAAGTATAAATTCATTTATATCAATGAGTTAAATTAGTATTTATCAATAGGATTGAGCTTTATTACGGCATTGACTCTGTGCTCTTTGTGCCTCTGTGGTGCAATTGTTTTAGTTTTTCCAGGTTTTTATCATGACAAAAATTTTAGGTATAGAAACATCCTGCGATGAAACAGCCATTGCTATTTATGATGAGCAACAAGGTATTGTTGCGCATCAGCTTTATTCTCAAATCGAATTACATGGTGAATATGGCGGTGTTGTTCCGGAATTGGCATCTCGGGATCATGTACGAAAAATAATACCACTGGTGGACGCTGCATTTAAGCAAGCCAATATCAACCACCATGATTTGTCAGCCATTGCTTACACTCAAGGCCCAGGGTTGATCGGTGCGTTGTTGGTAGGAGCAACTATTGGGCAATCTCTGGCATTTGGGTGGAAACTACCTTCTATTGGAATTCATCATCTTGAGGGACATTTATTAGCCCCGATGCTTGAGGAAAATAAACCGGAATACCCCTTTTTAGCCTTGTTAGTTTCTGGCGGGCATACCATGTTGGTCGATGTCAGGGCATTAGGCGATTATCAAATAATCGGTGAATCAATCGATGATGCTGCGGGAGAGGCTTTTGATAAAACCGCTAAAATTATGGGGTTGGATTATCCGGGTGGCCCAATATTGGCCAAATTGGCTGAAAAAGGCACGGATAAAACCATGCGTTTTCCCAGACCAATGACCGATCGGCCTGGATTAGATTTTAGCTTTAGTGGGCTAAAAACCTTTGCCGCCAATAAAATTGCAGCTTCTGATGGAAGCGATCAATCCAAAGCTGATATTGCTAAAGCGTTTCAGGATGCAGTCGTTGATACATTGGCGATTAAATGCAAGAGAGCTCTCAAACAGACTGGTAGAAAGGTGTTGGTGGTTGCTGGCGGAGTGAGCGCCAACATTGTGTTACGCCAACAACTGGCTGAATTGATGAAAAACCTCAATGGCGAAGTCTTTTACCCTCGCCATGAATATTGCACTGACAATGGTGCGATGATTGCTTATGCGGGTTATTGTCATTTTAAGCAGGAAAATACTCAACTGCCTACTTCCTACTCCATCAAAGTTCATCCTCGTTGGCCTATGTCGGAGGCATTTACTGGCTAGCGCTCGATCAGTGGTTCCTTACCTTGCAATAAATTAGCAATATTGCTTTTATGCCTTATCAAAACAACCGCAGATAGCGCACAAAGGGGTACCAATAACCCCGGTTTAAAATGATAGCCATAAATAGGGATCACGATACTCGTAAGAATTGAGGCCACCGAAGATCGTCCAAAGGTATAGGCTGTCAGCAGCCAGGTTCCGACTATCAATATGGCAAAAGGAGAGATAACCAACGCAACGACTGTCATCATGCTTGCCACTCCTTTCCCTCCCTTAAAGGAAAAATAGAGTGGGAAACAGTGGCCAATAACCGCCATGACGCCTACCCATAAACTAGCTTCTCTGCCGTAATCCAATTTATACACCAACACCATCGGCAGGGCGGTTTTTAAAAAATCACCTGCTAAAGTGAAAATGCCCATCCAGCGACCACCGATCCGATGCACATTGGTTGCTCCAGGATTATGCGAACCAACGGTTCTGGGGTCAGGTAGGCCAAATAGGCGACAGACCAATATAGCTGATGAAATTGAACCGGCTAAATAGCCAAAAAATAGACTTAGACTAAAAAATAGATCCATTGTGATTAATTTCAAGGATAAACATCTGGAATGAAAACGGTAGAGCTATTGTAAATGAATAGTGATATAAATAGTATTATCAAAATAACATATTGGGAATTAGGATTCTTAATGGATATTGTTTTTATCAGAGATTTAGAAATTAAAACCGTCATCGGCGTTTTTGATTGGGAAAGAAAAATCCGCCAGCGTCTGGTTTTTAATATCGAACTTGGAACCGATTTTACTGCGGCCGCTAAGAGTGATGATTTGCAAGATACGTTGGATTACAAAGCGATTTCACATGCCATTGAAGAAATGGCGGAAGCCAGTCGTTATCAACTGGTTGAAGCTCTGGTCGAAGCGGTTGCACAAATGGTGATTAAAGATTTTGGGGTAAAATGGTTGTCTATTACTTTAGACAAGCCGGGCGCGGTGAGCTGTGCAAAAAGTGTCGGTGTCAAAATTGAACGAGGCGAAAAGTGGTAGATATATTTATTGGCATTGGTAGTAATATTGAGCCACAAAAAAATGTATCCAAGACGATTGAACGATTGCGTTTAAGATTTCCTTCGATTGTTTTTTCTCGAACATTCGAAAGTGAATCGGTCGGATTTAATGGCGATAATTTTTTGAATTTGGTGGCGAAATTTGAGGCGAAAGATTTAGATTTAAATCGATCAAGTCCCAGTGACCTTGTTGCCCAATATGCTAGTTCTGTCGATCAGCTGTCTTTTTTAATTGGTCAGTTAAAAGAAATAGAAATCCAGTTGGGACGAAAAAAGGGCGGCAAAAAATTTAGCGCTCGAAATATCGATATCGATGTTTTGCTGTTTGGGGATTTGCAGATTGATAAACCGGTTGAATTGCCTCGGGGTGAAATATTGGGAAATGCCTATGTATTATGGCCTTTGTCGGAACTTGCACCGGATTTAAGGCACCCTGAAAGCGATAAAACCTATGCGGAATATTGGGAGGAATTTGATAAGACTTTGCAAAAACTGGAGCCGACACAATGGAATGATTAAAGTCCTCTAAATATAAAGCCGCCGCCCCCCATCAACATTGATAACACTTCCGGTAGTATAATGTGCATCCAGTAATAAATAAACCGCCGTCAAACTAATATCCTGAGCAATACCCGTTCTTTTAAGCGCAGTATTTTCAATAATGATAGATTGTTTTTTAAAATCTTTCTTATCGTTATCTGTCGGCCATAAAATAGCGCCTGGTGAAACACTATTCACTCGGACATCCGGTGCAAAACGGTAGGCTAATTCTTTGCTAGCTTCCAGCAATAGCATTTTACTCGCAGTATAATGGCTGTGCTTCGTTAGTCCGCGCTGTGCATAAATATCGATAATATTCACCATTGACCCGTTATTTTTTCTTACAAAAGGGAAAGCCGCCTCAATTAACTTGATCGGTTGCACCGCGTTGATTTGCAAAAATGAATTAAGTTCATTGGAGGAAGATTCTAAAAAGGGGGTTGGATAAAAAATAGCCGCGTTGTTAACGAGATAATCCAATCGACCAAAAACTTGGATTGTTTGGTCGATTAGATTCTCTACTGCATCGGGTCCGGTTAAGTCCCATTGAAACACCGAAGCGCTATTGCTCCGTTTGGTATTAAGCGTTTCACAAAGAAAGTTTGCTGCCTCAATTGATTGCCCGCAATGAATGGCAATATCGATATTTCTGTGATGTAGTTCAATAGCAATACTCTTGCCCAGTCGATGGGCAGCCCCGGTCACTAAAGCAACTTTGTGATTGTTTTCCATAGATATCATCATTGAAAGGCGATAGGATCCATTATTGATCAATTCATTGAAAACACCGAATTAAAAAATGAATCAAAGCTCAAAACCAATAAAATCTTTCAAAATTTCTGAACAGGCAAAAGATATTCAAAATCGCCTATCTGCAAAGATTCAGTCAGAAATGGTTAATCAAAACGGAAAAATGCCTTTTTCACAATTTATGCAAATGGCTTTATATGAACCTAGATTAGGCTATTACCAAAACAGTTTGCATAAATTTGGCGAAAAAGGTGATTTTATCACCGCGCCAGAAATGGGTGATCATTTTGCTAAATGCCTCGCTCGAAGTGTCCAGCAATTTTTTAAAGACTCAGTAGAACCAACCAAAATTTTGCTAGAAATCGGTGCGGGAAGTGGGATATTGGCTGTCAATCTTCTGACCGAATTGGAGCATTTGCAGGCTCTACCAGCCCGGTATTTTATTCTTGAACCATCGGCACCGCTACAGAACCAACAAAGAGCACTCTTAAAACAGCGCTTACCGGATTATTTTTCCAAAATTAAATGGCTCGATCAATTGCCGCAAAAACTGCATGGTCTGATTTTAGCCAATGAAGTGATCGATGCGATCCCGTGTGAGAGGATCAAACGAGTTAATGGTCAATGGTTGCAAATAGGGGTGACTTATGAAAAGGGTGAGTTTGTCGAATGCCTGATGCAGCAAGTGGATGATGAAAATTTGCCCGGACCGTTAGTTGGCAAAGATGCTCAAGATCGTTACCAGGACGAATACACCACCGAGTACAGGGCATTAGTTAAAGGTTGGATTAAAGCACTTGCCAAATCTCTAGATTGTGGTGCAATTTTATTAGTCGACTATGGTTATTCGGAATCGGAGTTTTATCACCCGCAGAGGGCCCAGGGAAGCCTGACCTGTTTTATCGGTCACCATTCTCATTTTGAACCGTTACAATATGTGGGATTGCAGGACATAACCGCCCATGTTGATTTTACCCAAGTTGCTCGCGTGGCATTTGATAATTCTCTGGAAATAAGCGGTTTCACCACTCAGGCGGGCTTTTTACTGGAGAACGGCATTACGGAAATAAACGATGAAGCAGCGATGAATAAAACGCCTGAACAACGTTATCGACGAAGTCAGGCGTTGCAAAAATTACTCATGCCAGGGCAAATGGGAGAAGTGATCAAGGTGATTCTTTTGAGTAAAAAACGGGAAAGAGAAATTAAAGGATTTACATTGCAAGACCATTTGCATCGATTATAGTAGAATGTGGCGGCTTCGAGCGGCTCCGTAAGCTAAAGTTAATATCAGATCGGAAACTATGAAAAATAAAATAGCACTAACTATCTTTCTCCTATTGATCAGCCCCTTTGCGCAGGCTGCTGAATTAGTTGCTTGGAAAAGCTATCTTGCGGTGGTGATGGGAATTGCTTTGATTGGAGGGACGATTCTTAGTCTTAAAAATGAAAAAGCAGAAAGCCGAGCAGCCAAAATTTTATTGGCCGGGCTCTATTTTTGGGTGATTACTTTCGCTGAATTGATAGTGCTTGCATTGATTTATCAATTTAGCCGTTAGGAAATTCGTGCCGGGACGGTTGCACCTACTGAGAAACGAGAAACCGGTAGGAGCGTGCCTCTGGGCCGCGAAAATAATAGTGAAACAGGAAAACGATATATGGATTGGTTACAGGCCGTACTTTTGGCTTTATTACAAGGTTTTACCGAATTTCTACCAATATCAAGTTCGGCTCATTTAATACTGCCATCCCAATTGCTTGGATGGGTCGAGCAAGGCTTAGCTTTTGATGTAGCGGTTCACGTAGGCTCACTAATGGCGGTTTTGATTTATTTTCGTAAAGAAGTGGCCGAGATGACTCTCGCTTGGTTTGCTTGGGTGTTTAAAGGCCAAAAATCGGTCAATGGTCGGCTTGCTTGGGCGGTTATTTGGGGAACGATCCCTCTTGGAATAGTCGGATACTTGTTCAACCATTTTAAAGTCGTTGATAATTATTTAAGAACGACGGAGGTTATTGCTGTAACAACTATTTTATTTGCCTTAGTCCTATGGTGGGCAGATAACCGTTCTCAGGAAGAAAGAGATGAACATACCTTAGGTATCATCGATATTCTATTTATCGGTTGTGCGCAGGTGATTGCTTTGATCCCTGGCACTTCCCGTTCGGGAATAACCATGACGGCGGGATTATTACTTGGTTTAACTCGTACCGCAGCAGCCAGATTTTCTTTTTTGCTTTCGATCCCGGCTATTATTTTACCGGGTGGGTTAAAATCTTATGAACTTGCGACTGGCGAATTACCGGTCGATTGGTTGATGATTATGTTGGGATCAGCCGTATCTGCGGTAGCGGCTTTGACCTGCATCCATTTCTTTTTGATTTTTTTGAAAAAGGTTGGTTTTAAGCCGTTTATATTTTATCGACTAGGACTTGGTGCTGTATTGGTTTATATGATGCTTTAGTGGTTAAATCTAGAAAAAATCATATGTTTTACAACACTCACACGCTGGCGGTGGATCTGCTCACCGATTTGCTTACCGGTGTAGCCTTCGTTAATAATGGCTTTAGTCGAAATCCCCTGACAGGCCGTCAACGCCTTTCTCATTAGGTCCGATTGAGGGTAATCTCTTGTTTCAAATCCCGTCCTTCCTCGAAAATCAGCTTCACAAGCGATTAAAAACTGCTCAAATCTTTTCGGTTTTCTAAATGCGTCAGTTTGTTCCAAGACTTTCACGATGGTTTTGGGTTTTAAATCTTCAATGCGATGCAGATGCAGATGAAACTCACTGACCAGTTCTGCTAATCGAATATGATCGGTTGGTGCTTTTAAGCGTTTACTCATTTGCCTGATCAGAGGGATACCCATTTTCTCGTGGCCTCGATGACTCGGCCATTGTTCTTTCGGCGTCGCACCTTTACCAAGATCATGGCACAAGGCGGCAAATCGAGTGGCTGAATCATTCGATAATAATACACATTGTTCCAATACCATCATGGTATGGATCCCAGTATCAATTTCCGGGTGCCATTTCTCAGGATTAGGGATCCCCCACAAACAATCAAGTTCGGCAAACCAGTCTGTTAGTGCGCCGCATTTTTTTAGTACCTGAAAAAATATTTGAGGGGATTTTTCATCTAATGCTCTGACCGTTTCTTTCCAAACTCTTTCTGCGGTCAGCGCTTTTAACTCGCCCGAACCTGATAATTGAGTCATTAATTCTTCCGTTTCAGGGGCAATACTAAATCCCAAGTGGTGATATCTGGCGGCAAATCGAGCCACTCTTAAGACTCGCAAGGGATCTTCAGAAAAAGACGGGGAGATATGTCGCAGAATTTTGTCATTCAGATCTTTTTTGCCATTATACGGGTCAATCAATTGATCATTTTCGTCCAATGCCATGGCATTGATGGTTAGATCCCTTCTAATCAAATCGTCTTGTAAGGTGACATCAACGGAAGTGAAAACTTCGAACCCCTTGTAACCAGAGCCTGATTTTCGCTCGGTGCGTGCAAGTGCATACTCTTCACCGGTTTGTGGGTGAAGAAAAACCGGAAAGTCCTCTCCTACCTGTTTATAGTCTTTGGCCAGTAGCTCGTCGGGAAGCGCACCTACTACGACCCAATCTCTATCGATCACGGGATAGTTGAGTAGTTGATCTCTAACGGCGCCGCCGACTAAATAGGTTTGCATGACTTTTACTGATTATTTCGTTATTTGATAAATCTGAAATTTAACGGATATTGATATTTCACGCCTTCATTTGCTTTGATGGCTGCAATAATAACCACGACCAAATTAAAAATAGCTAAACCAAACAACAGGAATATTCCAATGACGACAATCATTAAAATAAACGAGACGAAATAAGCGATCGCCATAGTAATTTGGAAGTTGAGAGATTCTTTACCGTGATAATCGATAAAAGAAGACTGGTCTTTTTTCATTTGCCAAATGATAAGGGGACCGATAATACTGCCAAAAAAGGGGATGATATATCCTGCAAAAGATGCCAAATGACAAAACATGCCCATCGTTCTATCATCTTGGGATAGGTCTTTTTTTGTTGGTTGGTTGGTGGTTTCTTCTTGACTTGGTGTAGTATTGTCGCTCATTATGCTTCCCCTTGAGTATTTAAAGAATCTGGTGTTAATATACCTGTATTTGTTGTCTTCGCCAAATTAAAGAAATAAAAACCGAACTAAATCTTGAAATAGAACGATTAATCCAGAACAAACAGTCAATTTCATAAAATATGTATTTAACTCACTTTTCATTAAACGAACGACCCTTTTCTATTTCGCCGGACCCGCGATTTTTGTTTATGAGTAATCGATATCGGGAAGCGCTCGCCCATTTAACTTATGGCGTTGAAGATGGGGGTGGATTCGTGCTGCTTACTGGTGAAGTCGGCACTGGTAAAACAACGGTTTGTCGTTGCTTGCTACAGCAATTACCAGAAAAAACACGGCTAGCTTTTGTGCTTAATCCCAAACTAAACAGTTTGGAATTATTGGCCACTATTTGCGATGAACTGAGTATCGATTACCCCGAAAATTGTTCCAGCTTGAAAATATTGACCGATAAATTGAGCCAATATTTATTGAGCTGTTATGAACAAGGTCTCAGTGTGGTGGTGATGATCGATGAAGCGCAAAATATTGATACTGACGTACTTGAACAAATTAGGTTATTGACCAATCTGGAAACGAATCAAAAAAAGCTTTTGCAAATCATTTTAGTCGGGCAACCTGAACTACAGGAAAAATTGGCGCAAAGAGATTTACGCCAACTGGGACAAAGAATAACCGCCAGATATCACTTAAGGCCACTTAATCTGAAAGAAACGATGGCTTATGTCATGCACAGGATCAGGATCGCCGGAAGCCGAAAAAGTTTATTTACCCGCCAATCGATTGAATTGCTCCATGCCAAAACCTCTGGTATACCAAGATTAATCAATACCATTTGTGATAGGGCGCTCGTTGCTGCGACTAGTCGAAAAAAAAACCTAGTAAACTCCCGTATAATGGGTGATGCAATTCGTGATGTAATGGGCGAAGTTCATCATAGCAAACCACCAGAACTCCATTCGTGGCCTAAATTTTTAGCTTGGGGAGCGGGGATTGTTCTAATTGTCATTTTTATCGGATTGTCATTCTGGTTAGGACAACGCTCTAACCAGTCTGTTGTAGATGAAACGGACTCAAATGACTTAAATACCGAGCCATCGCTTTTATCCAACCCCGCCAAATCAATGACGGAACAAGTTGCCAAATCGGTTGATAATCAATTTGCTGACAAGGAGCTTGTTGATAGTCGGCAAGCTGCTTCAGGAAATCTACAGGCATCATTGATCGAACGAATGTTAGCCGATGAGCGTTGGGATATTAATGGCAATTGGTCGATGCAGCAATTAATGCTTTTATGGCAAGTCAAATATACTCCATTGACGGATGGTGCAGGATGTGATTTTGCAGCAAGTTTTGGATTAGTCTGTCGTTCCATGAATGGTAATTGGCAGCAGTTAAGAGAATTAAATCGTCCGGCGATTTTAAAATTTTCAGCTGGATTGCAGGGGGAATTTTGGGGAACCTTAAAAGAACTCTCTGGGTTAGATGCTACGCTTCAATTTGGTAAACGCGAAATGACTATTCGGGTCGATGAATTGTCCACAATATGGACCGGTGATTTTCAATTATTGTGGCAAGCGCCCGATGGCTATAGAGGCGATCTGCATATTGGAGATCAAGGGTTAGCTGTTGGCTGGTTAGCTGAGAAAATGAAGCGGTTGGTTGATGACAAATTATTAACCACACAGATTTTTAATTTACCATTGCAAAATGCGTTAAAAATCTACCAAGGGCAACGTAACATCAATGCTGATGGTATTGCAGGAATGCGAACTATTTTAACGATTAATGGTGAAACGTTAGTCGGGATCCCTCAATTGCAACAATATTAGTTAAAGTTAGAGATGATGTTATGTCAATATTATTAGAATCGCTCAACCAACCCCAAAATTCTGAAGATGTCTTGCCCAATAGTGATGTCCCAAGCGTCGAAGACTCTCATTTTGATGATGAAATGTTAAGTGATGAATGGATCCTCAAGAAATTACTCCTCTGGAAATTTATTTCAGCTCTCTTACTGTTGATATTGCTTGCCAGTTGGGTTGGCTTTTATTTTTATCCAAATAATACTGCCGAAAACTTGGAGAAAGCCCCTATTTTTAAACAGCAAAAATTTCCTGACTCAAGTAAAAATAAACCAATAATGACAACTGATATTGAACACGCGTCTGAATCACTCATTGACCTAGGTCATAATGCAGAAACTGATGTGGAGAGCGAAAAAATCGTATCTGTAAATGCCAGTGAATTAGAGCAAAATACCGAAAATATCAAACAAAAATATCAGCCTAAAAAATTGAAGCTATCGACTGGTTTGAGTCAGGTCAGTAAAAAGCAAGCAGAAGCAACAAACTCGCAGTTAACGTCTCCGCCAACCTTTCTACAAAAGGAGGCAGAGCAAACCAGTGAAACGGTTGAGTTCGAATCATTAACTGAACTTGAAAAACAGCAACTACCGGAATTAGAAATAAGCTCATACGCGGTATCGAGCAATGTTGATAAGAGTTTTGTGGTATTAAATGGAGCTTTTTATGGACAGGGCGAAACGATTGCACCTCACCTAGTTTTGGTATTGATCGATAAAGAAGGAATTTTGATCCGCTACAAGGGAAAACTGATCCGCAAGAAATACACCTTGTAATTGTTATAAATATTAATACGCTTTGCCACAATCTATGACAAAATCGATATTTCTACGAAATCTAAAATCACTTATTTTAAAATTATCGCTCATTGGTATTTTTTTCCTACTGATTTTGATAATCTATCTGGACTCAAAAGTAAAAAATGAATTCGATCAACAAGCGTGGGATATTCCCGCTAAAGTCTATGCTCGTCCACTCACTTTTTCTTTGGGTCAGCCTCTTAAATTTTCTGATCTAATAAAAGAGCTTAATTTACTGGGTTATCGAAAATCAATAAAAGCGGTTGCCAGTGGTGAATATGAAGCCTATCAACAAACACTGGTAATACATACTCGACCATTTAAATTTTGGGATGGCGAGCAAGCCACTCAATTTATTCAGCTAACCATTCATTCTGATCAGATCGACTCGCTCAAAGATTTCGAGTCGAAACAGAATATTAATTTTCTTCGTTTAGATCCGTTATTGCTGGGTAATATTCAAATCAACCTGAACAACGATACTCAAGATCGGCAGTTAATCACACTTGATGATTTACCTGCTGACTTTATTGCTGCATTGCTGGTCACCGAAGATCGGACTTTTTATGATCACTGGGGATTATCCCTGAAAGGAATTGCTCGTGCGGTGTGGAGCAATTTAAGTCAAGGGGAGATCCGGCAGGGTGGAAGTACCTTAACTCAGCAGTTAATAAAAAATCATTTTCTTACCAATGAGAGAAGTTTATGGCGCAAAGGTCGCGAAGCAATAATGGCTTTATTGGCTGAAATACACTATGACAAAAAAACCATATTGCAAGCCTATATTAACGAAGTATATTTAGGTCAAAATCGAAATACTGCAATACATGGGTTTGCCAGAGCCAGTGAATTTTATTTCGACCGTCAATTATCCAAACTAAATTTGTCCCAAGTTGCTCTATTGATTGGTATGGTTAAAGGACCTTCTTATTACAACCCAAGAAGACAACCCCAAAGAGCTAAACAAAGGAGAGATTTAGTTTTGAGCAAAATGAACGAACAGGGCTTGCTTGACGCTCAAAGCTTTTTAGAGGCCAAGTCCAAGACTTTAATGGTGGTTAGTAAAGCACCTACTCGAACTAGCCGGGTTCCAGCATTTATGGGGATGGTTAAGAGAGAACTATCTAGCGATTATAGCGCTTCTTCTTTAAAAAAAGACGGACTGAAACTGTTTACCAGTCTTGATCCTATCTTACAGGAAAAAGCTGAAAATGCACTGAGCAAACGTTTGACTCAACTAGACCCAAACAAACAATTGCAAGGTGCCATTATTTTAACGGATATTGCCAGCGGTGAAATTCAAGCCGTGGTCGGCGACAGGCAACCAAATTATGTTGGTTTTAATCGCGCCATTGATGCCTACCGGCAAACTGGTTCAGTGATTAAACCTTTTGTCTATTTGAGCGCGTTGCAAAATCCGAAAAATTTTAACCCTGTGACGCTAATTAAAGACCAGACCTTTTCTTTGACTGGAACTGACGGTAGCGTCTGGTCTCCGCAAAATTATGACAGAAAACAGCATGGTGATAAAAATGCACTTATTCCGCTGGCAGATGGATTAATCAATTCCTATAATCTAGCGACGGCACGATTGGCAATGAAAGTGGGGATTGATGAAATTGTTGAGACCATTACTGACATGGGTTTTGAAAGAGAGCTACCAGCTTTTCCTTCAATCGCTTTGGGCAGCAAGGAAATGTCACCGCTTGAAGTGACCATTTTATATCAGGCAATTGCTAATCAAGGGGTATCGGTCAGGCCGCAAACCCTGATTGCCGTGCAAGATCAATACGGCAATCTCGTTAACCGGTATGTCAGAAAAAGTGAACAAGTGGTTGATCGTGAAGCGGCATTTATCGTGCGTTATTTACTAACTCATGTAACCAAAACAGGGACTGCTAAATCACTGTCCTGGCGATTTCCTAATGTCGATTTAGCGGGTAAAACAGGGACGACCAATGACTTGAGAGATAGCTGGTTTGCAGGTTTCGACAATACTAAGTTGGCTGTTGTTTGGATTGGCAGAGATGATAATGAACCGACTGGCTTAACCGGTGCAAGTGGCGCATTACTCGTTTGGTCTGATTTATATAAGCAGTTAAGCCAATCCTCGGTCGATCTTAATTTACCGTCTGGCGTGGTGTATGGTGTTAGAATGGGTGGTTTTTTCAGTCGTTTTTCTTCATGCAGTAATAAAGAACGGATGCCATTTTATCAATCCGAATTACCTAAAGGGTATGAAATTTGTGAATATTAGCTCTAGCTTTGGTTGGGATCCCGGCTATTATTGATGAAAGCCTATCAGTCACAAGAAATCGATAAAATATTATTGCTAGACTTGGTTGTTTTGGCTTTCAACCGAGCGGAATATGAATTTACGGTCTTCCCAATAAGTTTTCAAAAAATGAAGAAATTTATTGTTCTATTTTCGCGTATATGCTATAAATCCGCGCCTTGATAAAATGTCGTTTTTGGATTTTTATCAAAAAGCTTTTTTCGTAACCAACAGAAGTATAAAAAACTGTTTTATATCAAATAGTTAAACTGGCGGAGACACAAATGCCAAGTAAAAAGAAGCCTACAGCTGCTACCTCAACGACTCTCGGTGCTTTAGGGATTGAACCCTATAAAGAAAAGAAAAACGAAGAGTATATGAACGAGAATCAAGTGAATCATTTTCGGGCGATACTAGACGCGTGGAAAATACAGTTGATGGAAGAAGTGGATCGAACGGTTACTCATATGAAGGATGAAGCGGCCAATTTTCCTGACCCTGTTGATAGAGCTAGCCAGGAAGAAGAATTCAGTATTGAACTTCGAACTCGTGATAGAGAGCGAAAGTTACTTAAAAAAATTGGCCAATCAATTCAATCGATTGGCGATGAAGAGTATGGCTATTGTGAATCTTGTGGGATTGATATTGGTATTCGCCGATTAGAGGCTCGCCCCACAGCTACACTTTGTATCGATTGTAAAACCTTAGATGAAATTAAAGAGAAGCATGTTAATCGATAATTAAAGCCATTTTCTCCTAAACAAGCGCCTTTTGGCGCTTGTTTTGTTTTTGAGGTACCACAAGGGATAGGTTAAGATCAGATTATGCTACCCCGTGAAAAAAAATATAATAATATCAACTCAAGTAATAAGCCTTGGATTGGTCGTTTTGCCCCTAGCCCAACAGGGCCACTTCATTTGGGATCGCTAGTGGCGGCTGTGGCCAGCTATATGATTGCTAAACAAAAAGGTGGTCGTTGGCTGGTTAGGATCGAAGATTTAGATCCTCCCAGAGAAATTTTAGGTGCCAGCGACTCTATTTTAATCAGCCTAGAGGAATTTGGGTTGTTTTGGGATGATGAGGTTGTTTATCAAAGCCAACGAAGCGATCTTTATCAACAAAGGTTTGAGGAATTAATTGAAAGGAAGATCGTTTATCAATGCAATTGCAGTCGTAAGATGATCGAGGTGCGTAATCAGGGAATATACGATGGTTATTGTCGCGATCGGAACTTACCGGTTAAGTGCGATCAAGCTACCCGTATTAAATTTTCATCCCGCTTTGATATTTTCGATGATCAAATCTTAGGCTGCTGTCAATTTGATACCGACTTGGACACCCAGGACTATGTGGTCAAAAGAAGAGACGGATTGTTTGCTTATCAACTAGCAGTGGTTGCGGATGATATTGAGCAAGGGGTCAACCATATTGTCAGAGGGCAGGATATTTTAGATTCAACGCCTCGACAAAATTTTCTTTACCATTGTTTTGCAGAGGCGCCTCCAAGCTACTATCATTTACCTTTGGTTAAAGATGCTGCTGGCGAAAAATTGAGTAAAGGAAAGGGTGCTTTAGCGATCAATAAACAGATTGCCGCTAAGGTTTTGTTACAAGCATTACAACATTTAGGGCAGGATATTGATGTTCAAATGGCTGATAGTAAGCCAGATGAAATTATCCGTTATTTTGAAGAGCATTGGCAGACCGCCAAAATAAATTAACAGAGTCATTTATATTATGGATATCAAAATATCAGTCTTTATAGCGACTAGCTTGGATGGTTATATCGCCCGTTACAACGGGAAGCTGGATTGGCTAGAAACCAGTAGCAATAATAGTAAAGTAGAAGATTATGGTTATGACGATTTTTATGGCAGCGTTGATTGTATTGTCATGGGTCGAAATACCTTTGAAAAAGTAGTTGCTTTCCCCACTTGGCCTTATCACAATAAACGTGTCATTGTGCTTAGCCGTCGTTGGAAGCAGATCCCCAATCAATTTGCTGAATTGGCAGAATTGTATTCGGGAAAGGTAGAGTTACTAACGGTTGATCTGCAAAACCAAGGGATCAAACATGTCTACGTAGATGGTGGCATTACCATTCAGTCATTTATTCAGGCCGATTTATTAACTGAAATCACAGTGACCACGGTACCGATTATTTTGGGAAAAGGGTTACCACTTTTTGCTAACACTCGAGGTGATATGAAACTGGAATTAATCCATTCCCGATCTTTTGAGTCTGGTTTTGTGCAGACAAAGTATCGGTTTAAGATCGAGTCTAAGTTCTAGGCTGATTTTTAATCTCATTTTTTGGGTAGGAGAAGGCCTCCGTGCCGCGAAAAAAGGTTGAAATAAGAACAATTGCCATTAGGCGAATAAGTTAGCTTGTTTCAAGCCCAATAAGGATTGGTTTTAAAGACGGATTTTCTGGTTTCTTCTAGTGCATCGAGAATGGGTTTGTTACGTTTATCTAACCACTCGATAGTTTCGTCTTGTTGATGATATTCCAATTGCAGTTCAGAGATATATTGATTCATCTGTAGTTCTCGAATTCCGTCGATAATATCTAACCAAGGTTGCCTATAAGACAATCTTTTTTGGCTATCGAACAAACTACCAAAAAATAATCCGGTATCAAGTGCTCTTCTTAAATGAGCGATCTGCTTAAAGTAATCTTGGGGTTTAAGGTTAAGATTGGCACCGAGATCTCTTTTGAGATCTTTGCGCATATGATCGAGCTGTTTTCGAGCAAAGTCAATAATCGGCATGCTCAGATTGTCTCTCTCTTCTTCTGGAATATAGTCCCGCCATTCGCGGCAATATAACCACTGTGACATATTCAGCATCATTAGATTATATCGTTCGGTCGTTAACAATGATTTGAATCGTTCAATCATTTCAACCGCTTCAGTTTGAATTTTTTGCTGTTGTGACTCCACTAAATCCCAATCGGCCTTTAATTTCAAATAACGGACCAAATATCGCTTATGTTTGGCTGCATCAACAATCGGTCGCATGGCTTCTCCCAGCCAATCCCAACTTCGACGGAGGTCCTTTGTTGCATTTCTTGGGATCAGCCCACCAAAGACCAGATAGATATGTTGTAGGCTCATCAGCGCTCGATACATTTCTAAAATGGCACCATGAGCATTATCCCGATCAAGAAAAAGCTCATAATATTGCCAGTGATTGAGTGATGAAAAACAAATTTGTTCGAAAGCCTTCTCTGCTTTAATACCCTGACTCAACTCGGCAACTTGCATAACTTTTTGACGAGGGTTAAATCCTTTACATAGACTGTAGCCTCGGCGGGCTTTGCTGGCATTCGATAAGGTAAGATTCAACTCTTTAATCAAGTATCGGCCAATAGCAAAGATATAATCCGCGCTACCTTCAAGCAGTTCGAGTTCTACTTCGCAAATTTGCTGGGTATTGTCGCCACTGACAATCGAGCCTAGGTCGAGGGCTAGTTCAATTCGAGTCGCATCAGAAAAGGTTAAAACGCAGCTGGTTCTATCAAAATTAGTTTCAAAGCAAGGTTTAAACTCGCCTCCCTCTTCGAGCGCTTCTTCCACCAAAATTTGTAAATAAGGCTCCTGAATTTGGTTGGTATCCAATTGATGGGATCCAAGCTCAATTTCATCTTCATTTCGTTGGTGCAGACCACCAATGGCTCTGCCTTTGGATTTTACACATTGGATCAATCGCCCATCCACAGTACGAATACGAACGCCTATACCAAGCTCTCTCAACTTAAAGTTGCTATTATCAAAGTAGACATTGGCCAGATGTTTGCTTTGCCAGGGGCTTTGAGATGCGATCCCTGGAAAGTCTAGTTCTTTGATTTTACTTAATTTATTTGGGCAGGCAGCTAATTTTAGCTCTAATTCACTGGCCATTGATATAACCTATTGGAATGACACATTTATGGCTATTTAACCATTCATTTAGCAGGTTGTCATTTAAATAATGAGCCTGATAGGGCATGGTAACGTTAAATATTGTTCCTTGCCTGTAAAATTAAACGGGCATAGGTCGCTTTAGTGAAGAAATAGGCTTTATTTAAGCGATTGCAGGCGATACAATTTCCGATTATTCATAAATGTGAAAGTTACAGGTTTAACAAGATGAAAAGTAATCTATTTAGTATATTATGCCTCTTAGGCTTGGTCTGTTTTCCAATTTCTGCTAAAACTGTTTACGTTTACGATAAGGCGAAACTTTGGAGCCGCACTGGTCCATCCAATGAGTTTAAAGTGTATTTAAAGCTATCACCTGGCACTCGTTTGGAGGTGGTGGGCCAAAATATTGAAACAGGTTATACCCAAGTGAGGGATATCAAACAACGAGAGTTCTGGATTAAATCAGAATATTTAGCGGCTACACCAACGGCAAATATTCTTTTGGATGATGCGCTAAATAAAATCAAAAATCTCTCACAGCACCACAAAACCAATGTTAATGCTTTAGAACGCCGAATAAAAACCATGCAACCACTGGAAAATATCAATCAAAAACTACAATCAAAAATCGCAAAAATGGATATTGAGTTGGAGCGACTAACACAATCCAATGAGGCAATCTCCAGCCGATTTAATCGAGAGGTCTTTTTCGCCGGAGGTATAACCATTATTGTTGGTATTTTGTTTGGTTGGGTGTTTGGATTGAGAGGACGAAAACGCAATGATGCTTGGAGCTAGACATCGCAATGAGCAAGCTAGTTAATACCGTTATTTCAGTGAATAAAATTTCGGAGGCTTTTTTATCTCATGCCAAAAACACCTTTCTAAAAGAAAATCAGGTCGATGAGTTTATGAATGCCTGTTGCCAACCCTTACGAAAGAGTGTTCGAATTAACACTCTCAAGATTAGTGTCGCAGAGTGCGTTAAAGAGTTTGATAAGTATGGTTTGGTTAGTATGCCCATTCCTTGGTGTAAGGAAGGTTTTTGGCTAACAACCAAAAATCCAGATGATGAAAGCGACAATATTGAGAATTCGTCAATCCTAGGAAATCTTCCAGAACATCTACAAGGCTTATACTATATTCAAGAAGCCAGCTCTATGCTGCCGCCCTTGGCGTTGATGGGTGTAAAACAAAATCTCACCAATGCCATGATTTTGGATATGGCCGCCGCACCTTAATCGAGAGGTCTTTTTCGCCGGAGGTATAACCATTATTGTTGGTATTTTGTTTGGTTGGGTGTTTGGATTGAGAGGACGAAAACGCAATGATGCTTGGAGCTAGACATCGCAATGAGCAAGCTAGTTAATACCGTTATTTCAGTGAATAAAATTTCGGAGGCTTTTTTATCTCATGCCAAAAACACCTTTCTAAAAGAAAATCAGGTCGATGAGTTTATGAATGCCTGTTGCCAACCCTTACGAAAGAGTGTTCGAATTAACACTCTCAAGATTAGTGTCGCAGAGTGCGTTAAAGAGTTTGATAAGTATGGTTTGGTTAGTATGCCCATTCCTTGGTGTAAGGAAGGTTTTTGGCTAACAACCAAAAATCCAGATGATGAAAGCGACAATATTGAGAATTCGTCAATCCTAGGAAATCTTCCAGAACATCTACAAGGCTTATACTATATTCAAGAAGCCAGCTCTATGCTGCCGCCCTTGGCGTTGATGGGTGTAAAACAAAATCTCACCAATGCCATGATTTTGGATATGGCCGCCGCACCAGGTTCAAAAACCACTCAACTGGCCGCATTGGTTGATAATAGCGGATTAATTCTGGCGAATGAAATGTCTGCCAGTCGGATTAAAGCACTGCATGCCAATTTGGTTCGATGCGGTGTTTATAATACCTGCATGAGTCAATTTGATGGTCGAAAATTGGGCGAACGATTATCGGGCTTGTTTGATTTTGTTTTGCTGGATGCACCTTGTGGCGGTGAAGGTACGATTCGAAAAGACGCCAATGCTTTGCAGGATTGGCAGCTGTGTAAAGTTGAAGAAATCGCAAAATTACAAAAACAATTAGTTGAAACGGCCTATCAGTGTCTGAAACCTGGTGGACGACTGGTCTATTCAACCTGCACCTTATCTCCGGAAGAAAATCAGCAAGTGGTTTCACATCTGCTCACTGAAACGGACGCTCAAGTTGAACCACTCAATGATTTATTTGACGGGGCGGATCAATCGGTCACTAAAGAAGGATTTTTACATGTATTGCCACAGATTTACGATAGTGAAGGTTTTTTTGTTGCGGCATTAAGCAAGCCAGAAACAAGAGAAGTGAATTATTATTCTGCTACAGAAAATACGCCTTTTATAGATGTTGATAAAAAAATCTTGAAACAGGTGAGCCAATACTACGCCACTCATTTTTCTTTTAACCTGACGGATTATCCATTAAAGATAAGACAAAGAAATAAAGAAATCTGGTTATTTCCCGATGGATTTGATGATCTCAGTGGAGTCGTTCGCCTCAATCGTTCAGGGATAAAGCTGGCAGAAATTTATCCCAATAAAATCCGTTCCACTCATGAGTTTGTTGGTTGTTTTGGTGATAAGATTACACAGCAAAGAGCCTCGCTTGATCTTAAACAGGCAGAAGATTTTTACAAAGGTCGTAATCTTGAAATTGATCCACATGTTCTGCAAGATGGTGAAGTGATTTTAACACTAAATGGACATTCGATAGGCTTAGGGTATCTAAGAAAAAACAAAATTAAGAACCAACTGCCAAGAGATCTAGTTAGGGATCAAATTCAATTTAATTAGTTGAGCTTTATCCTGCTGCCAAATAGTGATACACCCATTGGTTTTATGAGCCTAGTTGGATTAGTCGGCGGTAGCACCTTTTTGTCACTTGGCGGCTTTTTGATTTAGGCAATTGATACCTACCCGTTAAAATTTAAATAAGGGAGAGCAATAATGAGAGAAGGGCAGCCAAAAACTCAATGAACCTGATGCATCCAGCGCTTCATCAAAGGCACAAACATCAAAAATACTACTGCACTAATCACCCCTAACCAGGCAATCCCCGAGAAAGTATCATAATACGCCTGACTCGCACTCTCTTGGATATCTGCACTGGCAAATTTAGCGATGATGCCGGCGATATATTGCGCCCCTGCGCTGCCTAAAAACCAGATCCCCATCATCAAACCCATTAGTCGAGGGATCGATAATTTGGTGATCATCGACAAGCCAATCGGTGAAATACATAATTCGCCGGTGGTTAATAGTAAATAGGAAAGGACTAGCCAAACCAAGCTAACCAGTGTATTTGGCTCAGCTAATTCGATACCAAAGGCTAACATGGCAAACCCCATTCCTACCTGAAAAATACCCAAAACAAATTTCATAGGTGTACTGGGTTCAATTTCTTTGTTGGCAAGCCATATCCATAATTTGGCAAACAGTGGTGCCAGCATAACGATAAAAATGGCATTAAGTGCCTGTAAGGTTGATGCGGGGATTTCGAAACCGAAAACGTTCCTGTCAACTAGGCGTTGGGCAAATAGATTCATTGAACTGCCAGATTGTTCAAAGCTTAAGAAAAAAATGACTGATGCCAAAGTCAAGCTTAGAGCGGCAAACATTTGCTGTCTTTCCACTTTGCCAGCTTTTTGTAGGCAAAACCAAATAACGCCTAATAATGTAACAACACTGGTACCACCAAGCAATGTACCGACCGCTGCGTGATTTTGAACTAATTGCCAAATAACAAAAACGGATAAAAATAAGCCAAGGTAAATGGCATACTCGAATCGAATAACTCCCATAAACGATTGAGTGAGTTGCTTTGGAAATGGTGCTTCGGCAACGCCGTCTAGTTTGGATTGTCTAAAAATAAATCCCACTAGCCCTAGTAGCATGCCCACACCTGCTAGCCCAAAGCCGTAGTTCCAACCATATGTTTCACCAAGATAACCGCACGCGATTGCCGAAACCGCTGAACCAATATTGATCCCCATATAAAAAATGGTGAATCCTGCATCTCGCCGAGGATCATCCTTTTGGTACAATTTACCGACAATAGTTGATATGTTGGGTTTGAGCATGCCAACCCCAACGATAATCAAGGAGATTGAAAAGAAAAAGGTTTGCAATGCCACTTGGTCGATCACCGTGTGGCCGTTTTGATCGACAAAAGCTTGTTCTCCCTCAAAGGCCATACCAAAATGACCGAGAGTTAACAGTACGCCACCAACGATAACTGACTTGCGGTTACCTAGGTACTTGTCAGCTAACAGACCACCGAAAATAGGTAGGGCGTAAACTAAAGAAAAATAACTACCAAAAATATCCGCCGCGTCGGCATCGCTCAATAAAAAGTGCTGGGTCAAAAAGAAGATAAGCAGTGCTTTCATTCCATAAAAACTGAATCTTTCCCACATTTCCATAAAAAAACACACGGCCAAACCTGGAGGGTGCCTTTGTTTGGTGGTCGCTGTTGGTAAGACCTGAGTGTGATTCATTAAAACCTCTTGTATTGGCGGGTTAATCCGACTTCAACTGATTTTTCTAGGTTCAAAGATTACCTCGACAACGGGCGAAACTTAATGAAGGAAGGGTGAAGCTTGGATTATAATTTAGTGAAGATAAGGTGAAGGAGGCTAAAAATGCTTGAATTTTAACGAAATTTCGCTAATCTGAAGCTTCACCAAAATATACAGGCAGAGGTCCGGTTGGCTCCAGAGGAAATAAACCATCGAAAATTTCAATTTGCTGATCTAACACTGGACCCCTTATCTGGCGAAGTTTGGCGGGGTGAACACGCCCTAGCGCTACCCAAACTCTCCTTCCAACTTCTGCTGGTACTTGTCGAAAACTCACCTTCCACCTTAAATCAAGAGCAGCTGATCGCACAGATTTGGAAAGACAATGTCGTTGGTGACGAAACACTTAAACAACGGGTTAAGTTATTACGTCAGGCATTGGGTGATAATGGCCAAAACCCAAAATACATTGGCGTAGTTCGTGGTCGGGGATACCGGTTATTACCGCCAGTAAAAATATTGATTTATCAAGCCCAATATCAACCCCATTATCAGACGGTTTTTAATGAACGAGTGCCTAGCCTAGCTTCTGCAGAAGGGATGAGACTTTGGAAGCGAATGTCGATGGGGCTTTCTATGGTGCTGGTGGTCTCTTTTATTTTGGTTTATGTGTTAAGCGCCCAGCTTGAGCAACAGACTAAACTCACTAATATTACTGATAGGGAGCAAACGGCGGGAATAAGTCAGGCATTCGGTTACTTTCTCAAAGGCAAAAATTATTATCAAAGATATAAGCAGGAAGATAATCAAATTGCCATTCAACTTTTTCAACATGCATTAAAACTTGAGCCTAATCTGGCTATTGCCCATGCGGGGCTAGCGGACGCTTATAGTCAGGGTGTGTTTCAATTTGGTGCAGATGATTCATGGCGAGGGTTAGCGTTAGAATTTGCAAAAAATGCGGTTCGATTAGAGCCAGAGAATGAAATTGCCTATAAAGCCCTTGGGTTGGCCGAATATCTAAACGGTCAGTTGGAAAAAGCCATCGGCTCAAATTTGAAAGCGGTACAACTAAACCCCGACTATTTGCAAGCTAATACTAATCTGGGATTTATCTATCGGGAATTAGGTCAGTTGGAGTTAGCTTTACAATGGAATTTTAAAACGATTAAAATTGATCCCTTTTACGCACCCGGCTATTTGCATCTGGCTCAAAGTTATCAGGCGCAAGGAAAACATCAACTGGCAGAAAGAAATTTTATTAAGGCTCTTGAGCTAAAACCAGATTACCAACTTGCAAAAGATGCCTACCTGAGTTTCTTAAGAGCTCGGCCCAAAACATCACTCTGATATTTCGGGTTAGGGCATAACCGAAAAATGAGCTATAGACCGTCAATTTTTTTCTTTAGATCGTATCCTTTATCGGTGACAATGGCTTCCAGCACTCTGATCCTTTCCTCCAAATTTTCAAGTTTCTCTATTCGCCCTTCTACGCCAGAAAGATCAACTTTGGGGGACCCCTTTGTTTTGATCCACTCACGGGTTAATCCAGCCAAAAGTGATGCAACTACAATAATTGCTACCATTTCAAAAACAGCCATTTTTTTATTCCTCCAATGATTAATAATTAGCTCGGCATTAATGACCAAGATCGTATTCATTAACGACAAACTAATATACTATGTTTAAATCATTTTTCAATTAGCCACTAGTAACAAGATGCAAACTAATCTTGCTGAAAAAGCTCTAGCAGCCCTTAAAGTGTCGAATATACCATCCGAAACGAGTATTGATGGTGATTTATTCCAACTAATCTCTAAAGCCATCGAAATAAGCACTTTTGTAGCCGATGTTGTCAATCGCCAAAGTCAACAGCTTATCGCTCAGCTTGATTGGCACGCAACCCATTCGGCCAACCAATTCGAAAATCATTTAGCGGAGCAGCTAAAATTATGGCTGTTTAAACCTCCGTTCAAAAATGGACCCGATGACGTCCCCAATCTAAGCGACTATAACAAACAATATCAGTATGAACAGGCAATAATGGCGATACTGAGAAAAGTACGTCGATCCCACTCTGCAGCCATTGCAATATTGGAGTTAAATGATGTTTTAACGATTGATGAATCGATGCAGCGCATGAGTTTTTTAGCGGAACAATTGACTCGTGCAGCTTATTTTTGGAGTTACGCCTCATTGCAACAAGTATTGGGCAACCCCCAGTCTTGTTCGGTAAATTTTGCTGATGGTGATCAGTCGATGAGTACGGAAAAATCGGTTAATGCCGATGATAAATCGCGACAGCAAAATTTGCTGATCCTAGCAATGGGAAAGTTTGGCGGATATGAACTTAATTTTTCTTCGGACATTGACTTGATTTTTTTCTATCCATCAGAAGGTAAAACAAGCCATGGTCGACGCTCGATTCCCAACAGTCGTTTTTTTCAAAAAATGGGTGTGCTAATGATCAAATTACTTAGTGAGCCGACCGAAGATGGTTTTGTTTTTAGAGTTGATATGCGCTTAAGGCCTTATGGCGATTCTGGAAATCTAGTGATGTCTGTTGAGCAAGCGGAAGATTATTATCATGAGCAAGGAAGAGGTTGGGAGCGATTTGCGATGGTTAGGGCAAGGATCATTACTGGCCGAACTGAGGAAAAACGACAACTTGAAGAGATTATCACTCCTTTTGCATTCAGGCGATATATTGATTACGGGGTGATAGATTCATTACGCAATATGAAGGAGATGATCCAACGTGAAGTCAGGCGGCGCGGACTAAAAGGTAATATCAAACTGGGTGCTGGCGGGATCCGAGAAATTGAATTTATGGTGCAATCTCTGCAATTGATCCAAGGAGGACGCGATAGCCGATTACAAGAAAAAAGTATTCTAAAGGTTTTACCATTGTTAGCCGAAGTCAAACTTTTGCCAACAGAAACCAGTATAGAATTGGCACAAAGCTATCGTTTCCTACGGCGAGTGGAACATTGTATTCAAGAATTAGATGAAAAACAAACCCAGCAATTGCCAGAAGATAAGCAGACTCAACAAGTGATTGCTAATGTAATGAACTTCGAGAACTGGTCAGACTTCAATCAAGCTTTGGAGAAAGTATTGCTGAATATGAATACGCATTTTAATTCGTTGTTTGGTGAGGAAAGAACCCATTCTGATCAGCAAGACGATTTTTATTTATCCTTGTGGGAAGGGTATATCAGCGAGGCGCAATTGTTGGAGAAATTATCTGAAATGAATGACTCAGATAGCATCAAGTTAATTAAGACGCTCGATGAGTTTCGACATTCCAACCTCGTCACCAATCTATCTGCACGCGGCGCAAAACGTTTGAGATTATTTTTTCCTTCATTACTTGAGATCGGTTTAGCTGTCGATAACCCTGTGAAAACACTCAATAGCTTGCTGCTAATTTTAAAGGCAATCTTAAAACGGACAGCTTATCTAGAGTTACTAAGCGAAAATTTACCGATTCTTCAACATCTGGTAGATTTAGTTAGCCGAAGTGACTGGATCGTTCAGCGGTTATCTGACAGTCCTATTTTGTTCGATGAACTCTTATATCCTAATAGTTTGTATGAGCCTTTGCAAACCAGCGATTTACAAAGTGAGTTGCAGCAAAGTTTACTGCGTATCGACGAAAAGGATGAAGAACAAACTCTAGATGCGATCCGACGATTTAAACAAATTAATGAATTGCGGGTGGCTGCAGCGCTATTGTCTGAAAGATTGAGTATATCGCAGGTAAATCGATATCTTACTCAATTAGCGCAGGTGATAATTCAAGCCGCCATCAACCAGTGTTGGCAAGTTCTTACCGAGCGACACGGTCAGCCAGATGCGTTAGATATCGCTAATGTGGATGATTTTCCTTGTTCTGCCAATACCGGATTTGCGGTAGTCGCATATGGAAAACTGGGAGGCGCTGAACTGGGTTTTAATTCGGATCTCGATTTGGTTTTTCTTTTTGATCAGTCACTCGAAAGCCAAACTAACGGAAACAAACCGATTAGTATCAGTCGTTTTTATACTCGTTTTGCGCAAAAATTAATTCATTTTCTTTCAACCCGAACTAGCCTTGGTGTTTTGTATGAAGTTGATATGAGGCTCAGGCCCTCCGGAAATTCCGGCATGTTGGTTAGCCATATTGATGCTTTTAACGACTATCAAACAGAGAGCGCTTGGACCTGGGAGCATCAAGCGCTAGTTAGAGCTAGAGCGATCGCTGGAGATGTTCAACTAGGTCAAAAATTTGAACAAATAAGAAAAAAAATAATCAACAGAAAAAGAGATTTACAAAAACTTAAATCAGATGTTATCGGCATGCGTCAAAAAATGAGAAAAGAATTAGACCAGTCAACCCATGACTTGATCGATCTCAAACAATGTGTAGGAGGGTTGGTTGATATCGAGTTTTTATCACAGTTTTTGGTGTTAAGTCGCGACTCTGAAAATGATTCAATCGAAGAGGAAGAACAAAAAAATTCACCTCCAAGCAACACCGCTGATGCACTTAAATATGCCCAACAAAATCAGCAAATAAATTTAAAAGATTCGTTAAGCCTTATCAAAATTTATCGAAGCTATCGTAATTGTTTGAATGAAATGGCAATCGTCAGTGGTGAAAAACGGATAGATGCCAAATTATTTTTTGATGAAAGAGTAACCGTCGAAAAAATATGGCTTAAAATATTGATAAACTAAAACCATTGAGTTAAAAATAGGTCAAAAGGATTATCATTTTTTTTCTGCTTCAAAAAGGTAGGTGTTAAAAAATTAACTCTGACTGCCCACAAATTCAGGATAAGCCTCGATCCCACACTCGGAAGCATCCGCCCCATCATATTCATCCTGCTCGCTAATTCTTACCCCCATTATTTTTTTGATAGCAAACCATACGATAAAGCTTGAGCCAAATACCCAAATTGCGATTACCGCAATTCCGATAAATTGAGTAAAGAAACTCACATCTTTGGTGAATGGAACAAGCATCACACCAACGATCCCGGCCACACCGTGAACGGATATTGCACCGACGGGGTCATCAATTTTGATCTTGTCAAAAAAGTTGATGGCGAAAAATACAATCCCTGCGCCTATTCCGCCAAATAAAACCGCTAGGGTGGGGGTTGGAGAATCGGGAGCCGCTGTAATGGTCACCAAACCAGCCAATGCACCATTCACAATCAAGGTTAAATCGGCTTTGCCGTAAAGAATGGTACTGAGCCAATAGGCGACTAATGCGCCTGCCGCCGCGGCTGCATTGGTGTTTAAAAAGATCTTGCCAACCGCGTTGGCATCCTCCATCGAATTCATCGTTAACTGAGATCCACCGTTAAAGCCAAGCCATCCCATCCATAAAATAAAGGTCCCTAATGCGACTAGCGGCATATTAGCACCGGGCATTGCCTTAATGCCTTTGCTGGAATATCGACCTTTACGCGGACCTAACAAAATAACGCCAGACAAAGCGGCCACAGCGCCTGCAAGATGCACAATTCCGGAACCCGCAAAATCACTAAATCCTATTCCCCCATCTTCTACTCTGGCACCTAAAAAGCCAGCACCCCAAGTCCAGTATCCTTCTACTGGATAAATCACCGCAGTCATAAAAATTGCAAAAATAAGAAAGGCAGAAAGTTTCATTCTTTCGGCGACCGCGCCGGAAACAATCGACATTGCGGTTGCCACAAATACCACCTGAAAGAAAAAATCGACTTCTCGTGGTTGGGTTGCGCCTACTGCTGTGGTATCTATGCCGAATCCAAAACTAGGTAACCATCCAGCCGCTTCGCTTTCGACATACATAATGTTGAAGCCAATTACCTGATAAATAATACATGCCAGCGCATACAATAAAAGGTTTTTGGTTAATATTTCAGTGGTGTTTTTGCTTCGTACCAGCCCGGCTTCAAGCATGGAAAAACCTGCGGCCATCCACATAATCAGAGCGCCGGAAAATAGCAGGAAGATAGTGTTCAATATATAATGGTGTTCAAGGATTAAAGCTTCAGTATTCATTGTTTTATTCTCTTTTTTGTTATCGAGTAAGCTGGCTTTTTATATGGCATCAAGATCGATTTCATTGGTGCGAATTCGATAAGCTTGTTGAATTTTTGATACAAAAATTTTGCCATCACCTGGTTTGCCTGTTTTGGCTGATTCGACAATGGTTTCAATGATCCTTTCTAAGGAATCTTCGCTGACAGCGATTTCAATTTTCATTTTGGGAATAAAATCATTGGAATAGGAAGCGCCTCGATAGATTTCGGTTGTTGCTCGTTGACTACCAAGTCCTTTTACTTCGGTGACGGTCATACCGCCAATCCCTTCGTCGATTAATTTATCGTAGACGTCGTTAAGTTTGAAAGGTCTTACTATTGCCGTTAGCCAATACAAAATATTCTCTCCTCTAGTTATTTTTCTGCGGTATCTGTTTTTTGTACTGCAGAGACCAATTGTTTTAATTGGACGATTGATTTGATTGAACATTGATCTAATCGATCAATTCAAATTGCGTGCCAGCTTCCAATAACGGGGTTTAGGCTGATAAATGACTAATTGAGGATATTATTGCACCTAAAAAGTGCTTGCAGGTGCAATTGCAGCTTAATAGTGCGTGGGATTCATCCTTTGCAACTATTTGACGAGTTACTAATTACCGTCGTTTAATCTCAATTTGTGATTAGTCTTAAGATAACCACTGATCGAGGTTTCAATATTGATTGAAGCAGGCTAAAATGGGGGTCGTTTGAATAATTTTGAGGATATTCTATGAGTTCAGAGCCAAAAATAATTAAAATAGACAGAAGTTCTTTACCGGTTAGTTGTCCACCAAAAGACATGCCAGCTTGGGACATGCATCCTAGGATCTATATTGCGTTAACTGAAGAAAAAAGTGCAAGTTGTCCTTATTGTGGTAATTCCTTTGAGCTAGCTGAAGAGTAGCTCAACTCCTGCTTAGTGATGAGTGACACTAACTAATTAGTTGATCATTCATTTAAATTACTTCGCTCTCTTGATGGGAGAAGAAGAAAAGGTCATTCCGATCTTCCCTTTCAATTTCCTATCTTGTTCAATATTAAAGAATTTTTTTTGGCTGATTTCCTATAGCCGCTAATTTTTTGTGACATGAAATGTAACAATCGAAAATGGAATTTACATTTTATCAAGATACATTTTGCTGCTAATACGTCAAAATAGTATCATCTTGACATCCTATTACTTAATCTCGGATTAAATGCTTATGCAACCATCAAATAGTCAATCAAGCATCGCTACTGAAAAAAAGCCATCAAAGACTAAGAAAGTATTAATTCCCGTTGCCATTATTTTGGCTGGTGTCATTCTCAAAATGCTTATGGGTGCCATGGCGCCTGTACCCCAAAAAAATGAAATTGTCAGCAAAGCACCATTGGTTGATATTATCGAAGTTTCCCGTGCCAAGGTTATTTTTGAAATTGAATCTCAAGGAAGCGTTAGTCCTAGAACGGAGACTATTCTTGTTTCTGAAGTATCAGGTCAAATAAAGAGTGTTTCTGATAAATTTGTGGTGGGTGGATTTTTTAAAAAAGGAGAGCAGCTATTAGAAATTGATCCTATTAGTTATGAAGTCGCATTGTTACAGGCGCAGGCTCGCTTAGATGGAGCCAATGCTAAATTAGTGGAAGAGCGGGCAAGAGGCAAGCAAGCGGAAAAAGAATGGAGTTTAACGGGCCGCTCAAAAAAGAATGCGCCGATCCTTGCTTTAAGGAAACCTCAATTACAACAAGCACAAGCAGATGTCAAAGCGTCCCAGGCCGACGTTAAGAGTGCTGAAATTAAATTACAACGAACAAAAATTAAGGCACCATATGATGCCATGTTAAAAACTAAACGGGTTGATATTGGCCAGTATGTCACCACTGGCTCTCAACTGGCCACTACTTTTGCCGTAGATTACGCGGAAATAAGATTGCCAATTATCGAGCAAGACATCGCGTTTATCGATGTTCCAGCGATGGGGCAAGCGAATCAAATTGGTAGTCAAGTTGAGTTGTCCACTATGCAAGCTGGAAAAATCAAAAAGTGGTTTACTTTTATTACTCGATCAGAGGGGGTCGTTGATGCCACTAGTCGAGTTAATTATGTGGTGGCGCAAATTAACGACCCTTATGGATTGTTAACCGATTCAAAAACGGTCGAACCTATCCCAATGGGAACCTTTGTCAAAGCTAAAATTATGGGTATCGAACTAGCTGACGTTGTAGCCATACCACGCAAAGCGGTTAGGGGGACAAATGAAATATATCTTATTAGCGATGAGCGAAAACTGAATATTGCAAAGGTTGACATTATAAGAACGGATAGCCAGAATATTTACGTTTCGGCGGGGCTTAACACTGGTGATCAGATTGTCATGACCAAATTGACAACCGCTGTTAATGGCATGAGTTTACGCTTAAAAGAAGACGGCGAGCAGGCTTTAAATGTTAATAATGTTACAGCTGAAAAAGTGGATGATAAAGCGACTAATCAATTTCAGGTTGGATCTAAGGGAGCGACGGAGCGACCAACAAAAGAAGGTGAATCGCCCGATGAACAATCATCGGATGAGCTTGAGGTTAAGGCGGTAAAAGTACAAGAGGCGGGGAACCTATAATGGTACAGGAAAAATTAACTGGAATTATTGCCTGGTTCGCTAGAAACCCTGTTGCTGCTAATCTTTTGATGTTCGGAATATTTGCAGTGGGACTTTTTTCTTATTCCACTATTAATAAAAAAATGTTTCCTGAATTTAATCCTAATATGATTTCAATCAGTGTGCCTCATTTAGGTGCCGCACCAGAGGAAGTTGAACAGTCAGTCATATTAAAGGTTGAAGAAGCGATTGAGAATATTGAAGGCATCAAAAGAATTACCTCTAACGCTTTTGAAGGGCGCGGTCAAATTACCTTAGAACTTCAGTCAGGTTATTCGATGTCTGAAAAACTCGATGAAGTACAAATGTTGGTCGATGCGATTACTACTTTTCCAAGTCAAACCGAAAAACCAATGATCACCAAAGTAGAATTTCAAGGCGATGTGATGTGGCTTTCCGTTCATGGCAGTATGGACAGGAAAAATCGTCAGGAACTAGCAAAACGGGTTCGTGATGAGGTGATGGCTTTGCCAGAAGTTAATATCGCTGAAATCGTTGGTAATCGAGCTTATGAAATCAGTATCGAAGTATCAGAGTTTCAATTAAAAAAATATTCATTAACCTTTGATGAAATTTCTATGGCGGTCCGAAATTCATCCATTGATTTGCCGGGTGGTTCGATAAAAACGGAAGGTGGCGATATTCTATTAAGAACGAAAGGGCAAGCTTATACTGGAGATGAATACGGTAGTTTGGTTTTGCGGACTAATGCCGACGGAACACGATTATTACTGAGGAATGTGGCAAATATTGTCGATGGCTTTGTTGAAAGTGAAGGATATTCAGAATTTGATGGCGACCAAACAACCAGTATTCGAGTCAAATCCACCGGCGATCAAAATGATTTAGCGATAGCTGAAGCAGTAAAAAACTATATTGTGGAAAAAAATAGCCAGTTACCCGAAGGAGCAAAACTCGATATTTGGGGTGATTCCTCATTTTACTTGAAAGCAAGATTGGATATGATGATCGGCAATATGATCGCTGGCGCGATCTTGGTGTTTTTTGTTCTAGCATTATTTCTTAGAATTCGGATTGCTTTTTGGGTAATGATGGGGATCCCTGTTTGTTTTCTAGGGGCCTTTATCATTATGCCATTGTTGGGTGATTGGTCCGTTTCGATTAACATGTTAAGTCTATTTGCTTTTATTATGGTGCTAGGAATTGTGGTGGATGATGCAATTGTTATAGGCGAAAGTATTTATACTGAAATACGTGAACACGGTCATTCAACTGATAATGTGATCCGGGGCGCCCATAAAGTTTCTATGCCTGCAACATTTGGTGTTTTGACTACCATTGCGGCATTTACACCTCTGCTGATGATCGATGCGAGTTTCGCTGCTTTTTTCAGAGCCATTGCAATCGTTGTTACCGCTTGTTTGGTATTTTCTTTGGTGGAATCAAAGTGGATATTACCTGCGCATTTAGCGCATATGAAATACAAACCAATCGATCCCAATAAAGCGAATTTTATTGAAGAAATTCAAGCTAAATTTCGTATTTGGTTAGAAGGTATTGTCGAAAATCGATATAAACCTCTAGTCAAAAAAGCGATTGCTAAACGATATAATACGATGGCCATTTTTGTTGCCATTTTTATGGTGTCTCTTGGCTTGACTAGTGCAGGTCTGGTGAAAAATGAAATGTTTCCAAATATTCCCAGTGATTTTATTCAAGGCCAGTTAACGATGGCTAATGGCACATCAATCAAGCAGCGAAATGCCGCTCTGGATAAAATTAGCGAATCAATTCTCGCCGTGGGAGAAGAAAATATTCAGCAAAATGGTAAAAGCATCGTTAAGCACACCATGGTGTACACTAATGGTGACACAGGCGGTGGATTTTTTGTGGAACTGACTAAACCGGAAGAACGGGAGATCGGAGCCTTTGAAATTGAAAAGCTTTGGCGTGAGAAGGTCGGCGAGATTGCTGGTGCAAAAGATTTGAGATTTTTTGCAGGTACCAATTCGCGGGGAGGGGCGGCTTTGGAATTTCAGTTTATCGGTCCGGATGTAGAGGAACTTGAATTAGCCGCAAAGGAACTTGAAAACAAATTGGCTGAATATGATGGTGTTTTTGATATCCGAAACTCTTATAGTAGCGGAAATCAAGAAATTCAACTGAAAATCAAACCTGAAGCAGAAGTCTTAGGATTAACACTATCTAATTTGGCTCGTCAGGTCAGGCAGGCTTTTTATGGTGAGGAGGCACAAAGAATTCAACGAGGTAAGGATGAACTAAAAGTCATGATCCGGTATCCTAAAGTGGAAAGACGCTCGATTTCAGATTTAGAAAATATGTGGATAAGAACGGCTAATGGCAACGAAGTCCCTTTTTACCAAGTTGCCGATATTGAAATCGGCACTGGTTTTTCCAGTATTACTCGAATCAATCAAAAACGCTCGATCAGCGTTTCAGCCGATATTAATCCAGCGGTAGTAGAAACCGATAAAGTTTTTATGGATATTAGCCAAAATACCATACCAGACATTTTGGCAGACCATCCATCGGTTGATTACGGGGTGGAAGGTGCGGCAAAAGACCAAAGGGATCTTGGCAGGCAGTTTTTCTTTGCTGCGTTAGCCGCTCTTGCACTGATTTATTGTTTGATAGCTATACCGACCCGCTCTTATGGTCAACCAATTATTATCATGTTGGTTATACCATTTGGTGTGATCGGTGCGATTGTGGGGCATTGGTTATTAGGCTTTTCATTGACTATGCTATCTTGGTATGGGGTGATAGCGCTAAGTGGTGTGGTCGTTAACGACAGTCTTATTATGGTCGATTTTATTAACACAGCAAAGAAAGAAGGAATGCGTTTAGAAGATGCAGTGGTGCAATCAGGTAGCAAGCGATTTAGAGCGATATTGTTAACCTCCTTGACCACTTTTTTTGGTGTGTTACCCATTTATTTTGAAACTAGTTTACAAGCACAATTTATTATTCCGATGGCTATTTCGATTGGTTTTGGGATTGTTTTTGCTACGGTCATTACTTTGTTTTTGATCCCGTCGCTATATATGATTTTGGAAGATTTAAAAGGGGGGTTCCGCAAAAAAACGGTTGCGTTGCCAATAGAAGAACAACGTATTTGATACTAAATAACGCATGTAAGCACTCTCTTTTTTTTGAATGATATTTAGAGCTTATAGTTTAATTTTTTCGATTGCCTGCCATCGCGCTATTTGTCGAATTAAGCAACCGCTTCACTATTTTTATTTTTTCTACTGAAGGCGGTTTTTCTCCCTGCATATCAAGGTAGATTAAAGCGATCACTCGTTTTCCCGGTTTTAATGAAAACAAAATGAAATTCTTGACCTTCTGTTGAATAATTTCTTTAGGTAACTTATGCCAGATTTTAGCGTGTTTACTAATATCAAATAATAAGAACCCTTGCTCAACCAGAAATTTTTTAAGAGGAGTATTGAGGTGAAAATTAAAATCAGGTTTAATTTTTTGTTTATCCTCTTGTTGTAAAAATAGGCTGGTAGAAACCTGCTTACTTTGCCAGTCGACAATCAATAAACAAGCTCTGGAAAATCCCAGTCGTTTGATACATACTCCCAATATTTCTCTAAAAAGCTTGTTAGAGTTTGAGAATTTTTCAGGTTTTTCTCTAAGCTCTCGAACTAATTTTTGAACGGCCAGCAGATTAGAAGATTGTTTTAGTTGGTTGATTTTTTGAATATATTTTTGGTCTCGTTTGATTGGCCTTTTGGGCGCTGCATTGAGCCAGTCGGGGTAGCGATTTTGGCTCGCCAGATTAAGAAATGATACGGCTGGTACAAACAATAGGCTATTTTTCAAATGTTTGCTGGTGGTCCTGATAGAATCTATAATGACATGGGATAAGTTCCTGTCATTGATTGCAAAAGACTGTTTGGCAATTCGATAGTAGTGTCGGTAGCTATTAGCCATCCAGGGAGACAGGATGGAACGAGCCAACCAGTTTGCAGTTAATATCTGCCAACTATCGGTCTGTTGCCATGCCTTTAGGTTTGGGGTATTTTCATTGAATCCAACACGCATATATTCGAGCAATTGTTTTCTTTTGTCGGGCAGGGCTTTACTGTAGGTTATTTGGTTGAGTTCACTCATATGCCATTCTAGAGCAACGGTGGTTCGCCATTGATTAAGCTCAAAGCCTAATTTTGCTTGTTCAAATAGAGGAAGTTTTTTAGCTAGCTTCACTTGCCTATACTGGATCCGCCACATAGGCTTTGGTTTGAGGTACCATAAAAGCAAGTCAGGAAATTGATGAGCCATACTTGCCCAGTAGAGAGTGTTGGCTTTTGGCTTATTGTTACAAAGGTTTTTAGCTAGTTCAGCCGCTAGTAAGCTACTGGTCATTATGAACTTAAGTTCGTCGGGTAGTGTTTGTGTTGTCGCGAGGAAATTAGGTTTAAGATCTGTTGACATCTGTGATAGGAAGTTCTTTGCATCATCAATTCCTACGGTGCTCATCGCGTGATCTGCGGCAAAAGGATGGTTCGTTTTTTTATGGGTTTTATGTCCCGCTAAGTCGATGATGTAAGCACAAAGCAATGGATCACGATAGTATTGATTTTTAAAGTCCAATACGGACGCATTTTTGTTGTTCAGACGTTCAATAATTGATGGCAATTCGAGAGGCAGCATCGGAGTTGCTTTATATTGGCTGATTAGTTTCCTTATTTCGCTGTCAGGCTCGGCCATTGGGGGAGTTGTTATCGGGTGGGCGATATTGATAAGTTTAAACTCGGATTTTTAATGGTAAAATCTGAGTGATTATTTTATTTTGCCAAGTTCGAAAGTCTTATTTTAAAGGAAAATCATCATGTCAAATAGTCGTAATCTATTAGATACTGAAGAACGTAAAGTCATTATTAATAAAGGTACAGAAGCACCCCATACTGGTAAATACAATGATTTTATTGAGGGCGGCGTGTATTTATGCAAACAGTGTGATGCACCCTTATACAAATCACAACATAAATTTCAGTCCAGCTGTGGCTGGCCCAGTTTTGATGATGAGATTGAAGGAGCAATAAAGCGTGAATTGGTTGCAGACGGACATCGCAAGGAAATATTATGTGCCAATTGTAGTGGTCATCTGGGTCATATTTTTGAAGGGGAAATGTTGACCGATAGGGATCTTCGACATTGCGTCAATTCTATTTCGCTTAAATTTGTGAGTAGTGATGAATTAAGAGAAAAAGATCCTACAATTGAAGTGGCATATTTTGCTGGTGGATGTTTTTGGGGCCTTGAGCACCTGATGGATCAAAAACTAGGGGTCGTCGGTGTTAAATCCGGGTATATGGGCGGCGAAGTAGAAAACCCTCATTATGAACAAGTGTGCAGCCAAAAAACGGGTCATCTGGAAGTAGTAGAAGTTAGTTATCATCCTGAACAGGTTAGTTTTGAAATATTAACAAAATTGTTTTTTGAAATTCACGACCCCACACAATCTGATGGACAGGGGCCGGATATCGGTGATCAATATCTTTCAGCTATTTTTTATCAAAGTGATGATGAAAAACAGGTAAGTGAAAAGCTAATCAAAATTCTTGAGGATAAAGGTTTAAACGTTGCCACCAAGTTATTGCCAGTGAGTACTTTTTGGAAAGCGGAAGATTATCATCAGGACTACTATCAAAAAAATGGACAACAGCCTTATTGTCATCGACATGTGAAACGTTTTTAATATCATATTTTTTAAATATCTTGCGATAACAAGGAAACCCATAGAATTTAGGTTAAACCAAGGTTTTACTCCCCCTACAAGTTGGGTATAAAGTACAGCGTAATAATTGTTGACCCACATCAGAACCGCTTTCAACTAACTCAACAATCATGTCACCACCACAGTTAGGACATTGGTGGGTTTTGGCCTGCTTTTTAGTCGAGGAAGTATTTTTAAGCACGGATTTATTGCGACTTGATCTTAATTGTTCCGATTCGATTATATTGATGATCTGCTCGGTTTTCACTTGAGATAGAATAGGACGTTTTTTCCCCAATATAAAATCAAGATATCCCTTGCCAAAGGTCATATTTTCTATTAATTTTGATGTGAAACGAGCGGCACCGGTTACTACAACTATCGGGAAAATATCGTATTTACTAATTCCAAGTATATTAGTCAATATTTTTTTATAACGTTCGATTTGTTGCAGTGGGTTATCAAATGATTTGTTTTTTTGCTTTCTTTCACTCATCTTCCAGATCGCCTGCCATTCAGCTCCTTCAATATTTCCATTATGATCAAAGGTTTCGACAATAAAAACACCAAACTGACTTACAATGAGATAATCACATTGTAAGTCTCCAAAATAGGTTGTTATACATATATTGTTGATCACTCGATAGTCTTTCGATTTGAGTAGGTGGTGGGTGGCGGAGTTTAATTGTCTTTTGCGTAGGTAAGAAGTAACCTTGTTAGATCTAAGGATAATAATCGTTGCGGCTGTGATTGTGATCAAAAATATAATGAAAAAAATATTGAAGAGTTGAGGTTCGACTGTCATCTTTATTGCCTGCAATTGTTATTATTTTTCACCCGACATTTAATGCCGAAAAAGATGCGGGGCAATATTCAATTCCTTAGACTTTAAGTAATTCCCTTATAGCAATTGCTTGTTTAAAGACCAGTGTTTTTTGCCATCCTCAGAATTTTGTAACGGCGTTATAATTATTGCGTTTTTGAGATGCTAAATCAAGTATTATCGTAAAAAACGGTTAAATGATTAATCTAGAGTCGGATAGAGCGGTATTTGTGTACTCCTTATAAATACAAGGTGAAAATTGAGTAGACCAGCCTGTAGAAAGAATATGAAGCTGGTTATCCTTCCATAAAATAGTCGTACTTATCTAGGTTGATTTTTAGACCGGAAAGTTTTTCCATGTACTTTTTTTGCCTAGGAGTAATAGCATAACTTAGCAATATTGGATCATTTTTTTTCAATTCAAAAAGTGTTCTTAGGTATTTTTCACCCACTTCCATCATTTCTACTTCGCCCACAAAATCGAAAGAATTTTTATCGAAAAAACGAATATGATGAACCAGATGCTTAAATGGAGTCGCCGTTTTTACTATAGATAAAAGACGATTGTCTTGACCAACATACTTGTGAGTGCTAATTGTGGGGAGTTTCCATAGAGTATTTGTCATTTTTTATACCTCAATTTCTGGTTTTTAATTTTTGCCTCAAATGTGCATGGCTTATGAAGTTGTACCAGTATATTTCTTAGTTGATGAATGAATCCTGAATTGTTAGGCAAGGTCGTCTAAAATCGCACCAGCAATATGAACGGCTCTGATTTTTATAGGATGATGAATCGACATGATAAAGAAGCGCTAGATACTTGATCTCCCGTTCAATTTAGTATTTAATTAAACAAATGATTAATTAAATAACCGTATATTGGTTTGACCTTATGACTAAATCTTCACCCCGTGGTCGACCTGTAGACCCAGTAAAACAGCAGCAACAAAAAGAGAAATTGTTAGATGCGGCCCAGGCATTACTGGCTATTAAGCCGTATCGGGAAGTCACTATTCGTGATCTAGCCGATCATGCGAGTCTTAATTCTGCAATGGTGAGATATTATTTTGTTAACAAAGAGGGGCTTTTTCTGGCGTTATTAGATCAAATGTCCAAGCGTCATTTTGTGGATATGAAGCAGATATCATCGCAACAGGAGCCGATTAAAAAATTTATTCAATTTATGCTCAAAATGCTGACCCAAAATAATAGCTTGGCGCGATTAATACATGATGAGTTTGCCAGTGATCATTCGAAACTCGGCGAAGCGTTTATTGAAAGGTTTCCAAAACGGATGGCGAAAATATTGCCTCAGCTAATTAAAGCCAATACGCCCATTACTGATAATATAAAAGCCAAATATGCGGCTTTTTCTTTGATATCGATGATTATCATGCCATTTGTTGGACGTTCGGTAAGAGAGCAAGCGTGGGAAATTGATGACCAAGAATTAGCCAGTTCAGAATGGGCTGAACATATCTACTCTATGTTTGTTGATGGGTGTGGCTCTTGTTAGAGATATCGAGAAAGCACCAATATTAAGTAAAATAGAAAAATTAAGTAAGATAGAAAAGGCGGAATTGATTATGACTTCAAAATCAAATTTCTTAAGCAGGTTGTGGTCGCATAATAAACCATCGATAGGCCGATTTCTTAAATCGCGTAAGTCGTTGCTGATTATTTCAACGGTCGGACTGGTTATGATGACCTTGATTGTAAAATTACAACCAGCCATGGTTCACAATGATACTCAACGACCAAGTATTCCAGTGAGCTATATTGAAGTTAAATCGCAACGATTAAAACCGGAAATTATTGGATATGGTACTGTACGGCCGGACCTGAGTCTGCAGGCAAAAGCCGAGATTTCGGGTCGTATTACCTATATACATCCACAACTTAAAAAAGGTGAAATATTCGCTAAAGATACTTTGTTATTGCAAATTGATGATAAAGATTATTTATTGCAACTTAAACAATCGCAAGCGGATCTATTAGTCAATAAAGCCAATCTGAAAGAAATGGAAATTAATATCGAAAATAATCAACTGGAATTAAAACTGGCGAGTGAAAAACTGAAAGTTAGACAAAAAGAATATTCTCGATTATCTCAATTGCGAAAAAACGGGGTAATTTCACAATCCAATTTAGATGCAGAAAAACAAAATCTATTGCAACAGAAGCAAGAAATTCAGCAGCTAAAAAATAAACAAACAACTTTACCATCGACTTTAGAGGTCATGAAAGCTCAGCTAGAAATATCCAAAGCAAAACTGGCAAAAAGTCAAAGAGATCTCGAACGTACTCAAGTAAAAATACCTTTTAATGGTCGTATCAGTCAAGTCTATACCGAGCTAGATCAATATATGCCAACTGGTTCGCAATTATTTGATGCGTCGGGACTAGACAAAATGACGATTAACGCCCAATTTCCGCTCAATCAATTTAGCGCCTTTGCCCGAAGTTTCGTTCGAAGCAAAATCGATTTTAAAACCGTTAAAGAAATACCGAGTATGTCCAAAGTATTGGGATCGCTTGGTTTATCAGCTATTGTCGAAGAGGCTGGTGGAAACTTTAAAAATTGGTCCGCAAAGGTCGAACGATTTAGTGATAATTTAGATCCAAAAAGCCGTACTATTGGAGTGATCGTGACTGTTGAGGGTAGTTATAAAAATTTGGAACCCGGCACCAGACCACCATTGTTAGAAGGAATGTATATGAAAGTTTCCTTGCAAGGTACAGCAATTAACGCGATTGCTATTCCACGATTCGCCTTACATGAAGAGCAAATTTATATCATCACTTCTAGCAACCAACTCAAAAGGGTCATCTTAATTGACAGACAGGATCAAGGTGAACTTGTACTGGTTAAACATGTTTTAAAGTCGGGTGATCGAGTCATTACTTCTGATGTATTTCCAGCGGTTGATGGTATGCAGCTAACTCCGATCCTTGATGAAGCCGTCAAAGCTAAAATGGAAGTTTGGTTAGGAGCGGTAAAATGATCCGTTTTTTTGCGGCGCATCCTACCGCGGGCAATCTATTAATGTTGTTATTGATAGCGATTGGTATTGCTACTTTGCCACAACTTAAGCGAGAAACATTTCCTGAAGTTAAAGCCTATTCAGTAGAGGTCAGAGTGGTTTATCCCGGGGCAACTCCCTCAGAGGTGGAACAAGCTATTTGTTTAGTGCTAGAAGATGCACTAGATGGCATTAGTTTTGTAGAAGAAAAAAGTTGCCAAGCTAGGCAAAATCTTGGTTTGATGACCGTAAAAATGTTTGAACAAGGTGACTTTGCAAAATTTATGGATGACATTAATAGTGCTGTAGACAGTATCAGTGATTTTCCAAAAGAAGCGGAGTTAGCCACTGTGTCCGAGATCGGAAGGACGCAAAATGTCGTATCCATTGCTTTAACAGCAGAGTTACCACGACCGGAACTTAAAAAATTAGCGGAAAAATTAAAACAAACTTTACTACAAAATCCCAAGATCCCTCTAATCGAAATATCAGGGTTTTCTGAGCGGCAACTTTTGATTGAAGTACCCGATTTTAATCTGCGTCGTTACGGTTTAAGCCTGCAAGATATTGCTACTTTGATTGGTAAGCAAGATATTGATCTTCCAGTGGGAACCATAGAAACGAACTTTAGAGAAATACAATTACGCTTTACTGACGAGAGGCGACACACAGCCGATTTAGCGCAACTCATTATTGCTAGTGGTACCAATGGTAATGAAGTGCGGTTAGGAGATATCGCAAAAATTAGCGATACATTTGAATTCGCAGAGCAAAAGGTTTCCTTCAACGGAAAATCGGCCGCATTGTTAAAAATTAACAAAAATACCACTGACGATAGTTTGAGAGTGCTTGAAGCGGTTGAAGAAATGCTGCTTATTGAGCGAGCAAAACTACCCAGAGGAGTTGATTTAGAATTGACTCAGGATGCCACCAGTATCGTAAAAAATCGAATTAATTTATTAGTCACTAATGCTTGGCAGGGGCTAATTTTGGTGTTCGCCATCATGTGGTTATTTTTTACCATACGATATGCTTTTTGGGTGGTGATGGGGCTTCCTGTTTCTTTTCTTGCAAGCTTATTTTTCCTCAGTCATATGGGGATTTCGATCAATATGTTTTCCATGGTAGCGTTACTTTTATCTTTAGGAATACTAATGGATGATGCAATCGTTATTTCCGAATCAATTGGTAGTCATATCAAGAAAGGGCTTTCGCCACTTGATGCCGCCGTTCAAGGCACCAAAATGGTAGCGAGTGGAGTGATATCTTCATTTTTAACCACTTTATGTATTTTTTTCGGGTTGGTTTTCATTGAAGGTGATTTAGGGCAAATTCTTAAAGTGATCCCTATTGTATTGCTAACGGTGATCACCGTGTCTTTGATAGAGGCATTTTTGATTTTGCCTCACCACCTTAATCATTCACTCGCGCATGCAAAAAAAGGAAAAAATTCTACTTTTCGAATTGAATTTGAAAGACGTTTTGAAGTCTTCAGGCAGGATTTTTTTCGCCTCGTTAAAAAGCTCATTCAATATCGATACGGATTTCTGGGTGGTGTTATTTTTGTCTTTATGTTTTCAGCGAGTATGTTTGCATCGGGAATACTAAAATTTTCAGCATTTCCTAATATTGAAGGTGATATGGCACAAGCTAGAATATTGATGCCCGCTGGAACACCATTAACTCAAACAGAAAAAATTGTCGAAACATTGCTCATTGCATTAGACAAGACAAAGCAGGAGTTTCAAGCAAGTGAAAATGACGAACTGATTAAAGCGGTTAATGTGAGTCATAATCAAAATGCAGATGCTTATGAAATGGGGGCCCATTTGGCAACTATCACCATTGATTTATTAACCGCTGAGTCACGACACACCCGATTACCCGATTTTATCAATCAGTGGAGAAAAAACACTGGTTTAATTCCCCAAGCTCAATCGATTTCATTCAAAGAGCCTACCGTCGGACCAAGCGGTCAGCCTATTGAAATACGCTTGCAAGGCGAAGATCTAGTTCGGCTATCTGAAGCATCTTATGATTGGCAAAATTGGTTGTCAGGTTACCCTGGAGTCGAAAATTTGATTGATGATTTGCGTCCTGGGAAACCTGAATTTTCAATCACATTAAAACCGGGCACACTGAATATGGGGCTTGATGCGCAAGCTATTGCTAGTCAAATGCGATCAGCTTTTCAAGGAAATAAAATAAGTGAAACGAACGTCGATCTAGATACCTTTGAAGTGACTGTTAAATTAGCGGATTCATCAAGAGATGAGTTTATTGATTTTGATACCTTTCCGATTATCCATCCTCTAACTAAAACCGTTATTCCTTTATCGAGTGTCGCTGATATTAAAAGTACTCGAAGCTATTCAAGAATTAGCCGAGTGAATAACCAAAGAACTGTTACGATTTATGGTGATATTGATGTAGACAAAAACAATACCAAACAGCTACTGGCCGACGTTACTAAACGTTGGGTTCCAATATTTAGTCAAAAATACCCAGAGTTAAGTTATTCATTTGAAGGTGAAATAAAAAATGCTGGGACGACACAAAAATCGATGATGAAAACTTTTGTTTTGGGATTGTTTGGGGTCTTCATATTACTCTCATTTCAATTCAAGAGTTATACGGAACCGTTAATAGTGATTGCTGCAATTCCAATGGCATTGATCGGTGTCATATGGGGGCATCTGATAATGGGCATGCAATTTACTATGCCATCAATGATGGGGTTTGTTTCGTTAGGTGGGATCGTGGTTAACGATTCAATATTGTTGGTTGAATTTGTCAAAAAGCGGGTAGCAGAAGGGATGACTGTTCATGATGCTGCAGCTCAGGCGAGCTATGATCGATTCAGAGCCGTTTTGCTAACCTCTTTGACAACCATTGTAGGCATGTCGCCGCTTTTGTTTGAGACTAGCCTACAGGCCCAGATATTAATACCGTTAGCGACTAGCATTGTTTTTGGTATTGCTACATCGACCTTGTTAGTTCTTTTTGTTATTCCTTGTTTATATTCAGTGTTAGAAGATTTTGGATATACGGAAACAATATATGATTCTATGACAGGATAATGAATAGCTGTCTGGTTAGTGGTTCTTAGGTTCTTAGATTTTTGGTTTTTATCGTCTTAATAGGAGAATAAATAAATGAAATTAGGTTTAGTCAGTTTGATTGTTGCGGGCTCGATATTGAGTATTAATTCGGCTAATCTCTTCGCCCAAGAAGAGGCTAGTCAAAATAAATTAAAGATAGTGATGCAGGGATTATTAAAAGATAGCCAGAGCTTAAATGAAGGTATTTTTTATGAAAATTTTTCAAAAATAGAACAAGCGGCCAAGAATATCGCTGATCATCCCAATCCCGGTCAACCAACTATGAAAAAAGTTATTGGTTATTTAGGCAAAGAAATGCCAGTATTTAAAAGCCTTGATATAAAGGTTCACAATACTGCGGTATTTATTGTTAAAGCTGCGAGAGATAAGAATATGCCGTTGATCGTTGCTTCCTATCATGAATTAATTGACGGATGTCAATCCTGCCATAGTCAATTTAAGGCTAGGGTATCTAAAATTTTATCAGAATAGTTAGCAAATAATTTTGAAAAATAAGAGATGGGAATTATCTCCAATACCGGCTATAAATGTCACTCATTCAAATACAACTCAGCCATGTCATCCAGCTTAGCTTTAATTTCTTTCCAATTTAGCATTGCTTGGGTGAGCAATCGCCAAAATTTTTCGCTGTGGTTGTGTTCGGTAATATGACAAAGCTCGTGTAGTAAAACATAGTCGATACATTCTTTAGGCGCTTTGACTAATTGCGGATTTAGTATTAGAGTTCCTTTGGATGAGCAGCTTCCCCATTGTTTTTTCATGTTCATCGTTCGATAGGAAGGTGCTTTATCTACCCATGTTATTTTGGAAAGCATGGTTTGAAGGCGTTCATCGAAAATTTGTTTGGCTTTTTGGAGATACCAAGAATTGATTTGGCCCTGTTATATTTTTGTTAGAATTACTTTGCTTTTTGGCAAGGGTGACAACCAGTTTGCCCTGTGCTCGCCTAGCAAATCGTGTTGATTGACGTTATGGTTAGTAATTTCAGTTGCAAGGTTTTTTGCCGCGATAGAACGGTAGGTAAAAAATCAGCTAGCGGCTTGACTAGGTCAATTTGGTTGCTCCGATTATCAATAAGCTCTAAGAGTACTTTTTTGTCGTACCAGAATAAGCCGATTGGAGCTACACCAACAACCCAAATTACCGATCAGAATAGTCAACCGATGGGGTTAGGTTTAAGTCTTTTAGAACCGGATCGTGTTCTGATATCCAATAAAATGGCCATTGTTCAATTTGTTTAAGGAGTTGTTTGGCTTTTTCTGGTTCTCCGATCAGCACTAAATAACGAGCAATATTATAAATTTTACCAGGAATAACATGTTTAGATTTTGGCAATGAAACTATGAAAGCATTAAATTGCTTTAGTTGTTCTTCAGAAGCTGCAAAGTTATTTCTTTGACTGTAACAATAAGCAAGATTTAAATTGTGAGAAACGCCGTGTTCGAATTCCCAAATGCTCAGTGTCGTTTTGTTTTTTGTTCTGGCGGCTTGCTCGTATTGCATAATAGATTGGTGACATTTTGATTGAAAATATAGGGTCATGCCTAGCATTAAATTAACTTCAAAATTTCCAGGGTTATCTAAAGACAATGTTTGAAGTTTATCTTTAAATTTTTCGAGAGTTTTTAAATGAAGATTTAAAGTAAAGTCTGTTTTTAACAAAAAATAACTAATTGTTTTTTGTTGAGAGGAAAGTTTGATGAATTTTTTAGCTGCATCCCAATGCTTAAGTTGTAGCTGAAGTAGAGCGGTGTAGAGTATTTGAGCATAATCATCTGGAGGATCTAAATTTTTTGAAAGAGCTCTGTATTTGGTTTGCCGTTTTGTATCACCGAGTAAACTATAAATTCCCGAAAGACCACCAAAGCAAGTTGAATTTTCAGGCAAAAAATCTTGGCAGTTTAAATAATGCTTGATGGCTTCTTCTATTTTACCAAGGTTGACTAATGTGTCAGCTAGCCCGTAATGGCTAATAGGAGATAACGGGTCAATTTCTAATGCAGATTTGAATTGGGTGAGCGCTTCTTTAGAACGGGATAATCGCCATAATAAGAAACCGTAATTATGGCGGGCAATCCTTAAGCTAGGATTGAGTTCAATAGCTCTTTTGAAGTCTTCTTCTGCAGAATCAAATTTGTGCAAATAAATTTTTAACAACCCTCTAGCGGCAAAAGCCTCTGCCAATTCTGGTTCAAGAGAAAGTGCTTTTAATAAATATTTATTGGCCTCGATATTAATTGCTTCTAATGAGATGTGCTTATATTGATACAATAATATTTTTGCTTGCGCCATACCAGCAAAGGCAAGTGCATAGTCTGGCGCTACTTCGGTTGCTTTTTGATAAGTCTGAAAGGCTTTTTCAAAATGTTTGCTATCACCACGCTTCATATAGGACTGAGCTAACATAAATAATTGGTATGCTTCTACAGAATTTGGATGCTTTCTTTTTGCATATTGAGAAGAGTTAGAATCTTTTTTGGTAATAATCTGAGAGATTTTTTTACTAATACTGATTTGGGATTGAAGAAAATTATTATCAATCCTCTTATCAAAGCTTTTTGACCAAAGGTTAATTTGCTTGTTTGCATCTATTAGCTGAATAGTCACTCTTAAATGATCATTATTCTGTCGTATGCTTCCCTCAATAATGTATTGTGCTCCTAGGATTTTAGCTATCTCAGTTACACTTTTATTAGAATTTTCAAACTTCGAAGAAGAGGATCGAGCTATGACCTGAAGATCATGATTGGTTGCCAGTTGATGAATAAGTTCATCAGCGAGTCCCTCAGCAAAGTAGTCGATGTCTTTTTGATCACTGTACACATAGAAAGGTAACACCGCGGCCGTTCTAGAGAAGCTGCTAGCTTGTGGCTCTGAAGTTGGTTTATCGTTGGTAATAAATTTATATAGCATGAATACTGATAATGTGATTAGTCCGGCGACCATTAATCGTCTTACTGAAAATATCTTATTAGTTAGTGCCTGACCGAAAACTCATAACTTATTGAAATAAAACAACTATTTCG
>CAYVSL010000012.1:0-62433 GCA_964454125.1 uncultured Kangiella sp.
TCGACAGCTGGGATTGTTTTAAAACTCGGCTAGCTTGCTGCCGAGATTTTTATAGGCTTTTTTCCTGATATCGCCGAAACTGACCTTATCATCAATCTCTATATCGACGAAATAACCAAGAAGATTACCGGCTAGCTTCAGTTTTTTACGCACTACTTCAATATCTTCAGCAATTTTTAGTTTTGCATAGCGTGATGCTGCTTCTGACAACTTTCTTAACAGATAAATAAAGGCCTACACCAAGTTGTCATTACTTTCACGGTACCTGAAATAAAGATAGCAACTAAAATAAAGAATTGCTTGGCTATCCGCATGGCGACGTAGCCTATAAACCGATCTGTGCTTTATCAGCGAAGCATAATATTCAAGATTTTTGGGAGATAAATCAAGTTGGTGAATGAGTACTTTAAGTTCTGGATACAGTGCTCGAATGGTACGGTGACTACTTAACTCTCTATTAATTTGACTAGCTGAAAAATCCTTAGCAATTCTCTTAAGTTTGGCTAAATCTGTAAACGTTTCTTTGGATTCAAGCAACTTCAGTAAGGTCTTTCGAGTATCAGCTGACATACTGCTATTGAGTATTTTTTTCAATTCTTGATCCTTCTTGAGTCAGTACACTGGAAACAAGATCTTGAAGCGTACTATAACCAGCAAGCACTATTTGATGCTGTCCAAAAAATGCTAGGCATTCATCAAAGACGTATCGAGGTTCAATGCTAATTTTAGCTACATCGTTTAACCTGTCCAAGAGAAGGGTTTTATGCTTTCTGGTGTTGTAAATACTATGTCCTGTATAGTCTAGAAGTCGGTTGGTGAGCTTGGTTTTGGTCGTCAGAGCCAAATCAGAACTTGTAAGCTCTAGGCCATCAAAGTATTTATGCAAAATAAAGCTAACATCAGTCTCGGCTTCATTAAATGAAAAGTTGAAAATGATTGGCTTACAGCGAAAATAACCAAGCAATAGGATAAAATAGACCTTTGTTTCTAATTGACGACATTTATCGACCAGTTTTTGCGTTTCATCATCAAGAGAAAAGTAGTCCTCTCTATCTGCATGATTAAAATTTGGTAGATCATAGAGTTCATCTATCTCGGATTTACGGAGGATCTGGATGCGTTTATCGGTTTTCTTGGCCATGATGTAACACCTTTGTTATTAACAAGGGCATTATCATAGCTAAATTAAGTGATTTTTGTGTCTAAGGTTAATTTCGAGGGGATGTGCACTAAACCCCGTTAAACAACCTATTATCTTTGTTTGAAAAATGCTTCATATTTACTCCTGATTATCTATTTATGACTAAAAGTAAAAACAACGCCTGCTCATTCCGTGGGCCATCATCATCTCTACCATCCTGGCGAGAAAAAACATCAAATTGTTTTTTGTTCAACATCTACCAGCATTTGTAAAATATCCTGTTTGTAACTCGTGCTATTTACAAAGATCATGAAAAGAAAAGCCACTAATGAGGATTGGAATATATCTGATGGATGTCTGGTCAGTAAAAGTAGATTAATTTTGAGATATACAAACGTGAATATTCACGTTTTGTAAACCTAGAATTAGCGAAAATTTTTAGAAACGTGTTCTAGTAATTGGTTCAATGCCTATCGTTTGTTAATTTAACGATCATTCAAATTGGCAAATAAAAAATCAATATCTCAATTATCTATTGCATTGCAATAATAAAAAACAAAGCCAGTCAAAGGAGAATGCTAGATCAGCAAATCCTACTTAGAATACTCCAATAACGTTCGCCGCTCTTATATATTCATGTTACCTCAACTTACCTTTCGGGTGATCAGCTAAAAAATTTACCCGGATTGCAACTCTCTGATAAGGGGTCAACCATTGCCTTCTATTGGCGCCTTGTTCAGGCATTTTAGCTGAACACTGGGATCTGTATTTTGAGGTAACACGGATATATCTTCAAGCTGCAACCTTTGAGTGGGATAAGCCATTTCAGCATTATTGGCTTCAATCACAGCAGCTATTTTTAATAAAACATCTTGTTTTATTTCATGAAATTTAATCCAGTCTGTCGTTTTAGTAAATGTATAAACAAAGAAATCAACCGACGATTCAGAAAATGCATTCAGATTAACAATCATAGTCAGAGCAGTATCAATTGCCGAATGATGTTGTAACATTTGTTTTACTTCAGCGACAATATTTTCTGCTTGTTTAATATCGTCATAACGAATACCAAAAGTTTCGTATATGCGTCGATTGGTCATTCTGGAGGGGTTTTCAACGGTAATACTATTAAAAATAGCATTGGGAACATACAAAGGCCTTTTATCAAAAGTCCTAATTCTTGTTTGTCTCCAACCGATATACTCAACGGTTCCTTCTATCTGACGATCACTTGAACGGATCCAGTCACCGATGGAAAATGGCCGATCAAGATAAATAATCAGACCACCAAAAAAATTCGCCAATAAATCCTTCGCAGCGAAGCCGATTGCAATGCCCCCTATTCCACCAAAAGCCAACACGGCGCTGATGCTGACGCCCAAATTCTGTAAGATTAACAAGATAGTGGTGATACTAACCGATACTCTTAATAGTTTACTGATCGCCTCTATCGTTGATTTATCAACTTTCTTTTCATCGCTTCGATTGACATTGCTGGCAATCAGGTTTTTTTCCGCTTGATGAATAAACCGCACAAGACCCCATGACATCACTATGACTAAAAAGACATCTCGCAATTCATTTTTAATTTGAAAACCCAGTAAATATTGAAGAATGACCCAGCCTCCAGCTCCCCATATTAATAAACTAATAGGATAGGAAGTCGCTAACAAGAGTGCATCATCCCAGTCATTCTTTGTCCGTTTAAGTTGTTTATCAAGTTTGGTGTATAACCGTTTCCAAATGTAGTTAACCAACAAAGTGATAAAAACTCCCAGAAATATCTGGTAAATAAGAGCACTTTCACTCATATTAGCTTGCAACCATTTTTCTATATCTGACAATGCCATGTGCTATTCCTTAGTTAACCAGTGTTGTAACTTGCTGACTTAATTCCTGCCAGCGCGTCGTTTTTTTGAGTTTATTTAAACCTTCTGCTATTGCTGGATCAGCTAGCATATTGTTAAGTCTTTGTTGGGATGCTTGCGAAAGTTTGAAATTTTGAAGATGCTGTAAAACGACTTTTGTTTGGGGACGATTATTACAGATCAAAACCATATCACAACCAGCCGATAAAGCTTTATCGGTGCGTTGTTTAAAATCTCCAGCAGTCTCCGCTCCTTTCATAGACAAATCATCTGAAAAAACCAGCCCATCAAAACCAATTTGCTGGCGTAAAATTTGTCGGATCCAGATTTTCGAAAAACCAGCTGGCTCAGAATCAATTTTTGGATAAATAATGTGCGCGGGCATGATTGCTTGAAGTTCATCCTTAAGATGAATAAACGGTTGCATATCATTGTTTTTAATCGTTATTTCATCTCTTTTGTCGATAGGAATTGTTAAATGAGAATCCTCATCAACACCGCCATGTCCAGGAAAGTGTTTCCCTGTTGCAGCCATTCCTGCGAATTTCATACCACGAATAAAAGCCGAGGCTAGTGTTGTGATTGTAACGTGATCTACCGCAAATGCCCGGTTTCCAATAACTTGACTGGATTTTAGTCCTAAATCCAATACCGGCGCAAAACTGATATCACATCCAACCGACAGGACTTCCAACGCCATTAGTTCACCAAACTGCGCCGCACGCTGTATCGCTAATTCAGGCTCCATTTTAAACTGATTACCAAGAGCTGCCAAAGGCGGTAATAAAGTGAACTCCTGTTTAAAACGCTGCACTCTTCCACCTTCTTGATCCACCGCTATGATGATATCCTGCTTAACAGAACGGATCCGACTGATCAACGATTCAATTTGTGCAGCCGATTGGAAATTACGAGTGAATAGGATCAATCCACCACAAGCGGGGTGACTAATGCATTCAATATCCTCGTTACACAGTTCCGTCCCTTCAATGTCCAGCATAAGCGGACCAATTTGTTTCATAAGCTAATGGCTCTTTTTATCCTAGAATAATCCGTTGAAGTCGTGGAAAGAGTACTAGATTAGAGTGTACATAGCTAAGCACGCTGTGAGCTGACGCTATTTCTCCTACTTCAACTGATTTTTCTAGATTTATATACTGATGGTATTTTAAATGGCTGATAACCCTTGTTAACAGGCTACATCATAATCCTGAAAAAAGGATTCTACCGCGAAGTTAATCTAAGGTAAATATCCAAACTATCTACTTGTTATTTTTCGATGGGCATAAAAAAACCCGACATTCGGGATTCTCATTGACTAATAGCTGTTTTTTATCAATACGACTTATTTGTCACCTAATAGTTGTTTCTTCATTGAGGGGTTCAAAGGCCGCTCACCCAACCAAGTCTTTAAAAAGGCATTATAAAATAATTTGCCGGGGATCATACCTTTTTCAATACCATTGATACTAATAACCGTCCCTCGATTCGGCTTAAAGTCGATACAGACCTCATCTCCTTGATGGATTTCTGCCTGCCAAATTTGATTAAACTGTTTAACGAAAGGAGCAAGTGTTTCTAGTTCAGACTCTGTATGGTTGACAGTGATGCCAAGATTGATAGCTCGAATAATTGCGTCTGCTTTTATTGACTGATTAGTCAGGATCACAAATCGTTTTGCGCCCGAACTATCGAGTATTTCCTCGACAGACTCAGCATCGTTTTGTAGGTATAAACCACCCACATAAACAGCTTGGCGAGCATTGGATTTGATCGCCGTCCCTTTAAGGCGTAATACGGTTCCACCGGGAGAAAGTGTAATCACTTCTTCGAGTGCGACACCTGTTAGAGGATCGGCTGAACATAAAGAACCCAAAGACATGAATCCGGAAACTACTAAGAATAAAATCTTATTCACGGGACCACCTAAATAATTAGCAATATTAATAATATCAATACCTTGAGTGACTTTGTTGTTATTTTTATTTCGTTTTTTTACCCGCTTTTTCGGTCCATTTCGAATAGCGCGAACCAATAAGGCTACAACAATTAACATTTTGTTGCAATTATAATAACTTAAATGGCATACATATTTTTGGTCGTGGATCACATAAACAGTATTATTTTGAATTAGCTCTGTTTCATTGGTTCGCAACAAGGTAGCCCGAAATATTAAAATTGCTTTAAATCATCAATTTTTACTTGAGCAGTCAACTCAAGATCGCTATCCTTTGTCAGTCAAAAATTCTAACTTCATTGATCTTTAGCTAAGTATTAGCTGGAGTTACTCCAATATAGGTATAAAAATGAAATTATCTCTAATAAATAGTAGAACAGGACAACTTAAACCTAACTTGTTTCGGTTAGCCGCTGTCATTTGTCTCGGGGCTTTAACTATCGCTTGCCAGCCCAATCAACCCAAAAAGCAAACCGCTGAAACAAAAAGTAAAGCAATTACCATTGCTGACGCAAAGCAATATGTTGCAGATGCAGAAAAATCATTGGCTGAAGACTATGAAATAGGTGGTAAAGCATTCTGGGTTCAAGCTAATTTTATGACTGAAGACACTAACGCTCTCGCCGCTAAAGCGGGTGAAGAATCAACAAGGAAAAGTGTTCAATTGGCGTTGGGAACAAAAGCATTTAAGGATTTAGAGCTTGATTTTGACACTCGTCGTAAACTTGATATTTTAAAATCCGGTTTGGTCCTTCCAGCCCCAGCAGATGATAAAAAAACAGCTGAGTTATCAAAAATAACCGCTAAACTTGATGCGACCTACGCTAAAGGTTGTACCGAAACAGGGGAATGTTTCACTCTGGGAGAGCTAAGCGATATTATGGCTAACTCAAATGATGAAAAAGAGTTAAAGCAAGCTTGGATTAATTGGCGCAAAGTTTCTACGCAAATGAGAGCGAGCTACCAGCGAATGGTAGAGATTGCTAATGAAGGCTCTGTTGAACTTGGATACTCCGATACCGGTGCTTTATGGCGTTCAAAATACGATATGCCCGCGGATGCATTTGCGGCAGATATGGATCGTGTTTGGGGACAGGTAAAGCCCTTATATGATTCTTTGCAATGCCACGTCAGAGCAAAACTGAATGAAAAATATGGCGATGATGTGGTATCGCTTAATGGACCAATACCCGCTCATTTATTGGGCAATATGTGGGCACAAAGCTGGGAGAATATATACGATGATGTCGCACCACAAACAGATACGCCAGCAATTGACTTAACCAAAAGACTGACCATTAAAGGGTACGACGAAAAAGCAATGGTTCGTACCGCAGAATCATTTTTTAAATCCCTTGGTTTTGATCCCCTTCCTGATACCTTTTGGACTCGCTCACTGTTTACTAAACCAAGAGATCGTGACGTTCAATGCCACGCAAGTGCTTGGGATTTAAGTACAACCGACTACAGAATCAAAATGTGCATTAAAAAAACGGGTGAAGACTTCTCCGTTATCCATCATGAATTGGGCCATAATTTTTACCAACGCGCTTATAATCTAAAACAAGATTTCTTGTACAGAAACAGCGCCAATGATGGTTTTCACGAAGCTATTGGCGATACCATTGCACTTTCGATCACTCCAAAATACTTGAAAGAAATTGGGTTAATAGACGAAGAACCTGATGCGTCAGGCGATTTACCATTTCTGATGAAAAAAGCACTCGCGGGCGTTTCCTTTTTACCATTTGGTTTAATGGTTGATAAATGGCGTTGGGGGGTATTCAATGGTGATATCCCCACGGATCAGTATAATAAAGGTTGGTGGGATTTAAGAGAAAAATATCAAGGCGTTAAAGCTCCGGTTGAAAGAACTGAAAAAGATTTTGATCCAGGAGCAAAATATCATGTGCCAGGCAACACGCCTTATTCGCGTTATTTCTTAGCTCGTATATTACAATTTCAATTCCATCGTGAACTTTGCAAAATTTCTGGCAACAAAGGTCCGCTCCATCGTTGTTCTATTTACGGCAATAAAGAAGCGGGTGCAAAATTAATCGCAATGTTAGAAATGGGTGCGAGCAAACCTTGGCAAGATGCGCTTGAAGCGATGACCGGCCAAAGAGAAGTGGATGCAACGGCCATCATCGATTATTTTGCACCGTTAAAAATCTGGTTAGACGAGCAAAATAAAGAAAGACAATGTGGATGGTAAAATAGATATATTTTTAATACCCATCAGAGAATAAAACCAATTGGAGCCCTTGCATTGACCAAGGAGCTCTGCCACCGGTTGGAATAGGCATTTGTGAATATTTTAAAGATCCATCAGCATTCTTTTCATTGTTGAGGCACTGTACCATCAGATAAACAAATTCACTGGCTTTTATTTCTGTTTTCCAGCGGCGATATCCATCCGGCCATTTTAAACTCATTTCTCTAGGTCTGGTTCCTCCCCAACCCGGAATGGTTCCGAGATCGCGGAAGCAATCGGGTATGACCTCATGCCCCGCTTCTACCAATAAGAAATCAAGCCTTGATAAAATAGAAGTCGACACCCGGCTATTCCAGCAAATCATCGGCGTCCGCCCTTCAAGTCTATTTAACCAATGAGTCGCAAATGAGGCCAGCAAGGACCAACCACTATTCATTTTTGCATTGGAATCAACATCTTTGCTGATGGCGGCTTGCATCACTTTATAGATATTTTTCCAGCTAACATCTTTTTGCGGAACACCGGCCTGTAAGAAGATTTCTTCTGCGGTTTTAACCGCTAACGCCTTATCTTCTTCACTCCATTGTTTACCATCTTCAATGCCTTTTGCGAGAATTTGTGCTCTATACATCAATGCATCGGCTGAATGAGATACTTGCATTAGTCCGTTCCGGGGTTTTGGCCAGAAAAAATGTTCAAGCCGGTCATGCCAAGTACTCACCGAATCATCCACTGCAACTCTTTGATACATTGGGGTAAAGACATCTTCGTCGATCCAAGCAACTAAAGCCTTTGCATATTCTTCCGCCGTTGCATCTTTTCCCGGAACAATGGGTGGATAGATATCTTCGCCGATCATATCAATCCCCGCATCATCAATAATAATCGGATGGCTGCTGGGTGATTCGATATCAGCTTGAATACGCGCTTCAGCGTAGGCGGCAAACATATCTTGCTCTAAAAAGGTTAACGAATCCCAATAATCTAAGGCTTGATCGGTTAGTCTCACACCATATTCCTCAGAATCTTCACTTAATTTGGTCTTTCGAATAACATCTGGGTTCATTAAAAAAAAGGCTTTATCGACCTGCTCTGTATCTCGAAATGACCAAGGTACCATTAGTCTGGCCGCTACTTCCACACTAAATCGTTCACCTTCTTCGAGTATCTGGTATAACTTTAAATCGCTATGACCAACAGGCATTTTACCTTTACGCCACTCATCATGGTCACCAAAACGCTTAAACCAGACCTTCCAGACACCGATAAATAGTGCTTTAGGAACTTGAAAGTGATCGGCTTGGGGAAAAATCATTTTTTTCATTCGACTATCCTGATGGTTAACAAGTTTTTAATTTATTCTATGTCTTTAATATTAAGCGTATTTTTCAAAAACTCAATGGTTTTTAGTATTTGATTTTAAATCCTTTAACCTGAATAATCAGTTGAAGTTGTAGAAAGAGTGCGATCCCGCGGCATGCATGACCTAGTGAAAAAGGGCATGGTCACCTTACCGGTGATGAGCCCTTTTTTCACATCGTCAGGCACATTACGGGCTGGCGCTATTTCTCGCACTTCAACTGATTTTTCTAGGTTTAAATATAGTACAAAGCGTAACAAATTATCATTTTGTTAAAAACAATCTATTAGATCTGCTAGCTTATGCCATTTACAAACTATATAGGGTAAAATGCGGCCTTCATTAATTCTATAGCCGTTTTCAACCCACTGACTATCATTTTTATTAAGGAGTTTTCATGGAACTTTCTGCATTGACTGCAATATCTTCGGCTGACGGGCGTTATGGCAGTAAAACGAAAGAACTTCGCGCCATTTTTAGTGAGTTTGGATTAATCAAGTACCGGGTGACTGTTGAAGTTCGCTGGTTACAAGCCCTTTCCGAGTGCGAAAAGATTACAGAAGTCCCCGCTTTTAGCTCGCAGTCAAATCAGTTGCTCGATAACATTGTTGGCCAATTTTCGTTGGATGACGCACAACGTGTCAAAGATATCGAAAGTACCACCAACCACGATGTGAAAGCGGTTGAGTATTTTCTTAAGGAAAAAACGGCTGATAACAGTGAGATTAATGCCGTTAGCGAATTTATTCATTTTGCCTGTACTTCAGAGGATATTAATAATCTTTCCTATTCATTAATGCTTAAAGAAGCCGCCATAGTGATCAGTAATCAACAGGATAAAGTGGTTAAAGCAATGGCCGATCTCGCCAGCCAATTTGCAGAAATACCAATGATGTCCCGTACTCATGGACAACCAGCATCACCGACAACCTTAGGCAAAGAGATGGCCAATGTTGTCGCCCGCCTACAGCGCCAACAAGCTCAATTTGGTGACCTTCAGCTAATGGGCAAAATTAACGGTGCTGTCGGTAACTACAATGCTCACATCTCTGCTTATCCCGAAATTGATTGGCCAGCATTCGCCCAGTCATTTATTGAAGATCTTGGTCTAACTTGGAATCCCTACACCACCCAAATTGAGCCACATGACTATATTGCCGAATATTTTGATGTGATCACCCGATTTAATGTCATAGTGATAGACTTTGATCGTGATCTTTGGGGTTATATTGCGCTAGGTCATTTCAAACAAAGAACTATCGCTGGTGAAATCGGTTCTTCGACGATGCCACATAAAGTCAATCCGATTGATTTTGAAAATTCCGAGGGAAATTTAGGGATTGCCAATGCTCTATTTACTCACCTTGGCCAAAAGCTGCCTATTTCCCGCTGGCAAAGAGATCTTAGCGATTCAACCGCGTTAAGAACCTTGGGGCTTGGTGTTGCCCATTCCTTAATTGCTTACAAAGCCACTTTAAAGGGCATTTCTAAATTACAGGTCAATGAAGATTCACTGGCTGCTGAATTAAATGACAACTGGGAAGTTCTGGCAGAGCCAATCCAAACAGTAATGCGTCGATATGGCATTGAAAAACCTTACGAAAAATTAAAAGAGCTGACTCGGGGAAAAAGAGTCGATCAAGCTGGTATGCAAGCTTTTGTTGATCAGCTTGATTTACCGGATGATGCCAAAAAAGCTTTGAAAGCAATGACGCCAGCCAATTATATTGGCAATGCAATAGAACAAGCTAAAAGTGTCTAATCCAAATTAAGGGGCGATTGAAGTCCCAAGCCCGTAGCCCCAATAATGTTCAATGGACCGTTCGAAAACATTAACAAAGATCAATGGCTGGAAAAGTATTGGCAAAAAGCCCCCTGTCTGTTCAAAAAGGCTTTTGATGACCCGCCAGATTTTTTGTCTCCCGACGAACTAGCGGGTTTTGCTTTACAAGATGAAGTGGAATCTCGGTTAATTATTCAGGACAGCCAAACTAACAAATGGTCGATTGAGCACGGGCCTCTCGATCAATCTCGGTTTTCTAGTTTAACAGAATCCTATTGGACCTTATTGATACAAAGCATCGATAGTTGGCTGCCCGAAATTCAATCACTTTTAAATTATTTTCGTTTTATTCCCCGTTGGCGATTTGATGACATCATGGTGAGTTATGCGACCGAGCAAGGTGGCGTGGGTCCACACGCAGATAACTATGACGTTTTTTTGGTTCAAGGCATTGGGGAAAGACACTGGAAAGTCGGCGCAAAAGGCGATACTTTAAAAAGCAAAACGATCATCGACGGTATGAGCCATTTGCAGGAATTTACCCCAATTATCGATGTAATGATGCAGCCGGGCGATATGCTTTATATTCCTCCTGACACGCCACATTGGGGAGTATCAAAGGGAGGATCCATTGGTTATTCCGTTGGCTATCGGAGTATTCAGACCCATCAGTTATTAGCGCTTTTGACTGAAAATCTTACCGAAAAGCCGCATCATCAACGATTTTTTACCGATAGGTATCGCAAAAAAGAAAATCAATCTAACTTTTTTGAAGAGCAATTAGTGGATTGGGCCCAGCAGCAGTTAATCGAGCTGTCTGAGCAACCCGAATTACTGGCTGATTTAATGGCAAAACAACTTAGCTTGTCTAAACTCGGTGAATATCAAATTGATAATACTGTTAATATTCATCAACTTAAAGCATGTTCCAAGATTCAACTTCACCAAGGCATTGGCGTCAATTGGCAGATATACAAGCAAAAAATCCGACTCAATGTTGAAGGAGAAAGCTTTGATTTTGCACCTGAATATCGCCAAGCAGTCAAATTATTAGCTAGCTTTTCGCCTGTTCCATTAAAATGGTTCAATTTTTCACCCGATTTAGTTGATTTTCCTTCAGCTTTGACTAGTCTTGTCAATAGAGGATATGTAAATTCGATCAATTAATTAAAAATCAATGAATGAAAACCGGTATAATCCAATCATTTAGATTCGAACAGGCCTCGTGGCAAGAGTCCTGTGACGAGATATTAGCGATACGCCATAAAGTTTTTGTGATCGAACAACATTTCAATGAAAACATTCTTTGTGACTTACACGACCTAAATGGTATTCACATCATTTCAAGAAACGTGGAAGGGCTAGTTATTGCTGTCGGTCGTCTAAGTCTAGAAGGGCGAATAGGTCGTATCGCAGTATTACTTCCTTATCGTGGTGTTGGCATTGGAAGCAAAATTCTCTCCGAATTAGTTAAAATTGGGCATTTTCACAAATTAAATAATATTTCGCTTAATGCAGAATTAGATAACATACATTTTTACGACACCCATCATTTTATGGCCAGCGGCCCAGTATATATGAAAAAGGGCGTACCACACCAAATGTTAACAAGAAAGCTAGCCTAATATTTCTAATTTTACTATTATATCTCTACCCTTCTTATTACCGTTTTTTTAAAATGTCCAACGACTCACAACTTGATACTTCTAATAAAGCTGACAAGCTTCGCAGTGTGATCGACTCATTAACCCAGTTAAAAGAAGAAACCAGTCATATTTTTTCATCCGCCAAACAAAGTATTCAAATATATTCTCATGGATTGGATCCGAGAATACTTAACAATCGACAAATCGACAGAAACATCCTTGATTTTATTAAAAGAAGTCGAAAATCCAAAGTTCAAATTTTGATCTATGACGAACAATTTTTAAGAGGTATTGATCATTGCCTCGTTTCACTTGCTCAAAAATTTACCAGCTTTATTGATATAAGAATTGTTCCAAAGGACTTTCATGAAAATCCTTTTGGATTTTACCTAGTTGATAATCGAGCCATGCTGTATCGTAGTAATGTTGAACGATATGAAGCAGAGAAGCTAATAATGCCGAATTTCGTTATTAAAGATAAGAGTAAACTGTTTCATACTATCTGGCAGTCAAGCTCACCAGCTAGTTTTTTACGAGCACTGTATTTATGAACCCGAGATCCTACCAACACTCCTCTCGTAGGGGGATCCAACGTTTAAAAACAGTTCCTAGATTATTGCTGGTACTGGTACTATTTAATATTCAGCTAGTTTATGCTGAATTATTTGTTCATCAATTAAAACATCAACCTGCGCAAAATATAATACCGGCCATTCAATCGCACCTTTCAAAACAAACGAGTATTAGTGCAAAAGGCTTTCAGTTAATGGTCAATGGGAGCGCAGAAGACAACCAAAAAATCATTGCTATCTTACAAATGCTAGATACCAAACGACGCCAGTATTTTGTAGAAGTGAAGATCCTTAACCAGCCAATGCAGCAACAGCAACTCAATGCCAACCACATAACCGTTAACGGCAACACAACTGAAATCCGATCAAATCGCTACCTGACTCAAGGACATCAAACCAATGGTGATAATTTTAGTGTACAGGCGATGGAAAACTATCAAGCGCTGGTTAGCACAGGCGAATCTTTTCCGACTAATCAAATAATCAATCAATATGGTCATTTATTACCATCATCAGGAAGAACGACGATTAACAGTGGCTTTTATATCACCGTATCTCAACCTTCACAGCAAACCGTTTTTTTGACCGTTTCTGCACAACAACAAAATCGGCAGATCAACAATAGCCGTTCTATTAATTCATCCTCAGCATCTACACGAGTGACAGGAAATTTAGGCAAATGGATACTAATAGCGTCTAATGCCAGCCGTTCAAGTTTGGGCAACAGCAAACGCTACACGACAAATAGTAAAGCATCTAAACAGCGTTGGTATTATGTAAGAGTAAATGCCATTTCTGATAAATAAATTAGACTTGGGACGATCCGATCAAGTTGGCAAGTTGGGCTGAAGCTTAAATTTCTTAAAGTTATTTCCAAAAACACTCTTTACCAAACTATCATATTGATGCTTTTTATTGATCGCTACTTCACGTTTAATCACTAAAAAAGAACTCACGAATGCTAACTAGCCTTAAAAAGGAACTAAAAGAACTTGCACCGATTGGTATTCCGGCGATTTTGTCACAACTGGCACAAATGGCAATGGGATTTATCGATACGGTAATGGCTGGTAATTATAGCACCGATGCACTTGCCGCCATTGCGATTGGTACAAGCTTGCTACATCCCGTCTTAGTTTTCTTTCTAGGGTTGTTTTTAGCGTTTAATCCGATTGTCGCCCACTTCAAAGGAGCTGAAAATAATAAGTCGATCAAAACCCATTTTCACGCAAGTGTATTACTCGCTATTATATTCTCACCGATTGCTGTTATTTTATTGCTCAATACAGGTTTTGTTCTAACCGCACTCAATATTGAGCCTGAAGTATCGGAGCTGGCGGTAGGTTACCTACATGCCACGCTTTGGGGAATGCCCGCATTACTATTATTTTTCGCTTTACGATTTTGTAATGAAGGCATGTTTTCAACGATGTCTGTTATGACCATTACGGTAATTTCTATTCCCTTTAATGTGCTATTGAACTATTGGTTTTTGTACGGAGGCTTCGGTATAGAAGAGATGGGCGCCGTTGGTGTTGGTTATGCTACAGGGCTTATCTGGAATTTTATGTTTGTTGGACTGGCTCTGTATACTCTTTTCGCAAAAAAATATTCACACTTAGGAATTTTTAAAGATCTTGAACTTCCCGACTGGCGAGAACTAAAAGAAATTTTTGCGTTAGGTTTTCCAGTCGCAATCACCTTGGGATTTGAGGTTACTATGTTCGCTGCAGTCTCATTAATGATCGCTCGTTATCCAACTGAAGTGATGGGAGCGCACCAAATCACTCTCAACATTTCATCTCTAACTTTTATGATCCCACTAGGCCTAGCCCAAGCGATCACCGCAAGAGTCAGTTACTTTGGTGGAAAAAAAGACCGTGCTTCCATGCGTCAAGCCGGATCAGTCGGTATTGCTACTTGCGTCGTTATTATGACCTTTTCTGCCGTTATGATGATAAGCATTCCTGTAGCGTTAGTTTCTATTTATACCTCTGATGTTAAGCTTGTGGAAATCGCCACTTCATTGTTATTTTTTGCCGCCCTTTTCCAATTTTCAGACGGGCTACAAGTTTCAAGCGCTAGTGCACTACGCGGACTTAAAGACACTAAAATTCCAATGTTCATCACTGCAATCTCTTACTGGCTGGTGGGATTTCCAGTGGGATTTTATTTGGCCGAATATCAAGATCTTCATGCCAAAGGTTATTGGATTGGAATGATATTTGGTTTATCGACAGCAGCGATTTTACTGCTTAGACGATGGGTTGTTTTTTCGCGCTAAATATTTTTTAATATGCAAAGCCCAACAAAATCATTGATTAACCTACAAAACAACCAATTAGGCGATCCGCGTTAATACTGATTTGTATTTCTTTAATACTTCAGAATCCAATTGATGTCTTCCGGAGTCAATCACTTGTTTACCGGCTACATAAACATCTGTTACCGGTAATTCAGTACAAGCAAAAATGGCTGCATCCAAAATGAAACAGTCCTTCTTGCAGAACATTGATGGATGTTCTGTATTGAGTACTAGCAGATCAGCTCTTTTACCAACCGCTATTTCGCCCACATTTTGGCCAATGGCATTTGCCCCATCACGAGCGGCTTTTGTATATAAATACTGTCCAACTGAGGGGCAATTTTCCTCAACCAATACCGCTCTTTGGTTTCGATTTAAACGTTGTCCATATTCAAGTAGCCGTAATTCTTCAGCCACATTAATACTAATATGTGAGTCAGAACCTATGGCAAATTTTCCACCAAGAGTTAAATATTCGGCGGTTGGAAAAATGCCATCCCCAAGATTCGCTTCAGTTAATGGACAAATACCCACGACGGCTCCGCTTTCAGCCAAATTTCTGGTTTCTTTATCGGTTAAATGAGTCGCATGGACCAAACACCAGTTTTTATCCATAAGCGGATTATCCAGCAACCATTCGACGGGACGTTTTCCGTAATGAGTTAAACAGTCATTAACTTCCTGCACTTGTTCCGAAATATGAATATGGATAGGTGCATTTTTATTGATTGCTCGAATATAAGGAACAATTTCGTTTAATTGGGATTCACTGACGGCTCTTAAGGAATGTGGCGCTATACCTAATTGAAAATTATTTTGATGACTATAATGCTTATCTATCTGTTCAATTAATTCTAAATAATCATTGGTAGCATGAATAAACCGAGCCTGCGCATCAGATGGAAACATCTCACCAAATCCAGCATAGGAATAGAGGACCGGCAAATGAGTTAGGGCGATCCCTGTGATATTCGCCGCCTCGATAATTTGATGCGACATTTCTGCAGGGTCATCATAATGTCTGCCGCCCGCTTGATGATGCAAATAATGAAATTCAGCGACGCTGGTATATCCTGCTTTTAACATTTCAATATACACAAAACGGGCGATAATATTAGCATCTTCCGGAGTCATTTTAGCCACAAAACGGTACATAATATCTCGCCAACTCCAAAAACTATCTTCAATAACAACACCTAAGTCCGTTTGCCCCCGATATTCAGAATAACCCGCAAAAGCCCTTTGGAAAGCATGTGAATGACAATTCACCATTCCTGGAATCACAGGTCCTTTAAGTTGACTCGCCTGTGGATCTTTGCCAGACTCAATGAAGGTAATCACACCCTCGTCATCGATCGAAAGTGTTTTATCTGCTTGCCATTGACTGCCAATCAGAATATTTTCAGCGTATAATTTACTCATTAATAATTCAGCTACATTTATTCAGTTTATAGGAAGATTATGCCAGAAATTTACCACCTCATCATACATAATATTCAACTTGCATCCATGACGGACAAAAACGGTTATGGTATCGTTGAAAATGCGGTTATTTGTGTCAAAGATGGTTTAATCAAAGCCATTCATCAAACGAATGACTCAAGCGTTCAACAATTAGAAACGGAAGAATCTATCGACGGCAAAGGCTATTGGCTGACGCCTGGTTTGATCGATTGCCATACTCATTTAGTGTACGGCGGTAATCGAGCCAACGAATTTGAAATGAGGCTAAATGGGGCCAGCTATGAAGAGATCGCCAAGGCGGGTGGCGGTATCGTTTCTACGGTAAAAGCCACTCGAGAAACCAGTAAAGATGAATTATTTAAATTAGCCGCCAAAAGACTCAGTTATTTGATTGACGAAGGCGTTACCAGTATTGAGATCAAATCGGGATATGGACTCGATCTTAAAACGGAACAAAAAATGTTAGAAGTCGCTAAAGCGCTCGACAAATTCTCCAGCGTCGAAGTAAGCAAAACTTTTCTTGCGGCCCATGCGGTTCCTCCAGAGTACAAAAATAATGCTGATGGCTATATCGATTTAGTTTGCGAGACAATAATGCCTCAAATAAAGGCATTAGATTTGATTGATTGCGTAGATGCATTTTGTGAGGGTATCGGATTTAGTCCTGAACAAACAAAGAAAGTATTTTTAAAAGCAAAAAAACTAGGCTTACCTGTAAAACTGCACTCAGAACAATTATCTGATTTAGGTGGTTCGAAACTCGCTTGTGAATTTGATGCCTGGTCAGTGGATCATTTGGAATTTCTAAACCCTAAAGATGTCAAAAACCTTAAACGATCGGGAACAGTGGCCACTTTACTACCTGGCGCTTTTTATTTTTTATCCGAAACCAAATTACCGCCGATAGAAGCACTCCGAGAAAATAAAATACCTATCGCTATTGCAACCGATTCAAATCCCGGCAGTTCGCCTTGTTTATCAATTTTGTTGATGCTTAATATGGCAACGACGTTATTTAAATTGACACCTACTGAGGCTTTGCGAGGGGTCACCATTAACGCCGCTAAAGCACTAAATATCGCAGATAAAGTTGGTTCGATTGAAATCGGGAAGCAAGCTGATTTTGTTTTGTGGGACATAGAGACCCCTGCAGAACTGAGTTATCGAATTGGCGGCAATGCTTGTCGTATAGTCATTAAAAAGGGTCAGATTGTACTTAATAAGGATGGGTAACACTTATTTAGATGATGCCCCTAACACAAATTCAACCTATCATTACTGATTATATCCACATATTTAAAACCGCCATTGATTCAGTGACATATTAAAGGCTCTTTGTATGCAACAACCAAATAACCATTGCGATATTCATCGAAAGAGAGAAACATCACTTGGTCTAATTGAACTGATCGCGATCGCGTTAGGTGGAATGGTTGGTGGCGGGATCTTTACTGTACTAGGCATTTCAGTTTCTTTAATCGGAGTGTTCACCCCTCTAGCCATCAGCATTGGTGGAATAATTGCGCTGTTGGCCGCTTATTCTTATATTAAGCTTGGCGTTTTTTATAAAACGGAAGGCGCGACTTATTCCTTTTATAAAAAAGTTTATCCTTCATCACCATTTGCTGCTTCATTGATCGGTTGGTGGGTAATGTTCGGCTATATCAGCACTTTGGCTCTTTATGCCTATACTTTTGCTTCCTATGCCATCAGCGGATTTGATTTTGCCAACAATGAATGGATAAGAAAACTGACCGCGGGATTAATCATTTTGACCTTTACCATTATCAATCTTTGGAGCGTCAAAGGGATGGGTAAGATAGAAGACCTAATGGTTTACACTAAATTAATTATTTTAACCATTATTTCATTTGTATTAATCAATAATAGTCAAACCACCCTACCGATCCTTATTCAGAATAACCAAACTCCAGAGCTATTATCGATTTTGATTGTTGCCTCTTTAACCTTTGTCGCTTATGAAGGTTTTCAACTAGTCATAAATGCGGTCAATGAAATGCAATCACCTGAAAAAAATATTCCACGGGCCATTTATTCAGCCATTTTTCTGGCCATTTTAATTTACGTAGTTATTGCTCTTGGTGCAATTCTTGCGATCCCGTTTGAGGATATTACAAAAAACAAAGAATATGCACTAGCAGCAGGTGCTGGAAAAATGCTTGGCCATTGGGGAACTGATTTAGTCATTGCTGGAGCCTTACTCGCCACAAGTGGCGCAATTAGTGGAACTTTATTTGGTGCCTCTAGACAAATGGCGGTTATTGCACAGGATGGTTATATGCCAAGACTGCTGGCAAAACGGCACCAACAGATCCCCGTTTATTCGATCATTTGTATGGCCTTGCTCGCTTTTTTATTGGTTCTTGCTGGCAATTTACAAGTAATCCTAGAATTTGGTAGTGTAACTTTTTTATTAGTTTCTTTATTGATGGCAAGTGCAAATCATAAAGTCCGGCACTTAACTCAATCTTCAGCTTGGTTAACCATAGCTTCGGTTTTTGGTCTTGGTTTGGGAGCTTGCCTTATTATTTATTACGAATTGGTTCATCAGCCAGAACAGTTGATTTTTATCGTCAGTTTATATTTAATTCTCACATTAATTGCTTGGTTTTATGCAAATAATCATAAAAAATAAACGGCTGGATTAAGTATTGACTGATATCAACAAAGGGTACTCAAAATGACAAAACCTTTATTTACCGAAGAGAAATTTGCGGTTAAATTAGATCGGATCAGCAAAAGTTATAATGACATCAAAGTAGTTGATCAATTTTCTGTTGATATAGAAAATGGCCAAATCTTCGGCTTACTAGGCCCCAATGCTGCCGGCAAAACGACGATCATGCGTATATTATGCGGACTCATTGACCCAGATGATGGCCAGATCACTATTCAAGGTTTAAATACTGAAGATGCAAAAGCTCAGTTTGGATATGTTGCACAACATTTTGCTCAATACGAAGAGTTAACAGTGTGGGAAAATATCCAATTTTACGCACAAATATATGGCGTTACCGATGAGCCCCACTTGCATGAATTATTATCTCGATATCAATTAGTCAATTTTAAAGATAAACGGGCAGGAAATCTGTCTGGAGGCTACCAACGAAAACTGGCATTAGTTTGCGCTCTCACTCACGATCCTCAAGTGATTTTTTTAGATGAACCAACCGCTGGGATCGATCCGGTCAGCAGAAAAAGGCTCTGGGATGATTTTTATGACTTAAGCCAAAAAGGAAAATGTTTGTTTATAACGACCCATTATATGGAAGAAGCACAGCGATGTCATCAATTGGCATTTATTGCTAAGGGCAAAACAATCGCGACCGGTTCACCAACCACCATAAAGAAATCACTCGGTCGAGTGCAGGTGCTTACCGCCAATATCGATTATCACCCACAACTGCAGGATGTATTATCTGCCCATCCTGGCATGCTACTGGTTCACCAATTTGGTTCTCAAATAAGAATGATAATGAAGCCTGAAATATTAGTATCTGAGTTGAAGGAACTCTTTACAAAATACCTAAGTGAACGAATCGTGTTACAGGATGGAGAGTTAAATCTTGAGGATGTTTTTATTGCATTAACTCAGCAACTGGATACTTAACCACTATGATTATCGCAATATTTAAGAAAGAAATTCTTCAGCTCCATCGCGATCCGAGATTGGTTGCTCTGATTATAATTATGCCTATTATTTTACTTGTTCTATTCGGTGTAGCACTTAAGCTAGAACCCAAAAATGTCAAAATGGCTTTTCTTGATGAAGATCATTCATATTTTAGTAATCTGATTAAAACATCATTATGGAGTGATGGTTATTTTGACCTATACGAAGTAGAAACCAAGCAAGCAATAGTAGCAGAAATCCGTTCTGGCCGAGCAAAAGCAGGGATGTATATAAGCGGAAGTTTTTCGGCCGAATTAATTGAAAATCAGCAACCTAGTGTTATTTTTTATGCCGATGGAACTATGCCTTCATTAACGACCGCCTTAAAGTATAACGCTAAAGTAGCCACCGATGAAAAAGTAACAAGTGCAATGTACTTTTCAGATATAGATTCCGATGAAGTGGTTATCGCGCAAGAACCGTTTTTGATGGAAACGGTTATATTATTTAATCCTGATGAAAAGGAAACCTGGTTTTTTCTGCCTGGGGTTATTGGTGTTCTAATCATGCAAATTGCATTGATATTAACTGGCATTTGCATTGTCAGAGAAAAAGAAAAACATACTTTAGAACAATTATTCGTCACTCCAATTTCTCGATCAGCATTAATTATCGGTAAACTACTACCTTATATATTTATTGGGTTATTTGATTTCTATTTCATTCTCGCGATTGGTTGGCTTTTGTTTGACCTACCTCAACCATCTTCACAACTTCATTTATTTTTATTAGCTGTCATATATGTAGCTGCGATGATATCTTTAGGGTTATTCATTTCATTAATATCCCAAACTCAACAACAGGCGATGTTTATCGCAATATTCATTATCATCCCTTCCATTCTTCTCTCCGGTTTTATTTTTCCACTAGAAGCCATCCCAGAAGATATCAGAGGAATTTCCTATGCAATACCTTTTACTTATTTCGTTGATATCATAAGAGGGTTACTGATAAAAAACACTTTACTGGATGACCTGAAATTATCCTATTTAGCGCTAACATCATTTTCATTGGTATTTATTATTTTAAGTATATATCTGCTTAACAAGAAACAATAATTTAAGCTTGAATAGACATCTTAGTATCAGTAAAGTTGATAAATAATTTGAATGGTTTCCAAGCTGATATAATGAGGCCTACTTGGCTATTTTTCTCATTTAAAAAATCGTTCCCTCAATACTCCCCAATCACTTGACAATTAGGGGGTAGGAAGAGGATATTCAACCAGTTAGCGACACAGGCACTTGGATCTTGTCTTTTACAATGTTACTCGGTCGTTTGGAGTTTTTTACTATTTTAGTTATTTTTAGTAGATATTTTTGGCGGTGACAGGATTCCATTTTAAAGCTAAAAAAGCCAGTAATTTTTTAGGTATTAAAAAGAAGGAATACTGGTTTAAAATTGGTTATCTATATTTGAATTTAGAAAAATATCAATATGATCAGAAAAATTTACCCGCAACTAAAAAGTGCTTTTTACCTGTATTCGCCATTCCCAACTGTTGATTTCTTTTAGCTTAGAATAAGGACGTGCTAAATCAATATGGAGCACATTTCTACCACTTGCGATTTTTGGGAATAGTCTTACTCCAATACCATATGAACCAAGTGTACCTTTTTCTATGTTTGAAAAAACCATGCTATCCCACGCATGTCCAACGTCGATAAAGGCAACCCAACCCACTGCAAAAGTATCCCATATATCAATATCCGAATAATAGCGAGCCTCGAAATTTGTTTGCCATTTTTTTTTACCATATTGATAGCTAGTCGGATATCCGCGAAGGCCGCTATCTCCTCCAACCGCGGATGGTGTTTCGCGAAATTGTGAAACATAAGATAATTGATTTTTGCTATAGAAAGATAATTTATTGTCAATCGGATAGAACAGATCTAACCTATAGTTAAGCGATAAATAATTGGTTAATTGGCTAGCGGAATAAATTTCATTATTGAAATCAATCCATTGAAGAGCAAGAAAACGATTCAATAACAATCCTTGGGTATTTGAATAGGTAAACTTAAGCATATTGGCTTGTGTGGTGGCATCAAGATTCGATTGATCTAGAATATTTGGCGAGACCTCAATCTGCCCAATACCTATTTTGTAATGTTCAAGTGTTCCTAAATTTATATCTTCCTTATTACTGATAACATAAATATTCCTGAGAACTTGATACTCACTTTCGTATTTTTCATTTCCCCACCAGAGAAAAGATTTTTTTCTTACTGTGAACAGGTCGAATAACTCATCAGTACTTAAATCAATTAGATCGTTAGCATAAGATGATAGCCCAACAAGACCCCGATAGGCCGTATTATTTTTATATTCTTTGAGCCACCCCAACTTCAATTCAAAATGGTCGCTTTGTGTTGCTGCAACACCTAGATCCTGATTATTCTGATAAAACGTTGTTTCTAGATTATTGTTGTTAGCACTAAAAAATATCATATTGCTGGTTTCGCTGGAATAAAATGGCTGATCATAGTTCAAAGTTTTTCGTGAACCGACATCATAATCTTCCAATACAATACTCGCGTAGGAATGTTCCGCGAAAGATGTAGGTGTTGTTACCCGAAAACGATACCCAGATTTTTGCGGTTCCTGTTTGTAACTCAGGGTCGTTGCGACCCCCAACCCCAGCAGATTGGACTCACGAATACCAAATGAAGAATTATTTTGACGACCGGTTCGTTTAAAATTAATGGTCGGAAATAACGTCCATTTCTCGCTCACATTAACTTTGAGTACCCCTTGCTTAGAGATCCTTAAATTAGCATCTCGGAAGTAATGTTGTTTTCTCAGTAATCGCTCCGCTTCCCGCAGTTGCAATGGAGATACCCAATCACCTTTTTTCATTGGCAATAGACTAAGAATGACATGTTTTTTTGTTTTAATATGATAGCTATTGGCAAATTCTTGTATCCAGCTAATGCCTTCTTTACTATAGATCTCTTTAATGGTGATCTCGATAGCGGTAACTTGAATAACTGACTTTCTTTCGGAAGCTGAAGCGAGCAAGCAATTACCTAGTAGTAGACAACTCAAAGCTTGAATAAAAAAAATACTAACTCTAATGGCTTTCATCAAATAAAGTCCTACAGCGAAACTCTAAAACAGCAAATGCTAAGATAAATACTAGACCCTATGACTTAAGTGAATATTAAGATTGCGTAAGTTTCTCTATTGAACTAGGTGGATATTCCCCCTGTACGAGGAATTTTTTCTCAATATTATGATTCCTCTCGTGTCCTAGAGCGTTTTAAAATATCCTTGAATATCTGATTTCCCATCTCTTCAGTTAAACGAATATTTCTGAGCGGTATTTCTTCAGGATCAGGATAATTAGCCAATATTTTTTCTAGGCTAGCCTCTCGAATAATGTGAATGATCGGTACAGGTGAACGATTAGTATAGTTAGTTGGATCGTTTTGTTGAACATCTGCAAAACAGTAGTTTGGATGAAAGCTTGCCAGCTGATATATACCTTCATAACCCAGTTCAATACTTAAATTATTGGCCAATTCCAAGAAATCGAGATAGTCAAAGAAACGGTCTAAGCCAACAGGCATTATGAACAATGTGGTTTCAATATTTGCTTGTTTGTCGAGCCTTTCTAACTCATAAGACAATGCTAAAAGCTGTTCTTGAGTATTTATTTCATCAACTATTTCATAATGAATCGACTCATTTACAAACTCTTTTTTAGCAAAAGGACAAAAATTAAAGCCTATAATGGTTTTTTCCAACCAATACTTTACCGAATCGATTATTTTGCGTTGCTCCATAGGCTGGTTACTTCTTGTCATTATTTTGTAGAAATTATACTCTACAATAATTGATATGAAAGATATTTACTGGCTAAACAGGGTTTAAAAAGACCAGAAATATGAAAAAACATTATGTAGATTTTGTTTGATAGGTTGAGATCATGCAAATAACTTGTCGCATCTTTACTGCTTCAGTAGAATAGCGGTATTGTGAAACAAGTAATAAGAATATATTATGAGTCTAAGAGTCGAAGTCGTGGTAGTTACCCCCTTTCAACAGAATTGTTCCGTGATCTGGTGTAGCGAAACTCTGCAAGGCGCAGTGATTGACCCCGGAGGTGATACTGATAAAATAATCTCCGTAATAGAAAATAATCAAATCAAAGTCAAACAAATCTTGCTCACCCATGGTCATTTAGATCATGCTGGCGGCGCATCAAAACTCAAAAGAAAATTACAGGTCCCAATAATTGGCCCGCACAAAGGAGATGATTTCTGGTTACAGGGGATCGAAAAACAAGCACAAAATTATGGTTTTCCCGGTGCGGAAAATTGCACTCCTGATCAATGGTTGGAAGAAGGAAAAAAAGTCCAAGTAGGCAACGAAAGTTTAGTTGTTTACCATTGCCCGGGTCATACACCAGGTCATGTTGTTTTCTATCACAAAAGTTCCAAGCTGGCTTTTGTTGGCGATGTCATATTCAAAGGCAGTATCGGTAGAACCGATTTTCCACAAGGCAATCATGCTGATTTAATTCGCTCAATAACCACCAAACTATGGCCACTAGGCGGCGATACAAGATTTGTATCTGGGCACGGCGAAATTTCAGATTTTGCCAGTGAAAGAGCCACTAATCCTTTTGTGGGAGATAATCTTAGAATAATGTAAACCACTTAATCGGGTGATTAATTTTATAATTGATGGCTAATAACTATTTTATCGACAATCAAAGCCGTTACAGTTGCAACGATAGCCAAACTCCATACAATCATTGCGCCCGAAGGTAAATCGAATAAGGCCGAGCCAGCGAGTCCTAACGCATACCCCATTGCACCTGAAATAAACCCAATCGCTATTTGACGATGACCGTATAACTTTCTAGTTGCCAATGCCGGAATTATTAAGCTAGCAAACACCAAATACACACCAACTAATTGCACCGAAACTGTAACCGTAATTGCAAAAATCAGATAGAAAGCGCCCGGCATTTTTTCGCCGATTTTAAAATAAAACCATGCCATTAACAAGACTGAATAAATAATCGCAGGAATGATTAATTGCTCATAAGAAACCCACAAAACCTGGCCCACCAAAAGCTCTTTAAGGTATTCACCACCATGAGGATTATTAGCCAGCAATAACAAAGATAATGTTGCGGCTAAAACAAACAAAACACCAATCATAGCCTCTTGAATATGGGCAAAGCGTTTTTCAGTCCAACGTAAAATAAAGGCGCCGAATATTGCGCTGATCACCGCAGCCACTTGCACTTTCCATTGAGAGTCATCCCAGCCAAAATTACCGGCCGTTATCACGCCAATTCCTGCTATTTGAGCTACCGCTAAATCAATAAAAATGATCCCTCTTTGAAGTACTAAACGCCCCATTGGAATATGGGTAGATAAAACCAATATTCCAGCGAAAAAAGCCGGCCCAAGTATCGATAAATCAAGAGCTAACCAATTCATTTTTTAATCGCCTCAACCAAGATTTCAAAAGTCTCCTCATACAAGGAAAACAGATCCGTTGCTCGGTCACTACCGCCAACTGTAAAAGGTAAAGTAACTGAATTAATCCCACTCCGTTCTGACAGCCATTTTGATGATCTTCCATTTTGATAAGCGGCATGAATGATTATTTCAGCTGACGAAACCATAATTTCTTTAGACAGCTTGGATAAGTGCCCACTGGTTGCAGGAATACCGGGCTTTTCCTCGATCAGAGCGACTTGCTCTAAGTTGGCAAAATCAAAAAGATAATCCCAACTCGCGTGCTGCACAACAATTTTGGCACCTTTTATGGCTTTTATTTTTTGTTTCCAAACTCTCATCGATTTTTTCCATCGCGTTAAGAAACTATCAGTATTGCTCTGATAATATTGAGCATTGCTTGGATCGATTTTTTTCATTCGTTTAACTAGCGCTCTAGCAATTATTTGAATGTTTTTAGGATTGGTTTGCACATGTGGGTTCCCCGCTGCATGGACATCCCCTAGACTGCGATCAATGCTTTTGGGAATACCCAACAGCCGGACGTGATTGGCCGCCATAAAATAACCGTTACTACTCGTTTTTATTGACGGGTTTCCTGATCTTCTTAATAACAAGGGTAACCAGGCAACTTCCAGATCGGCACCTGAACAAACCAATAGATCTGCATCGCGCATTTTACTGATTAAACGGGGTCTTGCCTGTACCTGATGAGGGTCCTGTAAACCATTTGTCGCTGAAAAAACGGTTACTTTATCTCCACCTAATTCTAGTACTAAAGATTTCCATTCCGGTTCACAGGTGAATACGTTAATTTCAGCAATCGCTTGTTGACTAGTGAGAAAAACACCTAATAATAAAATATTTTTGACTTTGGTAATAATGATATTCATTCTATATTCCTGAATTTATTCTTGCCGTTTAAACTAAAAACTGTGGGCACCGTGAGCACCGAAAGCTGTAATATACTGAAGAATCCAGCCATGGCTCTGGTCACCGATAAAATGATAATGATCGTATTGCAAACGAAACCGACTGAACTCACTGTTACTCCAATCAAGCATCAAAGTTGTTTGTTTTGGCGAACTCTTTTGAAAGTCAAACAAGCTATCATTAAACACTGTTGGCAATTGACGACTAGAAAGCTCAGCCTTACGTATACCAATGCGCCATTGACGATTAAACCGATAAATACCTTGCAGATACCATCCGTAACTATCGGATGTAAAATAGATGTCGCTTAGGTTAGTGTTAGACAGATCTGAGGGGTTAAATAGGCCTTTTTCTTTACGGGAAAAATATTCCCCTTGTAACTTAAATCCCTGACTACTTTGATTCCCACTTGGGATCCATTTAAAAATAAAATCGGCGATCCACAGTTGACTACTCCCACTAAAGGTTTCTCCCCTATTTGACTCACGATCAGCCACATCTGCATCTAATAATGAAACTCCGGCTCGCCAGCTTTGATTTTCGGTAAAATCACCGCCAGTATGTGTAAAAACGGACCAAACACCCATTCCAGAATGCTCGGCTCCACTGGCTGGAAAACTATCACCACGAAAAATTTCGAAACCAGACTCCCAAAACAAATTAGTGGGAGCGAGCCATGTTATTTGAATGCCAGCATCACCATATTGACCACCCAAAAACATTTCATAAGGTAATGCTCTGCTGGCAAAATCATCCGTATGTGCATGTTTACTGGTGAGATAACCAATAGAGGAAAAAAACTTACCCGTTTTTATGTTAAAACCGTTTCCCAACGCCAAAGTTTGAATGTAGGCTTCTTCTATCTCTGCTTCTTCCCCAAAAGCGATCGTGGTACTGGCATAAAAGAGATCATCAGCATTTGCACTTATATTTAATTCCGATTCACCCAATTGCAATCCATCATCACCGGGTCCGATTTCTTCACCGAGAAAAAATCCCGGAACCGAGTATTCAACATGATCAGATACATTTACCCATCGCCCATTCAGGATCATGCCAATAGCCGGGTTAAAAGTGTTTGCCGATGTTTGATTGCTCTTTTGGGATACCTCAATAGCCAGTTGTTCGATATCTTCCTGAGTCTCTTCATTCAATAGCTCAGCTTGTTCTATTCGCTTTTCCAATTGATCTAGCTGGCTTAAGTATTCCTGTTTGATTTTAGCTAATTCTTTTTTTAACTCTACAGTCGTTTCTTTTTTTATCGGATCAGAAGCTTGTGCAAATGAACCATAAATTAACGCTATTGTGACAAGTAATAAATTCTTCGGGATCGGATTATTCATGTTAGATTTGAGCTCATATCAGTGTATGGTTAACAGGCAGAATGATCATTTAGTTAATGAATGAATGTTATTCCGCACGGTTGAGAGTGATTTGCGGGCAAATGAATAAGGATTGAATTTTCACCAAATGATACTTATTAAACACACAAGATTAATTCGGCGATTCTGATTTTTCCTGGCGATATATCGAGTAAGAAATTGAAGCCAATGTTAATGTAGGAAAATCCCGTCAATTAGAGCGCAAACTCTAGCTTTCTGGCATATTAACAATTGGGAGGACCACGATTAAGGACAGTAAGGGGTGATGTTGAGATCTCCACCCGATATGATTCATCGAAAGAAAATTGGATTTTTTCACTTTGGTTGAATGTAAAGCCTAAAGTGCTTACGAATGGTGTGTTATTAAGATTAGAAAGACAAAATTGGCACTGGATATCATCCGCAGACTGATGTTGCTGCTCATGGATCGTGGTCAGAAAAACAGTCAACAGCCAGCAAAAGCTTAATAGCACCCATAACTTACGATTTTTCGAAAGTCTATTGATGTAACCAAGTGATTGAGTTGAGTCCATATTCAATTTGTTTATAAAGTAAACGTTACTAATAATGATTCGATGGCTAGATTGAAACTCTAGCGGATATAGCGGCGATTGGCAAATACTATCCATAAACCTAGAAAAATCAGTCCTTACTCTTAAAAATCAAATTTGAGTCATCATTGGTTTTAAACTCAAGCGGCGTATCTCTGAGTGGTTCACCCTTACCAATTTTAAATTCGCCTTTGGCGTTAACTTTAAAAGGCTCATTGGTTGTGCTTTGCTGATGATTCGCTTGCCACAACATCACCGCCTGCATCGCGCTATCTCGTTGTTTGTCCGTTAATTTATCACCATTTTTCCAACGGCCGATTTCAACAGCCGTTTGCAGTTTTTTTATGGTTTCAGTATCGAGATTATCGACAAAATTTTGATATTGCATGAATTGCTTCGCTACTACAGACTGAATTTCAGCGCTATTGTAGCTTTTAATCATCCTTATCAACAAGTAGAACGACTATCTATAAACCTAGAATAATCAGCGGAATGACTGATTTAATCACAATTCTAGATTATTCTATGATAATAAATTGATGTAGCGAACTATTGTTGCTATAGTTCGCCCGCTGGAAGTAAGTTTGGTAAAACTTGTTCTTGGGCAAAAAACCACAAGAAACCAGAGGAGCGCTCCGCCGGAATTCAAATTGAATGAATAGGTTATAGTGAAGCGCCAAAAAGAAAATTGGTTTGTTATCAGAACGCTTCAAGTATGATTAACCTTCAAATATTCTGTTTTTTTCAAAAAGTTAGCGAAACAAAATTCAATAATGTTTGCCTTTTGGACGACATTTTAAATAAAACATCAAATCTTGATGACTCTTGATAATTTGAGAGTTATTTCAGAATAGATTTGTACCAATACAACGTCGACGTTTTTAGACGTGTGAGAATAGAATACTAATCGGGTCACCTTAGGCGAACTAAATCGCTCGACCCCAGATTTAGTGAAGAAATAAGTAATATTAATACAATGTGCTACAGATTTTGTAGTGATAGAAAACCAGTAAGCCATATAGAGCTTGGCATTCAACGACGCTGATTCGTGACGAATCAAATTCTAGGAAGGGCACGAGGCAAACCATTCGTACTCTGTCTAACTAATTGATTTAAAAGAAAGTTGATGATAATTCAAGTCATGTAACTTCCTAAAAAAGCAACCGTTTACTCGTTTTCCTTGTAGCAATTTCTAAACCTATTTCGCTCCCCTTCTATCTCCACCTCTGATTGACGTCATTTAAAATTTTGATCTTAAACAGATCAAAAAAGAGAGATAAATACCATGAAAAGAATGTTAATTAACGCGACTCAACCAGAAGAGGTTAGAGTCGCATTAGTTGATGGTCAAAATTTGTTTGACCTAGATATAGAACTAGTTGGCAGAGAACAAAAGAAAGCCAACATCCACAAAGGAAAAATTACACGCGTCGAACCCAGCCTAGAAGCTGCTTTTGTAGATTATGGTGCCGATCGACACGGATTCCTTCCTCTTAAAGAAATTTCCCGCGAATATTTCACCGATAAAAATACCCGGGGTCGCCCCAATATTAAAGAAGTGATCAAAGAAGGTCAGGAAGTCATCGTACAAATCGACAAAGAAGAGCGTGGTAACAAAGGCGCTGCATTAACGACTTTTATTAGCCTAGCAGGTTGCTACCTAGTCCTTATGCCTAACAATCCTCGCGCTGGTGGTATTTCTCGAAGAATTGAAGGCCAGGAAAGAGATGAACTTCGTCAGGCAATGCGTGAAGTCGATACACCAAAAGGTATGGGTTGTATCGTAAGAACAGCTGGAGTCGGCCGCAGTGCTGAAGAATTGCAATGGGACATGAAAGTGTTGCAAAATCTATGGGGTGCCATTGTTAAAGCATCCGAATCCCGCCCTGCCCCTTTTTTGATCCATCAGGAGAGCGATGTCATCATCCGCTCATTACGTGATTATTTACGTGCTGATATCGGTGAAATTGTAGTCGACAAAAAAGAAATATTTGAAAAAGTAAAACACCAAATCGAATTTATTCGTCCGGAATTTTCCAACCGGGTTAAGTTAAATGATGATCGCGATACTCCTTTATTTAATCGTTTTCAAATTGAAAACCAAATTGAATCAGCTTTTTTACGGGAAGTGAGATTACCATCGGGTGGATCAATCGTTATCGACCCCACTGAAGCATTGGTTTCTATCGATATCAACTCAGCCCGAGCGACAAAAGGCGCAGATATTGAAGAAACAGCCTTTCATACAAATAAAGAAGCCGCTGTAGAGATTGCCAGACAACTGCGGTTAAGAGATATGGGTGGCCTAGTCGTTATCGATTTTATTGATATGTCACCCGTACGTAATCAACGTGAAGTAGAAAATGTTTTACGCAAAGCATTAACTCAGGATCGAGCGCGTGTTCAAGTAGGCAAAATTTCTCGTTTTGGTCTATTAGAAATGTCTCGCCAACGATTGAAACCGTCATTAGGTGAATCAGCTCATGGAGTTTGCCCTCGATGTTCAGGTACAGGAGTTGTTCGTGGCGTACAATCATTAGCATTGTCGATTCTTCGGCTTGTAGAAGAAGAAGCGGCTAAAGATTCAACCGCAATGGTACAAGCAATACTACCGGTACCCGTTGCTACTTTTTTACTTAATGAAAAAAGAAAAATTATCGCAGCAATTGAAAAAAGACAAAGAACTGAATTAATTATTATTCCAAATCCTTACATGGAAACGCCTAATTACGAAATTAATCGATTACGCAAGTCGGATACTTTTGAAGGTGAAAGTTATAAAGTTCCAAAGCAACCGGAACTAGAAATTGTAACGTCCAGCCAGGATCCAACCGTTGGAAAAGCTGCCGAGCAAGCCGCTGTCAGTAATATTCAAATGCCAACACCGCCAGCACCTAAACCAGTAATAAAAGAAGAACCTAAAAAACCTAGTCTGTTTACCAGAATTTGGACTGGTTTATTCGGTAATAATGAGGCAAAAGAAAGTAAGAATAAAAAAGCCCACCAACCTAGAGGGCACCGAAACAAAAACAACCATAATCAAAATCGAAATCGGAATAATCGTAACCGAAACAATCGAAATAGAAATCGTAATAACGACCAACGAGATCAAAATAAAACTTCTGATACTCGTAGTGCGACTGATAAACAAGATAATAGAAATAACAGGCCAAATCAAGAAAACCAAAAGCAACAAAATGACGGACAAAATCGTGGCAACCGATCTCCTAGAGGTAGTCGCAATGCTCGAAATGATCGCAACCGAGGTAATCAACGCAAGAATGCCGATCACAATGATCAACAAAAAACAGCTCAGGACAATCAACCACGCCCCGATCGTAAATCAAGGGATGAACGGCGTAAACAGGTTAGTTCAAAACACCCCGTCGAAACAGTCAATGCGGAAAACCCGGTTATAAATTCTGAAAAAAAACCTATCGCATCTCCTGCCAATACACAAGTTAATGAAAACAAGCCGATTGAAACGAAAACGGTTGAGCAACACAAAACAAAACCTGTGGAAAGGAATAACCCTCAACAACACAAATCGGAAGTAGCGGTGGTCCCTAATGGAGAAGCATCCAATGCTACAAAGGTTAAGCGGATCGTCGAAACGACTCAAAATATCAACGATAAAGAAACTAAATCAATTCAAACATCTATACCTCGCAAGTCTTATTCTGCGATGGCAAAAGCAATCAACCCTGAACCATTGGTTATTGTTGACTTTGGTTTTTCAGCTACGGTTTATGCCGAAGGCGAGCTGGTTACGACTAATGGGGTTGAACCCCAAAATATTAAAAAGAGTTACAGCCCGATGGCCAAGCCTAACTTGGAAGAATTGACGGCTAAATAATTCTATTATCTACATACTAGTATCTAGAATAATCAGGAGTGGTCTATACCCGTGATACCACTCCTGCAAATGTCTTAATCCAGCAAGTCATTCAATAGATGCGAAATAAGTCCCCTACTTGCATCTTCAATCAAATCAATCACATCATCAAAACCAGATCCTCCACCGTAATAAGGATCGGGAACACAGGCTATGTTAGATACTCCGTAATCTAGAAACAAACTAGTTTTGTGTTTGTGAAACTCATTATCCGAAATAAGAGAAAAAATATTAGATAAATTTTCTTCATCCATGGCCAAGATAAAATCATAATAGTACATATCATCAAGAGTTATTTTTCTGGAGCGAATAGACGACAAATCGTATCCGCGTTTTTGGGCAGCAAAGATCGAACGAGGATCCGGCGATTCACCTACGTGATATCCAATGGTGCCACAAGAATCAATTTCCAATTGACTCAAGGACAAATATTCCGAAGACAGTTGCCTAAACACTCCTTCCGCCGTTGGAGAACGGCAAATATTTCCCATGCATACAAAGAGAATTTTCTTCTGAATTTCCATTTGAGGTACCGTTTTATACTGCTATTTTTTAAGCCATCACTCAATTTTTTTGCCGATAATAATGATTCGCTTTTTCCAGATCTTCTAGTGTATCTATACCTGCCGGAGGAGAATTATTTAGCACGTCTAGATAAATACTCTGGCCATTTTCGATAACTCTTAGCTGCTCTAACTTTTCTATTTTTTCTAATCTAGCTTCCGGCCAATTTATAAACTGTGTAAGAAATGATTTAGTGTATGCGTAAATTCCAATATGGCGAAAATGATTACCCAAGCTAAACTCTAAATCGTCTACTTCCTCTCTAACAAAGGGAATACTTGAGCGAGAAAAATAGACGGCCTTATTATTACTATCAAATATCACTTTCACTGCGTTAGGATCATTTGCCTCTTGCCTGTTAACAATTGGACAACAAAGTGTTGCCATACCGGTTTGATATTTGTTAATTAGCCCCGCCACTTGAGAGATGTTTTTACTCGGAATAAAAGGTTCATCGCCCTGTACATTAACAACAATATCACTATCGGAAAACCCCAAAAATTGAACAGCTTCAAATATTCTGTCACTACCCGACACATGATCTTGACGAGTCATAACGGCATTAAAACCCGCTTTTTCCACATAAGATTTAATATCAAGATGATCTGTCGCCACGGTAACCGATTGAGCTCCACTTTCTATAGCCCTCAGGCATACATGTTCAATCATAGAACGATTACCAATTTTTGCCAGAGGTTTGCCAGGCAATCGACTTGACTGATAACGCGCAGGTATTATGACGTGAAATTTCATTTTAACTCATCTATTTGACTGGCAGTCAGTTGTTCAGCTTTATCGGTAAGCAATACTGGGATGCCATCGTCGATTTCATAAGATAGACGATCGAATTTACAAACTAACCGTTGCTGGACTTTTATATAATCCAATTTACCGTGACACACAGGGCATACAATAATTTCTAATAATGATTTGTCCATATTTTTTACCTTTGCATACTTATTATTAACACCAATGAGAAGTCGTTTCCCAGCTAACGTTTTTGTTCAATATTGTTCTTTATCGTATTTAATAATCTATCCGTAAGTGTTTTTTTAAAACTCATTTCAACTTTGAGATAATACCAATCATCACCAGCAAAGGCATAACATTTGCCAGCGTCTTTTTCTGTCATCACGATAATATCTTTTTGAAACGATTCAAAATCATCCAATTTGAAATCGTAATGATCCGAAAACGATTTTTTATTCTCAATAGTACAAATACTTTTTAAAGTGTTAAAAAAACGTTCAGGATTGCCTATACCAGCAACCGCTGTCACTTTTTTTTTAGAAAACGCCTCAATCAAAATTTTTTTTCCTGTCTTTAGTTGAACCAGTTTAACGGCTTCCAGACAAACATTGTGTTCAGAAATAGTATTATTTTGGGGGCCATTTTGAATGATAAAATCGGCCGATTGCAATCGACTAACCGGCTCTCTTAGAGGGCCAAAAGGTAAAATTAGTTGATTACCAAATTGTCGTTCACCATCAAATAATAAAACCTCAATATCTCTTGCCATCTTGTAATGCTGCATTCCATCATCGCTAATCACAATATCAATATCATTATTATCGATCAAGCAATGGATGGCTCGTGAACGATTTGGATCGATAACCATTGGAATATTTAAACCGGCCCAACAATTAAGATCAGTAAACTGCATAAAAGCTTCATCACCAACATCAAGTGCCGTATCGCTCTTTATGACTTGATGAGGGAAATTTTTGATAGCCGATTGATATCCTCGACTCACTATTCCAGCTTTAATTTTGTTTTGAGCCAAAATCCTAACTAATTGATTAATGAAGGGTGTTTTACCAGTACCACCAACCGTAATATTGCCGACAACCAGTACTGTTTTATTAAATCGATTGCTGTTGAATAATTTGAATTGGTACAACGCCCGTTTTATTTTAACCAAAGCAAGGAAAATCAAATTGAACGGTAAAAGTATCCAAAAAAACTTCGACCTAGAATACCATAAACTTTCTATTGTGATTTTAAATCTCATTGCTCTTTTGTTTTATCTTCAAATTGCATTTGATAGAGTTTGTTGTAAAAGCCATTTTTTTGCAATAATTCGGAATGAGTACCTCTTTCCACGATCTCGCCATCATCCATCACTAGGATACAATCAGCCTTTTCGATGGTTGACAATCGATGAGCGATAACAATCGTAGTACGATTATCGGTCAGAGTTTCAAACGCCGCCTGTATATGCCTTTCTGATTCCGTATCGAGAGCAGAAGTTGCTTCATCCAAAATAACCAATGGTGCATCTTTGTATAATGCTCTTGCGATTGCCAATCTCTGACGTTGACCACCAGAGAGTTTCAACCCATTTTCACCGATTTTTTCATTCAGCCCGCCTGGTAGTTTTTGAATAAATTCCCAAGCATGTGCTTTTATTGCTGCGGCTTTGATTTTTTCTAAATCTAATTGATTTTCGCAGCCATAGGCAATATTTTGAGCGACACTGGTATTAAATAAAGTAACATGTTGTGAAACATAACTCATATGTTTTCGTAAGTCGGTTAGTTTTAAATCTTTACTATCTATTCCATCAATTAAAATTGTACCTTTAACCGGATCATAAAAACGCAATAACAAATTGGTAATGGTCGATTTACCACTTCCAGACCGGCCAACTAAAGCAATAGTTTGCCCAGCATCGGCTGTAAAAGAAACATGCCTTAAAACACTACAAGATTGTTCCGAATAGCGAAAATCAACATGGCAAAACTCTAATTTACCTTTAGGTTTTTGCAATTCTCTAGTACCGCAATCCAGCTCTGGCTTTTCATCTAAAATCAAAAAAATACTTTGTGCAGCGGCGATCCCTTTTTGCAATACACTATTTAAGTTCGAAATAACTTTTAAGGGTTTGAGCATCATGATCATCATGCCTAACATTGCTACAAAGTCACCGGGAGACAGTGCTCCACTAGCCAGTTCCTTACCCGCAAAATAGATAACCAACGCCAATGACAAACCCGCAATAAATTGTATTAATGGCGTACTTGCTGCTTTGGTCGCGACCATTTTGATATTCTGAGTTCTATTTTGTTTGGCTTCCTTAGTAAATTGATTAATTTCATAGGATTCGCCACCAAAGGTTTTAATGACTTTGTATCCTTCAACGATTTCTTGAGTTTTTTGGGTGACTCCTCCCATCGCATTTTGAATATTACGACTGATACTCTTAAATCGTTTACTTGCAAAATTGACCACCAAACCAATCACTGGCGCGGAAATAAGAAACAACCCGGCTAATTTCCAATTGGTGTAAAAAATAAAACTCAATATAAAAATAATGAGCCCGCCTTCACGTAACAGTTTAGTAATGGTATCCGTTGTTGCACTGGCGATTTGCTGAGTATCAAAAGTCATTTTTGACACTAGTTTGCCGCTACTAATCTGATCAAAAAATTGACTGGGCAGACTGATATACTTTTTAATTATTTCTACCTGAATTTTTTGTACGATGTTTTGTCCGATCCATGACATGCAATAAGCGGAAATAAAACTCGCTATTCCTCTGATAATCAACAAACCTATAATAAAAAATGGAGCTGTTTCAATCGTGGACATATTGCTATTAACCAATGCTTCATCGGTTAAGGGTTTTAACGACCAAACAAATAGAAAATCCATTCCTGCAAATGTGAGGTTGCCTAAAATAGCGACTAAAAATGCCAATTTAAATTGCCTAGAATAGCCCAGCAATCTCTTTAAAGTTGGCCAAGATGAATTTTCAGAACCGAGATTCACTGCTGATCCCGCTGGGTGGCTATTTTTAAATTAGTGATGCCTAACTGAGAGGTTGCTTCCATTGCCGTGACGACAGACTGGTAGGCTGTATTGGCGTCCGCGCTGATGATTACCGCTATTTCCTTATTTTCATTAAGGATAGGTTGAATTGCCTTTTTTAAAGTGTCGATGGATTCATTCACTAATCCTTTTCCATTAACAAAGTATCTCCCTTCTTTATCGATACTGATTTCCAGAGACTCTTGTTTGGTCTCTAGGGGTTCGACACTTGCTCTGGGAAGCTCCAACTCGATCTGAGTTTCGCGTGTGAAGCTAGTTGAAACCATAAAGAATATCAGTAACAAAAAAACCACGTCAATTAGCGGTGTCAGATTAACCGTGATCTCTTGTTTTTTTTGTCTCACAAACATCGGATTAGCCTCTTAGCGTTTCACGTTCACCGTGTAACACTTCCACCATTTTTAGCGCTTCCTGCTCCATAGCTATAACAAGTTCATCAACCTTGCGTTCAAAGTGACGATGAAAAATAAGTGCCGGTATACCAATGATTAAACCGGTTGCCGTTGTGATTAACGCCTCAGAAATCCCTCCCGCTAACACCGTGGAATCACCCGTCCCCTGAACAGTGATAACGGTAAAAACACGGATCATTCCAATAACCGTTCCTAGTAAGCCAAGTAGCGGGGTTACCTGAGCAATGGTGCCGAGAGTATTTAAATACCTTTCCAAGCTTATAGTGGCCTGCCTGCCTGCGTCCTGAATGCTCTCTTTCATGGTTTCACGACCGTGTGCATGGTTGACCAGACCAGCAGCAAGGATCTCTCCTAAAGGCGAACTGTCTTTAAGTTTTTTAAGACGACCTTTGTCTAGTTGATTGTTTTTTATCCAACTCCAGACTTGAGCGACCAAATGTTTGGGAGTAATTCTACTACGTCTTAAACTCCAACTACGCTCAACGCAAATAACAAACGCGGCGAGCGAACATAAAACAATCGGATACATAATGTAGCCACCAGCTTTTAACAAATCGATCATATTATTAAAGGATCCTTATTTTGAGTGAAACGATTGTAGCTCACAGCGATTAATTATTGGGCACATGTGAGTGTAGTTTTTGATTATAACAAGCTTTAACGCAAATTTTACCACTCGCTTTGCTTTATCCTAGAAAAAATCAGTTGAAGCGCGAGAAAGAGTGCTTCAACTGATTATTCAAGGTTTATTTGCCAAAAATGTGGGCTGTTGGATCTTTCTGTTGACAAGCTAAGCTTACCGGCAGAATCCTGCTTTATGATTATTGCGCCATTTTGATGAGTCACCAAAATTTTTGCACCAACATCAACGTAACGTTTTACCACCTTATTTTTTGGAAAGTGCCATTGATTGGCATATCCTGTCGAAAATATGACAAAGGATGGTGCCGTTTGTTTAACAAATTTCTTTGTAGAGCTACTCAGGCTGCCATGATGAGGTGCAACGACTATATCGTATTGACCTAACCCGTTTTTGAGTAATCGTTTTTCAGCTCGTTTCTCTATGTCACCGGTTAACAATATGCGCTGCCCCGCTACGGAAATACTCAAAACACAAGATGAATTATTTCCCTTTTGATTGAATAAATGTGGCAAAAAAGAAAATTCAACCTCTCCCCAACGCCAAGACGAAGCCGTGTGGCAATCGCTATGGGGGTGAGATATTGCCTCGCCAACTAGTAGATATGCAATATCTAATTCTTGACTAATCGCTTTTAATCCACCCGCATGATCGGCATCACCATGACTAAGGATTAAACGATCCAGCTTATTGATACCTAATCTTTGGAAATAGGGTAATATATTTGTCTGCGCCATAGAAAAACTATCGTTACCATAACCGGTATCATACAAAAGGTGTTTACCACCAGCAGATATATGAATCGCCAGACCCTGACCAATATCAAAGACCACCATTTTAAATTCGTCTGGTTGTTTAGCTTGCGTTAATGACAAAAAAGATAGCAAAGCGATTGGTAACAAAAGAGTTTTACCGGGCATTTTTGCCGGTAAGAGGATAATCATAGTCGCTAGCAACAATAGAATGAATAAGGCCAAAGGTAATGATGATACGGAGGCCATATTATTGAGTTGCGATAATGCCAGTTGGATTTGAAACGTTAACCCTATTATTTTATCCACTAAATAAAAAATCCCAATAGAAAGCGGCTCACTAACCGCCAAAGTTAAAAGCCCAAGATAGACCAGTGGCGTGGTAACCAATGAAGTTAAAGGGATCAATAGTAAATTGGCTAAAAACCCAACTAGAGGAATGCTGTCAAAAACAACCCAAGTGATTGGCATCAATCCAATAAACAAAAACCAGTTAATTCTTACCCAATCTTTAAACTTAATTTTACCATTTGTTATCGTTTGCTTGTAACTCAATAAAAATACGATTATCGCTACAGCCAAAACTGACAACCAAAAACTGACGGTTAACACCGCAAAGGGTTGGACGACAGTGATTAATATGACTGACATTGCCAAAACATTCGCTAGCGAAAAATGCCGCCCAGACCAACGACTATATAAATAAACGGCCAACATCAGTAACGCTCTTTGAGCGGGGTAACCCAAACCACTTAATAAAGCAATACTGAGAGCCCCCAACAAAGAAGTCGCTTCTGCTACTTTTTGTGCCGGAATTTTAGCGCTTACAAATTTTAGTCGAGAGACAAAAAAGAGCATAAAAGAGTAACTCCACATGGCAGCGATACCTATGTGCAGACCCGATATAGCGAGTAGATGAGAGGTTCCTGAGCTTTTAATTGCCTGCCATTGTTCGGCGGTAATCGAGCTCCGCTCACCAATAGCCAAAGCTAGGATCATGCCTTTGCCTGGGCCATCGGGTATGACTCGATTTAACTTTGTAAGAATATTTTGGCGAATAGCGTGTAAACTCGCCTTGATGGAGTATTCTGTCGATAATTTTTCAATTGATTTAGCATAACCAGTCGCCCAAAAACCTTCGCTGACGAGCCATTTTTCATAGTCGAAGCCGCCTGGATTTAATCGCCCATGGATCGGTTTTAACTTAGCAAATATTTGCCAATAGCTACCGGCCAAAATATCTGAGACCTGCTCAGGTGTTGCCTGATATACCGACATCCGTATTTTATTTGACTGATAAAATGATAGCGGTTGTTGATCAATTTTTGTGGTACAAAAGTCAAAACTTAATCGAACGGTTGTTTTAGCCGATTGACTACTGCGACTGGAGATATTTGATTTGACCGGTAAACTGCATACATATCCTTGAACATTAGTAGTCTTTGGCTTTATTAATAAGTTGGGTGTTGTCATTAGCCAAAGTAAAATCGCGGCACTTCCCCAAAAACAACCAGACAGAATAGGGAGCAATAATGGGCTAAATCCACTGGGTACGAAAACCAGAATGAAAATACATATTAATGACACAATAAGAAGGATGGTCGTTTGCTGCATGCTCTCCAACAAAAACATGCAACTTAAACCAAGTAAAAACCCTGTACAAATTCTTATCAAACGAACATCCTTATAAAGTTTGTTGATCTATTATTCTTGTATTATCAAAATAATCCTGTTTAAAACTAACCGCTAACGCTACAATTATACTAACAGAAATCAAAGATTTACCGAATGCCAGCATGCCAAGAAATCTCATTAAAAAATATCTGCCTCATCCAGACAAAATAAAAAACAATCGCTTTTTAACTATTTTTGGTCCCGTCATTCACGAGCCTCAACTTTGGCACCTAACCCGTCATTCCGTCAGTAAGGCTTTTTTGGTAGGTTTATTTTTCGCATTTTGGCCTGTCCCATTTCAAATGGTGCTAGCCGCCGGTGGGGCCATTTTAGTCCGAGGAAATTTATCATTATCAGTGGCTCTTGTCTGGATCACCAACCCTATAACAATGCCGGTTCTATTTAGTTTGGCCTATTTTGTCGGTGTTTATACTTTAGGTTATGAAGCTTCGAAGTTTGAGTTTGAATTAAGCTGGCAATGGCTAGAGCATAACTTGTCTACCATTTGGCAACCTTTCCTATTGGGCTGCGCTATTTGCGCAATATTTTCAGCCATTATTGGATATTTTGCCATCGGGCTGTTGTGGCGGTTACACATCGTTAATGCATGGCAAAGAAGAAAGCTAAGAATAAATCGATAAATCCCCATTCAATCAAGCTTGTTGCCGTCTACAGGAAAAAATAAATCGTCAATCTCTGCCGAACATCTGGACATTGTGATTAAGATAATTTATATTAGATAATACTCATATAAAAATTAAAATCAAGTCGCTATTCGTGATGGAACAAGTCAAAACCGTCAAAGAGTCGTTTTGCCGACAAAGTGGTCCCCAAGCAATTTTTGAACATGCCGATTCCGCAACTCGACAACTCAAAGCATTAGCCAATGTTAACCGCTTAATGATTTTGTGTATATTGTGTGAAGGCGAATTGTCGGTTACTGAATTGAATGAACGGGTTAATATTTCTCAATCTGCTTTATCTCAACATCTTGCCAAACTTCGTGATGATAAAATTGTTACTACCCGACGAGAATCTCAAACCATTTACTATTCGATTGCAGACGGTGTTGCTAAAGGGATCATTGAAGTGCTGCATCGATATTATTGCCCTGATGAATAAGTTCAAGGTTCAAGGTTCAAGGTTCAAGGTTCAAGGTTCAAGGTTCAAGGTTCAAGGTTCAAGGAAAACTCGCTTCAAAATAGGTTCTTAACAAGTATTGATCCTCCTTATCTATCGCTTTTTTTTTGTTTCCAGTATCACCGACGTATTGGTTCTGACCACTCCTTCCAGAGTTCCTATATGATCGATTAAATGGCTTAATTGTTCGGTGTTTTTCGCATGAATAATCGCTATCATGTCATATTCACCGCTGATTGCATGAACGGCCGATACCTGCTCAATTTTCATTAACCCAGAGGAAACTAACGCTGAACTTCTCTGCTCAGCCGCAATCGCCACATGAGCCGATACAAATTGATTAAGATAATCCTTACCTAAAAGCAAAGTATAACCAACGATAACCCCCTCTTTTTCCAGTTTCGAAATCCTTGCTTGAACCGTTGCTCTTGACACATTTAGCTTGCGAGCAATATCGGAAACGGTTGCTCGTACGTCTTCTTGTAGTGCAGATATTAACCGTTCTTCACTCTCAGTTGCCATTTTGATACCTCAACCATACATTTTGCATATTATATATCATAATTATGTTCATATTGACACTTCAAATTAACAATTAGGTTATACATAATGATGACCTGCTGAAGATAACAAACTATTCAACCCCATTGACTAATATAAATAGTTTGATCACCACTTTATAACTGAAGAGAGAATGAATCAATGTCACAATCAACGACCCCTACTAGAGAATTGTTTGATGAAGTTATGGTACCTAACTACGCACCATCAAAAGTCATACCGGTACGTGGGCAAGGATCAAGGGTATGGGACCAACAAGACAAAGAATACATCGATTTTGCTGGTGGAATAGCGGTCAACTGTTTGGGACATTGTCACCCTGTTTTGGTAAAGGCACTGACAGAACAAGGTCAAAAATTATGGCATTTGTCGAATACCATGACTAATGAGCCTGCCTTAAGATTAGCGAAAAAAATGGTCGATGCGACTTTTGCTGATAAAGTTTATTTTGCTAATTCTGGCGGAGAGTCTAATGAAGCAGCACTTAAATTAGCCAGACGATGGGCGCTAGATGTACATGGCGAAGATAAAACCCATATTATTTCTTTCAAACAAGGCTTTCATGGACGTACTTTTTTCACGGTAACCGTCGGTGGACAACCCGCTTATTCAGACGGCTTTGGTCCAAAACCAGCAGACATTTACCACGCCGAATATAATAATTTAGACAGTGTAAAAGCACTTATCTCAGATAAAACCTGTGCAGTAGTCATGGAGCCCTTACAAGGTGAAGGGGGTATTATTAGTCCCACTGAAGAATTTACAAAAGGTGTTAGACAACTTTGTGACGATAATAACGCGTTGCTTATTTTTGATGAAGTACAAACAGGCGTTGGTCGATTAGGGAGCCTTTATGCTTATATGGATCTTGGAGTCACACCTGATATTTTGACTACGGCAAAAGCGTTAGGAGGCGGATTCCCAATCGGAGCAATGATCACTACCACAGATATCGCTAAACACCTTAAAATTGGTACTCATGGCAGTACTTATGGCGGTAATCCCCTTGCTTGCGCAGTAGGTGAAGCAGCATTTGATACTGTAAATAACCCCCAAGTATTGAATGGCGTTAAAACCAAAGCAGAATTATTTTCCAGTTACCTTAACCAAATCAATGAAAAATATCAGGTTTTTTCTGAGATCAGAGGAAAAGGCTTATTGATCGGCGCGGCTTTGAATGAAAACTATCAAGGCAAAGCAAAAGAGATCTTGTTGGCCGCAATGGATGAAGGATTGATGCTGCTGATAGCGGGTATAAATGTTGTCCGTTTCGCGCCCTCTTTGGTCATTCCTGATGAGGATATCAAACAGGGTATGGCATTATTTGAAAAAGCGGTAGCTAAGATCGTCAATAAATAGCAAACTCAGCTTCTGAACATGAAAAGCAGGTTACTCACGAAACCTGCTTTTGCTATTTATTTAAACGAGATTGTTTATGATTATAGTACGTCCCATTCAAGCCAGTGATTACGATGCACTTTATCAAATCGCTATAGATTCCGGCTACGGTTTCACTTCCTTGCCCGTCAATGAAGAGCTATTAAAAAATAAAATCAGCAACTCTGAAGCATCTTTTAAAGCCGACCTTCATCAGCCTGGCGATCAAGGATATCTGTTTGTCATGGAAGATACTGATAGTGGTGAAATAGTCGGTACCAGTGGAATAGAAGCGGCGGTCGGATTAAATTCGGCTTTTTATCATTATCACTTAGGTAAAGTTGTCCACGCTTCCAGTGAATTGAAAGTCCACAATACAGTTGAAACTCTCACTCTTTGTAACGACTATACCGGGGTTTCCGAGATCTGTACTTTGTTCCTCAAGAAAAAAGCACGAATGAACAGCAATGGTCGCTTTCTGTCTCGCTTTCGTTTTTTATTTATTGCTGAACATGAGCAACGATTTAGCGATACCATTATTGCAGAAATGCGCGGTGTTTCTGATGTTGAAGGACGCTCGCCTTTTTGGCAATGGTTAGAAGAACACTTTTTTTCAATTGACTTCCCAACGGCGGACTATTTAACAGGTACAGGAAATAAAGTTTTTATTGCAGAGCTAATGCCCAAATATCCCATTTATGTAAGCTTGCTCAGTAAGCAGGCACAAGATGTGATCAACAAGGTTCATCAGGCAACTGAACCTGCTTTACGATTGTTAGAGTCGGAAGGATTTAGTCGCAGTGGATATGTCGATATTTTTGATGCCGGGCCTACCATTTCCGCACAAAAACAACATATCAAAACGATCAATCAAAGCCGTCAGCTACAGGTAAAAATTTCTGATGAGAAAGCCGACGATAATGAAGATCTAAGCAGCATGCAGCAAAAATTTATTATCGGTAACACCAAGGTTTCTGACTTTAGAGCATTACAAGCGACTTTAACCATTGGCGATAATGATCGCTATATTTTTGTTCCACAACAACTTGCCGATCATTTATTGGTCAAACAAGACGATACCTTACGCGTTATCGCCAACTAATATTTTGGTATAAAACATGACAAACACCCAGATGATTAACGGACAATGGCTTGATGGAAAAGGTCATGAGTTTTCTAGCCTGAACCCCGCAAAAAATGAAGTCGTGTGGAAAGGCGTCTCTGCCAATAAGTCTCAGGTTCAAGAAGCCGTACAGGCTGCAAGACAGGCCTTTACCGGTTGGTCTGGATTAACTGACTCAGCCCGCCTAGCAATCATTAAACGGTTTGGTGAACTATTGCTAGAAAATAAGACTCGTCTGGCAACCGCTATCTCAGAAGAAACGGGTAGGCCATTATGGGAAACTAATGGTGAAGTAGTCGGTATGATTGGTAAAATTGCTATTTCGGAAAAATCTTTTACAGAAAGAACCGGCAAAGTTGAAAGCGACATGGCTGGTTCTAAAGCTTATATCCGTCATAAACCTCATGGCGTTGTTGCCGTTTTTGGGCCTTATAATTTCCCCGGTCATCTACCTAATGGACATATCATTCCAGCTTTATTAGCCGGTAATACCGTAGTATTCAAACCCAGTGAATTAACCCCTAAAGTCGCTCAAATAACTTTAGAAGTTTGGTTGCAGGCAGGGCTTCCCAAAGGTGTGATCAATTTGGTTCAAGGCGAAATAGAAACAGGTATCGCACTCGCTGATGATAAAGACATCGACGGTTTATTTTTTACCGGCAGTTCGAGTGTTGGACATCTTTTACACAAACAATTTGCCGGACAACCGGGGAAAATACTGGCCTTAGAAATGGGTGGAAATAATCCATTAATCGTTAATGGAGTGACCGATATTGACGCCGTTGTGCATGATATATTGCAATCAGCATTTGTCACCACCGGTCAGCGCTGTACTTGTGCTCGTCGAATTTTTATTGAAAATAATGAGCAAGGTGATCAAATCTTAAAACGGTTAGTTGAGGTTAGCCAAAAAATTAAAATTGGTCATTTTGATGATAAAGACACTCCCTTCTACGGATCGTTGGTTTCAGAAAAAGCCGCATTGGATATGGTTAGCGCGCAACAAAAATTAATTAATTTAGGTGGTACGCTTCTATTGAAGTTGGAGCATTTAGAAAAAGCGACCGGATTTGTTTCTCCTGGTATTATTGATGTAACTAATGTTGACTCAGTACCGGATGAAGAATATTTTGGTCCGTTAATTAAAATCTATCGTTATAATGATTTTGAGCACGCTTTAACGGAAGCCAATAATACCCGGTTTGGATTATCGGCGGCATTATTGAGTGACAGTCATGAAACTTACAAACGTTTTTTTCAAGTGATTCGTGCTGGAATTGTAAACTGGAATCGACCGACTACTGGGGCCAACTCGCAAGCGCCATTTGGTGGAATTGGTGCCAGTGGAAATCATCGAGCAAGCGCTTATTATGCAGCGGATTATTGTTCTTATCCTATATCTTCGGTTGAGAATGATAAAATTTCGTTGCCGGAAAACTTGAGTCCCGGATTAAACTTTTAAATCGTATTTTGATTTTATTCTTTAGCTCTAATTAAAAGATATTTTAAATAAAAAATTAGAACCCACCTTGCCGGTGAGGAGTCAATTTTTTTGCATCGCTAGGCGCGCTGTGGGTTGACGTTATTTCTCGCACTTCAACTGATTTTTCTAGGTTCAGGATAACTCGTTTGTTTCACGATTAATATTTTGGTTGAACCAGAGTTAATTTATTTCCTTTCTGACGAAACTCTAACTGTTTTAATGCGGACATCCCTAAAAGAATTTCTTCCCCTTGCATAGTCGGGCTAATTGCCGCCTTAATATTCCTCAAAATAATTCCGCCTATTTCCAACTTATCAATTTTAGTAGCATAAGCTTTAGCCCTTCCATTAGCGGTATGCACATAATAGGATTGCCCTCTTTGAAGGTTCAAATAATCTTCCAAAGCGCCTGGTATAGCAACATGCGTTGCTCCGGTATCTAACATGAAAACCACCTCTCTATTATCAACCAATCCGGTAGCGACATAGTGCCCATACTTATTACGTATTAATTCAACGATGACACTATTTTGATTGTTGATAGTGGAAGGAGATTGATTAGGGTTAAGTTGCTTATCTTCCAAAATCCCAAAAAACCAAGCAGAAAGACCAATGGCAATTGTCCAAGCGATAATCATCATGGTCTTACCCATTGCATCGGTTTCTTGTTGTTGCCTATTTCGATCTTCCTTTTCTAGGTTTTCGCTCATTGAATCTCACTTTGGGTTAAGCTATCAATCATCATTTATTTCGCTTCCTTCTTTCCAAAGAATCGCTTAAAGAATGCACCAAGTCCAAGTCCAAGCAAAATAAAAGAGGCCGAAGCCTCTTTAAAATGCCATTGAATAAAAAACTATTTCATTAACAAACGATTCAGTCGCTGAGTAAACGCCGATGGATCATCCAAATGACCACTGTCTGAAAGAACCGCCTGATCAAATAACAACTCAACCCAGTCTTTAAAGTCATCATCAGACAGATCATCCGATAATTGCTTGACTAATTTATGTTCAACATTGATCTCAAATATTGGTTTCATTTCCGGTACAGGTTGCCCTGCCGCCTTCATCATTCGAGACATCTGCAAACTCATTCCTCCATCATTGGAAACAACGCAAGCAGGTGATTCATCTAAACGACCTGAAACTTTAACATCTTCGACTTTATCAGCTAAAAGCTCTTTGATTTTTTTGATCAAGTCAGAGTTATCTTCATTGGCTTTTTCAACCGCTTGCTTATCTTCTTCGCTTTCTAAACCACCTAAATCCAAATTACCTTGAGTAATTGCTTGAAGATTTTTGCTATCAAATTCAGTCAAATGCCCCATTGCCCACTCATCTATGCGATCAGTTAACAATAGAACCTCAATGCCTTTCTTTTTATAGACTTCAAGATGGGGACTACTTTTTGCCGTTGCATAATTATCGGCGACTAGGAAATAAATTTTATCCTGCTCTGGTTTCATTCTAGAAATATAATCTGCCAAGGATACATTTTGTGTGGGATCTTGGTTATTGGTGGAAGCAAAACGCATAAGACCGGCTACTTTATTTTTATTAGCAAAATCTTCTGCCAGCCCTTCCTTTAATACTGAACCAAACTCTTCCCAAAACCCTTGATAGTCTTCTTTTTGACTTTTAGCTAATTTTTCTAGCATGCCAAGCGCTCGTTTAACACAAGCATTGCGCAGACTTTGCGTCGCCGCTTTGTCTTGTAATATCTCACGAGAAACATTCAAAGGAAGATCATTAGAGTCCAATACACCACGAACCATTCTCAGATAAACCGGCAAAAACTGCTCAGCATCGTCCATGATAAATACACGTTGCACATAGAGTTTTACCCCACGCGGCTTGTCGCGATCCCATAAATCCATCGGCGCTTTTTTGGGTAAATATAAAAGGCTCGTATATTCCAGTTTGCCTTCGACTTTATTATGTGACCAAATTAATGGTTCGCTATAATCGTGAGAAATATGCTTGTAAAACTCTTTATATTCATCTTCTTTAATATCAGATTTAGCGCGAGTCCAAAGCGCAGTCGCTTTATTGATCACTTCATATTCTGGAACAACCACTTCATCTTCTTCTTTTTTGTCTTCACCTTCATCTTCAGAAGGCATCGCCATATCCATTTTTTCCATTTCAACTGGCAGCGAAATATGATCTGAATATTTGTTGATAATTGAACGAACACGCCAAGGCTCCAAAAACTCTTTTTCTTCTTCTTTTAATTTGAGAATAATTTCTGTACCGCGCTCAGATTTATCGATGGTTTCAATGCTAAATTCTCCATCACCTTTTGAAATCCAACTAACGCCTAGCTCAGCCGCTTCGCCTGCACGACGACTTCTCACTTCAACTTCATCGGCTACAATAAAAGAGGAATAGAAGCCAACACCAAACTGGCCGATCAAATTACTATCAGCTTTGTCTTCTTTGGACATCTGTTTAATAAATTCAGATGTTCCGGAACGAGCAATGGTGCCTAAATTATCCATGACTTCCTGTTTATTCATACCAATACCATTGTCACTTATCGTCAAAGTACCAGCATCTTTATCAGCGGTAATACGAATTTTTAATTCATGATCATTTTCATAATAGTCATCATGGGATAAAGCTTCAAAACGCAGTTTATCGGCCGCATCTGCTGAATTAGAAATAAGCTCTCGCAAGAATATTTCTTTATTGCTATAAAGTGAATGAACCATCAAGTGAAGTAATTGCTTTACTTCTGTTTGAAAACGGTGTGTTTCTTTATTAGCGACTTCGGTCATTTCGCTGATCTCCTAGCATCAAGGGTCTCCAAAGCTTAACGATGGAGGCTAATTAATTAAATAGATTCGGTTGCTGAGATAGATGGGGGCTGTACAGATGAATTCAAGCTCTAGATCAAACAATTATTAACGATATTGACCACCTTAAGATCAAATTGGCTTATAATCGCTGCCAGAGTCGACCATACAATTATAGATTACTGGAGTATCCCTTGCTACGCAGAACAAAAATCGTCACCACCCTCGGACCTTCTACCAATGATGCAGCTGAACTAGAGGCTTTAATTAAAGCGGGTGCCAATGTTGTTAGAATGAATTTTTCCCACGGCAGTGCCGAGGATCATATTGAACGAGCTAAATTAGTGAGGCAGGTCGCTCAAAAGTTAGGTGTAAATGTTGCGATATTAGGTGATCTTCAAGGCCCGAAGATACGGATTTCTCGTTTTGAAGAAAATAAAGTTGAGTTAGATATTGGTCAAACCTTTGTGTTAGATGCTGATTTAGAAGTGGGTGCTGGCAACTTAGAGCAGGTCGGTATTGATTACAAAGAACTGCCTCAAGACTGCGATATTGGAGACATTCTACTTTTAGATGATGGACGGGTAGAGCTTGAGATCACCTCAATTGATGGCAATCGAATTATTACCAAAGTCATCATAGGAGGTGCCCTTTCCAATAACAAAGGCATCAATCGCAAAGGTGGCGGTTTATCAGCACCCGCGTTAACGGATAAAGATATCAGTGATATCAAAACGGCAGCACTTATGGACGTCGATTATCTGGCTGTCTCTTTTCCTCGAACCGCAGATGATATGAGACTAGCCGAAAAGCTCGCCAAGGAAGCAGGTTGTCAGTGCGGTATGGTGGCTAAAATTGAGCGCGCTGAAACCGTTGCTGACGATCAGGTATTAGATGATATTATCATCGCCTCAGCGGCTGTTATGGTGGCAAGGGGCGATCTGGGAGTTGAAATCGGTGATGCAGAATTGATCGGCGTACAGAAAAAAATCATCCAACGTGCCAGAGCGCTGGACAGAGCGGTTATAACCGCTACTCAAATGATGGAATCTATGATCACAAATGCTATTCCTACTCGTGCTGAAGTTTTTGATGTAGCCAACGCGGTTTTAGATGGTACAGATGCCGTGATGCTCTCTGGCGAAACGGCAATGGGCGATCATCCAATCCGAGTGGTTGAAGCGGTTTCCCGAGTTTGTCTAGGAGCCGAAAAAGAAAAAACCAACAAAGTATCCGGACATCGAGTAGAGTTGCGTTGGGATAATGTCGATGAAGCAATCGCCATGGCAACCATGTACACAGCCAATCATTTGGATGGTATCAAAGCGATTGCCTGTTTAACTGAATCAGGCTCAACGCCGTTAGTGATGTCACGTATCCGAAGTGGTATTCCGATATTCGCACTAACTCGACTAGAAAGAACTCAACGAAAAATGGCTCTGTATCGCGGCGTTGAAGCACTTCATTTTGATCCTACGGTGTTAGCTCGACGCGATGTGAACCGACTGGCGATTGAAGCCATCAAAAAAATAATCGACCTTAAAGATGGCGATCTAATTTTACTGACCAAGGGCGATCATATGGGTAAGCTTGGCGGAACCAATGCCCTTAAAATTTTGAAAGTGGGTGAAATTGTTTAGTTAAGGGCCTTCTCGTTAGGTCCTAAGACAGATTCCTAGCATTATCCCACATAGACTTGAGACATTTCGCACACAACAATCATCTGATTTCCACTTAAAACGGATAATTCAATTCAGGATAATACTCTCATCAAATGTAAACAACCTACTAATGAGGAAATCACATGTCAATGAACACTCATCAATGGTCCATTTTTGAAAAAGGACGATTAAAAGTCAAAGCTTGCTCCAGCTGCGGAGTAATGTGCCTTCCTAGTAATACTACATCAGAATGTCAGGAGTCTAATATTTTGTTAAGTCCGCTCATTAAAGCCGGTTACGTTCTTAACACCGTAATGATAGACCCAAATTTTTCTCGCCGAGTCGCATAACGCATTGATCAGCAAAATAGATTTTTCTAGGTTTATGCTTTTAGATAACAAAATGTTCAAACTAAGAACATTTAACTTATCGGGGAAACAACAATGGAGACTCAAAGTAGAAGTAGAACCAATGGGTACCTACCCGCGTCGGCTTTCACACGAAAAGAAAGAATGGTAATTGATGACAATGGATATCATTATAGAACCAGAGAACAAAAACTGGTTGGTCCTTTTGACTCTGAATCGCACACAATTTTTGATCTCAATCGTTTTGTGAAGACTAAAAAGGCAGAGATGGCTAGAGACAGTGTAAATCCAGTTGAAATTGTATAAGCCGGTTAAAACCCTGTATCTAAAAAATCAGGCCGAAAACCGATTGGTTGATCCACTTCGGCTTGAAAATTAGAGCTAATATTGTTATTGCTAGGAGGATAATAGGGATCAATAAATACTCAAATTCATTGGATTAGTGTTATTCATGGCCTCGTTAATTTCCTTTTTCAAATGACCATAAGAAAATTGCAATTAGCAAGACTGACCTTAACCTAGAACAATTAAACTCGGCTAAATTCATTGAAGTACATCACGCGCCCTTTCCGCAAACTGCCCTTTAAAACTCACCACTTACTTCAAAAGCTTATCACTTGCATTGAAACGAGCCACCTAATAATAAGTGATTGTAGTTTTTTAGCCACGTGGCTAAAAAAACAGTTAGAATACGAGGCAAATAATTACCCCACCGATAGATTAGATCGTTATCGGTTAAAAATTAACCGAGCATTTCAGAGGATAAAATATGAAAAAGCCAATTGCACGCCTGATTACGTTCTGTATTAGTTTAATCACATTAAGCGCGTCAGCCAGCACATTTGAAAAAGACTGGCATACTTACGCCAATTATCAAGACGTTGTTACTACTCATATACATCTTCGACTAAATGTCGATTTTGAAACTAAGCAATTAAAAGGCAGCATTGAACACCAATTAAAATATCTGAATACCACAACTGATTCACTGATTTTAGATACCAGAGACCTTGATATTCATAAAGCAGAAACTTTTGATGGAAATAATTGGTCAAACACCACCTTTAAACTAGCCAAAAGAGATGCCGTTAAAGGCAGTAAGCTAATGATCGCCTTGCCAAAAGGAACGGAGAAAGTAAGGATCCATTACAATTCCCGGCCTGAAGCATCTGGATTGCAATGGCTTGATCCCATTCAAACCGCAGGTAAAAAACACCCCTTTATGTTTAGCCAATCCCAGGCAATACATGCCCGAAGCTGGATGCCTATTCAAGACACTCCGGCCATGAGAGTATCTTATAGCGCCGATATCCAAACCATTGCAACATTACGACCCATCATGAGTGCCAAAAATAACCCTCAATGGAATAAAAAAGGCCTATATCATTTTGAAATGCCTCAACCGATCCCGACCTATTTAATTGCTATCGCTGCCGGTAATATACATTACAAAAAAATGTCAAAACAGACCGCTGTTTACGCTGAACCATCTTTATTAGATGCTGCCGCAAAAGAATTTGAAGATACTCAGGCAATGATTGACGCGACCGAAAAATTATACGGTAAATATCGCTGGACCGATTACGATTTATTAATTCTACCTCCATCCTTTCCCTTCGGCGGCATGGAAAACCCAAGACTATCTTTTATTACACCGACCGTCATTGCCGGTGATAAAAGTCTGGTTAGCCTGATAGCTCATGAATTAGCTCACTCTTGGTCAGGTAACTTGGTAACCAATGCCACATGGCGTGATCTGTGGCTAAATGAGGGATTTACCAGTTACGTGGAAAACCGTATTATGGAAGCAGTATATGGCAAAGATCGCGCCGTAATGGAGCAAGCCTTAGCAGCGCAAGACCTTAATAAGGAATTGGTTGAACTGCCTAAAGATGACACCATTTTACATATTACCATCGAAGGAAGAGATCCCGACGACGCATTTTCCAGTGTGCCTTATACCAAGGGCCAATTGTTTTTAATGTACCTAGAACAACAATTTGGAAGAAAGAATTTTGATATTTTCTTACGTCGCTATTTCGATGACCATGCATTCCAAAGTATTGACACCAAAAATTTTGTTAATTATTTAAAAAGCAATTTGCTTGAAAAGCATCCAGGCAAAGTAACAATGGAACAAGTGAACCGCTGGATCACACAACCTTTGCTGCCAAGTTTTGCACCTAAACCATCATCCGATGTCTTCAAACTGGTTCAAGAAAATATGAATGCTTGGTTTAGTAATGATCTTAAATTAAAAAACATCCCGACTAATCAATGGACGGTACATGAGTGGCTTTATTTTATTAATAATTTGCCACAAGACATCTCACTCAGCAAATTAGAAGAGCTAGACAATCAGTTTAAGCTAACGCAATCAACCAATAATGAAATTGCCCATGCATGGTTATTGCTCAATATCAAAAGGAATAACTCAGCCGTTAATACGCGTTTAGCCGATTATATGATTTCCATAGGTCGTCGAAAACTCATCGTTCCTTTATACAAAGCCCTTTTACAAGACCCCAAAAGATTAGCTTTTACTAAAGCAATCTACAATAAGGCTCGCCCTGGCTATCATCCGCTCGCACAAGGAACGATCGATGCTCTATTCGAAAAAGGTAAAAATGTTGAATAACGACAAATCCGACTTGATCGGGATCAACTAATCGACTATCTAATAGTATACTTCTATAAAGGCTACTTGAAAAAGTGGCCTTTTTTATAGATACTAGCGCAACCACAATATTAGAATTATCTAATATGTCAGGTAGACACCTATTGTGGATATTAATGGAGGCAAAAATGCACCCCAACAAATTTATCGTTCAAATATTGACTATGGGAGTAATTGGCTTAGCTTTTGTCGCTCATGCTGATATTGAGACCAGTCAAGTAGAACAAATGACTATTACAAAATCGATAAAGCTTGATGCCAGAGTAGAGGCTATTAACCAAACGACACTCGCCGCTCAAACGTCCGGACAAATCGCAGAAATATTATTTGATGCTGGCGATGCGGTATCTGCAGGAAGTATCTTAATCAAGTTAAGAGACGAAAATCAGCAAGCGACTTATGGAGCGGCAGTCGCAGAACTTAATGCTAGCCGTGCTGCATTAAAAGACGCAGGCAGTGCACTCAGTAGAATTGAAGATATTTATAAAAGAAAGTTAGCTTCTCAGCAAACTTTAGATAGTGCCAGAGCGCAGTTTAAAATTGCCAATGCTAATAATGACGCTTCAATCGCTCATCTTAACAAACAAAAAGAGCAACTAAAGTACACTGTCATATCAGCTCCATACTCAGGGGTCGTATTAGAGCGACTGGTTAACCTTGGCGAAATTGTAGCGCCGGGTACACCACTATTTATTGGTACATCGTTAGATCAACTTCGAGTCGTTGCGCAAATTCCACAAAAAGACATCGAGATCATTAAACATCATTCACAGGTTACTATAGAACTACCCGGTTATTCGCCTGATAAACAAAACCTTTCTTTTACACAAAAACAACAGGGATTGAAATTTTATGCTTACGCATCTGATAAAAGTGCGACCTTTAAAGTAAGAGTGGCATTGCCAGAACAAATAACGGGCTTGTACCCTGGAATGTATCTTAAGTCCTACTTTAAAACAGGTCAGAGAAAAATATTAGCCGTGCCTGACTCAAGCATTGTTAAGCGCTCTGAATTGCGGGCGATTTATGTGTTGGACAAAAAAAATCGTTTGCATTTACGCCAGCTTCGCTTGGGCGAACATATCGAAACGGGCTACACTGAAGTTATTTCAGGTCTTTCAATAGGTGAAAAAGTGGTCACTAATCCTCAGTCGGCGATCCGTGCACTTACTCAAGTTGCAAACTAAAGGGGGTTAACGTGTCTCTTTCTGAAGAACCGAACAATGAACAAAAGAAACCACAAACGTTAGGATTATCAGGCAGAATTGCTAAAGCTTTTTTTAACGCACAAATTACGCCATTACTTGCGTTGGTTGCAGTATTACTGGGAATATTTGCAATCATCGTCACCCCAAAGGAAGAAGATCCCCAAATTGACGTAACCTTGGCCAACGTTTTTATTGCCTACCCTGGCGCTTCAGCGATGGAAGTCGAATCATTGGTCGCGACACCAGCAGAAAATATTCTTTCAGAAATTAGTGGTATAGAACATATTTACTCAACTTCGATGCCCGGTATGGCGATATTATCCGTTCAATTTGATGTGGGCGAATCCCGAACAAAAGCACTGGTTCGCCTGTACAATAAACTTTACTCAAATCAGGATTGGCTACCACGGAATTTAGGCATTATGCAGCCTATAGTGAAGCCAAAAGGCATCGACGATGTGCCCATTATGGCATTGACTCTCAGTGGTGATAAACAACTGGTTGACCGCTTTACGCTAGCCAAAGTCGCCCATTCGATTGAAGCAGAGCTTAAACGTATAGAAGGCACTAATGATGTATACACCATCGGTGCACCGGATGATGTTGTTAAAGTAATACTCGACCCACAACGAATGTCCTCACTCAATATCGCCTTTGATGATTTGCGAGCCGCCCTAGATGTTGCCGCGAATACTAATAATACTGTGATAGATAACCGCCTAGTGTCTGTTCAGGCTGGAACTTACTTTACAAGCGCGCTGGAACTTAACAACCTAGTCGTTGGTATCGCAAAAAACGCCCCCGTATTTTTAGGCGATATTGCAACAATCGAAAGAACCGGAGATACACCCCAAAATATTGTTCAAATTTATCAAGCAATCAACTATCAACAAAATAGCAATCCGATTCAACAAACCGCCCTCCCCGCCGTGACTATCGTCATCGCAAAAAAAACAGGTATTAATGCCGCCGATGTGGTTGATCGTGTGGATCAGCGGTTAAAACAATTACGTGCCTCCTATATACCCGAAAACATCAAAATAACCACCAGCAGAGATTATGGAAAAACGGCCACCGATAAAGCTAACCATCTAATAAAAAAACTGTTCCTTGTGACTTTTATGGTTGTTTTACTGGTTTGGCTGGCACTAGGTTTTAAAGAATCAATGGTCGTGGGCGCTGCGGTGATTGTGACGTTAATGGCAACTTTGTTTGCTTCCTGGGCATTTGGTTTTACCATTAATCGAGTGTCGCTATTTGCTCTAATATTTTCCATAGGCATTTTAGTTGATGATGCAATCGTGGTGGTGGAAAATATCCATCGACATATAAAAATGGGTAAACAATCACTTCAAGAGGCTATTCCTCTAGCTGTTGATGAGGTGGGCGGACCAACCATACTGGCTACTTTTACCGTTATTTTTGCCCTTTTACCAATGGCATTTGTGACTGGTTTAATGGGCCCTTATATGAGTCCCATTCCGATCAACGCCAGCGCTGGTATGTTTTTATCTTTATTGATTGCCTTTATTTTTACACCGTGGCTTATATACAAAGTGAGCAAAAATAAGCAAGAGAAAAATATTGCTAAGCAGTCGTTTAAGGAAACTGAAGATAGCATCTTCTATCGGATGAGTTCTAAAATGATGAGCCCTTTCCTTTACAGTAAAAACTCATCGAGCAAACGTCGAATATTATATTTATCATTAGTGATCCTTATCATCTCTTCAATATCTCTGCTCCTTTCGCAGCACGTAGTTTTAAAGATGCTACCCTTTGATAATAAGTCTGAATTCCAGGTCATTGTGGATATGCCAGAAGGCACCACCCTTGAACAAACCAATAGAGTACTCGACGAATTAGCGGTTTATTTGCAATCAATTGAGGAAATTTTAGACATTGAAAGCTATGCTGGCAGTGCCGCTCCAATTAATTTTAACGGTCTTGTCAGACAGTACTACTTAAGAACATCTCATAATATGGGCGATTTGCAGGTTAATTTGAAGCATGCGAGCGAGCGAAAAAGAAGCAGTCATCAAATTGCGTTGTCAGTAAGACAGCCTTTGCAAGAAATCGGAAATACCTTCAATGCGAATGTTAAAATCGTCGAAGTACCACCTGGCCCTCCAGTACTATCCCCTATTGTTGCAGAGATCTACGGCCAAAATTATCCCGAACAAATGAATTTCGCCAAAGAAATAGCTCATCAATTTGCGACGATAGACTCGGTGGTTGATATTGATCACAGTGTTGAAGCCGATTCCAAGAAATTAATTTTAACTGTGGATAAACCAAAAGCGGCACAACTCGGTGTTTCACAGGCCGTTATTGTTGCAGCCATATCCACGGCAATATCGGGCGAAGACGCCAGCTTTTTGCATAGCGATACAGCGCGCTATGCTGTTCCCATCCGATTAAGATTTAGCGAGGCAGATACATCCTCTATCGGACAACTATTACAATTAAAAGTTAGAGCGAGAAACGGAGAACTCATCCCCATCAGAGAATTGGTAGCCGTTCACAAAACTCAATTGGAAAAAAATCGATATCATAAAGACTTATTGCCTGTGGTTTATGTCACCGCCGATGGCGTCGGTGAAACGGATAGCCCTCTCTACGGAATGTTTTCTATCATGTCGGCTATCGATGAAAAATATCCAGCGTTAGAACAGGCACTCACTAGTCAGCCCCAAAACCCTTATATATCCAGCATTAAATGGGATGGTGAATGGCAAATAACCTATGAAACTTTTCGTGATATGGGGATTGCCTACGCAGTCGGGTTAATTGTTATCTTTTTGCTAATCGTTGGACAGTTTCGATCTTATGCGATGCCTCTAATCATCATGGCTCCGATCCCAATGACCTTAATTGGAATCATGCCGGGACATGCCTTGTTTGGTTCACAATTTACCGCAACATCAATGATAGGTATGATTGCACTTGCTGGTATTATTGTAAGGAATTCAATATTACTGGTCGATTTTATTAATCTTAGGTTAGCCGCTGGTGCTGATCTTAAACAAGCGGTCATTGAAGCATCTGCGACCCGAGCTCGCCCCATTGTTCTCACTGCATTGGCTGCGATCCTAGATGCGTTATTTATACTGGACGATCCGATATTCAACGGGTTGGCGGTTAGTTTGATCAGTGGCGTATTAATTGCCACGCTTTTAACCTTAGTAGTGATCCCTTTATTGTATTATTCGGTAGTTCGGCGTCGATATCAAAATTAAGAGGAAGAACTGCGCCTTAATTCAGTGAATATATATTGCGCTGAACTACTGCCCAGTAACGGCTGATCGATGCGGCTTTGAATTGAGCATAAAAAAGGCCAAGATGAACGATGATAATATATAACCGATTACGAGGTTAATAAGATTTTGACTAAAATATTCACTTAATAAGTAAAATACCGGTATCAACAAAATAAGCCTCCCGAGTTCAAACTTTAATGCGAAATTTCGCCCTTCCAATATGAATCCGTTACTTATAAAGGGTAAAGTAATCATCATCCAGATGAACAATTGATGCTCGAATCCAAGGATTTGGCTGGATTGAATGAACACAACCCCAAACACCGTACCAAAAACATACTGAAATAAGGCATAAATTTTTACTTTGTGTGACCTTTTTATATCGTACTTGTTTTGCTGGTAAGGATCGCATTTAATCAATGGATGGGCTTTTTCCACATCCTCAGGACGCCAGCCTGTTGGCATAAACCAAATTCTCAACTTGTCTCTCCATCGTCGCGCTCGAACCGCATCAATCAACAACAAATACCAGGTATGTAGATTGGCCCAAATAGGATTAAAACTAGAGACCGGTCTTCTTACTCCATAAATCACCTTTTCATTATCCATTTCTTGTTGAAAGGTGCCAAAGAATCTATCCCAAATAATGAAAACGCCGCCGTGATTTTTATCGATATATAATTGATTTTGACCATGATGGACTCGGTGGTGTGAAGGTGTCACAAAAATAAATTCAAACCATATACCTAGCTTACCTATCAGTTGGGTATGCACCCAAAATTGATAAACAAGATTAAGTGCACCACTGACAAAAAAGGCCTCAGCAGGAATTCCTATTAGAAAGCTTGGGATGTAAAAAAACCACACCATAACAGAACTACTTGTTTGCCTGAGTGCTGTGGTTAGGTTGAATTCTTCACTTTGATGATGAACCACATGAGACGCCCATAAAAAATTAATCTGGTGTGAATAACGATGATACCAATAATAAAGAAAATCGTATAATACAAAGCTTAATATCCAAGTAAAGGCTGAACCACTGGAAAGTTGAATAAATTGCAAATAATTGGATAGCCCGCTATAAACCATCGTAGCAAAACTAAACATTACTAATTTTTTAGTCTGACTAATCACTCCCAACGACAAACTAGTTAATCCATCATTGAGTCGATAGAAACCAGCGTTACGACGTTTATTAACCCATAACTCTATGAAAATCAATAAGAAAAAAAAGGGGGTCGCAAATAGTATTATTTTAGTGGCCAATAGCACAACCTGATATATTTTATTCTTAACATACAGACTAATTTACTAATATTTCTCAAGAAACGCAAATAATGTCTTTAGCAAAGGTTTTAAAAAACTGAACTTCCAACTGATTATTTTAGGTTTAAATATTCAACTAAAGTCAATTATTCTACTATAATTAATTTATTGTTCTAGATGACCAATAGCCTAATCATATCGGACCCAAAAACTTTTAAAGTGATGTTGGAAAATTCTCAATCTCAATTATTATCATTGCTGAAAACAGTTAGAGCTGTGCCTGTCGATAAATCGGCAGAAAAAAAGGCTAGCCGCTTAATTCTTAAGATTTTATTGGATATTGAACTTAGAATCGACCAAACAGAAAAGCTCAAGCCAATTGCTGCAAATAATCGCTCCAATCAACCTTCTAGCGCCTATCTAGAGCTGGTTCTGAGTAAAATGACTGACAATGAGAAAACATCACTAAAACAAAGTTTTAAAAAATTCCCTATTTTTGGCCTTGTCAATGTTTTTAAAAAAACGTTCTTTAGCTACCTCAAAGAATACGATCCTCTACCACAGCGATTAGAGTTATTGATCGAACAAATCCAACTCCCTCTATTTCGATTAGCGATCGCTAAACCAGAACTCATTCTGGATAGCAATCACCCTGGAACCCTATTATTAAATGAACTCATTGAATATGCTCCTTTCTGGAAAGATGAAAGTAAAATTGGTTATCCTACTTATACAAAATTGTCTCAGCTATTGGTTTTTTCTGACTTTGATAATTCAATTTTAAGCGAACATTTTAGTAACCTTCTACAACAGATAAAAAAAATAAAAAGTAACCAACAAAAACGGTCTCTTATTTTCGAAAAAAGATTAAAAGAAACCGAGTTAAGTAAAGCAAAAATAATTATTGCTCATAATGTGGTAAAACAAATCATCAACCAAATCAACCAGATTGAAGATCTTCCACAAGTCGTAACAAATATCATTGATCAAGCTTGGTATAAATTGTTAGAGCTGGAATTTTTAAGAAATGATGACAATGCATTTAGCCAAGCACTAGAGCTAGTAAAAACATTAATTGTTAGCTTAAAACCGATACAAAATAAAACATCACTTGATCAACTTTTTGAAAACTTACCTAAAATCAACCAGCAATTAAAAAGGGGTTTCAAGAAAATTTCACTTGATGAAGCATTGGCTGAACAACTAGTGTCAGAAATAGAGTTAATGCATATTGCTTTAATCAGTCAATCTGAGAAAACTATTTCAGAATCCAATGATTTACAGCAACCGACTACAAGCAATGTAAACCAAGATGAAATTCTACGACTAAAACCTTCCGATATATATAGTAATTTACAGCCACAAACTGAACAAATACAAACCGGTGAACGCAAAGACAAACTAGCCACATACACCCCGTTAGAACAACTATTTTATTATTTCGAGCCAAATATCCAGTCCTTAACCACCAAGTTTACAAATGAACAACCCATTAGTGATATTGAACCAAGTATATTAAAGATAGTTAAAAATTCACAAAAATTTCCTTGGTTCTGGTTGCTATCCGGGGATAAAAAGACATTACACAAACTGATACTATCGATTGAAAATATTGGCCGGCATATTTTTGCGAACACTGACGGCAATCGCTCTCTTAGTCTAACGACCAGCGAATTTGAAGCTCAGTTGAAGAACAAGGATATCATTCCGTTGCAGAAAGTAGATTTTTATCAGGACTCCAGCAAACGATGTTTAGATGAATTAGAAAAATACGTCTCGAATATATCACAAATTCAACTTGGAAAATCGATAAAAAACGAACATCCATTGGAAGCGGATCGCCCATTAAAAAATAAGCAACAAAGCACAACGCGCCAAACTGAAGTCGATATAACGCAAAACAAATCAACCAAACTCGCAGGGCGTAAAACCCAATCAAAGGACGCGATAGAATTACGATCGATGGTAAAAAAGGTTGACATTCGTTTTGTTACAGTAGGTACTTGGCTAAAAATCATGGTCAACAATCAGTCAAAACGCTGTAAGCTTGCGGCGCGGATTTCTTCTAAAGATCTGTACATATTGGTTGACCGACAAGGTAAAAAGATATGTGAATTAATAGGACAGGTATTAGAAAAAAAACTTATAGAAGGCGAAATAGAAATAATCAATACCGAACTGACTAATGGCAAATCACTAGAAAGCATCATTTCAACCAATCGTAGTATGAAGAATTAGTATAACTGAATTACGACATTATTAAGGTTAAACTTGGCTCATTTTCCAATAAAAATAGCTGACTATTTTGGATCAAATTTGAGACACCTGTTAACGCCATGATTATTAGATACTTTGCTGCTGCCACTGATTTCAGTAAAAAAATATGATAAAGCTAAAATGGAAAATATGGCGCGCTTGGCAAGAGTCGAACTTGCTACCTGCCCCTTAGGAGTAGTAAAAGCTTAGTAGTTTTAGTGAAGGCTTTTTATGCTATTTTAGGCGCAAATAGTGTAATAACTACTCAGCAATTCTTGGTGAAAATATTTTTTTTAATAATCAATGGGTTAAAATAATATTTCTGGAATTTTTTCGCCGAGAATGGCTGTTGATACTGCCTATGTAGAGCAAAAAACCAAAAAGCGGGATAACCACGATCATAAATCATAAGATCGTTTGGTTTCGATTTCATCAAGTGCATCGCGGCTAAATCTCGCTCAGAGGAGCTATAAGGTGCGATCTGTAGATCGGTTGTTAAACCATTCATCACATCAAAGGATGATGATAATCGAGCCATAGGGATCATATCATCGCCACCTTTCTGTCCGCCAAAATATTCTTTTAATTCATCCGCTTCATGTAATCGTAAAGTACTACCATCAACCGCTTGCAAGCGATAACCATTCCACTTTTTTGTGGTTGAATGAATATAAAACGGCTCAATAAAGCGATCCGATAATTCACTGAATGCTTTATAAGATAAAAATCAGCGTGCTTGTGTGAGAGCTAATTTAGTGACGACTCATTTTTCAAATTTGGTTTGATTAAAATGTTGAAAAAAAGCGTCTAGTTCATCTTGGATCGAGTTTTTAAGAAGGTTTAATAAAAATAAACACAGGGGTTTAAAGAAGAGTTTACGAGAGCGAGTAAATGCGGTCGGTTTAGTTTTGTGTCGCTGAATAAATTCAGGTGAATCAAGAAGGTTGAGGTTGAGTGTTTTTTCTTAACTTAATAACATTGGGTTGGCACTGCACTACCACTAAGCAACAGTAGATCCCAAATTAATAAAGATGAATAAATAAAATTGCTCGCTCAAATTCATATTCATATTGGGATAAGTTTAAAAAAAGGGTAACTATTCAGCGTAATTACTAAAAAAAGGGTAATAATTGCTTGACA
>CAYVSL010000013.1:0-58364 GCA_964454125.1 uncultured Kangiella sp.
GCGTCATGACGTATTTCACCGCGGCGATTCAGGTCTGTTTGAAAATGCATAACAATGCTCTAACACAAGAGAATAACTGGCAACATAATTGCACAAAATATTGATGAATGATAGCGGATTAGAGGTTACTGCTAGATGCTACCTAGGTGCTTTATTTTGAAAAATAAAGTAGGCAGGATCAGATTTTTGTTAAATATTTAAATGTTAATAAATGTTTACGAAATTAAGTGTTATACGAAATATACATATAAAACAATAAGATATATGGTTCGTTTGTTCTAGCTTAGGTTTTAGACTTATAGCTGATATGGTGTTATAGTACTATACAACACTATGAAGAAGTTTATTACCTGAATTAAGTTTTAACAGAGTGATCTCAAGAGAGTAAATATGACAGCCATTAAGTGGAATGACCAACAGCCCATATTCAGGCAGCTCAAAGAGAAAGTCGTCGAATTAATTATAGATGGCGAAGTGAGCGAAGGAGAAGCGGTACCATCCGTTCGCCAGGTTGCAGCGGATTACCAGATTAACCCTTTAACGGTTTCAAAGGCGTACCAGGAATTAGTAGACGAATCAATTTTAGAGAAAAGACGGGGACTCGGCATGTTTGTAACAGAGTCTGCAAGAGAAAATTTAATCGAATCTGAGAAAAGTCACTTTTTGGAAATTGAATGGCCAAAAATCATGCGCAAAATTGAAAGACTTGGACTCTCTATGCAAAGCTTATTAAATGACAAATCGACCCCAGTAGAGGAGCAATAATGACTACTTTGATTGAAGCGAAAGGTTTATCAAAAAGCTACGGCAGCCATCAGGCTTTGAAATCAGTCGATTTTTCAGTAAAACGTGGACGTATCGTAGGCTTGGTTGGACCCAATGGCGCGGGCAAAACGACCATTCTAAAAGCAATATTAGGATTGACTTCTTATGACGGCGATTTGAAAGTACTCGGGCTTGATCCTGCCCGACAACGTCATCAAATTATGAAAAAAGTGAGTTTTATTGCGGATGTTGCGGTATTACCTCGATGGATGAAAGTGACTGAAGCACTAGAATTTGTCACCGAGGTCCATCCTAATTTTGATCTGGAAAAAGCGAAGCGCTTTTTATCTAAAACTAATATACCCATGCAAGCAAGAGTTAAAGAGCTTTCGAAAGGTATGGTCGCGCAACTTCATTTAGCATTAGTCATGTCAATTGAAGCTGAGCTTCTGGTTTTGGATGAGCCGACCTTGGGTTTAGATATCTTGTATCGAAAGGAGTTTTATAACCAGCTGCTAGCCGATTTTTTTGATGAAGGTCGCAGTATTCTAGTGACAACTCATCAGATAGAAGAAATTGAAAATTTGTTAACGGATCTTATTTTTATCCGCGACGGTGAAATTGTATTGGATGCGACTATGGAAGAGATCAGTGAGAAATACATCGAAGTGATGGTAAGTAAAGATGACGCTAAAAAAGCCGAGGCTCTTAATCCCGTTGTGCAAAGAGATGTATTTGGTCGAAAAGTCTATTTATTTGAAGGGGTTGATCGGGAAGAGCTTGAGTCATTAGGTGAACTTCATTCACCGAGTGTGGCGGATCTGTTTGTTGCAAAAATGAAGGAGGGTAAATAATGAGCATCTTAGTTGGTCAATCATTTAAGGCCTTGGTAAAGAGAGAATACTGGGAACATAAAGGCGCTATATTTTATACACCGGCAATAATGGCCGCTGTTTTTGCGGGTTTGATGTTTTTAGGGACAATAACCGGAAATCACGTCTCTATAAATGGATATGATAGTTTCAATTTTATTGATTATTTACCTCAGGCAGTAGATCAGTTTGAAAATTTAGATGAAAAAGAACGCAGCCAAGGGGTACAAGTTGGTTTAAATGCCCCCATGGTAATATTTGGTTTTGTCATGTTAATTATTAGTTTATTCTATTCGCTGGGATCGCTTTATGATGAAAGAAAAGATAGAAGTATCTTATTTTGGAAATCATTGCCTATATCTGATACCGCTACAGTGCTATCAAAGTTTGTCTCAGTTTGCTTGTTAATCCCCATATTTTATTTTGGCGTACTAGCGATATTTCAACTGTTCTTACTGTTATTCGGCACTGTTGTTGCGTGGTTTGGTGGTAGTTCCGGTGTAACACTTTGGGCATCATCGAATCTGTTTAGTGTATTATTGAATGGCTTGTTTTCGTTAATAATCGCAAGCTTATGGTTAGCTCCTTTGTGGGGGTGGTTAATGTTTGCATCGTCTTGGGCGAAAAAAGTGGCTTTCCTATGGGGAACATTGCCAATATTGATGATCTCAGTTGCTGAAGGAATGATCTTTCATCGTTCCAATTTTATCGAAATGGTTGGAGGAAGGATCGTTAACGGATTTACGATATTAAATTCGAATATGCATTATCTGGTAGGGGCTGATATGTTCGATGTACATGTAATGAGATGGTATGAAGTATTGGTAAGTATGGAGTTTTGGGTTGGTTTGGCGGTTAGTGCTGTGTTTTTAGGTGGTGCAGTATTTACCCGAAGACACAGAGATGAATCTTGAACCTAGAAAATTGGCGCGATTTGTGGGATAATTGTACGATATACAGAAAGGTGAAAATTATGATTCTTAACAGAAAAAGTGCAAAGAGAACAAGCCGGATCAGTCTTGCTATTGGCGTGATTATGTTTGTAGCATTGGTAGTGACAGTTCAAACTCAGGGTATTCCAACCGATTATTTGATGGAAAACGGGATGCAGGTTTGTAAGGCTGGGTTAATCGATTTATTTGCTAAATTGCTTTGGTAACGGTTATATTTTGCAATTAGATGTAAATTATTAACTTTCAAAATAAAAAACGGAGCATATGCTCCGTTTTTTTATGGCCGAAAATTACATTTATTCAGTATGATTAAATGGTTACTATAAGTGAGTTGCTAATTTAATCGTAATGGTTCAGCTTGCCTCTAAAATTTGTCAGTTTAAGGCAAAAAATGTGAGCATGCTCGCCTATGTAACCATTTTTGAACGCAGAAATGGCAGATTTTAGAGGTGAGCTGGATCGTTACGATTATTCAGTCTTTAATTGAGCCACTACATAGGGTGATATAACCACAGCCCATAATTCAGTCGAATCTTTAATTTTCTCTTTTATCCAGTCGACTGTTGCAAATTGTACATTCTTCGCTTCTATTAGTTTACTTAATTTATCGGTTTCATTGTCCGCAATAATTGTTGCCACATCAATTAAATCCTCGCTATGGCTAACAATCAGTAATTTTCCTTGAGCAAAGAAAATTTGCAATTCCTTCCATTTAATCAGTGCTGTTTCCAGATTGAGTTTATCTTGAACGGATAAATTTTCCTCAGCGATATAATGCTTGTCAATGGTAGTCATAGCTAGGAGTTAATTTTAAAGTATTGAATTGTCTGGAGATTATAACAGATCCTTTAGATTCAGCTGGTATTAAGCCAATTTGTGATACAATTTTATGGCAAAAAGCTCTTTTGCGTTTGCTGATTTCGAATGACCATTTGGAGAATAGTATGAAAAATCAAATTATTAGATATCTAACAATCTTTGTTAGTTTTCTTTTTATAATGATGGGAACCATTTCAACAGCCAGTGCGGCCATTAAATTAACCCTGATTGAAGGCAAAAAATTTATAGATTATGAGGTCTCTAATCAATCTAGAGTTCAAAGCTTAAGAACTGTAGAGCGAGATCTCAATAAGCTTTTTGACAAGGTTTCTTCCGCCTATTTGGCTGAAAAGCAAATAATGGAAATCGATATTACTAACATCGATTTACCAGGCATGTTTCATTTTGGCTACGGATCTCAAAATCATGATATCAGGATTGTTGATTCTAATACGTCGTTTAAGCTTTATTTTAGTTATCGGATAAAGGATAGTGAAGGGAATATTATCAGGGAGGGTGAACACAAAATAAAGGAGTTTTCTGATTCAGGTATAGCCAGCCGACACCAAAATAGAGGTGGGACTGTTGGTTATTATCGAAGACCTCTGGAAAAATGGTTTAAGGTTATTTTTACTCAATAATCTCAACTCGATAAGAACGGTTATTCAATGTGATTTATCTACTGCTGCAATTTATTTTTAATGGCAATTAATAGTCCTAGTCCAATAAATGCACCCGGTGGCAGGATTGCAAAAAGAAATTTTTGTTCGGTTAAATAAAAATGCCAAGTTAAATTTTTCGCCCAATCGCCTAATAATAAATGAGCACCATCTAAGATGGTGCCTTGTCCCACAAATTCTCTTAGCGCGCCTAAAAGCATCAACACTAAAGTAAATCCCAGTCCTTGAGCAATCCCGTCAACCAAAGAATGGATGGGTTTATTTCGACTAGCAAAAGCTTCCGCACGGCCAATAATCATGCAATTAGTAACAATCAAAGGAATAAAAATTCCCAATACTAAATGCAGTTCATAAGTGAAAGCATTCATCAGTAGTTGAATATTAGTGACAAAAGAGGCAATCAGCATGACAAAGATCGGAATACGTATTTCTTTTGGAATGTGATTTCTGATGATTGAAACGGTGACATTTGAACCCACTAAAACAAATGTTGTTGCGATGCCAAGTCCCAAACCATTCATTAATGTACCGGTAACCGCGAGTAGTGGACATAAACCTAAAAGTTGTACCAACGCGGTATTATTATCCCATAGTCCATTTTTGATAATGGTTGAGATGTTTATTTCATTGGCCATTGGATTTCTCACAATTACTTTCACTATTAAACAGTTGCGGGCTATTTTCGGCATAAAATTCTAAATTTTTGTATATCGCATTTATTACAGCTCTTGGCGTAATGGTTGCACCGGTAAGTGCGTCAAACTGACCACCATCTTTTTTAACTTTCCATTGTTTTTTCTTGGGATTATTTAATGAAAGACCTTCAAACTGATTTAACCAATGGCTCTTGCTTCTTTCAATTTTGTCACCTAGTCCCGGTGTTTCTTTATGACTTAGAATATTAACGCCTAGCAATTTTCCTTGCTGGGATATGGCTACCGTTAGATTAATTTTGCCAGAATATCCATCAGGTGCCACACTGGTCATTAGAATGGCATAGTTACCTTCCGCATTTCTCATACGGTATAATTTTTGATCTTTGTTGGTACCAAGAAAATTTAAATTATTTATCACAATACAATCCTTGTAGACTTCATTTGAATATTGATCTTGATGCACAATTTGAGAAAGTTGTCTGATCAAAGCTAGTTCGATTTCAAGAGATATTTTATCTTTTGTTAATAAATGGGTTATGGCAATCAAGCCTGTGGACACAAATGCGAAAAGGCCCAAAATTAATCCATTTTTCATCACTGCTTTTTTTATTTCTGTATGTTGTTGATGAGTCTTGTTTTTGCTTGAAGGGTTAGACATTGTTATATATCCCCTCCCTTCGTTCCATAAACTTTTGGCTTGGTATAATGGTCAATGGTTGGTGCCGCTATGTTAAGCAACAAAACAGAAAATGCGACTGCGTCAGGGTATCCGCCAAATAATCGAATTATAACAATAAAAAATCCAATTGAAGCGCCGTATATGAGTCGCCCTTTCGCGGTGGTTGAAGCGCTAACTGGATCGGTGGCAATAAAAAATGCACCAATCATGGTTGCTCCGGTAAATAAATGAATCCAACCTGGTAGAAACAATTCACTATCAATGACATGAAAAAAAGAAGCAGCAATAAATAAGCTAACAAGCATGGCAATAGGGATCCGCCAGTGAATTACACGTTTGAATAGCAAATAGAGTCCACCTATTAAAAAACTAACATTTAGCCAAATCCAAGTTGTTATGTTAGGCAAAAATTTATTATCCTGAATAATTTCCGTAGTCATTAAGCCTAATGAAAAAGCTGTTTTAGTTTCATCTAGTGGTGTTGCCATTGTATAACCATCGGCTATTAAGCGAAAGTTTTGTAAGGTTAGTTGGTTGTCGGTTGTTCCCCTAATATTGAGTTGCAAAGTTTGCCACAAATCGGGTTGCAGCGGGGCTAATTCTTTACTTGGTAACCAAGCCGTCATTTCAACCGGAAAAGAAATGAGTAACAAAACATAACCGGCCATAGCGGGATTAAATGGATTAAAACCCAGGCCGCCATATAGTTGTTTGGCAAAAATAATAGCAAACCAAACTCCTACCAAACTCATCCACCAAGGTAAAACAGGTGGGATCGCAATCGCGATCAATATACCCGTTAGCCACGCCGAATGATCCGATAATGTTTGTTTGATTGGGCGATGACGTAGTTTTAGCACCAATGCTTCTGCCATAACCGCATAGCAACTGCATAGCAACAGATTAATAATGACCCCCCAGCCCATAAAATATATTTCTGTTAAAATGCCTGGCAATAGTGCAAGAATGACTAAGCGCATTATTTGGCTAGTGGGGCGCGCATCGTGGATAAAGGGTGAAGAATTGTTCAAGACGGTTCTTCCTTTTTGTTTTTTACCCTTTGTAGTGCCGCTTGTATTGCGGATTTCTTACCATCGGGATCTTTATTGATGTTGGCTGCGGCAAGCTTTCGAGCTTCAGCTGTTTTTTTTCTTCTCTCATTTCTTTCAGTTTTGATACGGGCAATACGAATTTCGCGATTTTCAAATCTTAGTTTAGCGAGATCCGATTTTTTTTGTCTGGATTTTTGATATTTGATTTCTGATTTAGCAAATCGATAGTAGTTGACTAAGGGAATTTCACTGGGACAAACGTAACTACAAGCGCCACATTCAATACATTCAGAAAGATTTTGCTGCTCTAATGATTGCCACTGTTCACTTTGGGTAAACCAGTATAATTGTTGTGGTAATAGTGATACGGGGCATGCAATTTCACATTCACCACAACGAATGCAAGCCTTATGGCCATTAGTGATTTTGACGGTGGAGCGAGATTTTTTTTCAGCATTAAAAATAAGGCAATTAGTCGATTTTTGAGTTGGAATTTCTGAATCTGCGATCGGCTTCACTCTTGTCTGCTCTATCGCTTGCCCCATTAAAGGGCCGCCTATAATAACCTGTGAAATTTTTCCGGTGTCAATTTTCATTTCTGAAATAATATGTGAAAGGGGGGTGCCAAATGCAATCCAGTAATTTCCTGGCATCGCGACTAAATCACCGGTGAGTGTTACCAGCCGATGAGTTAATGTTTGACCATTGCATATCGCGTCTTGGATAGCAAAAAGGGTTGCAACGTTTTGAACTAGAATACCGATTGATGCGGGATATTGTTTTTGTGGCACCTCTAGTCCGGTTAGTAATTGGATCAATTGTTTTTCCCCACCGCTAGGATACTTTGTTTTGGCAACAATGATTTGAATATTGGGTGTTTTTTGATTGTTTTTTTGACATTGCTGCTGATATTGGCCGATTTGTTTTGCGAGTTCAGTTGTGGCTTCTGGCTTATTATCCTCGATACCAAATAAAATTTGACGGGCCGCAACTATTTTAGCCGTGATCAACGCGCCTTTAAGAACTTCTTTGGAATGCTCTCTGAGTAAACGGTCATCGCAGGTGATATAGGGTTCACACTCCATTGCGTTGACAATCAAAGTTTTTATTGAATTTGATTTGACTTTTATATGGGTAGGAAAAGCGGCACCGCCCATTCCTACAATCCCAGCTTCGTGTATTCTATCGATCAATTCAACCGGTTCGGTTTGCATGTAGTTATTGATTGGTTGGAGCGAGCAATTCGTTTGGTTTGACAATGTTTGTAAACATATGGCCGACTTTAAAAACTCCGATGGGTGACCAAAATTTTTGTCAGCCAATTCGATCACTTCAGCATCATAAGGAGAGTGGGTATTATTTGCCAGCCGATCTATCCCATTGGTATGGATTTTTTGTCCAGCTGATATTTTATCTCCCCATTCGACGAGCAATTGCCCTTTATCTCCATGATAAGTTTCTAATGGTAAAATCAATTTTTTAGCCGGTGCTAAACGGGCAATGTTACTTTTGTTTGAAATTGATTTATGTTCTGTCGGATGAATTCCACCAGGAATTTGATAAATAGCCTTTTTGATAACACCTGTTATTTTACTCAAATCAAGCTCCTGATGAAATCTGTTTGACAGAAATCAAGGTCGTAGATTGATCAGGGCGAGACAAACGCCAATTATCGATTGTCTCTGGTAGAAAGGGCATATCAATGCAATCAACCGGACAGGGAGGTACGCAAAGATCGCAACCTGTGCATTCGGATTTGATCACTGTATGCATTAATTTTGCAGCACCAACAATCGCATCTACCGGACAAGCTTGTATGCACTTGGTGCACCCAATGCATTCATCTTCCCTGATAACCGCCACTCGCTCGCGTATTTCTTCACCGCAGGATCCGTCGAGTGCAATAACTTCCAATTCCAATAAATCGGCCAGCGCTTTGATACCGGCTTCCCCTCCAGGTGGGCAACGATTAATTGCTTCGCCGTTAGCGATTGCATTAGCGTAGGGCCGACAACCTGGATGGCCACATTGACCACATTGAGTTTGTGGTAATATATCGTTGATTTGATTAACAATTGGATTGCTTTGGGTATGAAATTTAATTGACGCAAAGCCTAATAGGGCTCCACAGAGCGACGCTAACAAAGTGATGATCAAAGTCGCTATCAAAATCTCCATCGATACAAGTTCAGCCAAGAATGTTTCCATATTTATAGTTTTACCAATCCGGTAAAGCCCATAAATGCGAGCGACATTAATCCAGCGGTTATCAAACTAATAGCGGCACCTTGAAAAGGTTGAGGTACGTCTGCTGCCATAATGCGCTCTCTAATGGCGGCAAATAAAATAAGTACCAAAGAAAACCCAAGTGCAGCGCCAAAGCCATAAATAATTGATTCAATGAAATTATGCCCTTTATTCACGTTAAGCAGTGCAACGCCTAGTACTGCACAATTGGTAGTAATTAATGGCAGAAAAATACCCAGTAGCCGATATAACATTGGGCTGGTTTTTTGAATGACCATTTCGGTAAACTGAACGACCACGGCTATCGCCAGAATAAAAGAGAGAACTTGCAGATATTGGAGATTAAATGGCTCAAGAATAAAATGACTAATCAGATAACTGGTCAGTGATGCCATTGTGAGAACAAAAGTAGTGGCAGCGGCCATTCCGGTGGCCGTTTCAACTCGACTGGATACCCCCATAAAAGGACATAACCCTAAAAACTTTGCTAGAACAAAGTTATTGACTAGTACAGTACTGACTAGCAGTAACAGGATATTTGTCATCATTAAGTCCGATAGTTTTTACATTCTTTATTTCTATCTTTAATTTTCGGTTTTTTCTTTCTTACGTGTTTGCCAAAAATGTTTTAGTGCCAAAGCGGAAAAAAATACAATACCCCAGATTATAACTAACTTTGTTAAACCATTGATGATAGCACTTACGCCTTCGATTTCGGCTTTCAGTAATGCGGATATAACCAATGGCGCATAAGTTTGTGAATTTGTTACCATATCTGGTGTAAATGCACCGACCGCAATAAAGCTAATCATCGCAAATTTTAAATGCCACGATAGATTTTTTATTTTGTAGGTGATTAGGGCTAATAATACGATCCCTAATACCAGATAAAATAACCATGCAGCGCCATATAATTCAAATGTTTGCATCTAATATTGATTCCTCATTAAAATTCTTTTTGAGTGTAAAAAGACTATTTCACTCACATTCCCGGCTTGACATCATGTCAGGGCTTAATAGTTATATCCGTTGCCGCTTCGACGGAAGAGGCCGTCATCGCTTCAACCTGTTTGATATCAACTCGTTTCATTAGCGGTGTAAATTGATTCAATTGATGTGAGATTAATGGTGATTGTATATCTGACCAAGATAAGGGAGAGGTATTTAAAAAACGCTCTACATTGGCCATTAATGACGGTAGAACTGGTTTAAGATAAATGGATAAAACTCGGAAAAGATTTATGCCCATCGAACAAACTTTTAGTGCCTGATCAGCGGTTGCTTCATCTTTGGCTAGTTTCCAGGGAGCTTGTTCATCAATATAAGTATTGGCTTTATCGGCCAAAGTCATAATTACTTTTGAAGCTTTACCGTAGTCTCTATTTTCATAATGAGTTTCAACTTGTTTGGCTTCATTTTGAAATTCTTTGAGTAGTGTTGGTTGATCTATTTCTGGGTGTAAAATACCACCCGATTTTTGTACTAATTTGGCACAGCGACTGGCAATATTGACATATTTATTGACTAGGTCAGAATTAACTCTTTGTACAAAATCTTCCAGATTGAGATCAAAATCATCAATTTTTCCTGATAACTTGGCGGCAAAATAATAGCGCAAGTATTCTGGTTCAAGATATTCAAGGTAGGTAGCCGCTTTAATGAAAGTACCTTTAGTTTTCGACATTTTAGTACCATTAACGGTCAAAAAACCGTGGGCAAATACTTTAGTGGGGGTTCGATAATTGGCAGCACTCAAACAAGCTGGCCAAAACAGGCAATGGAAGTTAATAATATCTTTACCAATAAAATGGTAAAGTTCGGTATTGTTATCTTTATTCCAGAAATCATCAAATTTTAATCCAGTCGTTCTATCACACAAATTCTTAAAACTAGCCATATAACCAATCGGTGCGTCCAACCAGACGTAAAAGAATTTATTCGGCTCATTTGGGATTTGATAACCAAAGTAGGGCGCGTCACGAGAGATATCCCATTCTTGCAAGCCGACTTCTAACCATTCGTTGAGTTTATTGGCCATTTGCTGACTCACTCCCGTTTTTAGCCATTGTTTCAGCATGACCTCAAAATCTTGGAGTTTAACAAAAAAATGTTCGGAATCTTTAAGGATGGGAGTCGCACCAGAAACCGCTGATTTAGGGTTTTTTAATTCAACGGGACTATAGGTTGCACTACACACATCACAATTATCACCGTATTGATCGGCTGAACCACATTGAGGACATTCGCCTTTGACAAATCGGTCCGGCAGGAACATTTGTTTTTCTGGATCAAATAATTGATTGATGGTTCGCCGAGAAATATGACCATTCTCTACCAATCGATTGTAAATTGTTTCGGTATAAAATTTATTCTCGTCACTGTGGGTCGAATGAAAATTATCAAAATCAATGCCAAAAGATTTAAAATCACGTAGATGATCGATATGGCTCTTAGCAATCAATTCTTCGGGGCTAATATTCTGCTTTTGAGCACTTAACATGATCGGTGTACCATGGGTGTCATCGGCACACACGTAATAACACTCGTTACCCACTAATTTCTGGAATCTGGACCAAATATCTGTTTGCACGTATTCCAGCATATGACCAATATGGATCGGACCATTGGCGTAAGGCAGTGCACTGGTGATCAGGATACGGCGATTTCCGTTTGATGTTAATAATTCTTGTGATGTTTGTTGGGGCATTTTGGCTCTTTAGTTGACATTCGACTGAACTAATAATAAGCGCAACTATACCGATTTTTTGGATTTTATTCATCATTAATTAACTACAAAATGGGTGGGTATTCTGATTAATTATTAGGGTATAATCTCGCCATCTTACACTTTTTCCAGATTTTACCTTATGTTGGAACAACAAGCCTTGCTGGACCTTATCCGTTCAACCTCTTTTGCCCGTTTTCCTGACAATTTGAAATTAGTCGATTTTGTCACCGAAACCGTCATAAAAGATGGTTCGGTTGAAGTGGGTATCCGACTACCATTTCCTTGTGAGGGACTTATCCCATCGTTAAAGGAAGAACTAAACACCTGTTTATTGGAAAAGTGGCCGGAATCAAATTTCAATATCATTGTCAATCAGCACTTGGTAGCCTATGAAACTAAGGCGGGGGTTGCACCTTTAAGTCAGGTGAAAAATATTATTGCGGTAGCCAGCGGTAAAGGAGGGGTAGGAAAATCTACTACCAGTGTTAATTTAGCCTTGGCGCTGCAAAAAGACGGAGCTAAAGTCGGCATACTCGATGCTGATATTTATGGACCCAGTATTCCTATTATGCTGGGTATTCCGCAAGCAAGGCCAACTTCTAACGACAAGAAAACCATTTTGCCCCTCAATGCTCACGGGATTGAGGCGATGTCGATTGGTTTTCTGGTGGATGAAAAACAAGCGATGGTTTGGCGTGGGCCAATGGCATCATCGGCTTTGCAGCAAATCGTCAGAGACACCCAATGGGGGGAGCTTGATTATTTGATTATTGATTTACCGCCGGGAACGGGGGATATCCAACTCACTATGGCGCAAAAAATACCGGTCACTGCAGCCGTCATCGTGACGACACCGCAGGATTTGGCTTTGGCCGACGCTAAAAAAGCCATTACCATGTTCGAGAAAGTGTCTATTCCAGTGATGGGCGTTGTGGAAAATATGGCAACTCATATTTGTCGTCAATGTGGTCATCAAGAAGCGATCTTTGGTGAAGGTGGCGGAAAATATATTTCCGAGGATTATGACATTCCGTTACTGGGGCAGCTGCCCCTAGCGATGTCCATTCGCGAGCGGTTGGATGCAGGAATGCCCACGGTCGCTGATGATCCTGACAGTGATATTAGTCAAATTTATCGAGAAATAGGTAGAAACCTAACCGCAAATCTCTCGATATTAGCCAAAGACTTTTCCAAAGGAGCGCAGGGGATCGATATTTCAACTTGGAAACCCAACCAATCCTAAATATTGACTTATCATTGAACTTAGAATAATCAATTGAAGTACAGAGAAAAAATTCTAAATCGGTATTTTTGCTCTGTGTTCTCTGTGCCTCTGTGGTAAAATTTCCCTAAATTACGAATACAATTAAGCGAGTAATAATGAGCATTAAGTCAGATAAGTGGATGAGACGAATGGCTAAAGAAGGCATGATTGAGCCTTTTGAAGCGGGTCAGGTTAGAGAGAAAGATGGCAATCGGATTATTTCCTATGGTACTTCCAGTTATGGATACGACGTAAGATGTTCCAATGAATTCAAAATATTCACCAACGTTCACTCAACGACTGTCGATCCTAAAAACTTTGACGATAGGAGTTTTGTCAACATCACATCGGACGTATGTATTATTCCCCCCAATTCTTTTGCCTTAGCACGTACGGTTGAATTTTTTCGCATTCCAAGAAATATTCTGACGGTTTGTTTGGGCAAGTCAACTTATGCTCGTTGCGGTATTATCGTCAATGTGACTCCTTTAGAGCCAGAATGGGAAGGGCATGTGACACTAGAATTTTCTAATACTACGCCGTTACCGGCAAAAATATATGCTAATGAAGGCGTTGCCCAAATGTTGTTTTTTGAGTCAGATGAGGTATGTGAAACTTCTTATGCTGATCGTGGCGGTAAATATCAAGGACAGACTGGAGTGACCTTACCAAAGGCTTAATTTTTCTGGGTGGTAAGAGTTTTTTGTTATTTTCTCAAACGAAGTGCATTTAGTACCACGACCAAGGAACTAAAACTCATTCCAATGGCAGCGAGCCAAGCGGGAATGAGGCCCATCATCGCGAATGGTATGGCCGTCAAATTATAGAATATTGCCCAAGAAAGATTTTGTTTTATAACCCTTTGAACTTTTTGTGCTATTTTTAAACTTTGATAGATAACATTTAAATCACTGGAAACTAAAACAGCATCACTAGCTGTTTTAGACAAATTGGTACCACTGCCCATAGTAATACTTACACTGGCGGCGGCGAGCGCGCCGAGATCATTAAATCCATCCCCGATCATCAAGATATTTTCACCATTTTTTTGAGCATTATTGATAGTCTCTAATTTTTGCTTAGGTGTGGCATTAGAAAAATATTGTTTGATTTGTAATTGTTTCGCTAAATGGGCTACCGCCGCTTCAGAATCACCACTCAACAAAGTCACATTTAACCCTTGTTGATTGATATTTTCGATCGATTTTTTTGCACTGTCTTTAAGACGATCTTGCAAAATAAAAGTAGCTATATGTTTTTCCTTGGATGCTAAATATAAATGAGTTTGAAAGTTTTTTTCGTAATTTGATTTTATTGGGGATATATCACTAAGAGCAAATTCTCTATTACCTAATCGGTAAGTACGACCGCCAACGACCCCCGAGACTCCCTTGCCAATAGTTTCTTTTAATTTTTCACTGGACAGTTTTACTGTGTCGGCCTTAAACGCTTTTGCAATAGGATGGTCGGATATATTTTCCAGTAACGAGGCAACTTGTAGGCATTTTTCTTCGCTGAAATCGGCAAAGGTTTTGATCTGGCTTATTTGCATTGATGCTGTAGTGAGCGTTCCTGTTTTATCAAAGTAAAGGTGATTGACCTTTGCTAACTGGGAGAGCGCTGTTTTACTTCGGATCATTAGTCCCAAATCAGAAAGCTGCGCGGTAGCGGCAGCAATGACGGCAGGTGTCGCTAACGACAAAGCACAGGGGCAACTAACCACTAATATTGAGAGCACAATTGCAAACGCTTGTTCTGGTGCTGTTTGCCACCAATAGAGTCCCGCAAAAAGCACCAGAGCCAATAGTATCATCACATACCAATGAGAAATCTTATCCGCAAAGGAAACTGAATCCGGTTTCATTTGTTCCGCATTTTGTTGCAGGTTGATCAATTGTTGGATATGACTATGGTTAAAATCTTGGGTTACTTGCATAACAAGACTGGCAGAATGATTGCTTGAGCCACTGGAAAGTAAATCACCGGGTTGCTTATTGATCGGCATAAATTCACCAGTGATAACCGATTCATCGATTTCTGCAAAGTGTTCTAATAGAACTCCATCTACCGGAATAACTCCCCCAGCGTTTACCACTAACACATCATTTGGTTGCACCTCTGATATACCGATGGTCGTCAGTGAGCTGTCGTTATTTTTTTTAGAAATTGACAAAGGTATTAAACGTTGAAAATTCTGTTGTTTCAATAGTGAGTGATAACGTGCGCGATGTTCTAAGAAACGTCCAATTAACAAGAAAAAAGTAAACATGACCACCGAGTCAAAATAATAAACATGATCACCGGAAAATAATGAATAAACACTGGCTGAGTAAGCTGACAAAATAGCGATACTAACCGGAAGATTCATTCCCAACTGTTTTGCTTTTAGAGCCCGTAGCGCGCTTTGGAAAAATGGTTTTGCAGAGTAAAAAACAACGGGTGTCGCTACCAAACCACTTATCCAATAAAGAAAATTTTGATGTGCTTCGGAAATATCTTGAAATTCACCAATGTAAATTGCCAATGCATAGGTCATTACCTGCATCATTCCGAGTCCGGCAACCAATAGTCGTTTAACATAAGAACGACTGTTTTTTTCAAAAGATTCCTGCCTAGCATCTTCACTAAATGGATAGGCTCTGTAACCCAACTTGACCAAAGTCTTTAATATTTGACTGAGTTTAGAATCTTTTTGCCAGACTAATGTCGCTCGTTGGGTCGAGACGTTGACTGATATTTTTGATACTTGGGGTAGGGCGGATAATTTTTTTTCGATCAGCCAACCACAAGCGGCACAAGTAATGCCTTCCAAGCCTAATTCAATGGTACGATAATTTTCATCTTTGCTGGTTATTTCATTGAGAATTGAATTTTTATCCAACGCCTCTAAATCTTGTATTTCTTGTGGAATTAATGGCTCGGGTTTATTGCTGCTGGCATTTCTGAATCGATAAAAATCAGTGAGTCCATTTTCTTTTAACATTTCAGCAATTGTTAGGCAGCCCGTGCAACAAAACTCACGTCGTTTGCCAAGAATATCAAAGTGGTAATCGAGATTGTCTGGGACTTCTAGGTCGCAATGGAAGCAGGTTTCGCTCATCGCAGGTTTTATACTTTAAATCGCATTAGCATCTATCGATATTTTTGATTGATTTGGATACAGCCAACGAAATTTTATTAACCAGGTTTTTGATTCATCTTCTAAACTAACATGCCAATAGGCATCTTCAAGAATATTTAATTCAGCGGCATAATCTCCTCCAGACAAAGATTCCAATTCAAAACTCTGATCTTTGCTTTCAAGGGTCGGATGAGAGAATTTAAGTAGTAGTCTATTAGGTAGAGTTTGACTGGAATGTAGATTCAAATGAATTAATTTTGATTGTTTGTCTATTTCGATTTTCGCAATGAGTGAGATTGCTTGCGCTAGTTCAATTCGTTCTATGCTTTGGTTTATGGCTAGGCCTTCTTTATAATAATGGTCCTTAACCAAACTATCATCTGTATTAAACGCAATATAAATGGTTACTCCACATGCAATAATCGTTAACAGAGGGATTGTGATAAGCGCCCATGGCCATCCTTGTTTGTACCAAGGGATAAAATTCGGATCAGTGTGTTGAATGGTCATTTTGGTTTCGGCCCTAGGAATTTACCTGTTGATGATGCTTGGTAATGGTGGTCATCTTTTGCTTCTATGTGAAATTGAATATCACTCGATCGTTTTTTCAGTTGCTTTTGAGGCACCCTAACTCGAATAGGTAGTGTTAATATTTCACCAGAATCAATGCTAAAGTGATCTTCACCCTCAAGTATCATTGTCTCAAAGCCCGAAATGGTGAGATGATATTCCTGTTCAACCTGAGACATATTTAATATTCTCAGTTGGTAAGTATTTTCAATTTCACCAGAAAAAGTTTCTACAAATAAATTATTTCGATCTCGAATAACATTAATGTCTAACGGAATTCTATTGCCGATGGAATAGAAGAAAGCGGACACCACTGCAATAAATATGGTTGTATAATAAATGGTTCTTGGACGTAGTAATTTAGTTTTCATTTTTCCTTTAGAGTCTTCTTCAACTTCAGTGGTATATTTAATGAGCCCCTTGTTATACCCCATTTTGTCCATTATATCATCACAAATATCAATGCATGCAGCACATGCTATACACTCATATTGTAAACCATCCCTAATATCGATACCGGTTGGGCAAACATCAACACATTGATGGCAGTCGATACAATCACCTAATCCATTGGCTTGGTAGTCTGAATTTTTTTTGCGTTTACCACGAGATTCTCCACGATCTTTGTCATAAGAAATGATTAGGGTATCTTTATCAAACATTGAACTTTGAAACCTTGCATAGGGGCACATATGTAAACAAACTTGTTCTCGTAGCCAGCCGGCATTACCGTAAGTGGCTAGTGAATACATGCCAACCCAAAACCACTCCCAGGGCCCCAGATTAAAGGAAATTAAACCAATGCCTAAATTTTTTATCGGTGAAAAATAGCCTACAAAAGTATAACCGGTGAAAAGTGCGAAACTGATCCACAAGAATTGTTTAATCGTTTTACGAGTAATCTTATTTAAATTCCATGGTCCTTTGTCTAATTTCATTCTTTTATTGCGGTTGCCTTCAACCAGCTCTTCGATCCAGATAAAAGTTTCGGTCCAGACCGTTTGCGGACAGGCATAACCACACCATAGGCGACCTGCTACCGTTGTGAATAAAAATAACCCGACAGCGGCAATGATTAATAACAAAGTCAGGTAAATAAAATCTTGAGGCCAGAAAGTGACATTGAAATACCTAAACTGTCTTGCTGGTAAATCAAAAAGAACGGCTTGTTGATTATTCCATGTGAGCCAAGGGGTGATGTAATAGCAACCCAGTAAAACGACAACGCCTAATACTCTTAATTTGGCAAATAGACCATTGACTTGACGGGGATAAATTTTCTTAGGAGATTCATACAGATCTCTTATCTGAATTTCTTCCTGATTTTTAGCGGACATCTATTTTTCCTGCATTGAGTTAATTCAAATGATAGTTCAGGATTTAGTGAATGTGTATAGAAGTTTTGTTTTAGGGTTAAAAGATCATTGTCACTGTTCAGTGACTTGCTAATTTAAACATAAGCTGAACAATTACAAATAATTTAACATGTTAAGACAAGGAGGGCACCTTGTCTTAGTTAATATAGCTTCTTACTATAGAGCCTATTTATTCGATAAGCTATAAACGTAAGCCGCTACTAAATGAATTTTTTCTTTGCCCAAAAGTTCACTGTGCGCAGGCATCGATCCGCTGCGACCTTTTCGAATTGTTTCAGCAATGGTTGTTGAAGAACCTCCGTAAAGCCAAATGTTATCGGTCAAGTTTGGTGCGCCCATTGTTTGATTGCCTCTGCCGTCATTTCCGTGACAAACAAAACATTGTTGATCAAAGGCCATTTTGCCAATGGCTGCTTTTGTTTCATCAACCGGGTGACCCGATAACTTGCCAACATATTGTACTAAGCCATCAATTTGTTCGGCCGATAATGATGCAGAAAATCCTGGCATTACGCCATTTCGGCCATTTAGAATACTTTGTTCAATATTGGAAGGTGTGCCGCCGTATAGCCAATCTTTGTCGGTCAAGTTAGGATAACCTGGGTTGCCGCGAGCGTCTGAACCATGACAGCCAAAACAGGTATTCACAAAAATTCGTTTTCCCATCTCTGTCGCTTGTTTAATGTGACTAAGTTCAGCAATCGGCGTTGCTGCATATTTTGCGAACAAGGGAGCATAAGTTTTTTTAGCATGGGCTATTTCTTCAGCGTGTTGACCTTGTTGAGTCCAACCTAAAACGCCAGCAAATTTCCCCATACCCGGGTAGAGAATTAAGTAGATGACCGAAAAAACTAAACAGATGTTAAACATATTGAGCCACCATTTAGGCAAAGGGTTATTGTATTCCTCTATCCCATCATATATATGACCCGTTGTTTCATTTTCAGCATCCGAACCTTTCATTTTTCTGGTTGCTATTAATAGTACCCAACAGCCCAAAACATTGATGACTGTTATTATAATAATCCACCAGTTCCAAAATTCACTCATGGTTTTTCACCTTTTATCTTTTTGCTTTCAATTATGTCGGAAGTATCATCGCCCATGAAAGGGAGATTAGCTGCATCTTGGTATATCTTGGTGTCTCGTTTTTTAAACAACAAAAGAATTAACACTAAAAATAGTACAAAAAGGGCAACCGTCACTAATATTCTAATTAAGTTTAAATCCACAATGTTGTGTCCGTCTGATTAGCGTTTATCTTTTAAGATCAAACCTAGAGACTGCAGATAATGAACGACAGCATCCAATTCAGTTTTACCTTCTACTTTTGATTGTGCGCTCTGAATATCTTCATCGGTATAGGGGACACCAACCATGCGCAGAGCAGCCATTTTTCTACCGGTTAATTCGCCATTGATGGTTGCATGTTCAAGCCAAGTGAACGCTGGCATATTGGATTCAGGCACAACGTCTCTAGGATTAAGTAAATGTACTCTGTGCCAATCATCGCTGTAACGGCCACCAACTCTCGCCAGATCAGGACCTGTTCGTTTAGAACCCCACAAAAATGGATGTTCCCAAACATGCTCGCCAGCAACTGAGTAATGACCATAACGCTCTGTCTCTGATCGGAATGGACGGATCATTTGTGAGTGGCAGTTATTACATCCTTCTCGAATATAAACATCCCGGCCTTCAAGTGCTAAAGCATCATGAGGTTTCATCCCTTTTAGTGGTTGTGTAGTATCTTCTAAAAAGAAAAGAGGAACAATTTCAGCCAAGCCACCAAAACTAATAACAATCACTATCAATAAGCCCATAAGGCCGATATTTTTTTCTACTTTTTCATGTTGCATTATATCGCCCTCTTAGTTTGTAGCTGGTTGACTAGCGGTTGATTGAATGTGAATGGTTTTATCCTGAATATCCTCTGCAGCTTTATCAGGACCCGCTTGAAGAGTTTTGTAGGTGTTATAGGCCATGATTAGCATACCGGACAAAAACAGGATACCGCCCACTAAACGTATTGCGTAGAACGGATAGGTCAGTTGTACTGATTCGACAAAACTGTAAGTTAAGGTGCCGTCTTCGTTAACGGCGCGCCACATTAATCCTTGCATGACGCCTGCAATCCACATGGCAGCGATATATAAAACGACGCCGATGGTTGATATCCAAAAATGTAAATTAATTAGTGGAACACTGATCATCTCCTTGCGACCATAGAGTTTTGGAATAAGATAATACATCGCACCTATGGTAACAAAAGCAACCCAACCGAGAGCGCCAGAATGAACATGGCCAATAGTCCAGTCGGTATAATGGGAAAGGGCGTTAACCGTTTTGATGGCCATCATTGGACCTTCAAAGGTCGACATGCCATAAAAAGACAGGGAAACGATCAGGAACTTTAATATTGGATCGGTACGCAATTTATACCAAGCCCCGGATAATGTCATAATTCCATTAATCATCCCGCCCCAAGAAGGAGCTAATAGTATTAATGAAAAAATCATGCCTAGAGATTGAGTCCAGTCAGGTAATGCTGTGTAATGTAGGTGATGGGGGCCTGCCCACATATAAGTAGCGATAAGGGCCCAAAAGTGGACAATGGAAAGTCGGTATGAATAAACGGGTCTTTCGGCCTGCTTAGGAATAAAATAATACATCATTCCCAAAAAGCCTGCGGTTAAAAAGAAACCAACTGCATTGTGTCCATACCACCACTGAACCATCGCATCAATCGAACCGCCATAAGCGGAGTATGATTTGGTCAAGGTGACCGGAATAGCGGCACTATTCACAATATGTAAAACGGCAACGGTTAGTATAAAGGCACCATAAAACCAGTTAGCAACATATATATGTGAGGTTTTACGTTTCATTATGGTACCAAAAAATAGTATTGCGTAGGCTACCCACACTACTGCTATAAGAATATCAATCGGCCATTCTAGTTCGGCATATTCTTTACTACTGGTAAATCCCATGGGTAGACTAACTGCTGCAAGAACAATAACCAGTTGCCATCCCCAAAAAACGAAGCCTGCCAGCGCATCGCTTAACAGTCTTGTTTGGCACGTCCTCTGAACGACATATAGCGAGGTCCCCATAAGGGCTGAGCCGCCAAACGCAAAAATGACTGCGTTAGTGTGCAATGGTCTCAAACGGCCAAAGGTTAAATATTCAATTCCGTAGGTTAAATCCGGAAAGAACAATTGGGCGGCTATAATGACGCCAACCAGCATTCCCACAATGCCCCAAACCAAGGTCATTATTGAAAATTGTTTAACCACCCGGTAGTTGTAAGTCAAAGCTTGAGTTTCAGACATACTATTTCCCATTCACATATTAAAATTATTAATTATTGGTGTCATTCGGCTAAATTTGGAACGCGTTATTCTAATATTTTGTCAGACTAGCGAATACTAAATGATTATAGTTCATTTAAAACTTGATATGGATCAAGTTTTATCATTCTAGTAATATTTAATTCTATAACAGGATTATTCTGGGTTAATGACGAGTTGTAATATAACCCATATAAGCAGGTTCTAATATAACTTAATATAGGCTAAACAAATAGGCTTTAATTTCGACAAAGCGTTGAAATAACGGCTTATTCAGTTGAGATTCATATTTGCAGTAAATAATGATGGCCTGGCAAAGGTTAGACGTTATAAAATGAGCTTTGGCTGGTGTGTAATTTTACAATCAAGTAGCCATCAATTCATTGGCCAAACGAAAGCAATATTTGATTTTGTAGAAATTTAGGATAATACAAAATACTCAAATAAAAGGGAAAACTATGCCTAATTGGCTAAAACATTTATATACTGATTTTGTCATTCGTCATACTTTGGTGACGTTTATTTTCGTGATTGCTATCCTATTAATTGTCACCTCCCATGCCGATAGCTTCAGGATGGATGCTTCTGCCGATTCACTGGTATTAGAAAATGACCAGTCGCTGGAATACTACCGTAAAGTCAAAAAAAAATACGGTACTGACGATTACCTTTTCATTACTTTTTCTCCTGAAAAAGATCTATTTTCTAAAGAATCGATCAAACAACTAACGGTACTAAGAAACCAAATAGCAGAGTTGCCAGAAGTCGAAGTAGTACTTTCTTTGATTGATGCGCCCATTTTTGATCCAGCCACAGTCAGTTTAGGAAGTATAGAGGAGGATATTTATTTTATTAAAGACAAAACGGTCGATTTGCACAAAGCTAAGAAAGATCTGTTATCGATCCCGCTATATGTCAATCTGTTGATTAGTGAGGATGGCAAAACAACCGCAATGCAAGCGAACTTAAGAGGTAATAAAAACTATTTTAAGTTAAACGATGAGTTACGTAAGCTACAGTGGAAACAAAGAAAAGAAAAGTTGACGCCTTACGAAATCGCTGCTGTGCGTAATCTTAAAAATGAACTTCGCTTACTCGCCGATGAGGTATCACAAAGAAATGCCAGGGTTATCAATTCGATTCGAGCCTTAAAACAAAGTTACCAGGAGGTCGGCAAGATCTACTTGGGCGGTATACCGATGATTGCACATGATATGGTCGATTTTGTTAAAAGTGATCTGATTGTATTTGGATTAGGGGTATTTGTTATTCTGATTTTAATCCAAGCTTTTATATTCAGACGATTGCGTTGGATTATCATTACGTTGGGTTGTTGTATGGTAACAGCCGCAACCGCTATTGGGATACTAGGTTGGTTAGATTGGCCGGTGACTGTTATTTCTTCGAATTTTGTAGCTTTGTTGCTCATTATTACCATGTCGCTGATGATACATTTAATTGTGCGGTTCAGGCAGGTCGAGAGAGAGTTCGATATGCTGAGTTACAGTGATAAGGTGCTTGAAACCATGTCGTCAATGTTCACTCCATGTGCCTATACCAGTTTGACGACGATTGTCGCTTTTGGCTCTTTAATGGTTAGCGATATAAGGCCTGTTATCGATTTTGGTAAAATGATGATCATGGGAGTAAGCCTCGCTTTTGTTATTGCCTTCACCTTATTTCCATTACTCATGTTGATTCGTAAAAAAACCTCACTGGATGAAAGGAAAAAAGGTGCGTTTTTTGCCTTTACCAATATATTGGCATCTATTAGCGATCGCTGGCGATGGCAGGTGGCAATTATCGCGGTAGTTGTCAGCGGGATCAGTGCATGGGGAATAGGATACTTGTCCGTGGATAATCGTTTTATTGACTATTTTAAAACGGATACAGAAATCTATCAGGGAATGAAGGTGATTGATACCGAATTGGGAGGAACTACCCCACTAGAAATTATTATTGAAAGGGGGGCGATTGAAGGTGATTTTGCTTTTGTTGAAGCATCGAGTGAAGATGATGAGTTTGAAAGCGATGAATTCGAAGATGAAGAATTTGAAGAGGATGAAGCTTTCGCTGATTTAGCGCCAGTAGAGTCGCCTCGATTATGGATGACCTCTTTTGGTATTAATAAATTGCATAAGATCCAGGATTATCTGTCAGGATTGTCGGTTACTGGTAAAGTGCTTTCACTTGCGGCTGGGTTAGAAGTTGTGGAACAAATAAATGGCAACCAGAGATTAGATGACTTTCAATTATCTCTTTTGGAAAAAAAGGTTCCACAGGAATTAAGGCAACAGGTCTTGGCGCCTTTTTATGATCGTGAAAATGATGAAGTTAGATTTTTGATCCGTGTGAAAGAATCTGATCCTGAGTTAAATCGAAATAAGCTACTAGCGGATATTAATCATTTCCTAATCCATGAACTTGATATTCCAGAGGAGCATTTTCATTTTACTGGTATGTTGATTTTATATAACAATATGCTGGAGAGTTTATTTAAGTCACAAATATTAACTCTGGGGGTGGTATTTGGGATTATATTATTAATGTTTATCGTGTTGTTCAGATCCTGGAAGTTAGCGGTAATTGGCATGTTTCCTAATTTGATTGGTGCGTTTTTTGTACTTGGATTAATGGGCTGGTCGGGAATTCCTCTTGATATGATGACGATAACTATTGCGGCTATTAGTATCGGCATAGCGGTCGACAATACCATTCATTACATTCACCGGTTTAAGGCCGAATATAAAAAATTAGGGGATTACACAAAGGCTATGTATGCGTGTCACGATACCATCGCCAGAGCCATGTATTTTACATCGATCACTATTATCGCTGGATTCTCGGTGCTGGTTTTGTCCAACTTTATGCCGTCAATTTATTTTGGACTATTTACCAGCTTAGCGATGTTTGTTGCTTTGTTGGCCAATCTGACCTTGTTGCCGGTAATGTTATTGTTGATTAGACCGATTAACGAAAATGAGGCGCTAGCTCCTAGAACTTAAAGCAATGGCTTTAATTTTTTCGACCATCGCTTTTAGCCCGTTTCCACGAGTCGGGCTAAGATGTTTGATTAAATCCAATTTTTTAAAGTAGTGTTCAATATCAAATGCCAGAATTTCTTCGGCGGTTTTATTCTGATAAGCCGCCATTACAATAGCAAGCAACCCTTTAACCATTAAAGCGTCGCTATCCACTTGAAAGATAAATTGATGATCTATTATTTTAAATTCTATCCATACCCGGCTTTGACAGCCTGGCACTATTCGCTCGTCTGTTTTTAAACTTTCTGGCATGTTTGGGATTTCTTTTCCCAGATCAATCATATATCGATATCGATCTTCCCAGCTATCAAAAAAACAGAGTGTTTCAACAATGTCATCGCTTGTAGTCATTTTAAAAAAACATCCCTGTTTCTAACTTAGCTTCATCACTCATCATATCTCGGTTCCACGCGGGTAGGAATATCAGTTCAACTGCTACGCTCTTAACGTTGGGGACCTTGGCCGTGCGATACTCGACATCGCTGACCAATACAGGTCCCATGCCGCAGCCCGGGGCTGTCAAGGTCATTTTTATATTGACTAATTTTTGATTTTGATTAATATTAACTTCGTAAATTAAGCCTAAATCAACAAGGTTTACCGGAATTTCAGGATCGTAAATACTCTTGAGCGCTTGCCAGACTTGCTGCTCGGATATATGGTCATTCTCCGGGGGATTGAAATTTAAGACTTCGGCTTTTAATCCAAGCGCTCCGGCGTCAGTGCCATCTACTCGAGCCATATTACCATTAACTGCAACCGTATAATTGCCACCTAAATCCTGAGTAATCGTAACAAAAGTATCTTTAGGAATAACGATTTTAGTTCCAGCTGGAACCAAGCGGGCAGGGCAGTCCTCGATTGCGACTACCATTTTACGATCGTTGCTCATTATTGTTGTTCCACGCTAAAACTCTCACCACAGCCACAACTGGCAGTGGCATTCGGATTTTTGAAATCTAAACGACGATTAACGCCTTCTTGAATATAATCTACCTGAGTGCCACGAATGAGCGTCATGATTTCGGGTTTAATATAAAGCTTTAGTTGATCATTGAGATCAAATGAATGTGTACCTTCTTCTATTTCAAACGCTAATTCTAAAAGATACTTAAAGCCCGAACAGCCCGCTTCTCGAACGTTAAACAAAATACCTTTGGCCGATTTAACTTCGACTTGCCTAGCAAGATGAGCAATTGCCGACTCAGTGAAGGTCACAGGATTTGTGGTGCTGGGATTGTATGTTTCTACTGTCATATTGAATAAACCTAAATTAACATCGATTGGGCCTTTTTGATACCTTGGCATAATCGATCAATTTCTTCGGTGGTATTGTAAAAACAAAGTGAGGCACGAACGGTTCCATTGATTTTAAGCGCATCCATTAAAGGCATCGCGCAATGATGGCCTGTTCGAACGGCAATACCTTGTTGGTCGAGTATCATGCCCAAATCCTGTGAGTGGCATCCTTTGATATTAAAGCTGAGCACAGATGCTTTTTTACAATCGTGCCCAATAATTTGCATTCCTTCAATTTTATTCAAAGCGATAGTCGCATAATCCAAAAGGAAATTTTCATAGCCCGCTAGCATGTTTCTATCTAAGCTATTAAGATAATCTGCGGCCACTGCCAATCCGATTGCTCCGGCTACATTAGGGGTACCTGCTTCAAATTTATAGGGTAATTGGTTAAAGGTCGTTTTTTCAAAACTTACTTTTTCAATCATTTCTCCGCCTGCTTGCCATGGAGGCATGGCATTTAATAATTCTTTTTTGCCATAAAGTACACCAATCCCCATTGGAGCAAACATTTTATGTCCAGAAAAAGCGTAAAAGTCACAATCTAGTTTTTGCATATCGAGGATTAAATGGGGCGTTGCCTGAGCGCCGTCAATTAATACTTTTGCGCCATATTGATGAGATAAGGCAATTATTTTTTCAATGGGATTGATGACGCCTAAGGCATTTGATACATGGCCAATCGCAACTAGTTTAGTTTTATCGGATAACAAGGATTTAAAATGAGTGAAATCCAATTCACCATTTTGTTTAACATTAATCACTTTTAGCTTCGCACCACTCTGTTGACAAAGCAATTGCCACGGAACAATATTAGAATGATGTTCTAATGTGGAGACAATAATTTCATCACCTTTCTTAATATTTTCTCTTCCCCAAGTTTGCGCAACCAAGTTGATGGATTCGGTTGTGCCTCTAGTCCAGATGATTTCTTCTCGGTGTGGGGCATTAATAAAATTTTGAATCGTTGAGCGTGCAGATTCGAATTTTTGAGTGGCTTTGTCACTTAAATAATGAGCACCCCGATGAACATTTGAGTTGGTTGTTTGGTAATAATTCACGATTGATTCAATCACTGTCGAAGGTTTTTGCGCCGTTGCGCCATTGTCAAAATAAACCAATGAATGACCGTTGACCGCTAGTGACAAAATAGGGAAATCGGCTCGGATTTTTTCGACATCAAAGCCCGGATGGATAAGATTTAGTTTTTTAGAGTTTGACATTTTAAAATCACTTTAACCCCTTTGGATTTATTCCAGTTGGCTGTCATTATTTGATATCCGACAAGCACGTTTGTACTTGCTCTTTTAAATAGTGGCTTAATGGGGCATTTTCAACCCTGTCTAATAATTCGTTAATAAAACCAACACTGAGCATCTTCTTTGCTCTCGATTTTTCGATACCACGAGTTTGCAAATAATAGACTGCTTTGTGATCTATTTTTGCGACGGTTGCGCCATGAGCACAAACGACATCGTCAGCATAAATCTCAAGTTCCGGTTTAGTATTGATTTCCGCTTGATTAGTGAGCAATAAATTTTTATTACTTAACTGTGCATCGGATTTTTGCGCGTCTTTATAAATGTGGATCTTACCGTTAAACGTTGCCTTAGCTGAATCAGCAATGATCCCGCGAAATACCTCGCGGCTTGTACAATGAGATATACGATGTTCGATGTTGGTATGGTAGTCGATGGTTTGAGAATTTGACGGCAGAAAAATACCGGTTAATAAGGATTCAGAATTTTTACCTTGGTGGCGAATATCAATGTCGGTCTTATTTAGTTGGCTTCCTTCGGAATAATAAAAGCTATTTAATCGAGAATCCTTTTCCAGCAACAAAAGAGCGCGGCTTACCTGCAAGCTAGTGGCTGCTTCCAGATTTAAACGATAATGATGGCATTGACTATTTTGCTGTAAATGAATAATGCTTTGTTGTAACACCATCTGAGTCGAATTACTTTGCTCAGAAATAAAATGTTCAACCAGTTGACATTGACTATTGCGACCACAAGAAACTACGGTTAGATTGGTTGAAATTTTATTATCATCACCGGCACTAGCAAAGTGTAATAAATAAAGGGGATGCTCAATTTTTTGATTGGATTCGATTTCAATTAGAACACCATCTTGCGAGAGTGCTGTATTGAGCTGAAGTAGCATGTTTTTTTGTTGTTTTGCCGCTTTCAGGTTGTCGGAAATAATGTCTGCTTGTTTTGCATCTGCACGGCCGAAAGAGGTGATTGATACACCTAGAGGCATCATTTTGCTGGAGTGTTCAGAACTGTATTTTCCATCAATGAAGACACATATAATCGCATCTTCTAAGCCTGGTATTGAATTGGAAAAATTAGTAGGCCGTTCTGTCGTCACAGTGGTTGCCTGAAATTTAGACTTTGTAAGGAAATATAAATCGTTGTATTTCCAATGTTCTATCTTACGGTTTGGTAGAGGCTGTTTTGAGAAGGCTAAATAATTTTCAAGTCGGATCTTGTTTAACCACTCGTTTTTCGGGTTCGATACATTTAAATCTGACTCTAATTGAGTTTGTAAAGCAGAACTTAAAATCTGGTTGCCCGATTGAAAAGAAGTGTTCATATTTTACTACGCCTTTTCGATCCAGCTGTAACCTTTTTCTTCCAACTCCAGAGCAAGCTCTTTGCCGCCAGACTTTATGATTTTTCCGTCCGATAAAACATGAACTTTATCAGGAACAATATAATCGAGTAAACGTTGATAATGAGTCACAATAATAAAAGAGCGATCCTCATCACGACAAGCGTTAACTCCATCAGCGACGACTTGCAGTGCGTCAATATCTAGGCCAGAGTCTGTTTCATCTAATATGCAAAGTGATGGTTCAAGTAACATCATTTGCATAATTTCATTACGTTTTTTCTCGCCGCCAGAAAACCCTTCGTTGACGCCTCGCTTTAAAAAAATGGGGTCCAAATCTACCGCTTTACATTTTTCTCGGGCTAACTTCATAAAATCAACCGTGCTTAAGGCTTCTTTACCTTGATAATCTCTCACCGTATCAACACTCGCTTTTAAGAATTCCATATTGCTAACGCCGGGAATTTCAATCGGGTATTGAAAGGCTAGAAACAACCCTTTTTTAGCGCGTTCATCGGCATCTAAATCCAAAAGGTTTTCCCCCTTCAATGTGGCACTTCCGCCACTTACTTGATATCCCTCTCTACCTGAAAGAACATAGCCAAGGGTACTTTTTCCAGAGCCGTTCGGTCCCATAATCGCATGGACTTCACCTGGCTTTATTTCCAGAGAAAGACCTTTAAGAATGGTTTTGTCTTCCACTTTGGCTTGTAGATTATCTATTTTTAACATTTAGTATTCTCTAATCAATTCTAATGACAAAAGACTTCACTACAGAGGCACAGAGCAAAAAACTCAAAACATTAACTAACCGTTATTGTTGCTTTTTTCCGTGTCCTCTGTGGTGAAATATTTTTTAATTTTACCCAACAGCCCCTTCGAGGCTGACTTCTAATAATTTACCCGCTTCAACTGCAAATTCCATCGGCAATTCTTTAAAGACCTCTTTACAAAAACCATTGACGATCATAGAGACCGCTTTTTCAGCGTCAATGCCTCTTTGCAAGCAAAGAAACAACTGATCATCGCTCACTTTCGATGTGGTCGCTTCATGTTCAACAATAGCATTGGGGTGTCTACTTTCAATGTATGGAAAAGTATGCGCACTACATTGGTCGCCAATTAATAGCGAGTCACATTGAGTAAAATTTCTTGCGCCGTCAGCTCTTGGACCCATGCGGACTAAACCACGATAAGCATTAGAGCTTTTGCTGGCGGAGATACCTTTTGAAATAATAGTTGATTTTGTATTTTTACCCAAATGAATCATTTTAGTGCCGGTATCAGCTTGTTGGTGATTTCGGGTTAAAGCAACGGAGTAAAACTCACCAATACTATTGTCACCGCGCAAAATTACCGAAGGGTACTTCCAAGTGATTGCGGAGCCTGTTTCAACTTGGGTCCAGGAAATTTTAGCATTTTTATGGCAAACGCCTCGTTTGGTGACAAAATTGTAGATACCACCAACACCATTTTCATCACCCGGATACCAGTTTTGCACAGTTGAATATTTTATTTCTGCATCATCAAGACATACAAGTTCGACTACCGCTGCATGTAATTGATTTTCATCACGCATTGGCGCTGTGCATCCTTCCAGATAACTCACATGGCTACCTTCTTCTGCGATGATCAGTGTTCTCTCAAACTGACCGGTATTGGCTTCATTGATTCTAAAATAAGTAGAAAGCTCCATCGGACAACGAACCCCTTTGGGAATATAAACAAAAGAGCCATCGCTAAAAACAGCACAATTAAGCGCTGCAAAATAGTTATCTTTTTGTGGCACAACTGAGCCAAGATATTTTTTAATCAGTTCAGGGTGTTGATGTACCGCTTCAGAAATAGGGCAAAAGATGACTCCGGCTTCAGCCAATTTTTCTTTAAAGGTAGTGACGATCGAGACAGAATCAAATACTATGTCCACTGCCACTCCTGCGAGTACCGCTTGCTCATGCAAGGGTATTCCCAGTTTGTTATAGGTGGCGATCAGTTCAGGATCAACTTCGTCTAAACTCTTAGGCGCGTCATCCATACTTTTTGGTGCTGAATAGAAAGAAATTTTGTCCAGATTAATTTTAGGAAAATTGAGTTTGGCCCATTCTGGTTCTTTCATTTTCTGCCATAGTTCGAACGCCTTTAATCGCCATTCTAATAACCACTGAGGTTCATTTTTTTTTGCAGAAATAAAGCGAATGACCTCTTCGTTTAAACCCGGAGCGATAGTTTCAGACTCAACATCAGTCACAAAACCGGCTTCATATTCGGTTTTAACATAGCTGTCTATTACATCAGACATGACATTATCTCTTTAGTATTTCTTTTTAACATGGGTATTTACTTTACTCAAAACTTCTTTATTGAACATTGGATTTTATTTGTTGGTCGTAACAGTGACGGTATTTAGCAAATCTGACTGGCCTCCAGTTACTTGTTTTTCATTTTGCTTGATCAGCTCACCAATGCTGATGTTATCAAGAAAGTCGTTAATTCTGCTACTTAAATCGACCCAGAGGTTGTGGGTTAGACACTGTTTACCATCGTGGCAATTTGCTCGGCCATCACAACGAGAAAGCTCGATAGATTCATTGACGGCATTAATGATATGGGCAACACTTATTTCGTCTTGAGAGGCATTTAACAAGTAACCACCACCGGGCCCTCGAATACTTTTAACAATTTTACTTTTTCGTAATTTGGAAAACAGTTGCTCAAGATAAGATAGAGAAATTGCCTGTCGATCCGAAATGTCGCTAAGATTAACGGGTTTGTCATGGCTATTAATTGCCAAATCGAGTACGGCTGTTACAGCGTATCTTCCTTTGGTAGTAAGGCGCATAATGGTACCTGAGTTGTTTATTGGCCGAATTGGATTAAGTACATCTTCCAATAACCAAGTAATTTAGTCAAGTAATTAAAATCCATTCAATTAGACAAATAAGCTATGACTGATCCGGATCAACTTTTTGGATTAATGACCTGTAGCATTGCCTTAAATGCCTTCGGATTTGCGGCCAAAATGGAACCTTCTTTCTCAAAGCTAGGATTACCTGTCATGTCCGCAACCATACCGCCAGATTCTTGAACCAATAATGCTCCAGCGGCTGTATCCCATGGGCTAAGACCAAACTCCCAAAAACCATCAAATCGACCAGCTGCCACATAGGCCAAATCTAACGCGGCTGAACCTGCGCGTCGCATATCAGAACAAAGGGGAAATAATTTGGCGAATACTCGTAAGTATTCTTCCAGTTTTTCTTCATTTCTAAAAGGAAAACCAGTGGCCAGCAAACTATGTTCCAGACCTTTGGTATTGCTAACTCGCATTTTTTTGTTGTCAAATTGAGCACCACGACCTTGAACAGCGGTAAATAGTTCTTCTTTGTTAGGATCATAAACAACCCCAATTTGAGTACGACCTTTGTGTTTACAGGCAATGGAAATAGCCCAATGAGGTATTTTTCGAATAAAATTGGTGGTTCCATCAATCGGATCAATGACCCATTGATAGTCGCTATGGCCACTTTGGCCGCTTTCTTCGCCAAGAAAACTGTGTTCGGGATAAGCGTTTGAAATGGTTTCTATTATCAGCTGTTCTGCGGCTTTATCGACATTGGTCACGTAGTCGTGCTGGGATTTACTTTCCACTGACGCAATATGATTGGCTTCACGCATAACGAAATCACCGGCTTTTCGTGCTGCTCTTACAGCAATGGTCAATAATGCCTGCATGATGTTAATACCTCAGTTACTTAATCTAAAAATCGTCAACAATTCAAATCCAACTGAATGGGTTAGTATCCCTGTGAAGGGGACTAGTCTCAGAACATCAAATTGTTTAATAGCGGATTGGAACGCTTGTGTTTTTAGAGCAATAAACTCAAATTTAGTCCAAGGTCCAATTGCGCGCAAGTATACCTGAAAAAAAACTAGTGTAAAGCGCGTATTTACGCTGTTTGCTTGGCTTGAAATGGCTTGAAATGGCTTGTTGGTCTTTTGATCTAAATCAAAAACTAGTTTGATTTCATAGCCATTAGTTGTCGATGATTGATACAATCTTATCGAAATTTCAAAATGCTTAAAAAACGATAGGTAAAATAGAATGAGTCAGTTAAATGTAGCGGTATTGACGGTTTCAGATACTAGAAATATCGAAACCGATAAATCGGGTGGATACCTGATTTCGGAAATAGAGGCATCAGGCCATAATATGGTAACTCGCGAAATCGTTATCGATGATATCTATCATATTCGGTCGACTCTTTCTCAATGGATAGCGGATCATCGTATTCATGCGATCATTATCACTGGCGGAACCGGATTTTATGGCAGAGACTCTACACCAGAAGCCGTATTACCACTGCTCGACAAAACCATGCCCGGATTCGGCGAACTATTTCGCAGTGTTTCTTATCAAGAAATAGGCAGTTCTACTATTCAGAGTCGAGCAATTGGAGGGCTAGCCAATAACACGGTTATTTTTTGTTTGCCGGGATCGACTGGCGCTTGCCGGACTGCTTGGACCAAAATTATCAAAGAACAATTGACTCTGGAGTTTTCTCCTTGTAACTTTGTTAAATTATTAAAGACGGGTAAACATTGAGAGACTTTAAGTCTTTGCCTGTAGGTTGAGTTTCGTGCATTGACCTACAATCCAAAATAATTTAATAGACGTGAGATAAAATAATATGAAAAGTGTTCTATTTCGATTGATCTTAGTCAGCTTGTTTATGGTACATAGTGATCCGCAAGCAAGGAGCGATAGTTCTGAACAATTGAACCAACTCTTTGATAAAGAATGGCAGGCTCGGATGGATCGCTCACCTGAATTGGCTCAATCGTTGGGAGATCTTTCCAAATCCGATCAATTATCTGATGTTTCTGAAGCGGCGCAACAGCGCTGGTTAAAAAAGACTCGCCAATTTTTGCAACAACTGGATACAATCGATTTTCAGTCTCTTAACGAAGAAGATCAAATTAATTACCAGATATTCAAACAGCAACTGTCCAATCGGCAAATGGATTTAGAATTTAAGGATTATCAAATACCTTTTCTGGCTGACTCCGGATTTCATACCCGTATCGCCCGATTACCTGTTGAAACTGAGTTTAGTACGGAAGCAGACTATCTCTCTTATCTAGCGAGATTGGAAAAAGTCCCGAACTTCTTTAGTCAGAATATTGGCAATATGAATGCTGGACTGGAAAGAGGGTTTTCTATGCCCGCGATAGTCATGCAGGGATTTACAGAGGTCCTCCATCAGCAAACCAAAAAATCTGCGGAAAGTAGTCTTTTTTATAAGCCTTTTAAGAATTTGTCTGAGCGACTAACGGCATCCCAGCAGGAAACACTAAAAAAGAAAGCTAAAGCCATTATTTCTAACAAAGTTTTGCCCGCATACCGTGAATTAGCTCGTTATTTTGAAACGGTTTATATTCCAAAAACAAAACAATCTCTTGGGGCTAAAGATTTTCCCGATGGTAAGGCTTATTATCAGCATAAAATCAAACTGTATACCACTGGTGCTCTTTCAGCTGAAACGATTCACCAGACAGGTATAAAAGAGGTCAAAAGAATTCGAGGGGAAATGGAGCAAATTATACAATCCCTTCATTTTAAAGGTGATTTTAAGGATTTTCTGAAATTCTTGCGAGAGTCGCCTCGGTTTTATGCCAAAACCCCCGAACAGCTAATCAAAGAAGCCTCTTATATCGCCAAAAAAATGGATGGCCAGTTGCCTCGTTTTTTCAACAAGTTACCTCGTCAGCCTTATACCGTTGAGCCAGTACCAGATTCTATCGCCCCTAAATATACCACTGGACGATACGTTTCAGCCCCCTTAGCCAGTACTCGCCCCGGCACTTACTGGGTAAATACCTATGCGTTGGATAAAAGACCTTTGTATGTGTTAGAAAGTTTGACTTTGCATGAAGCCGTACCGGGGCATCATTTGCAAGGGGCGTTAAATCAGGAGTTAGAAAACTTGCCGAACTTCAGACGTTACTCTTACATATCTGCTTTTGGCGAAGGTTGGGCGCTTTATTGCGAAAAACTCGGTTTAGAAGCTGGATTTTATCAGGATCCTTATAGCAATTTTGGTCGTTTATCCTATGAAATGTGGCGGGCAGCGCGACTGGTTATCGATACGGGTATTCATTCATTTGGATGGAGTCGCGAACGTGCAATGACATTACTGGAAGAAAATTCAGCACTTTCCAAACATAATATTCGGACCGAAGTCGACCGTTATATCAGTTGGCCTGGGCAAGCGCTAAGTTATAAATTAGGTGAAATAAAAATTATTCAATTGCGTCAGATAGCAGAGGGAAAACTAGCAAGCAAATTTGATATTCGGCAATTTCATGATGCGATCTTAGAAAATGGCTCGATCCCTTTGGATATTTTAGAACAAAAAATTCAAGCATTTATTCAACAGCAGTTGAAACAGGATAAGCACTAGGTACTATAAACCTAGAATAATGAGAGTAGCAAATAGTAGGAAGCTAGATTTTTTAGGATCTAGGATTACGCCTGTAAAAACGAAAACCAGTTATTTTTAACAAATAATTTTTCATGCAACTCTTGAGAATTGATTTCCAAACTGGTGCTTTTTAAGCTTTTTTCTATTTGCAAAGGCATTCCAAAGCGATCAGTCGGGTTGTCCGAAAGTTTGATAACTTGTGGTTTTTCCAGCTTTACGTTCATACTATCTTTAACAATCACTAATTTAGGGCGAAGTCTTGAATTATCGGGTTGCTCCATGACTACGCCAATAGAATTGTTGGTGAGTTTTACTAAGCTGCCTGTTGGATATATGCCAATGGCCTGAATAAAAGACTCAACTAACTCCTTTTGAAAAAGATTACCGCGTTCATTATACAGGTTCGAAATAGCCTCAACCGGTGTGAGCGCTTCTTTGCCGGGTAATGGATTGATTAGTTCCTCGTAGTAATAGGCCAATCCAGCCACTCGCGCAAGAAATGGAATGCGATTACCAACTAAGTTTCTAGGATAACCGGTACCATTATTTTTTTCGCAATAAGCCGATAAAATGTAATTAACCTGATGGCTAGACGAGAACATTTTTTCGGTTTCTTCAAGGGTTAAAGTAATATGCTCCTGATACAAAGTATATTCTTCGGTAGTTAATGATCCGTATAACAATTCTTTTGGTAATTTGCATTTGCCGATTGGCGCTAACAAAAGAGCCGTGCTGATATCTCTTAAATCGTGCCTTGACAGACCTAAATGACGTGCGAATATAATTCCCCAGATAGCGCTGCGAACTGCTTGTTCGTGTAACGCTTGGTTATCTTCACTGATCCGACATAACCACGCTAAGGCATCAGGATTGCGTAATACGCTTTTAACCATTTCGGTGGACGCTGAGCGTACTTCTGATATATTAATAAAACCATTTTGCATCATATCTTTAAAAATAACCGACATCCTACCGCTAATTTGTTCATACAAATGGCTGGCTTTGTTGACTTCCTTTTTTAATTTACTGGATGCGATGTAATTTTCAACAGCAGGCTTAAAGCGTGCTTTTTCATTCATTAATCGTTTGGTTTTCGCATTGTATTTATCGTTATTAGAGGGGGTTTTGGGAGTGAGGCTCAAGTTTGAGCGGACATCAATTTTGCTTAGAAAACGGTCAATGTAAACCTTACTACAATAGAGGGATAGCTGATCGAGTTCTTCTTGTTTGCTAATGTGGAATCCCTGAATAGGGAATGGAGTTTGAACCCACGGAACGTCTAAACGTGACACATACATGCCAATCTGCAGGTTAAGTACAGGTATTTCCTGTGTGGATAAGTGCATTTACGGGTACCTCGATATCAAAATTCATCCCGAACGAAGAAGTTAATATCCCTTCATGTTAATCAGACTACCTTAAAATCCATTACGTGACAGGAACAAGTTCACAAAAATCGCGGAATGTTGTGAGAATACTCCATATTTTACATGCAGATATCTCAGCAGTTAAGTATAAACCAGAAAAGTTCCTCTGAAAACGATTAATATTGATTTTTATCAATTTGGGGTGAAATTGATGAATGAGAAATAATATCTAGCCCACACTCTACAGGAAAATGCTAACCTGAATGGGAGTAAAATACTACCTGCTTGCTACAAGGGTTGCTCTTTTGGGAGCGGGATACCCTTCAACGCTTTTGTTGTGATCTTTACTATCCAGAAAATTTTCCAGTGAATGAAAGGTCATCCATTTGGTCGAACGTTGCTCTTCAATTGTGGTTTGGGTAATATCGATAGTTCTTACGTTAGTGAATCCGCATTTTGTCAACCATAGCTCTAGGGCGTTGGTTGAGGGTAAAAACCAGACATTTTTCATTTGAGCATAACGAGAGGAGGGAACCAGTGAAGTCGATTGATCACCATCGACCACTAAGGTTTCCAAGATCAATTCTCCACCTTTATTGAGTAGATTTTTTAATTGATAAAGTAAGTTAATGGGAGATTTCCGATGATAAAGCACCCCCATACAAAAAACACTATCGAAAGCATTGTTGCCCATTTCTTCTGGCATATCTTCAATACCTAACGGTAATAAGTGGCAGCCCGGTTGGCGAAGGTAGTTTTGCATGACCGCAAATTGAGCCAAAAATTTTTGTGAAGGATCAATTCCTAGAACAAAGCGAGCATCTTGCCCCAACATTCGCCAGCAGTGATAACCATTACCGCAGCCTACATCCAAGATGCTGCGATCTTTTAAAGACGCGATATGGGGAATTATTCGGTCCCATTTCCAGTCAGAGCGCCATTCGGTATCAATGTTGATATCAAAGAGATCAAATGGTCCTTTACGCCAAGGATGCAATTGCATTAGTTGCTCAACAAGTCGTTTGCTCATTTCTTCGGATAAAGGCTGGCTGCTGTTCACACTCACCGATTGAGCAATATCGACCGACTGGACGGTTATTTCAGGTAATGATCCAAGTAATTTCTGCCATTTCTGAGCTTCACCGTGAGTATAACTCTCATATTTTTCCTGAACAGCATGTAAAAAATAGTCCTGCCAAGGAGCTACTTTGGAGCGGCTGATGTCTGCCGCAAATTGTTGGTAATTAATCATTAGGCTTCTTCGTTGAATGAGGCGTTATTTTATGGCGATAAAAGAGGCAAAATTGAGTTGCTGTTGATAGCCGCTTACATGAGAAAAACCGATGTCTTTCAGGCGTTGAAGATGGGATGACTGGGTTTCTGGTACAAGCACTGTCTCCAACGCATTTCTTTTTTGGCTGATTTCCAACTCGCTATAACCATTTTCCCGTTTGAATTGATGATGTAATTCGATCATTAGTTGATTCACGGTTTCATCAGAAAAAATAATTTTTTCTGACAGGAGCAATAACCCGCCATGATTCATGCCTTGATAGATGTTGGCCAAAACGTCCCGTCTTAAAGTTTGTGGAATAAATTGTAAGGTGTAATTTAATACCACCATACTGGCATTATTGATCGTTAAGTGTTGTATATCAGCCTGGATTAGCTCAATCGGCGTTTGGTGTTTAAATCCACTAATGTTTGTTGCGCATCGTTCGATCATGGCTGCAGAATTGTCGACGGCAATAATTTTTACCCCGCTATGCTGACTGCCGTGGCTTAATGCCAGACTGGCGGCACCTAGGGAGCAGCCAAGATCATAACAAACTGAGTTTTTAGTGACATATATTCCTGCAAGCTTTTGAATATTATGAATAATATTCTGATAGCCCGGAACCGAACGTTTGATCATATCAGGGAAAACAGCAGCCACTTTTTGATCGAACTTAAATGGATTGGATACTTGTTGATTAGCGTATATTTGGTCATTTTGTTTAGACATGTTGTTTTGTATAGACTCGGACGCCAGCTTCACTTGAGTAGTCGGTTAAGATTGGAATTAGAATCGAAAGATGTTTTACAACCATTCGTAAATAAAAATCCATCTCTTTTGCCAATAAAATTAAGTTGATTGTTTTGCCATTTAAGTGCAGTGCCTTCAGGAATTCCGATCACTTTTTTATCAGGATTGACCATTAAGAATTCTTCAATTCGTTGCTGGCGGGTTTCACCATTGTGCCCTAGAGGATTACCGTCAAGGTAATGGGGGTTTATCTGCCAAGGGATTAAATCGAGTGCCTCAAAAGAAGGCGGCTCAACAATCGGCATATCATTGGTTGTTTTAATTGACGGAGCCGCTATATTTGAACCGGCGCTCCAACCAATATAGGGGGTCCCATTTGACACGGCTTTGCGGATAGGATCAATCAGTTCAAGCTCATAAAGTGAATTAAGCAGTGAAAAGGTATTTCCGCCGCCAGTCATAATCCCATCACATTCCCTTATTGCCTGAACCTTGTCCGCTGATTCATGGATTGAAATGACTTCAATGGCTAAATCCTTCATCGCCTCTTTAAGCATCGTTTGGTAAACATCGAAGCTGATTGAGATACCCGCATAAGGGATAAATAAAAACTTTTTATGTGCTGTCGAAGGGGAGTTCTGCTTATCTTTTGGAGAGACGATTAAATTAAGTTCGAGTAAAAAGGATTCAATCAAAGGCAAAGCGTGTTCCAGATAACCAGTATCACCCACTCGGGAACTACTTAGTAATAATAAATTCTTAGTCATAGCTAACTACTTTCAATAAAATCAGGGTTGCCATTTTAACCAATCTAAAGCCATTCAGCTAGCGGCAATCAATCCTCAAATATAGATTATTTTTGTAATCCCCTTAAAGTATTATCAATGCTATCGGTGACTAATCGTTGTTTATCAACCCAAGCAATACTTGGTAAACTGTAAAAAGCACCATACACTCCATAAATCGAAACGGTGATTAGTTGGCATATAAACAGCACATTATCTTCTTCGAAGGTACCTTGTTTCATACATCGACTAACTGCGTCCATCATCGTTTCAACGTATTCTCGGGTGCCAGCTGAATTATAAATATCAAAATTATCTCCCGGTTCAGCATCAATATCCTGAGTTTCGATCAGTAAATGGTAGTTCTTGGGATTATTGATCCAATACTCGATATTACTTGTCATAATATGGCGGATAATGTTGATCGGGGGTCCTGCAAGCAAAGCCTTGTCGGGCTTGCTTTGAGTCCACATGTCTATAGAAATATCATTCCAAAAATGTTTAAGGATTTGCTTTTTATTTTCAAAGTAATAGTAAATTTTAGTGGGGGCAAAGCCTGCTTGTGCAGCGATCTTTCGCATACTGGTATTTTCATAACCTTCATTAGCAAACAAATCTCTAGCGATGTTGATTATATTTTCGCGTATTTTGTCTTTTTGTTGTTCAGAAAGTGAGGGTCTACCGGGTTTTCGTTTAGTTACATTCATCATTCTAATTATTTTTTTTAGGTTGGGTAAGCTATAAAAAAGACAAAGAGATTGTCTAATAGCAAGCTTGCGCGTAATGGGTTAATAGGTGGCTTAAGCTAACTAACCAAGTTTACTAGCGGTCATAGTTCACCAAACTTGGTTTATTATTAGCTATTTTATTAGCCGTTTTTTGTAATTCTCAGACTAAACTAACGAATTTTGAGTGAATCAGCAACCGTCTGAATATACTTTTATGGAATAAGAACAAATACCGATAAAACTAATAAAATGGCTTTAAGTTATTCTCGTTTTTGCTAAAGCCACGGGTATGGGGAATACACCTCAAAAGTTTGGACCGAATTTTACAAAAAACGAAGGTATACCACCGAGCTTGACTAGTGATAACACTTTTAGCAATATATACGAGCTTTATAATAAAGATAAAATAACTTGACTTACATGGTCTGCGCAGCCCGCAGTTTATTCGGAGATAAAATGAAAATTATTACAACCCTGTTAGATGCAATCAAAAGAGACAAAAGTTATCTGATAGGTGTTATTTTTACAATAACAGCACTTTTTTTGCTATTTGTCCAACATGACTGGCAATCTAGGCAGGAATATCAATCCACTCTGGCTATAAAAAGCGATCTGCCAGATTTCGCCTCCATCACTGATGCCCAACAAAAAAAAGCGCAATTTTTCGCTTTTCTTCGTCCCCTAGTGGTGAAAGAAAATGGTAGAATTAAGTATAAAAAGGAGTTATTACTGAGTCTTCTACAATCGATCAAAAAAGATCATTACCACTCAGGCATTAACGCTAAAAAATTAAATAAATTAGCGAAAGAATTTGGCCTAGAATCAAATGATATACAAGCCAATATTGAAGAGTTAAAACTTCGAATCGATATTATCCCAACTTCACTGGTTTTAGCGCAGGCTGCTAATGAATCCGCATGGGGAACTTCAAGATTTGCCACCCAAGCTAATAATCTTTTTGGTCAATGGTGTTACACTCAAGGTTGTGGATTAATACCCGGCAACCGAAATACCGGTGGCCAACATAAAGTGAGGAAATATGCATCAGTACAAGCATCTGTTTCCAGCTATATGCGAAACCTGAATACCCATAATGCATACTCAGACTTAAGAAATATCCGCGCAGGCCTGCGACTTAGAAATCAATCGATCACTGGAGAAAAACTGGCTCACGGATTATCTCGCTATTCCGAACGTGGTCAGGATTATGTTGATGAACTTATCAGCATGATTAAACATAATAGGTTGGAATGAAATAACAGGAGCGAGAAGCTCCTCGCTCCTTGATTTCATCCACTCGCGTCCCCATCAATTAAACATCGATTAAACAATTAAAATGGGGTAATTCCTATGCGTATGGACAAACTGACCAGCAAATTTCAGCTGGCTATTGCAGACGCGCAATCTTTGGCGCTTGGCCGAGAACATCAATTTATTGAGCCTGTTCATATGATGACTGCTCTGCTGAATCAGGAAGGCGGCAGTGTACGACATTTGATGGCGCAAACAGATGTTAATTTGCACAGCCTTCGATCGCAGTTGGCTGAAGCACTAGATCGCCTCCCACAAGTTGAAGGAACACCGGGAGAGGTGCATATTTCTAATGATTTGGCGCGATTATTGAACCACTGTGACAAGCTTGCCCAACAGCGAAAAGATCAATATATTTCCAGCGAATTATTTGTCCTTGCGGCTATTGAAGATAAAGGTAATCTGGGGAATATTTTACGGGATCTTAATGCGACCAAAGCGGCTGCAGAAAAAGCCATTGAGCAAGTGCGTGGCGGTCAGTCAATTGATGATCCTAATGCGGAAGAACAGCGTCAGGCATTAGAAAAATACACTATCGATTTAACTGAAAGAGCGGAGCAGGGTAAACTTGATCCGGTGATTGGCCGTGATGATGAAATTCGTCGAACCATACAGGTATTACAGCGCCGTTCAAAAAATAATCCAGTATTAATTGGCGAACCTGGTGTTGGTAAAACAGCGATTGTTGAAGGTTTAGCACAACGAATTGTTAACGGAGAAGTACCGGAAGGTATCAAAGGAAAAAGAGTCTTATCTCTCGATATGGGAGCATTGATCGCTGGCGCCAAATTTCGCGGTGAATTTGAAGAAAGATTAAAAGCCGTGCTCAATGATCTGTCTAAGCAGGAAGGTCAAATTATTCTGTTTATTGATGAATTACATACCATGGTTGGCGCAGGAAAATCTGAAGGCTCCATGGATGCGGGTAATATGTTAAAACCGGCGTTAGCCAGAGGAGAGTTGCATTGTGTTGGCGCAACCACTTTAGATGAATATAGAAAATATATCGAAAAAGATGCGGCGCTAGAAAGACGTTTTCAAAAAATTCAAGTTGGTGAACCAACCGTTGAAGATACCATTGCTATTTTGCGTGGTTTGAAGGAACGTTACGAAGTACATCACGGGGTCGATATTACGGATCCGGCCATCGTTGCTGCGGCGACTTTATCTCATCGATATATTTCAGATCGAAAACTACCCGACAAAGCCATTGATTTAATTGATGAAGCTGCCAGTCTAATTCGGATGGAAATTGACTCTAAACCTGAACAAATGGATCGCTTGGAAAGAAAACTTATTCAACAAAAAATGCAGCGGGAGGCGCTCAAAAAAGAGAGTGATGAAAGTTCCAAAAAACGTCTTGCAGAACTTGAACAAAAAATTATTGAAATGGAAAAAGATTTTTCTGAATTGGATGAAGTCTGGAAGTCAGAAAAAGCAGCCGTACATGGTACCCAAAGTATTAAAACTGATTTGGAAAGAGCCAGAATTGATTTTGACGCCGCCAAAAGAGCCGGCGATTTAACTCGCATGTCCGAACTTCAATACGGAAGAATTCCAGAGTTGGAACAACAACTGGATATGGCCAGCCAGGTAGAAATGCAAGAAATGACCTTGCTCAGAAATAAAGTTAGTGAAGATGAAATTGCTCATATCGTTTCTAAATGGACCGGTATACCGGTGAACAAAATGCTAGAAGGCGAAAAGGAAAAATTATTAAAAATTGAAGAACATTTACATAGTCGGGTGATCGGCCAAAGTGAAGCGGTTTCCGCTGTCTCAAATGCCGTTCGTCGAGCAAGAGCAGGATTGTCCGATCCCAACCGTCCCAACGGTTCATTTCTATTTCTTGGACCTACTGGCGTAGGTAAAACAGAGTTGTGCAAAGCCTTGGCGACTTTTTTGTTTGATTCAGAAGATGCTATGGTCAGGATCGACATGTCAGAGTTTATGGAAAAACACTCAGTAGCGCGCTTGATTGGCGCGCCTCCCGGTTACGTTGGATATGATGAAGGCGGTTATTTAACGGAGTTGGTCAGACGAAAACCTTATTCGGTGATCTTATTAGATGAAGTGGAAAAGGCTCATCCTGATGTGTTTAATATTTTATTGCAGGTACTGGAAGATGGTCGATTAACTGATGGGCAGGGCAGAACCGTGGACTTCAGGAATACAGTTATTATTATGACCTCTAATCTCGGCTCTGATTTGATCATGGAATCTGCAGGAGCAGAACATTATGAAAAACTAAAAGAACAAATCAATGGTGTGATTGGTGATTATTTTAGACCAGAATTTTTAAATCGAATTGATGAAATAGTTATTTTTCACTCACTTGAAAAAGATCACGTTAAACAAATCGCCATAATCCAGTTACAGCAACTTGGTAAACGTTTGGCAGATAGTGAATTTGATTTTGAATATTCTAATGAGGCACTAAGTTTGATTGCAGATAAAGGCTTTGATCCGGTTTATGGTGCGAGACCATTAAAGCGGGCCATTCAGCAGTGGATTGAAAATCCGTTGGCCCAAAGGATATTAAGTGGTGATTTGGAGCATGCTTGTATAATTAGTTTGGATGTTGATAATGGAGAGTTTGTTTTTTGATATGATTAAAACAGGTTGCCGAATGGTTGTGTGTGGCGTTTTTGTCTGAGAAGTGGACCTTTGGTCTGCACCTATTTTTTGTTATTTTAAGGTCAAAAGCGTTTCGCAACGCTTCGCTTTTAAAAAATGTAAGACGTTCATTCGAACGTCCGCTTCTCGAACAATACAACCATAAAGGTTAAAAAATATTCACTAGGCGATAAGGCTAGGCTTTGCTAAAATTAGCCATAGAAATTAGCCTCTTAAAAAAACGGAGTTTCCCCACAATGCCCCAAAAGATCCTCGTCACTGGCGGCGCCGGTTACATTGGCAGTCATACTTGCTTATTATTATTAGAAGCAGGATTTGAAGTCGTCGTCATTGATAATTTAAGCAACTCTTCACTCGAATCACTAAGACGAGTCGAAAAACTCACCGGCCAGTTCATTCGTTTCTATAAAGCTGATCTGACTAATTACGAAGCACTAACCAGTGTTTTTGATGAACACAAATTGGATGCGGTGGTTCATTTTGCTGGACTGAAAGCGGTTGGCGAATCTTCACAAATACCACTTACTTATTATGAACAGAATATCTACGGTACCATCAATCTGATGAAAGCGATGCAAAAATATCATTGTAAACGCATCGTATTTAGCTCTTCAGCCACTGTTTACGGCGATCCCGCTAGCGTGCCAATTACCGAAGACTTTCCCATTTCTGCCACTAATCCCTATGGTCGTACTAAGCTATTTATTGAAGAAATTATGCGAGATCAAGCGGTAGCCGACAACGATTGGCAGATCATATTGCTGAGATATTTTAATCCTGTCGGCGCTCATAAAAGTGGGCAAATAGGAGAAGATCCGCAAGGTATTCCTAATAACCTGATGCCTTTTATTAGTCAGGTCGCTGTCGGTAAAAGAGAAAAACTGTCGGTCTTTGGTGATGATTACAAAACACCGGACGGAACGGGCGTCAGAGATTATATTCATGTAGTGGATTTATCTGATGCCCACGTTAAAGCCATTCAAAAAATTGCCGGTTTACCGGGTGTTACAACTCTAAACTTGGGAACCGGTAAAGGTTATTCTGTTTTGGATATGGTTAAAGCCTTCGAAAAAGGCTCGGGAAAATCAATCGCTTATAAAATTGTCGATCGTCGTCCTGGAGATATAGCTGAATGTTGGGCCGATCCTGCACTTGCCAATAATATGCTCGGTTGGAAGGCTCTAAAAGGGCTAGAAGAAATGATTGTTGATACTTGGCGATGGCAGAGTCAAAATCCAATGGGGTATGATTCTTAGGCTACGGGCTACGGGCTACGGGCTACGGGCTACGGGCTACGGGCTACGAAGCCCAGCCAGAAAGAGGTTTATAGTCAAGAATTGCAAAAAATTCTTGTATATAAACTTCTATCTGCTATCATTCGCGCCGTCTGAAAATCTTAGCCAATCAAAGGTTTTTAAGGCATTAAAAATGTATGCGTATATTAAATTTAAGGACCTATAGCTCAATTGGTTAGAGTACCGCCTCGACATGGCGGGGGTTGAAAGTTCGAGTCTTTCTAGGTCCACCATTTTTTATCCCTGAATTAGTCAAAATCCTTGTGACGGGGTACTAGCTTTATATCTCTCGCCAAAGTTATAATTGACCTATGTTAGATTATCTTCGAAATTCCGTTATTAATTTGCCAAATATCATTAAAACAAGATCCTTTAACCTGTTTGCAGTCGGTGTAATTATTACCCTGTTGTTGACTTGTGGGCGAGTGGTTGCTCAACAGGGCGACCAGCCGAATGCCAAAATGGCTAGTACCGACTTGATAAAGGGGGTTGCGGCGCTAAATTCTCTGCAACAAACCGAAAATTATTTTAGTCAGGTCATTACCCATATCGATACGATATTATTAGAAAAACATCGAGTATTTAAGAGTGATAACAAGCAGTTAGTTCAATTTGTCGATGCCGACATTCTCTCCGAATGGGATGTGGAATTAACCTTAAAACAGTTGATAGGAGGCAAACATTGGAAAAAATTGAGTCAATCTGACATTCAGTCATTAAAAGACCGTTTTAATCAAACCCTTCACCGATATATCAGAGAGGGCATGGCGTTTTACGACGGCCAACGAGTTAAATTTGTCAGTGTCAAACTCAACACCAAAAATACTCGTGGTCTGGTAACTATCCGATTAGAGCCGATATACCTGCCAGCGTTTAATATATCATTCAAAATTGCTCACCGAAACCAAGACTGGTTATTGTATGATGTGATGGTCGAAGGCATCAGTTATGTGAAATTGAAAAAGAATGAATATCGGCAGCTCATCACTCAACAAGGCATTGATGGTTTGTTGGCCTATTTGGATCAAAAAAATGCTAAAAAATAGAGCGTTTCGGGCTACAAGCCTCGAACTACGAACGAAGAGATGTTTAATTAAACCCTAAACATTATGTCTGAACTCCTAACTAAATCCTGCCAGCCAGTAGGCAGCAGCCCGCAGCCCGCAGCTAATAACTGGTACTTGGCCACCACTAAACCACGTCAGGAAGTTAGAGCGGTTGAAAACCTGAAAAACCAAAAAATTGAAGCCTTTTGTCCCACCGTTAAAGTGGAAAAACTCCGTCGTGGTAAAAAGCGAATAATCACAGAAGCTTTGTTTACGGGCTATTTGTTTATTCATTTGTCTCCTCAAGATGCTCTCTGGTATAAAGTGCGTTCTACACGAGGGGTACGAGATTGGGTGCGATTTGCCGGAGAAATAGCCAAAATTCCCCAAAAATTAGTCACCAATTTGATCAAGGCAGATATAGAGCCAGAACAACCAATAATAAGTCATTTCAGTAAAGGACAGCCGGTCAGGATCTTGTCAGGTCCTTTTGCGGGTCTTAAAGCTATATACCAAAAGGAAGACGGTGAAATGCGCTCAATGATTTTGATTAAGTTTTTAGGTCAAACTAATCGCCTAGAAATTCCTAATGAGCAAATAATCACCGATTAACAACCTTTTGTCTCAGATAGCTAAATAAAGTCCACAATTCGCGGTTTTTATTGATTGTTTTAGCTACATCTAATAATCAGCATCGTGTATAATCCGCGGCACTAATGAAGGGCGTGGCGTATTTACGACCAAGTCTATGAAAATTATCTGAATTAACAGAAAACTAACCACCGTTTTGGTTAGTTTTGACCCAGATCAAGGATTGGTTGATCATTGTTTTATCCTCCACATCCTCTGTATTAATAAGTTAACAATAACACGGCTTTTTATTATATTAGCTATTGTTTGATATATGTTTTTAGCATTTTGAGAGCTGTAACTCAAGGGCGGTAGCGTGTTTGCTACGCACGCCACTTAGCATGTACCCCCACACGAAGCGTCGTGGGGGCGCAACCTGTAACACCATGTTGATTTAGCTTTATCCGGAATAAAAATATGCAAGCAAAAATAATCCAAATACTTTTGGCCGCGTGTATTCTCTTTGTGGTGCTAGGTTCGCCCAATTTGATGGCTGTAGAGGTGGACACATCCCAGTTAGAGCAGCAGTGTAAAAACATTACCAGCCAACAGCGCCAAATGGCGAAAGCCGCGGGTTATGACGTTGATGCAGCCTGTAATTCTTTAAAACAAACACAAGGCAATAGGAATGATGTGAAGGTTGAAAAAATTCAAACTATTTTACCTAGAGGCTCAAGGCTAGAAACCAATGAACGTGGAGTAATAGGTGAGCAGGAACAAATTGAATTTCAGGATCTATATGGAGATTCGACTGAAACCACGCAAGATGAAGATGAAGATGAAGATGAAGATGATGAGTTAGCACGTTATGGTTACGATTTATTCGCGGGGGTGCCGACAACTTTTGCACCTACAACGAATGTAGCTATTCCTGTTGATTACATGATGGGTCCAGGCGATAGTATGCAGATCCAATTGTTAGGCAAAATAAATGAAACTCATGAATTAACAGTTGGCCGAGATGGTTCGATTAATTTTCCTGAATTGGGGCCAATATCGGTTACTGGATTACAATTTTCTGAAGCCAAGCATTTGGTTCAGCAAAAGGTGACTGAGCAAATGATTGGCGTTAGAGCCGTTATTTCCTTAGGTGAGTTACGTTCCATTCGTGTTTTTGTATTGGGAGAAGCATTTAAACCCGGCTCTTATACCGTCAGTTCTTTGTCCACAATGACCAATGCCTTATTTGTTAGCGGTGGAATAACCGATATTGGCTCTCTCAGAAATATTCAACTCAAACGGCAAGGAAAAGTGATTACCACTTTGGATCTCTACGATCTTTTGCAAAAAGGTGACACTAAAAACGATGCAAGGTTATTGCCAGGTGATGTGATTTATATACCGCCTGTCGGTCGAACAGCAGGTATACAAGGGGAGGTTAAACGCCCTGCTATTTATGAACTAAAAAATGAAGTCTCCTTAAATAGTTTAATAAAGTTAGCTGGAGGCTATTCTGCCAATGCTTATCCCAATATTTCTCATATTACACGCAAAAGTAAAAGTGGATTTACTACCGTATTAGATGTGGATTTAAGCTTAGTGTCAGCTAAAAAAACGAAATTAGTCAATGGTGATCTAGTAGAAATAAGCACGGTTCTTGATGAATTAGAAAATGTGGTAGAACTCATAGGTGCATTTCATCGCGAGCGAACAGTAAAATGGAGAAAAGGGTTGTTATTGTCCGATGTCATTCACTCGGTTATGGATTTCAAGGAAGAGGTGGATCTTAATATCGGTATTATCATAAGAAAAAAAATGCCATTAAGAAAAATATCGGTGCTTCATTTTAATTTACAGCAGTTAATAGCCAACAAAAACAAATCCGCAGTTGATCTTGAGTTACAGCCGCTCGATCAAATTGTTACCTTTGTTCAAGATGATTCAAGGTTGGAAATGGTTGAAGAATTAACCAAAATAATCATAAAACAAAACTCAAGCGGAGGATTGAGCAAAGTTGTCAATATTAGTGGAAATGTAGCGTATCCTGGTACCTATCCGCTTACAAAAAATATGAATATAAGAGATTTGGTGCTACTTGCAGGTGGATTGATCGAAGCGTCCTATTTGGGTAATGCCGAGATAACTAGGCAAGATCTTTCCGATCAGGAAACAGCCAGTATCGAACATATGAACGTTAATCTAGGTGAACAATTAACAGGCGTGAATTCCTTTAAATTAAAAGCGAAGGATAAATTAGCGGTTTATGCGACGCCCGAATATCGCGATCACTTAAATATCACATTGGAAGGCGAAGTTCGTTTTCCAGGAATTTATGAATTTAAACAAGGAGAAAAGTTGTCTGAAGTGATCCGTAGAGCTGGTGGTTTTACCACTACTGCGCATCTAAAGGCAGCAATATTTACTAGAGTTGATCTTAAAATACAAGAAAGTAAACAACTTGAAGTACTCAAAGGGAGAATGCGTGAAGATATAGCTGCCAGTGAATTGGAAGACGCGGCAGCTGGAAAAGGATCGTCATTAAAAGATGCAGAAGGATTGCTCGATGCACTTTCAAATACCAAAGCTTTGGGTCGGCTTGTTATATCACTCGAAGATATTGTCAGTGACAAAACAGATGATATACAGCTAAAAGAAGGTGATATGCTGATTATTCCAACTTTTCGTCAGGAAATATCCGTTATTGGTGAAGTTCAGCATTCGGCGTCTCATTTATTCAATAAAGAATGGACGCTTGAAGACTATCTGGATAAAAGTGGGGGTATGTCAAATCGAGCAGACGATGATCGCATTTATGTGGTTAAAGCCGACGGTTCGGTTTTTTTACCTAATCAAAGCGGTTGGTTATCTCACCAGAATGAGAATTTAAATCCTGGTGATACTATTGTAGTACCGATGGATACTGAGCGATTAAAAACTCTTACTTTATGGACCAGTGTTAGTCAGATTGTTTACCAGTTAGCGTTAGGGGCGGCGGCTGTGAATTCGCTTTAGCGAACTCTGGAAGCGCCGGGAGGCCTGAACGTTAGGGAATAATAGGCGCGCTAATGGCCAAAAGAAAACAATATATAAAGTCATTAATCATATTTTTCGGGAAGAAAATTTGGAGCTGATAAAAATATTTTTTGCAACAAAGGGATTGTGGTTATTAGGGGCTTTGCCTCGCTTACGGCTCTCAGTTTCTTGCTCCTACGCAGCCTTTCTTTTCTTGTTCATTTTTCAAGCTGCATCTGCCGAACCATGGATAAATACCGAAAATTTATCGCTCCGCTCCGATATTGAAATCTTATCTGATATCGGCGTGATAAGAGTTCCGATAACCACTTATCCATTAATGTGGGCGGGGATTATAAAAGATATTGACAATACCGATATTCAGGAAGTTCCTGCTACCTATAAAACCGTTTATTGGCGAGTTAAAAAGTCGGGTAAAGCGGCGCTGTTAAACAAATCTAAACGGTTGCTGACGGCATTTGTTGCATCATCGGAACAAACATTCAGATCTTTTGGTGATTCAGTCCGCGGCAAGGCCGTATTGACCGCCAGTAGTACTAATTTAAATAAGCGCTTTGCTTGGAATATGCAGGTCAACCGGGTCAGTAACCCGCTTGATGGTGATTCCTTTAATTACGATGGCTCCTATGTAGCTGCGATTTGGGGCGATTGGATTGCTAGCGTTGGCAAAGTGGAAAAGTGGTGGGGGGCTAGTTGGGATTCTGCTAATTTATTGTCAAATAATGCCAGACCGCCAGTTGGGTTGACTTTAAATAGAAACTACTCTAATGCCAGTGAGCTGTCGGTAATAAAATGGTTAGGACCATGGAGTCTTACAGGATTTATAAGTCAACTGGAAGATACCCGAAGGTTTGAACGGCCAATATTATCGGGTATTTCATTTTCCTTTAAGCCGTTGGACTCTATCGAAGCCAGTCTAAGGGCAACTGCAATTTCAGGCGGTACCACAGAGCATTACCGTTTAAATTTTGATGCCAAGATATTAACGGCGTTTGATCTCCGTTGGCGCTTGCCTGTACCGTCAGTCCCGGTTAGTTTCTACCTGTCGTTGATGGATGAAGGAATTGAAAATAAGTTTTCTACCAGCTTGTTTGGCCTATCGGGAAATATCAATGTGTTTGATAATAATTGGCGAGTTTTTGTTGAAACAACGGAGACTTTTCCGGGGGGCGTAAGCGAATACAACAGAACCTACGAAGATCGTGTTTATGCCAACGGTTATCGTCTAAACCAAAGGGCGATTGGATCAACTTATGATAATGATTCTCAAGTGACCAGTTTGGGGTTAATTGGAAATTTAAGTCAATATCAATCCTTTAGTGCAAAATTTCAAAGCCTAAAAATTAATCTTAAAGAGCATCCAAGTTTTTTGGATAGTCGCCACACCATTAATCAAGATTTTGTAGATGCGATCCGATTTGTCGTTAAATGGCAAATGCAACTGGACAGAAATAACCAAATAGACGTTGAGCTGGATTATAGCGATAAAGTGATTGATGGCTTTGGTCGCCAGGATGGTCAATATAGGCTTGCCGTTGGATTGCGTTATTATCTTTGATCCAAGGAGCGGGAGAGTCCTTCGGCTAGGGAGCTGAAAGCTAGGAAAGCAAAATAATTTTAGGATAGAGATGAGAATGCAAGGTCTAAGTTTTAACCCCCCATCATTTTGACAATATTTTCGTGCAGCACTATAATGTTGTTAAAGCATATTAAGTTAATCTCTTGGAAAAGAGGCTATGAAAAATGTCATGATTTGGGGTAATTTGTTAAAGCAGATGAAAAGAGAGAAACTGATTATTTTAGTTCAAAGCATTGATTTATTCTTTTAAGGGATTTGCAAAATAATGAAATTTTTAGATGTCCGCACTGATTTTGCCTTTAAAAAAGTTTTTGGTAGCAAAGACAGCAAGCCTCGTTTGATTTCATTTTTGAACTCGATGATTGAGTTTAATGATAATAGTGAAATTACCGATCTAGAGATTGTTGATCCCTATAACCTACCTAAACTAAAAGGGATGAAAGATACCTTTGTGGATGTTAAAGCGCTCTTAAGTGATCACACGACGGTGATCATTGAAATGCAAGTGCTTAACCATCCAGGATTTGAAAACCGAGTGCTGTACAATGCCGCCAAAAACTATTCTATACAACTGGTCAAGGGGCAACGTTATGATCTTTTGAAACCCGTTATCGCCGTAACAATCGTTAACTTTGAGATGTTTAAAGATAATTCTGAAATTATAAACCGCTTTAAACTGCTCAACAAAAAAGATTTTTCAGAATATAGTGACGATATTGAATTGATTTTTGTAGAACTGAAAAAATTTAACAAAACTCAAGAACAATGCAATGGTATTCAGGATGAATGGATTTATTTTCTCAAAAATGCGGGTGAATTAACCGTGATCCCTAAGAACTTACCAGACTCTGTGATGACCGCTTATGAAGTCAGTAATGAAGCTGGCATGAGTCAAGAAGAGCTAGAAATTCAATATAACAAACAGCAATATATTGCGATCCAAATAGGATCTCTTGAATTGGCAAAAAAACAAGGGTTAGAACAAGGGTTAGAACAAGGAATTGAAAGAGGAGTTCAACAGGTTGCGCTTAAAATGAAAGAGCAAGGTTTTGATCATAAAATGATAGCTCAAATGACGGGGATAAAGTTACCTTAGTCCTCTAACTTGATAGCAGCACAGTAATCACTAACTCTGTCCCCCTTTCGGCTGGGCGTAGTTCTATTTATTGTATTATTAAAACAAGTTAACCAAAGCTTGCCTCGCGAACGGAGTGAGTGTTGTGGGTACAGATAATACAGAGGCTTCCTGCACTGAGAAAAGAAATGAGTTTGTAACAAAAGCTAATGACTATGGAAGCACTTTGGGATAACAGATTGGACTCTATTTATAATCTGAACGAATAAACTAATAACCGAATTTACTATATGAATGATAAAGAAAAGAATAAAAATTTAGAACATGAAAATGCGGAGCTAAAAGCTCAATTGAATATCCTCGTATCTCGCTCTCAGCTCCTTGCCCCCGACTCTTTTTCATCTGATGATGAAATAGACCTCGCCGAACTCTGGCGAGCCATCTGGTCTGGTAAATGGTTAATAGTAGCTATTACCTCTGTATTTTCTGTTGCCGCAGTTCTCTACGCTCTAAACTTACCTAATGAATACAAATCAACTGTTTTGCTAGCGCCTGCTTCTTCCTCAAGTTCATCATCGTTATCTAAATTGGCGGGGCAGTTTGGAGGTTTGGCTTCATTGGCTGGAATTAATTTAGGCGGTGGTGGGGCAGAAGATAAATCAGTTGTGGCGATGGAAATTATTAAGACTTGGGGTTTCTTGGAGGCATTTATACGAGACAATTACATTGAGGTGGAAGTGTTTGCAGCTGAAGGTTGGGATCGCTCAACTGATGAGCTGGTTATAAATCCTGATTTGTATGATAGCGCAAATAAAAAATGGGTGAGAGGTTTTAATCCTAATAAAGGGCAAAAAATAGAGCCGAGTAGTTGGGAGTTGTTTAAAGAGTTTGAAGACAGAGTAAGCGTTAGTCAGGACAAAACAAGCGGGCTGATTAGTTTGTCAGTTGAATATTATTCGCCAGTGATTGCAAAAGAATGGGCGGATAAACTAGTGAAGGCGATTAATGCACATATTCAAAAACAAGATAGGGAAGAAGCAACAAAAAGTATCAATTATTTAAATGATAAAATAAAAGAAACAAACATCGCCGGTATGCAGTCGGTTTTTTATCAATTGATTGAAGAGCAGACTAAAACTTTGATGTTAGCTGAGGTGAGTGAAGAGTATGTGTTTAAGACTTTGAGTCCGGCTAAGGTTGCGGAAGAAAAAGCGAAGCCAAAACGCGCCTTAATTGCGATATTAGGTTTTATGTTAGGTGGTATGCTTGCCGTAATCATCGTACTCATTCGACATTTCCGAAATTCATAACTGATTAACCCCCTTTGTGTAGCGCGTAGCACCTGATTAAGTTTTATGTTAGGCAGAAAGAGTAGAGCGGAAATGTTTTCATCTTCTAGAGTTTTAGAGCTGGTTGCGGACTTAGTTAAAGAAAATGACGATATAGAGGTATTATGGTTATACGGCTCATATGCAAAAAACACAAATGACATACATAGTGATTTAGACCTAGCAGTCGCTTTTACTCCTGACTTTGGAGGTGATGCACATGGCTATCCCTGTGATGAGTTGGCTTATCAATGGTCTAAAAAAACGGATAAAAAAATTTCTGTCGTTAATATTAATCGAGTACCTGTTCCGCTTGCATCTTCAATCATACAAGATGGAAAAATATTGGCTTGTAAGAATTATTTAAGACTGCATTCGGAAATGCAGAGAATATGGTCTTTATGGGAGAACTTTCGTTATGAACATAAAAAACACAGAAAGTAGTTTTGAGCCATACATCTTTGCGATAAGAGAGCAGTTAGAGCAACATATAGATAGTCTGAATGGTCTAAGCAACAAATTTGCTGAGAAGCCTCTTTCCTTTAATGATAGAAGTGCGGTAGAGCGAAGTCTTCAAGTAATTGTAGAGGCCGCAATTGGATGCTCAAAACATGTGTTAAAAAGTAAGGGTAAACCCGTGCCGTCAGAAGCCCGTGCAAGTGTTGAGAGAGTTTTTGAATTATTATCTATTGAAACTCCTGGCATAAATGAAATTCGGGGTGCTATCGGAATGCGAAACGCTATTATTCATGATTATCTAAATTTGGACTGGAAAAAATTAGAAGTTGTTCTGAAAAACAACAAATATCAGTCGGTTAAGCAATATGTTGATGTTTTGCTCAGATATTTACATGAGCGAGATGCTTAAACTTGCTCGAACTTCGAATCATATTGCAACAGAGGCTTCGCGGCACAGAGAAAAAAAATATTTAACAGCTTTAAACCTTCGATGTAGCGTCTCGGAGTCCTCGGTACCCACTACATTCGCTTTGCTCATGGGGCAAGCTTTGGTAAAAAGTATTTTTAAAAAGGTTTCCAATACTTTAAGTTAGTCATCCTATCGAAGTCCAAAGCCTAAAAATGGACAGTATAAACAGATCCGCTGATAGATTCTGCTGTTCGATGTATTTTTGACAATATTTACGTGTAGCACTATAATCGTGCTAGATATAAGGAGCAAAAATATTGGGAGAATTTCATGAAAAACGTCACAATAAAACTTGAAAATGACGTGGCACATTGGTCACGAGTTTGGGCTGCCGAGCATGACACTAGTGTTTCTCAAATTTTAGGTAATTTACTAAAGCAAATGAAAAGGGAAAAAACGGGCTACGCGAAAGCAATGCAACAATTTATGAGTGTTGATGCGCAACCTTTAAAAACTAATCACGATTACCCTTCTAGGGATAACTTGCATGAACGGTAAAGTATTTGTAGACACTAATATTTTTGTTTATGCAAGAGACAGTTCAGAAACTGAAAAGCAACCTAAAGCACAAAAATGGTTAGAGTCTCTCTGGAAAAATGAAAATGGTAGGCTCAGTGCTCAGGTAATAAATATTATGTCACGGTTACCCAAAAGCTTAAGCCTAGTTTATCTAAACAGCAAGCCCGATCAGACTTGAGAGCATTATCAGTTTGGCAACCTCTGGAAATATCCTCGAAGCTTATTGATGCATCTTGGGAAACTCAAGACAAATATCAATATTCATGGTGGGATTCTTTAATTGTTACATCAGCATTATTTTTAGACTGTACTTATTTGGGCGAATAATAAGTGATATTGTCATGAAAGGCCTAACTTGTATTTTGCGGAGTCCTCGGTGGTAAAAATATCTTAAAGAAGATCATCAAAGCTTGCCTCACGAACGGAGTGAGTGTTGTGGGTACCGAGAATACAGAGACTTCACAGAGAAAAGAAAAACAGTATATGCGATGGACGGATAAAGGTTATGACAAGACAACAATTAATTAATCAAGTGAAAGCGATAATAATCGATGAAGCCCAACCTTCACGGATATGGTTGTATGGTTCGGAAGCATCTGGTGACTCGACAGAAAATAGCGATATTGATTTGGCATACTGGCTAGACAAGGAAAAAGCGAAACATTCAATCGAGGCTAATATTCGCTCTCGAATTGAAAAGTTAAACACTTTGATTCATATAGATAGCCAGAACTTGGCGTTATGTGAAGAACGATTTATTAATCGGGTTAAAAGTACAGGTAAGGTATTGTTTAGCGCGAGTAAAAAGCTTCGAGCGGAAGACGCCCTGTTTAATTACGCTAGAGCGATTCAACGATTGAGAGATTCTTTTGATTTTGCGAAAAAATTTGAGCCGGATCTTGATTTTTCGGAAGTTGTAGTCGATCTTGAAGTTAAGCGTTTCGAGTTTACCTTCGAAATGTGTTGGAAAGCCATTAAACGTGTTTTAGCTTATAAAGGAATGGATGCGCTTAATCCGAGAGACTGTTTTAAGATTGCTTTTCAACAAAAGTGGATAAATAATGAAGCCGTTGTTCTTGAAATGATAGAAATGCGAAATACTACCGCACATACTTGCGATCTTTCAGCGGCAAAAGAAATTAAAAATAAAATTGAGAACTATATCATTACCTTTCAGACACTTTATAAGAGTTTGGAAAACGCACTAGAAATTTAACGGTTTATGAAAGACTTGATCCTCTCCCTCCCTTTTCATGAATATATAAAAGACCATCAAGTACTTGCTGACGCTTTACAAATCGCTCATGAATAGTTGATTTTATTCGAAAATTTGCAGGGAATATTATTAAGGATATTAAAGCTAGGCAACTTTTATGAAAATATTAATTGTATTCGAGGATATCAACAAGAACATTTAGGTGGTACAGCTTAGAAAATGCAACGAACAAAAAAAATTATTGATGAAATTGTTAACAAAGCTGCAACACAGGACGATATTGAAGTGATGTGACTCGCAAATAGCGGACAAGGTCTTGACCTTAATTTATCAGCCTATCCAGAATAAACTTAATTAAGTTGGCTAAATTGATTAAACTGGTCAAATTGATTAACTTGATGTGCCGCTATGTCAAAATAAAGGGTCGGTTATGCGAATATATACTTCTTCTGATGCCAAACGAGAATTTGGCGAAGTGTTGATGAGAGTTCAACAAGCGCCAATTAGTGTTACCAGAAATGGCAAACCGATAGCTGTTATCATTTCTAATATTGAATACCAAGAGATGAAACGTCAGATTTTAATTGCCAAACTAATCGAAGGAGAGCGCAGTGGTAATGCGGGTGAATTGGATATAGACGATATCAAGTTAAAAGCAAGGAAAAAAGTTGGAGAGGATTTTAGTGGTACTAAAAATCACTAAAACCTTAGCCGCTGAAAATCTATTGGTTGGAACTAATTGTAATGATATTCGAGACGGTTACTTTAGCTATCCAATTAAAAGACATTTAGTGTTTTATAAAATAGAAAGTGAAATGTTAAACATCGTTCGTGTTCTTGGCGTGGAAATGGATCATGTTGAACATCTGAAAGGTGTTATATAATAAGATGTACACGACCCCTTTTCGACCCCTTTTTTTATTCAATTAACTAAAGATAATGCGAATTACCAAACAGCAAACAGCAAATAACAATACTCAAAGAATCGGTTAAAACGGTTGTTGGAGGACATGCGAATATTTGGTTATTTGGTTCCAGAGTTGATGATAATGCAAGAGGTGGTGATATTGACATTCTCGTTAGTTTAGATAGTGCGATTGATAAACCTGCTTCAATTATTGCGAAAATTGGTGCAAAAATAATGATGGAAATGGGCGACCAAAAAATAGATGTTTTACTTGAGGCACCTAATCTTGACAAACTTCCTATCCATATTAAAGCACATGAAAATGGAATGTTGTTATGAAAGACTCTGAACTTAAAGTGCTATTTTTTGAACAGGAATACCGAGGTTGAGTATTTATTGTAAAACGAGCCTTGTATTCTAAGCTCTTAAGTCTTTAAAAATTAGAGTAATTAGCTGACAAAGTGTTTGTGTAAGTTGATTTTATTAGAAAAATTGCAGAAAGTATTATTCAGGATATTAAAGGCCGACAACTTGTATGAAAATATTAACCATATTCGGTACAAGACCAGAAGCTATAAAAATGGCTTCATTAGTACATGATTGGCACACGATAATCGATTTGAAGCTAAGGTGTGTGTTACAGCACAGAGAAATAGAAGAAATGATACTCGAATCCCTAAACTGATTTTATTGGAGCTATTGAAGTGAATGTTAATTTACAAATCAAAGAAATGAGCTTAAAAGAAAAGTTGATGACTATGGAAGCGCTTTGGGATGATTTATGTCATGAGGAAAAGGAAATAAACTCTCCTGAATGGCACAGAGATGTACTAGCAAAAAGAACCAAAGTTATGGAATCCGGGACTGCTGAATATTTGACGATCGAAGAGCTTAAAAAGAATAAATGATGCTAGTAAAGAATATTAGGGTTCTCAAGCACGCGAGAGAAGATTTAAGGAAGGGAAAATCATTTTATGATGCGATTGAAAAAGGTATTGGAGGCTATTTTTACGATAGTTTGATATCAGACATTGAGTCTTTGAGTGTTTATGCTGGAGTCCATGTTTTACAATTCGGTTATTTCAGGATGAATTCTTCCAGATTCCCTTATTTTATTTACTACAAATTAAAAAAGGGTTTTGCCGTCGTTGTAGCTGTGCTTGATTCAAGGCAGAAACCATCAAAAATGAAAAAGCGATTGAACTAGGGTTTCTTATCCGAAGCCTAAACTAATAAAGCGAATTTACTATATGAATGCTGAGTTATCCCCACGAATATTTCAAATAACTCATTGAAAACTATAAGTTGATGGACTTTCATGACGAACTATGATCAAATTCATCTCGTCTAAAAGCAAATTCGAGAACGCCATGAAAGCCGTTGAATCACTTGGGGATTTATTCCCCGCCGCTTGCGGCGTAATGTATTATGGGTGAAT
>CAYVSL010000014.1:0-56648 GCA_964454125.1 uncultured Kangiella sp.
TCTGTGTTGAGCGCGTGTGGTGGCTCAAGTAATGGATTTGTTGATGATGGGACCGATCCTGGTAGTGGTACAACCGGACAAACCGTGACCATATCGATTACAGCCGGTGAAATTACACCCGCTAATCCAGCGACGGTATCAGCCTTAGTCTCTGGAAATACAGCAGGTGTTGTGGTGACTTTTACTTTGTCTAACAACGCCGGCTTATTAGATCCCGTTTCGGGAACAGCACTCACCGACGCAACAGGGTTAGCAACGATTAGCCTGACTGCTGGTGATGTAGAAGGGGCTGGTCAAGTGACAGCAACCATTGAATCCGGTGGCTCAGCAAGTGTGGGTTTCTCAACCGCCGGTAATGGCGTTTCAAATTTTATTAACTTAAGCCTTGCGCTACTCGACCCATCTGGCAACCCAACAAGCAATGTGAGCGGTGCCAATCCAGGCACTTTACAAGCCACTCTAACCAATGGTGGAATTGCATCTTCTGGTGTACTGGTCACTTTTGCATTAGACAGTAACGTAGGTCAACTTAACCCTTCGAGTGGCACGGCTTTGACGGATGCCAATGGGGTTGCATCGATCGTTTTACAATCAGGACCAACTGAAGGCGCTGGAACGGTCACGGCAACTATTGAAGGTGATATTACCCAATCCGTTGATTTTTCTGTCAGCATTTCGGCAACCAATGTGGCAATGACTGCACCAACGATTACTCCGGGTAGTATTGGCGCAAATGGAACGGCTACCATTGAAGTAACCATTACCGAAACAACTGGGGGCAGCACTACACCGCTTACTGAAACCGCTACGGTCCAGTTTACCTCTGAATGCGTTCAATTGGGGACCGCCACTTTGGATACAAATATTGATACAGTCTCCGGTGTGGCTCGCTCGACTTATAAAGATCAAGGTTGTGGAATAACCGATACTATTAGTATTAGCTCCACCGTCGGTCAAACCCTGTTAACCCAAACGGGAACTCTGGTAGTTCAAGCAGCATCCGCTGGTAGCATCCAATTTATCAGCACGAGCCCCACCAATATTGCATTACAAGGAACGGGTGGTTCCGGTCGTTCAGAAACATCAACGGTCACCTTCCGAGTCATCGATTCAATTGGTAACCCTGTGCAAAATGTCGGTGTTGATTTCTCGTTGACAACATCTGTTGGTGGGATAACCATTAGCCCGGACACTTCTGTAGAAGGGCCGGCACAAACCGATACTAATGGTAATGTGGACGTGATTGTACAATCGGGCACTATTCCTACACCGGTTAGAGTAGTAGCCTCATTAGCTTCCGATGCCACCATTTCAACAGTATCCGATGAGTTAGTCATATCAACCGGTATCGCTGATGTTAATAGTTTGAGTCTTTCAGCATCCGATCTGAACCCAGAAGGTTGGTCTATAGACGGTATCACCTCAACCATCACTGCTCGTGTTGCTGATCATTTCAACAATCCTGTACCGGATGGCACGGCAGTTTCTTTTACGACTGAATTTGGCTCGGTTGAAGATTCTTGTACCACTGCCGACGGCTTATGTTCAGTGGTTTGGACAAGTCAGTCTCCAAGAGTGCCCACTCCAGCACTCAGAGATCCGGCCGCAATTACTCGTCGGTTAGGTGATGCAGTAGCAGAATGTACTCGGTTTGATGGTACCAACACCAATTTAAACGCGGCTGGTTACCCTTGTTTTTATGCCAATGCGACTGCAGCCACAACCTCTCAAGCAGCCTTTTTTGGTGGTTTAGGTCAAGTCTATGGCAATCGTGTTACGATCCGGGCGACTGTATTGGGAGAGGAGAGTTTTACCGATTCTAACGCAAATGGACAATTTGATGCAGGAGAAGCGTTTACTGACCTCACGGAAGCTTTTATAGACTATAATGAAGATGGTGTTTTTGACGGCAAGCTCGAAAATGGAGCTGCTGCTAGTGGCGCTGCTGATGTCGATTCTAAATGTTACGGTGCAGGCAATACCACCGAATGTTATCAGGTTGGTGGCGATAATGAAGAATTGGTTGATTTTAATAGCAACCTAACATTTGACTTAGCTAACGGGATTTACAACGGCGTCCTCTGTCCGGTAGCCAGTGAAACCGCAGGGATTTGTAGCCGTGATCTGCTTACTATCTGGAAAAATATAACGATATTACAAGCCGGCTCTACAGCGAGTATCTCATTGATTGAATCCGGCCATGTTGTTACCTCTGAAGAAGCGGCTCCAGGAGGAAAATTTGGTGGTGTATATGCAGAAGATTACATTATACCTCTTTCAGTGTATCGTGAAGATTCCGCTAATTATTTCCTACCGACTCTGTTACCCGCAACTATCGTAGCTTATGTTGCGGATTTACATAATGGTTTGATGCCTTCCGGTACAACCATTAAATTTAACGCAGGTAATGGCTCTATCGTTGGGCCTAGCTCATGCACCATACCCTCTTCTAGCGCTTTTGCGGTTTTTTCTTGTGGTGTGTCTTTAAAAGCGGATACAACCACTGACGATGGTTATTTAGTAGTCACAGTAACGACGCCAAATGGATTAATCACAATGCAAACTATAGCAATTACTGACTAGCAAGGCTGGCTAATAACTAAACTGAAAAAAGGCACAAGTTGTGCCTTTTTTTGATCCGCTTAATAAATATTGTGTTTACTTTTATCGATGATACTGCCCACTAAACTGATGCACCGCATCCACATAGGTTTTCACATTTTCTGGATCAATACTCGGGTGGATCCCATGCCCCAAATTAAAAACATGCCCCGAACCATTGCCATATTTCGCTAAAATATCAGCTACTTCCTGTTCAATAGTCTTTGGCGTCGAATATAAAATACAAGGATCCATATTACCCTGCAATGCGACTCTATCGCCTATTCTGGTTCTAGCTTGATCAATATCAATTGTCCAGTCCAGTCCAATACAATCAGCTCCACTGTCCGCCATCATTTCCAACCAGCCTGCTCCGCCTTTACTATAAAGAGTTACCGGGATCTTGTTGCCATCTTTTTCACGGATTAAGCCGTCGATAATTTGTTGCATATATTGCAATGAAAAGACCTGATAATCCCGAGTGGTTAATACCCCGCCCCAAGTATCAAATAACATCACCGCTTGTGCACCTGATTCAATTTGCGCGTTCAAATAAGCGATCACCGATTTGGCTAATACATCTAACAATTGATGCATCGCTGCTGGCTCCGCAAACATCATGCCTTTGACTTTACCAAAATTTTTGGTCGTTCCACCTTCAACCATGTAGGTGGCTAACGTCCAAGGGCTACCGGAAAATCCAATCAAGGGTGTTTCGTTGTTTAGGTTCTTGCGTATGGTGCTAACCGCATCAGTGACATATTTTAATTTATCGAAAACATCAGGTACCGATAACTTGTTAATATCGTTAATATTATTGATAGGATCCTTAAACGCTGGTCCTTCTCCTGTTTTAAAATATAGTCCCAACCCCATGGCATCAGGAATGGTTAAAATATCAGAAAATAATATAGCGGCATCCAGTTCATACCTTCTCAGCGGCTGCAAGGTCACCTCACAGGCCAGCTCTGGGTTAGTGCATAGCGCCATAAAATCACCGGCTTTAGATCTTAGCTTTCTATATTCAGGCAAATAACGTCCTGCCTGACGCATCATCCATACGGGAGTCTTATCGACAGGTTGGCTTAGTGCTGCTTTAATATAGCGGTCATTTTTTAACATAAAAATTGCGTGGGTTGGGAAATTTACCGGATTTTACCTGAGGCTAGCAAAGATTGATACATCATCTACGTAAGTTTGAGCCGGAATATCTCCATCCTAACGAATGCCAGAATCTCTAAAGTCCGTGATTTCCTTTTTCACCGCAGCCATTGATTTAACCCAAGGTTTTCCCGAATAACCTCGTTTTTTGTATTCCTTTTTTGCAGCATCGGCCAATTCTTTGGACAACAACTGATCGCTAATAACCAGATATAAGAGTTGCCCATTATTGGCTCGACGGTATATTGTCATTTTATTGGTTAGTGGATGATTTGTTTTATACTCTTTTGCTGCTTGTGCTTTACTAAGTCCCATCCATTGAAGTACGTACAACCTGTCATCCTGTTTAAGTAATGATATTTCATCACGACTAAGATGAAGCGTGTTTTGACTATCTTGTATTTTAGATTCATTGATTTTGGCTGGCGGTTCAGAGCGATCCTTTTCAGGAGCTGCTTTTTTTGTATTTTTCACCAGTGGGGGCTCTTTTACTGATATATTTTTGTTGGTGATTTCTTTGGCAGAGGTTTGATTCTTCTCAACCATTTTCTCTCCTATTTTTTCGGTTTCAATTTGAGGTTTCGATTGATTGGAAACTTCTTCTTTTAGAATATTGTTAGCCGATTCATTAGTTGAAGAGTGTAACGATGCATTAGCGACCCATTCTTCATTATTTACTTTTTCTACTTTGTTTTTAACACGAGGAGCCTCTTCAACGGAAAGCCTTTCATCTTGGCTTGGAAGACTTTCCACAACCGCTAGATCTTTCTGCGGATCCCCTGCTATCCATTGATTGATATTATTCTGAAAAAATAAAGTTCCAACCAGCCCGACAACCACGAGTATATATAAAAATGATCTCAGATAGGATGTTTTTTCGTCTTCACGTATTTCTACTATTTCGGTCTCGGTATTTTCTTCTAACCAGCGAGAGATATGATAAAAAAGCTCTGCCGGATTGCCTTTTGATAGCTGCCAAAAATAATTCAGTTTCTTATCATCGTATGTTTCATCAGACCAATTTTTTTGATGTCTACAAAAGTCTATCACCATAGCCTGTGTTTCATGTTGCGGGATCGGCTCAATTTGAAAAACAACACACATTTCCTGATGCTGCTTAAAGGTAGAAGTTTCATTAATCAAGCCCGGTAGAGAGCTTCCACCCGCTAATAAAATAAATAAAACGGGCTCTTGTAATTGAAGTTGATTTTGATTGAGCTGAAGAACAAAATCTAAGCAACTTGCGGATAATAATTGAGCGTCGTCAATGCTTATTAACACTTTTTGTTGTAGTTCGTTTTTGATCCTTTGTTCGAGATGGACCTCAGACTCCTGCCAATTGAGTCCCAACTGTAAACTGATTGTTTTTTCAAGCTGATCCTCAGCCATTGCAAGACTTGCATCAATTCTCGCGATCACAAACTCGCCTTCCAATCGTTGATGCAATTGCTCAATAAGAAAGGATTTACCAATACCCTTTTCACCAACCACTACAGCAACAAGCTGAGAGAAACGTGCTTGATTTTCCAGAGAATCCAGTAATTGATTTTTTTGCTGACTAATGTAGGTTTCCACTGCTACACCTTTTTTATGCGACTGATATCGGCACTGCTCCTAGCTCCTAGCTCCTAGCTCCTAGCTCCTAGCTCCTAGCTCCTAGCTCCTTAAAAAGTATATTCCTTTATTACGCTTACCAAAAGTTCTTTATTGGTTTCTTCCTGAATAACGCAACCTTGCTTTGTGACCAAAATCAGCCGATAAGAATCGGACTGGTTTTTCTTATCTTTTGTCATTGCGGCTAAAAACTCTTCCACATTGATTTCAACATTAATTTTTGTCGGTAGATCCAGTCTCTCAAAAAGACACCTGTAATCATCAATCAATTCTTTACCGATAAGATTTTTTTTATGGCTCAAGCTTAATGCCATCAAAATACCAATTGAAACCGCTTCGCCATGCAGATAGTGTCGGTAACGAGTCAATGTTTCCAATGCATGAGCAAAGGTATGCCCAAGATTTAATAAAGCGCGTTCGCCTTTTTCTTTTTCATCCTTAGCCACTATAATGGCTTTTTTCTGACAGCTCAAATAGATTAATTGTTGCAGAACGTCTTCATCTCTCTCTATGATTTTCTGATAATCTCGGCTCAGTAATTCCTGGATTTCATTTTCACCCAATAGCGCATATTTGACAATTTCCCCCAATCCAGAAAAATATTCTCTATCAGGTAATGTTTTAAGACTATCGATATCGATTATGACGGCAACAGGTTGGTAAAATGCACCAATGAGGTTTTTTCCGGCAGCATGATTGATGGCCGTTTTTCCACCCACTGAAGAGTCAACCTGGGCAAGCAAGCTTGTCGGTATTTGCAGAAAATTCATGCCGCGTTGAAAACTCGCCGCCGCAAAACCAGACAAGTCGCCAATCACTCCTCCACCAAGTGCTATCAAAGTGTCATTTCGGCGAAAGTTGTTTTCGACCAGATAGTCAATAATCTGAAAAAAGCTGGTTCTACTTTTGTTCACTTCTCCATCTTTTATGATGACGGAGTGAATATTTTTGCCTTCCAGCGTTCGGGATAGCCGATCAAAATACAAAGGTGCAACTACATCATTGCTGACAATCAGAACTTTATCACCCTGACAGTATCCAGTTATTAATGCCCGCTTTTTTAGAAGAGTGCTTCCTATGTAGATACTATAAGGAGAGTCTTTTAGTGGTAAACTCAACTGACGCATAGGGACATCGCTTAGTTTTCATTAATTTGATTAGCAATTTTATTAGCAACTGACTTAATGGAGTTTTCGTTAGTTGCAACCATAATATCAGCAATCTCTCGATACTGTGAGTCTCTTTTTTTATGCAAATCAATTAAGGTAGACTCGGGGTCATCATTATTTTGTAGTAATGGACGTCGTTTATCTTTACGGGTTCTTTCTAACTGTTGCTCGATAGATGTTTCTAGATAAACCACAATTCCGCGGCTAGCCAGAAAAGTCCGATTTTCTTGAGCCTCTACAGCACCGCCACCGGTTGCCAGTACAATGCCCTGTCGCTGAGATAGCTCTGCAATAATTTCTTTCTCTCTTACTCTAAACCCTGCTTCCCCTTCGATATCAAAAATCCAATCGATGGGTGCCCCGGTACGAGATTCAATTTCCTGATCCGTATCAACAAACTCTAAATGAAGCAATTGAGCCAATTGCTTTCCAATGGTGGTTTTGCCCGCCCCCATTGGGCCAACTAAAAATATGTTTCTTTTGCCTTTCATATGCGTGCGCTTTTTATTTATCCTGCTTTAAAAACGCAAGAACCCGCAACAGCGGGTTTTGCGTAATTGATTAGATAGTTCCCTTCACAGAGATTTTGACTAAATTCAGAGCTCAACCGAGAAACAGGCCAGAACGTTGTTATTCGTCTTTGGATTAGAGCCTGCAGACGACTGCCTAGTTCTAGCCTGTCTAGCTAAACTAGTCAAAATCCCTGTAAAAAAGTACCCGTTTTATTGTATCGAATCTTTCACTATTTTGGGTGTTACAAACATCAAAAGCTCTTGTTTTGATGACGAATCTTTAGTTGATCGGAACAAAACTCCAATTCCTGGTAAATCACCTAATAACGGAACTTTTGTTACTTGATGATTAACTCGTTGCTGATAAACACCGCCTAAAACAATCGTCTCACCATTATCAACAAGCACTCGGGTACCCACTTCTCGGGTGTTTATTGCCGGACCAAATATTGTATCTTCACCACGAGTATCCTGATTGATCAGTAAGTCTAGGATTATACGATCATCGGGAGTGATTTGTGGAGTTACCTTTAAACTTAATACCGCTTTTTTGAAAGTAATAGTGGTATTACCGGCCGAACTAGCCGTTAAAAAAGGTATTTCTTCACCAGATTCTATATAAGCTTCATTATTGTTGGTTGTAAATACTCTAGGCGAAGCGATAACTTCACCACGAGATTCTATTTCCAGAGCAGAAAGTTCGACATCCAAAATGGTTCCTTCGGCTAATCGGGCAAAGGTTAAACCAATGCTTCCAGCGGCTTGTGAAACAGGCAAATTAACCGACAATGAACGATCAGATGGATCAGCACCAAACAAAAGTGTATCAGTAGCGCTCTGGTCTCCACTAATCGCAGCCTGGCTACCTAAGTCAGATATACCAAATTTAACTCCTAGCTCATCGGTAAATCCATTGTCAGCGACCACAATTCTAGATTCAATTAATACTTGACGGATTGGAATGTCCAAGTGATTAACCATTTGACGGATCGAGTCTAATTTTTTAGCGGTATCTTGTACCAACAAGGTATTAGTTCTTTCATCAACGGTTACACTTCCGCGGCTACTTAAATAATTAGCCCCTTTAGTCAAAATCAACTCGGCCATATTGATCGCTTTAGCATAATTAACTTGAATAAATTCCGATTGTAGGGGGGCTAATTGTTCAATTTGCTTTTCGGTTTGTAATTCCAACGCTTCTCTTGCAGCAATTTCTTCTGCCGGAGCAATAAGCATAACATTGCCGTTTTGTCGTTTGGCAAGTCCCTTAGTTCTTAAAATTAAGTCCAAAGCCTGATCCCATGGCACATTATTTAAGCGAAGTGCGATAGACCCTGACACTGTATCACTGGTGATCATATCGATATTAGTAAATTCAGAAAGAATGGTTAGAGCAGAGCGTACTGCAATAGACTGAAAATTAAGTGATAAACGCTCCCCAGTATAAACGGGTGCTTGCAATTTTTTACGTTCTATTTCCTCTTCTGTCAGAGGTTTTAATTCAATAATGTAGGAGTTGTCTGCTTGATAGGCCAAATATTCAAATTCATTTAAGGTATCAATCGACAAACGAACATTATTACCCACTCGACTAGTTGAAATCAGTTTCGCTGGCGTGGCAAAATCGATGACATCTAATTTTCTGATCAATTCATCTGCAATTGTTGCATCAACAAAATCAGCAAGGACTGTACGACCCTCTTTGCGTAAATCAATGCCAATGTGGGTGTTACTTAACTCAATAATCACCCGAGCTTCACCGTCTTCACCACGGCGAAAATCAATATTGCTAATGTCGTCACTACCACTTTGAGCGGTCGTATTAACGGCTTGACCGCTAACAGAGGCAACACTAGCGTCGGCGTTAGATTGTAAACTCCCATGACCCACGGTTACGATTAACTCGTTACCTTCTATGCGAGTCGCATAGGGTGTCATTTCCACCAAGTTAATCACTAAACGAGTTCGACCACCCGCTTCAACTGCAGTGATACTACGTGTTACACCCACTCCCACATTGTGGGTCTTTTGTGCTAAGTTGGTGGTAACTCCAGCAAAATCCATCGCAATTCGCGCCGGATTGATGGTGGTAAATTCTCGAAAAGCCGGTGGAGGAGAATCCATGGTGACACGAATTTCAACCTTATCCCCCGGCATCACATTAAATCCAATATTAGTAATTTCTGCGGCGTTGAGTACGCCAGCAAAAAGAACACAAACAAACGCCAAACACCGTTTGAAACTTTGGGCAGCCATAAACCCTACTCCTAATCTTTTCCGATTGATGTTATCCCAAGTACTCATAAATTCTCCTAGTGCCCGCTACCCTTCTGCGAGCGTTAAGTAAACTGTTCTTTTTTCCCAACAACCTTTGCTATCGGGTACCAACGTCGTAATTTCGATCTGTTGGTCAGAAATAGTGTTAATTTGTCCATGATGAATACCCAGGTATTCGCCTGTTTCTACTTTGACCACTTGACCACTATTTGGTCCAGCCGTCATTCTTATCAATCCCCATTCCTTACCCGGTCGATTCAAAGTACCCACCATTTCCATGGAATCTAAGGAAAATCTTTCCAGATCCTCTCGACGACGATCAGGATTAGGTTGTACCGACTCATTGCAACCGTCATGCAACAATTTAAGCTGCGCTTCCAACTCAGGTTGCATTGATGCAAAAGGGCTACGCTCCATAGCAGAGCCATAATCGTGAGGCTGATATATCTTAACGTCGGGCATGGGTTCAATTCTTCCCGGCGGTTTTGCCTTGATAGTATCGACCCAAGATTCTAAATCATCGGTATTACCGCCACATGATATCAGCGCTAACGTAAATAGGCTCATGGCTAAACCACGCAATAATTGGTTAAGGAAACATTTTTTATCAAAATTTGACATTATTTTTCCCCCGAATCAGAACGATAAGTTTTTGCCAATACGTTCATAATCAACATCTTTTCACCGGGCGAACTGTTGACTTCGCCATCGCCAATTTTAATGGTGAAATCATGAAGTGTCACAATACGAGGTGATCTGGATACTCTACTGACAAAATCAGCAATTTGATGATAGCCACCCGTGACTTGAATTCTAATCGGTCTTTCTGAATAAAACTCTGCTTCCTTCTCAGCTTCAAAACCCAAAGATACAATTTCGCATCCCGCTCCCGTCGCTGAATAAGAAACTTCATCCAGTAATTCTGCCATTTGATCGGCTTTGGGAAGTTGTTGCAACAAGGTTTGAAAACTGTCTTTAATGGTTTGCATTTGTCGCTTGTAAGCGTCTAAATTGACCGCTTTGGCTTGTTTTTTCTCAAACTCTTTCTTTAACTCAGTCTCTTTTCGTTCAATTTGCACCAGATTATCAGTTTGGTCACCTATAAAAGCGTAAAAACCAAGACCAACAACCAGTGAAAATATCACGGCGACCATAAATGCTTTACCAACAACAGGCCAAGATCCCATATTATTGAAATCGATATCATTAACATCGAAATCACTGAGGCTATTCAAGTCCATTATTCTGCCTCCTTTTTAGCTGCATTTGGCGAAGTGAGTTTTGATTTTAGTTTAAAGAGTTTACGCGCGGCACCAGAATCCTTATCATCCTGAATGTCTTCAATATCCGGATTAGTGATCCATTGTGAACCTGACAGGTTTCGCATAAAATTTGAAATACGAGGTGCCGATTCAGCAATCCCGGTAAAAACAACAACTTCGCCTTTACGTTCAATCTGTATCATATTCATGCCTTCAGGCATTTTTTGCACAATCTCATCAAACAAGTGAACAATTTGCGGACGGCTTTTCTGTAAATCCTGGATCAACTCCATCCGATCCACCAATTCTTTACGTTCAGTTTCTAGAGTGGTTATTTCTTTAATTTTCGTATCCAGTTTCTGTATTTGACTTTGCAAATAGGTATTACGAGTGCGTTGATTTTCTATTTTCCCACTATAATAAGTATAGATTGACCACATCACCACCACACCAAGCATGGCAACCAAGCCCAATATACTAACAAACTGCCTTTGCCGCTCCGAGCGTTCTTCTTCGCGCCAAGGTAATAGATTGATATTAGCCATTAGTCAAAACTCCTTAATGCCAAGCCACAGCAATTCACCAGGGACGGTGCATCAGCGCTTAAAGCTTGCGCATTCACTCGTGATGAAAGTGACATATCAGCAAAGGGATTAGCCGTTGAGGCGGTGGTTCCAAGTCTTTCCTCAATCATTTCTTCAAGCCCATCAATGACCGCACAACCTCCAGCTAATACAATATGGTCCACTTCGCCATATTGACTGGAACCATAAAAAAACTGTAAGGAGCGACTCACTTGCTGAATAACCGCTTCCTTAAATGGCTCCAGAACTTCCGGCTCATAATCATCCGGTAGACCACCTTGTTTTTTCGCCATACCAGCCTCTTCAAAAGATAAACCGTAACGACGCTGGATCTCTTCGGTGAGCTGTGAGCCACCAAAAGTTTGTTCACGGGTATAAATTGTATTAAAATCTTCCAACACGCTCAGGCTGGTATTAGTGGCTCCAATATCAGCAATTGCAATAATCTGTCCTTCACCTTGATCAGGCAATTGATTGCTCAGCAATCTAAATGCTCGCTCAATAGTATAAGCTTCCACATCCACCACTTTAGCGGTTAACCCTGCTAATTCCAACGCATCAACTCGGCTATAGACATTTTCAGAGCGGGACGCGGCTAGTAACACATCAACTTTATCGGGCACCTTTTCAGATTCACCGATCACTTGAAAATCTAATGCAACTTCTTCAAGTGGGTAAGGAATGTATTGATCGGCTTCAACCTCTATCTGGCTTTCCATCTCCTCTTCGCTGAGATCTTTATCCATTTGGATGATTTTAGTGATCACCGACGAACCCGCTACGGAAACCGCTGCATGCTTGATACTGGTACCTGAGCGACTGATCACTCTTTTTAAAGCTTCACCAACCACTTCAGGATCACGAATATCACGATCAGCCATGGCATCTTGAGGAAGCGGCTCAACCGCGTAGCTTTCAACACGATAGCGAGAACCCACTCTTCCCAGTTCAATCAACTTACAAGCGGTTGAACTGATATCAATCCCCACTAAAGCTGTCTTTTTTGCGCCGAATAAATTAGCCAGCATAATTCCAATTTTCCTATCATTTTATCCAGTTACAGGTGAAAACATAGTTTTCACTTTAAATAATAGCTCTAACTATCAGAAATTTCACCTGTTTTTTGTTTTTATGTGTGCAATTTGGCGTTATTTTCACAGATTGTCAAGGCTTCTTTTGATCAAAGGCTCATAGTTTTATGACAATTGTAGTCCTGAATTGGTATTTTTTTTGATTTTTTGCTAATAACAGGCAATAAAAAATAATTAACCAATCTCGCGAAATTGCGCACAAATCATGCACTTAGTAGTTAAAGCCATGAACGATTACCGCTATACTCTGTCGATTAGATAACGAAGGCAACCAATTTGACAGACCCATATGAAACTAATCACAAAGCTAGTACCTAAAATTCTTTATATCGTGACACTGTTCACAATAATAGCGGCGATGGGTTTTACCGGCCTGTATCTGGCGGTTGGCCCTGATCTACCCGCTGTCGATACCATTCGTCAAATTCGTTTGCAAACTCCAATGAGCGTTTATTCAAAAGATGGCCAACTGATTAATGAATTTGGTGATATTAGACGTATCCCTATTACTTTAGACCAAGTTCCACAAGATTTCATCAATGCTTTACTTGCAACCGAGGATGTACGTTTTTACGAACATTCCGGAGTTGATTTTAAAGGGGTCATCCGGGCCGTTATGAAACTGATTGCCACAGGCACAAAAAGCCAGGGAGCCAGTACAATTACCATGATGGTCGCTAAGAATTACTACTTGACCAGAGAGAAACGATTTTCGAGGAAATTTACCGAGATGTTTGTTGCTTGGAAATTAGAGGCTGCGTTATCTAAGCAACAAATATTAGAGCTATTTTTGAATAAAATTCCGTTCGGCCATCGCTCTGCTGGGCTTGGCGCGGCGGCTCAAGTGTACTACGGTAAGCAATTAAAAGAACTTGATTTGCCTCAATTGGCCACTTTAGCAGGTATTCCAAACGGACCCTCGATTTTTAATCCTATCAGTAACCCCTCAAAAGCCCAAGGCAGGCGCCGCCACGTTCTGGGCAGAATGCTTGCCCAGAGTCATATCAATCTAGAACAATTTGAGCAAGCAGATAATGCACCCATAGAAACCATTCGACATGGAGCAAAAACCACGGTTAGCGCTCCCTACATCGCCGAGATGGTACATATGAAGCTGATAAGACGTTACGGCCGCGAAGCGGCCCATAGCGATGGTCTGAAAGTCTACACCAGTATCGACCCCACTCTTCAACGCTACGCACAAGAAGCGTTGAAGACCAGCTTAATTGAATACGATCGTCGTCATGGATACCGACCCGTGGAGCAACACTACGATATTGATGATTCAATCGATGAAGCGGATATGTTGGCGTGGATCGGTGATTTTCCAAAAATTGGTGATTTAATTCCTGCACTGGTGATCAATAGCAATGTAGATAGCGCAAAAATTTTATTGGCAGATGGTAGTCACGGCAAAGTGAGGCTCAAAGAATCACTGTGGGCGAGAAAATACGTTGACGAAAACCACCGAGAGTTCGGGAAAATTTCAAATATTGACCAAATCTTTGTTATTGGCGATGTCATTCGAGTATTTGCCACCAATGAAGTAGAAACGGTTGAAAAAAATGAGGCTGAAAAAAAACCTCTCACAGAGGAAAAACAGACGGAGCAATTGGTCAAAGAAACAACCCGTTTACCTATTTATTTACTTTCTCAAACCCCCGATGTTAATGGAGGATTTGTTGTTTTGAATCCACAAAATGGTGCGATAGAAACATTAGTTGGCGGGTATAACTTTAGTAAAACTAAATTTAATATGGTGACTCAAGCTCGCAGACAACTCGGTTCAAATATCAAGCCTTTCATTTATTCCTCTGCATTGGCTAAAGGATATACCGCGGCATCTTTAATTAATGACTCTCCCATTATCGACTGGGATTCATCAGCGGGTATCTTTTGGCGACCAGAAAATGATAATGAAATCTATCGTGGCCCTATGAGGTTACGGGAAGCCTTGCGTCGCTCGATTAATACTGTATCCGTCAGATTAATTAGAAAAATTGGTCCGCAATACGCCAAAAAATACCTAGAAGACATCGGTTTTCCTGGGCAGCATATGCGCCCTTTTCCCTCTTTAGCTTTAGGCACCGCTTCTTTTACACCTTTAGAGGTTGCCACCGGTTACGCCACGCTAGCAAATGGCGGTTATAAAGTCGCCCCTTGGTATATTGAGCGCATCCAGGATAGCCATGGTCAGATATTATTTGAGCAGCAACCGATAACCGTTTGCGAAGAATGCTTGAAAAAGCTTGAAAAGCGCGAACAAGATAAAAGGGCCGGCAATCGGCAAGCCCTAGAAAACTCTACTCAATTAAGTACTGAAAATAGCGAACAATCATCGCTCTCGGTGGAGAGTGCTGCTTCAAGCTTAACGGAAGAAACAATTCCTCAACAAGAACAACTTAGGTTAGACTCTGAAAAATCAATTCACAACTTTCCATTTTTAGCGGTAGCCGAAGACCAAATTGCCCCAAGAGTTATTGATGCGCGCAATCGATACATTGTAGATAGTATGTTAAAAGATGTGATCCATCGAGGCACCGCTTGGACAGGTCTAAACCGAGCGAAAAGCCCACTATTAAAGCGCCATGACATTGCAGGTAAAACGGGCACCACCAATGACTCAAAAGATGCTTGGTTTTCTGGTTACAACAGTCAGTATGTTGCATCAGCCTGGGTAGGTTTTAGAGATCACAGTAAAAAACTCGGTAAAAGAGAATTTGGTGCCCGTGCCGCATTACCAATCTGGCGTCGATTCATGGAAAAAGCATTGCAAGGTAAACGGCAGGAAAATTTTCCTAGGCCAGAAGGTATGGTGGATGTAAAAATTGATTTACTCAATGGAAAACTAGCGGGCATTAATACTCAAAATTCTGAATTTGAAGTCTTTAGAGTAGAGTATGCGCCCACCGAATATTCCGAACCACCTACCACTGAAAATATTGTCGATGAGTTGGATAGAGTTGATGAAGAAATTCAAACGAATGAAACAGGAGACGATGAAATAGATTTTGGTTAAACAAACTCAATTTTAGACTATAAGAAAAAGTTAAAGATTTAACCTTGATTTTTTAACGAGTACCAAATATAACCATGGTTTTACCTTTGACATGAATATGTTCTTGCTCTTCCAGAACTTTTAATACCCGGCCAACCATTTCACGAGAACAACCGACAATACGTCCTAGTTCCTGACGAGTCACTTTGATTTGCATCCCATCTGGATGGGTAATTGCATCTGGTTCTTTAGCTAAATCCAATAAAGCTCTGGCCACTCGTCCGGTAACATCCATAAAAGCTAAATCGCCCACTTTACGGCTTGTTTTTCTTAATCTCAAAGACATTTGTTCGGCGAGTTTAAACATGATCTCCGGTTTTTCTTTGGCAAGTGCCTGAAATCTGGCATAACTGATTTCAGCCAAATCGGCCTCAACTTTCGCTCGAACCCAAGCGCTGCGATTTTGTTCTCCATCAAATAGTCCCATTTCGCCAAAAAAATCACCCGAATTAAGATAAGCTAGGACTAACTCTTTACCATCATCATCTTCAATTAGTACCGTGACAGAGCCTTTTATGATGAAATACAAGGTTTCCGGCTTATCACCAGCAAATATAATAGTCGTTTTAGCGGCATAACGGCGCTTATGACACTGCGACACAAACCAAGTTAAAGTAGGATCTTGTCGAATATTATGTGGAAGAACAACGGGCTCTTTAATGAGGGCCATATCAGTACCTGTACCAGAATCGGCTTTCTTTGATTAAAAACCGTAAATTATTAACAACAACTGTGTTTTTATTGAATCGATAAAGATTAGTCTAGATTATACGCTCAATTGAACCAAGATTAACCTTAGTTTATTATCCGATATCAATTTTTAATGATAATCGTACAAGAAGCAAGCATATTCGCATAGTATTACACGGCAAGTATTATTGATCAGTAATAATTTCTTTAGGACCAATGAAATGAAAATATCAACTAAATGGCAACAAGATCAAAGATTCATAGCGACAACCGCCAAAGGCGATGAAGTGGTTATGGATGGAAATGGCAGCGCCCCGTCACCCATGGAGCTAATTTTAGCGGCAGTGGGAGGTTGTTCGAGCATTGATGTCGTGATGATTTTACAAAAAGGCCGCCACCCAATAACTGATTGTCGCTGTGAACTAGTTGCAGAGAGGGCCGATGCCATTCCTTCAGTTTTTACCAAAATTAACGCTCACTACATCATCAGCGGCAATAATCTGAAATTAGCCGCTGTGGAAAGAGCTTGCGAGCTTTCTATTGAAAAATATTGCTCAGCAGCTATTATGCTGAATAAATCGGTTAAATTCAGTTTTAGTTGTGAAGTTATACCCGCGCTATCTCAAAATGCAGATCCCAGTATTTTGAGGTAGCACGGATATAGCAGGGTTAACTTTGAATTTGTTTGCGAATATTGTCGAGACTGGTATGCCTGACATCTTTTCCTTTCACCAGATAAACAATGTACTCGCAAATATTTTTTGAATGATCACCGATCCGTTCAAGAGCTCTGGCACACCATGAAATTCTCAGTGCATTTTTTATTTCTCTCGGATCTTCCATCATCTTAAGTACCAATAGTCGTGATATATTATCGAATTCTCGATTTATATCTCTATCACTTTGAATAATATCCAACGCCTCCTCGACATCCATTCGCGCATAGGCATTGAGCGCCCGATTAAGCATTTTCTTTACTCCATCGCCTAAATGACGTAATTCGACAAATTGACGGGTACTACTATTCTCAATGGAAAGCTTAAGAGCATTTTTGCCAAGTTTTTCCGCTTCATCTCCAATACGTTCAAGATCAGTAATGGTCTTAATAATACTCACCATCAACCGAAGATCACTCGCGGCGGGTTGTCGACGGGCCAAAATTTCGGTGCAAGTTTCATCAATTTCAACTTCCATAGCATTCACTTGGGTATCGGTATCAATCACTTTTTGAGCCAGAGTTTCATCAGCATCCAGCAATGCAACCAAGCCGTCGGAAACTTGTTGTTCAACCAACCCACCCATTTTCAACACCTGGTTACGCACTTCTTCCAATTCTTGATTAAACCGCTTTGAAATATGTTGTGATAAATGTAGATCATTTTCCATGATAATTGCCTCTAAATAATTTTTCTGTTTACCCAAACCGCCCGGTAATATAATTCTCTGTCAATTTATGACTGGGGTTAGTAAAAATTTTCGATGTGGAACCCATTTCAACTAATTGCCCCATATGAAAATAAGCCGTTGTTTGCGAAATTCTGGCCGCCTGTTGCATCGAATGAGTCACAATGGCAATGGTATATTTTTCTTTCAATTCATCAATTAACTCTTCAATTACCGCTGTTGCAATGGGGTCGAGCGCAGAAGCAGGCTCATCCATTAAGATCACTTCGGGACTGACCGCTATACTGCGTGCAATACATAATCTTTGCTGCTGTCCACCGGATAACCCTATTCCAGATTCATCCAATCGATCTTTCACTTCATTAAATAAGCCAGCTTTTTGCAAACTAGTGATTACAATTTCATCAAGCTCTGCTTTATTCGATGCTAGTCCATGTATTTTTGGCCCATAAGCGACATTTTCATAAATAGATTTGGGGAATGGATTCGGTTTTTGAAAAACCATGCCAACCCTCGCTCGAAGCAATACCGGATCCATTTTTTTAGCATAAATATCTTTGCCATCTAATTTAAATTCACCTTCGATCCGACAAATTGGAATGGTATCATTCATTCGATTCATACAACGCAAAAAGGTTGACTTTCCACAGCCGGATGGCCCGATTAATGCCGTCACTTGGTTCCGAGCAAGATCTAAACTAATACCTTTGATCGCTTGCTTATCGGCGTAAAAAACATTCACATTACGCATCGACATTTTGGCATCGTCTGCAAAACTATTTCCAACGGTACCATTAATTTTTGTATCTACAGAAAGTAAACTTTCTGATGAAGAGATATCAACCATTATTTTTCCTACTTTTCGAATTTTTTGCGTAAGACCGCGGCGATTGAATTCATCACTAACAAAAATCCTAACAACACTAATATGGCTGCCGATGTTTTCGCTAAAAATGCACGTTCAGGACTATCTGCCCACAAAAATATTTGCACCGGTAAAACCGTTGATGCATCAGTAATACTAGTAGGTACATCTACAATGAACGCCACCATACCAATCATTAATAATGGCGCTGTTTCACCCAATGCTTGTGCTAAACCAATGATGGTTCCAGTCATAATACCTGGCATCGCCATCGGTAGCACATGAGAAAATGTCGTTTGCATCTTAGAAGCACCGATACCCATCGCCGCTTCTCTAATCGAAGGAGGTACAGCTTTGATCGACGCACGGCTAGAAATAATAATCGTGGGTAAAGTCATTAAGGTTAGCACAATGCCTCCCACTAGCGGAGCCGAACGAGGTAAACCAAACATATTAATAATCACCGCCAATCCTAATAATCCAAAAATAATTGAGGGAACGGCCGCCAAATTATTAATATTAACCTCAATAATATCCGTCCAACGATCCCTAGGGGCAAACTCTTCTAAGTAAAGCGCAGCTGCAACACCTAAGGGGAAAGAAAGCGCTAAGGTCACCAACATCGTCAATATGGTCCCGGTTAAAGCACCTTTAACACCTGCCAGTTCTGGCTCCCGTGAATCACCATTGGTAAAAAATGAAAAATTGAATCGTTTTTCAATACGTTTGTCATCGCTGAGCTTTTTTACCCATTGCGCCTGACTCTGATCGATGCGCGCACCTACTTCGCCCAGCGATCCTATATCTTTAAGGTAGCTATCAACGGCATCATCAACCCGTACCCATACCTGAATTTTTTTGGCAAAAAACTCAGGAGATGCCAGTAAAAATTTCTTTATGGTAAATTCTGCATTGCTACTAATTATTTTGTTTAATTTTCGTTTGTCTTTTCTTCCCTTCACCTGCGGAAACATCTGGTATAAAGATCGTTTAAGAGTCTTACGATAATTTGCACTCCGCAAACTTTCTATATTTGAATTTTCAATTGATAACCAATTTTTTTGATAACTAATTTCCAGTTTCACCCAATGTTGATGAAAAGCAGGAAGCGCTTTATGGCTGATGTCAGCCACTAAAACTAACACCAACAAAAATCCCAAAACAACGGCCATACGTCCTAATATTTTGAAACGTATCTCCTTGCGATGTCTTTTGCGTAAACTTGCTATCACTTTTTCGGTAATCGGATTAGTAATTGTGATCACTGAACCTGCTTTTTTAATCATACTGTTCTCGATATTTTCTAACCACCTTTAGGGCGATAATATTCAGTATCAGGGTGGTCACAAACAACATTAAACCTAACGCAAAAGCAGCCAATGTTTTGGGGCTATCAAATTCCTGATCACCGGTTAAAAGCGTCACAATTTGGACAGTTACGGTAGTGACCGACTGTAGCGGATTAGCGGTCAAATTAGCTGCCATACCGGCAGCCATCACTACTATCATGGTTTCACCAATCGCACGTGATAATGCTAATAAAACAGCTCCAACAATACCTGGGATAGCGGCGGGTAACAGAACCTTTTTTATAGTCTCTGAAGGTGTGGCACCTAATCCGAGAGATCCTTCTTTTAATGAATCGGGAACCGCGCTGATCGCATCATCAGAAAGGGATGAAACAAAAGGAATAATCATAACCCCCATCACTAAGCCTGCAGCCAGCGCGCTTTCCGAAGCCACACTCAGCCCAAACCAAGCACCAAAATCTCTGATCAATGGTGCCACCGTTAATGCAGCAAAAAATCCATAAACGACTGTCGGAACACCCGCCAATATTTCCAACATGGGCTTGACGATCTCCCTTAATTTTGCAGAAGCATATTGAGATAAATAAATAGCGATCATTAACCCAACAGGAACGGCTAAAAACATTGCGATTGCCGTAATTAGCAAAGTACCCGCAAATAGCGGAATGGCACCAAAGGCACCCGAGCCAGCCACCTGATCACTTCGCATAGCCGTTTGAGGACTCCATTCAGTTCCAAACAAAAATTCCCAAGGTGGTATTGCACTAAAAAATTGAATCGATTCAAACAAAACGGATAATATGATACCCACCGTAGTCAACAATGCAATGCCGGAACAAGCCCATAAAATGCCGCCGATAATTTTTTCCATTTTTACTCGAGACCGATATTCAGCAGTAAACTGACTCAAAATATAACTGACACTTGCTAGAGAAACTAATAGAATAAGCAGGCTTTTTAACCATGCGGCATTCGATTGAAGTGCCACCAGATAATTAGCGGCTTGACTTAGTATTTGTTGCTCAGGATCATTTGATGACTGTAATATCGCTTGTTCAGCAATAACTTTGATATCGTTCAAATAGAGACTGAGTTGATCGTCAGATAAACTATTGGCAGATTTCGGCAGGCTGGATATCAAAAATGAATCGATCACGCTCGATTCAAAAATCACCCACAAAAGCAAGATAATCAAGGAAGGAATTCCACACCAAAAAGCAGTCAACAAACCGAATTGTTTTGGTAGCGAGGTTAAATGTTTGACTTTTGTAATTCCACCGGCAACCTTGACTGCTCGCTGTATCGCAAACCAGTAACTGAACAACGCCAGCAAGAGAATAACAAAAATTAGTGTGGATGAATTCATTAATATAAACCTGAAATAATTGTCATTTCGAAAGAGCCCAAACGACTGAGAAATCTAAGATCCTTCAATTCGCTTAGGCTCATGTCAGGATGACACCCTAGCATTAAATATTTCCGAAAAAAAACCTACTTTTACAATCTCAACTCTGTCAGCGAAAGTACCGATTTACGAACAGACTCTAATTTCTCTTCTCCCAGAGGGATCAAACCTTTATCAGTCAGGTAACCTTCTTCACCCATCGCCTCTTCGCTGGTGAATTCTTTTAAAAACTCTGAAATACCCGGTACTTTTCCAACGTGAGCATTTTTAACATAGAAAAATAGTGGACGAGAAACCGGATAGCTACCATCGGCGATACCTTCAAAAGTCGGTTCAACACCGTCCACTTTAGAACCTTGTAATTTGTCAGAATTTTGATCTAAAAAACTGAATCCAAACACTCCAAAAGCGTTAGGGTTGGCGTTAAGCTTTTGTACGATCAAGTTATCATTTTCGCCCGCTTCAATATATACATGATCTTCCCGAACACCATGGCAAATGGATTTGTACCTGATTTTGTCCTGCTTTTTGATTGCTTTGATCCAGGCAATTTTTTTACAGCCACCTTCTAAAACAAGCTCTGCAAAAGCGTCTCGCGTTCCGGAAGTAGGTGGTGGACCTAAAACTTCAATTTTAGTCCTGGGTAAAGACGGATTGACCTCATTCCACGTTTTATATGGATTAGCCACTAAGGTTTCGCTACCATCTTGGGCCGGGACATTTTTGGCCAATGCCAAAAACAACTCTAGACGAGTGATTGTCATCTGCTTTGAATCTTTAGAATTAGCAATCACGATACCATCATACCCGACGAGCACTTCAGTAATCCCTGTCACACCATTTTTTTGGCATTTATCAAATTCGCTCTTTTTCATTCGGCGAGATGCGTTGGACATATCCGGCGTATCGATCCCAGCGCCTGCGCAAAATAATTTCATTCCACCACCGGTACCGGTTGATTCGATTTTTGGTGTTTTAAAATCAGTTGTTTTACCAAATCGCTCCGCTACAACCGTAGAAAAAGGATAAACCGTTGATGAACCAACCACATTGATGGTATTTCGACCCGCCGCAAAAACGCCTGTAATACTACCGATTAGACCGATTATTAATAATGTTTTTTTCATTTGTTTCCCCATATGCCTATGTATTTACTGAATTTAAGATTATTTCTAATTTAGGTTTACATAAGCATATTAGATTTCAATTGTGACAAGTATATGAAGCTTTTATGACAGCAATATGACATATAATATTTGAATCTAGAAAAACCAGTTGTTAAAACGAAAAAGGCACCCTCACGAGTGCCTTTTAAATAATCACTATTTTAGTTTTCTTATGCTTATTTAAACTTTAATTTAAAATCCAGTTGAAGCCGGTTATAGTCGGTTGGTGTGATTTGGCTCTGGCCTATTTCTGAATTGATGTAAGCTAGCCCTAAAGCCATATTTTTTTTCAATCCATAGCCTGCCTTAAGCGTGATACCTTTTGCGTCAGTATTACCACCAGCAAAATCAGAATCATTGAAAAGTCCAACTATAGAATCTGCCTCGTTATTGATGTAGGACATTCCAACATCCCATGTACCAGCACCTTTGACCTTTCCAAATTTAACACCCAAAGTATACGCGGTATCAAAATCATCAGCAGCGCTATTCTTGAAATAATTAACATAAACAGCCAATGACTTTCCAACAAATTTTGTTTTAAATTCTGCAAAAAATTCAGCAATATTATAGTCATTGGTTAAACTTCCATCGACATCAACTGAATTACCTCTAGCTTTACCATCATATAAAGGCTCGTTGCCTTGTAAATTTGAATAATTGTAATAACCGACACCCGCTAATAATTTAGAAGTGTCAGACATTTTAAATCCGTGTATTACCTGGCCACCCATCATGTAACTGTCACTGGCCGCCTTTCTTTCTTCGACAGCAAATCCAACCAAACTAGCTTGAAGAAAATTATTATTAAACCTCAAAGCGAAACCTTCTGGGTTCAGATCGCTGTCCCACAAAGCAGAATTTTTACCTGGCCTGTAAAGGGGGTTTTTTATTTTACCGCCAGTTAATTTGAGCGAATCGTTAAATTTATAGTCAAAATAGGCAAGATCTAGGCGAATATCTTTAGTAGAAAACCCACCATCAAGGGTTTGATTGGTTGAAACCGGATCATCTCCACCGGTAGCCATACCTAAGGTGAAAGATAAATCATTATTTACACGCATACCTAGTGCCGCTCGCAATCTTAGACGATTTCTATCGCGTTTCTCCTTGCCTTGCTGATCAATAATCTCATAACGCTCTCTAAAATCCGCTTTAAAAGAAAGTCTATCAGCAATGGATTTTTCTATTTTTGCTTTCGATGATTTAAATTTTTTACTTTGGTTTACTGTTTCTATGGGTTGTTCTTCAAGCTTGTCCAAACGTTCAGTGAGTAGTTTAATTTGTTGTCTCAATGAGTCGATCTCTTCTGGAGATCCGCTTGCCTTTACCGCCGAACTCAAAGCGGCCAAGATTGTAAGAATTATAATTTGGTTTTTCACGAAGAAAAGCTCCTTTGTTTAAGAAGTCATCAATATACAAATTAACTATGACGACTTTATGACAAGATATTTTTATTTCATTCTAAAATAATCAGTTAAGATGAAAGTAAGAGATCTGCCGCGATCAATGAAACAGTAGCCCCACTGTTTGTCGATACGACTCAACCTGATGACTGAACTCGATAGCTCGGAAAACAGGCCGTAAAGCTTGAACCAATATTCAACTCACTCTGAATATCCAGATAACCGCCATAATTTTCCATAATATGTTTAACGATCGACAATCCTAATCCGGTTCCGCCCACCGTTCGAGAGCGACTAACATTAATCCGATAAAACCGTTCGGTTAGTCGGGAAAGATGCTCCGGCGCAATACCTTCACCGTTGTCAGACACCTTCAAACAAGCCTTGCCCCCCTCTCCCATGCTCCAACCTATTTTTATAACGGAACCTTCAGGAGAATATTTTATCGCATTACTTATCAGATTTTGACAAAGACTAAAAAATTCTCGTTCTATAACCCTTACTTTCAACTCTTTATCAAAATTGGTTTGAATTTTATGAGTGTCTTTAGCCGTTGTTTTTCTAAAATCGGCAACTAGACTCTGCAATAATTCTGGAACATTAACTGTATCCCCTCGCTCTTTGGAAAAACCTTTTTCCTCAAGTTTGGACAAAATGAGCAGGTCGCCCAAAATACGATCCATTCTCAGTGCTTGCTGATGAGCTTTTGAAATCAATTTTCTCATCGAAACAGGAAGTTCATCCTCTCCCTCCAGCATTTCCAAATAACCAGAAATTACCGTTAATGGCGTACGTAATTCGTGCGAAGCGTTAGCAATGAAAGCCTTACGCATTTTTTGTAGCGCAATTCGCTGGCTTACATCTCTTGCTGTTAGTAATGTTTGTTTATCACCATATTGCACTTTGGTGAGGATCAAAACTTTTTGTGGATCAACCGGAGAAATTATTTCGATATCTGATTGAGGTTCAAAACAATTCAGCAGATCCTGAATGGCTAGATCGCGAATAATATTATCCACCCGATGACCGGTATCCCGATTAATATCGACACCCAAAATATCTTCAGCCACTTGGTTAGCCCACTCTATTTCCATTTGTTCATTCAAAACAATGGTCGCGTCAGGCAATGCTTTCATAATAGCCTGATAGCGTTTAGCCAGATTTGCCAAACTTTGCTTTCTATCTTTGTTTTTTTTCTGGGTTCGGTAGATATGCTGAACGATCAACGCCCAAATACCGCTAGTATCAGGGGCATTTTTTGAGTGAGCGCCATTTCTTATCCAACGCTCAAAACTACGCAGCTGGATCAATGTCCAGCCAAGATAAAGCGCAAAGTGGAATAAGATTGAAAACAGCCACAATCCGGATACAAATCCTAAAACAAGGGTCGCCGCGATTAGAACAAAAATTCTGGATAGCTCGATCGACCAAGCATTATTCATTAAGCCATTCCCTTAATCGTCTTTTCTATCAGAAATAGTGCTATCAGAAAACATATAACCCATACCACGTACGGTGACAAAATATTTCTCTTTAGCAGACGATTTTAATATTTTTCTTAATCGAAGCATATGTACATCAACCGTTCTTTCGTCTAAATAGACGCCTTGTCCCCAAACAAAATCCAACAGTTGCGAACGAGAATAAACTTTATTCTTGTGACCAAGAAAGAATTTTAACAAATTAAATTCTGCGCCACCGATCTGACACAAAACATCGTCAATATAACATTGGCGGGTTGCCAAATTTAGCTTAATTCCCATCAGCTCCAGCAGTTCATCATTTTGATGGGGTGACGCTCGTCTCAGCAATGCTTTTATACGGGCGATAAATTCCTTGATAGCCACCGGCTTGGTCATATAATCATCTGCGCCACTTTCAAGCCCTTTAACTTTATCTCTTTCTTCCACCCGGGCTGTGAGCATAATTGTCGGTATATCAGACCAAACCTCGTTCTGTCTTAATCGGCGTATAAACTCCACACCGGACTCACTAGGCATCATCCAATCAACTACCAGCAAGTCAGGTCGATTGGTCATTAATATTTCCCTAGCTTGTTGACCGCTTTCTGCTTCAATAACAAGGTAATCTTGCTTTTCCAATGAATAACGCAACATCTCCCGGATCGGCTGCTCATCTTCAACTAACATGATTTTTGCGGACATATGGTCTAACTCAACACTATTTTTTTCATAGAATTATAGCTTCTATTAATAATATGACTACTTTATGACAGATAATCATTAATTTATACCCGTTTGACATAAACTTGAAATATTTATTCATGAAACCATAGTGTGGCCGCTTATTGAAAGCATGAGTTGGTCACCTCTTCTAACATACTGAATAATATGATTAATTCAACTCATCAAATGTCAAATTAAACTTTGCCAGCACTTGTTTTAATCGGTGAGAGTCATTTGTCGATTTTTTACTCAACCTAGAAACACCAAAGAGTTTTCTTCCCGCATCAGCCATTGATTTAGAATCTTTACAAACTTGACTAAGTCCCATTAGTAAGTATTGGTCGAATAGATCTAGTTGAACAGCTCCCTCTTCACCAAGCAGTTGAGCCGCTATATTTCTTGGGTCGTACGGATTTTGTAATCCATCGCTCCAATAATCATTTAATCGAATTATTTCATCTTCAACAATGTCTTCGGATATGCGACCCCCTTCAGACAAAGTGGCCATACGAGTAACACTTGAATTGAGATCTCTAAAATTGGCGTTCCAAAATGCTGAAGGTGAAATAGCGAACTTCATATATTTTGCTCTTGCTCTTTTATTAAAACTGACTAAATGACCTGCTTTTTTGGCAAACTTATTGAGCTCAAAATCTAAGTTCGGCTCTAGATCTTCAATCCTTTCTTTTAATGAAGGCAGCTGATAACTCCACAGGTTAATTCGAGCCAATAAATCTTCTCGAAATTTCCCTTCGGCGACTATCTTGTTCATATTGTTATTGGTACCAGCAATCAGCTGGAAGTCGCTTTCTATTTCTTTATCTGCACCTAGTGGAAGATAGCTTTTTTCTTCTATAGCTCTAAGCAGCATAGCCTGTTCATCTAAACCGAGTTCGGCTATTTCATCCAGAAATAATAAACCACCATCAGCTTCTTTGAGTAGCCCATTGCGCGCTTCAGTTGCGCCAGTATATGCGCCTTTGCTATGACCGAATAAAGCAGACATAGCTTTGTCACCAAGCAAAGTTGCGCAGTTCACTACCACAAACTTCCCAGCAATTTGACCTCGCTGCTGCTTGAGTTCAAAGATTCGTTTTACCAATTGAGTCTTACCCGCGCCCGTTGCGCCCGTGATCAACATGGGTTCTTTGGAGAGCACAGATACTTTTTCAAGCTGCTCAATCATTTTATTAAATTTCAGGTTACGAGTCTCAATACCTGACTTTAGATAATCAACACCTTCCACACGTTCCTGATTAAAACGAGAAGCAATTTGGTCATAACGGGACAAATCAAGATCGATGACCTGATATCTTCCGACCGTCGGATTTTCTTTATTACCAGGGGATGTTTGAAATAGTTTTCCCGGAAGGTAATTGGTCTCAGTTAGTAAGTACAAACATATCTGTGCAACGTGCGTTCCCGTGGTGATATGGATTAGGTAATCTTCTTCATTGGGTTTGAAGTGATAGCTTTGACTAAAATCAAACAGCTGACTATAAACCGACTCGAAATCCCATGGGTCTGAGAAATCCACTTGGTGAAACAGGACTTCAGTTTCAGGTGATACGGTCGCGATATCTTGTTCTACCTGCTCCGCCAATCGTTTAAACCCTTCTTCATGCAATAAAACCAAGGTATCTACAATCATATCTTCTTGCTGACAAAGCGCTATATTAGGCCGCCATTTATCCCAACGCTTTGCATTTTTTCCTCTTCTATCGAGATTCGTGCCTAAAATACTAACTACGGTTGTTTTCTTAGATTTTTTAAAAATCATATCTTTATTTATATTATCATATTTATTTCGATAGATTATTTCATCCAATCTAAGTGTTGTCAATTTTAACTGGCTCGAATCATCTATCAATTTATCTATAAAATACAATAAGTTAATCAATATATTGCACATTTCTTAAAAACTGGCATGGCATTCGCAATAATCTAATGTATAAATATTGAATAAAAGAAAAATAGGATATATAAAATGAGTAATGAAACTCAAAACAACTCTTCACAAGTTAACTATGAAGTAATGGAGTCAACAGGCGTTCCAATCAAATCTTGGACAAAAGGCGTTCCATTTGAAGAGCAAGCGAAGCAACAATTGAAGAATATTGCATCACTACCTTTTATTCATAAATGGGTTGCAGCAATGCCCGATGTGCATTTAGGAAAAGGAGCGACTATCGGAAGCGTTGTAGCTACATTAGGAGCGGTTATTCCAGCAACTGTTGGCGTTGATATCGGTTGCGGAATGATGGCAGTTAAAACCAATATGAATGCGAGTCAACTGCCTGATAATTTATTTGCTATGCGAACGGTCATTGAAGCAGCAGTGCCTCATGGACGTTCAGCTCAAGCAAGAAAAGGAAGAGATAAAGGTGCATGGAGCAATTTGCCAACCGATGTGACAAATGTGTGGACTAGTCTATCAACGGATTTTGATCGATTGTGCGATAAGCATGCTGTTTTGAAAAAAACCAACAATGTAGCGCATCTTGGAACATTGGGAACAGGGAATCACTTTATTGAGATTTGTTTAGATGAAGCTGACCAAGTTTGGTTTATGTTGCATAGCGGCTCTCGAGGAGTCGGAAATAGAATTGGAACTCATTTTATCGAGCAAGCTAAAAAAGATATGCAAAGATGGCATATTAATTTACCCGATAAAGATCTGGCTTACTTGCCCGAGGGAAGTGATCATTTTAATGATTACGTTGAAGCGGTTGAATGGGCTCAGAACTTCGCAAGAACAAACCGTGAAGTCATGATGCAAAGAGTGATTGGTGCAGTCAAGTCGAGTTTAAGTTTTGAATTTGAAGCGAACGTTGAAGCGGTGAATTGTCACCATAATTATATTTCACGCGAGCATCACTTTGGGAAAAATGTCACCGTAACGCGTAAAGGAGCAGTGAGAGCCAGGGAAGGTGAAATGGGGATTATTCCCGGAAGTATGGGCGCGAAATCATTCATCGTTAGAGGACTCGGAAACGAAGATAGTTTTTGTAGTTGTAGTCATGGCGCCGGACGTGTGATGTCGAGAACAAAAGCTAAGAAACTAGTTTCCATGGAAGAGCACTTGCAAGCAACTGAAGGTGTTGAATGTAGGAAAGACAAGGATGTGATTGATGAGACCCCTTCTGCTTATAAGGATATTGATAAGGTTATGCAGGCACAAAACGATTTAGTTGAAGTAGTTCATACATTAAAGCAAGTAGTTTGTGTGAAGGGATAATGATTTTAAATTTCCTCACCCTTCCCTCGTGGGACCTACTTTTGGCTGGGAGAGGGTTAGGGAGAGGAAAAACTCTCATTAACGAAAAAATAGTGAATGAAAATTTAAAATGAAAAAAAAATATTTAACAATCGACGGAAGCAAAGGTGAAGGTGGTGGACAAATTTTACGTACTTCTCTTTCCCTATCCATGTGTTTAGGTAAGTCAATTCGAATAGAGAATATTCGAGCTGGAAGAAAGAAGACTGGTTTACTACGTCAACATTTAACCTGCGTTAGGGCTGCAGCAGAAATTTGCGATGCGGATGTAAAAGGAGACGAACTAGGTTCAAGCTGTATCGAATTTTCCCCCAGAAAAATAACCGGTGGAAAATATCGATTCGCTATCGGTACCGCAGGAAGTACTAGTTTGGTATTCCAAACAATTCTTCCCGCTTTGTTAAAAGCAGAGAAACAATCGAGCGTAAGCTTTGAAGGTGGAACACACAACATGCAAGCGCCAAGCTATGAGTTTTTAACTCATAGCTTTTTACAAGCATTAGAGGGAATGAATTTACAGGTTGACTGTGAGCTATTGAGATACGGATTCTACCCCAATGGTGGTGGTCAATGGGTTGCCAACATTCAACCATCAAACGAGGTAAATAGGTTAAAACTTTTAGATAGAGGTGATCTAGTGGCAAGGAGCGCCACAACTTTTATTTCGAAGATTCCAAAGCATGTAAGCCAAAGGGAGCTTAAGAAAGTGGCTCAAAAACTAAATTGGTCTTCGGACGAGCTATTTGAAAATGAAGTGGAATCATTTGGTCCCGGTAATTTGATATCGCTAAAACTAGCGTTTGAAAATACCGTTGAATTATTTGATGAAGTTGCGCAAAGAGGATTGACCGCGGAAAGAGTTGCCGGAAAAGCGATAAAGAATCTAAAACGGTATTTTGATTCCAAAGCAGTTGTTGGAGAACATTTAGCGGATCAACTTTTACTTCCTTTGGCGCTAAACGCTGGAGGTAGTTTTATCACTCACTCGATGAGTGAACATGTTAAAACGAATATAAATATTATTAACCAATTTATTGACAATGCTATAAGCACTACCGAAATTGATAATGATACGGTGAAGATTGTTGTTATAGAGTCTAACTTGTAGGAGCGGTTTTTCTTAAAGAACCTACTTTTGGCAACCGCGATGATATATCAGGAGCTGTACCAATTATCGCGAATGAATTCGCTCCTACATAATAAAGCAATGACAAAATAATTAGTAAAAAGGAGTAAGACTCAAAGTCACCCTATCTTAATATAGGTAAAAGACAGCGAGTCAGCTCATTAAAGAATGCGAAGAGTTAGAAGTGAACGGTATTAGTAAGTTCTGATTCTTCCAAAAGAGTTTAGGAAATAATGACGAGTTTAACGGTTCTGGTTGCTGACATTGGTTGTATTTAAACACAGCTATAACTCAGACCAGTCTGGCACAAAAGGAATACTTTCTTGTGTACCAAATTTGTATATTAGTTCTAGACACAAAACTACTTTGTAGCTCATTTGGATAGAGCAATAGATTTAATTCTATTTGTAGTCGGTTCGATTCCGACCTCAGTAACCATCGACTAAAAATCGATTCCCGTTCTTTCACAACGGCCGGAAAAAAAGGTTGGGGTTCGACTCCCCATGAAGTAAACAAAGGGCTTCTGAGCAAGTGAAGGTAGATACTAAGCGTAGCATTTAGACATTTAGCGAAACCGAAATTAGTTCAGCAACTAATGACCAGTCAATATAGGTTAGATAAGTGCGAAGCTTGATGAAGATTGAAAGTACTATATTTTTTTGGGGAATATCTGGATAAAGTTCAGAGTTATCGCAAAGAACTTTAGTTTTAAAATCCTCTCATCAAACCTCCCACCTACCTCAAATACTGATTGCTAATTAGAGGCAGGAAGCCCGACATTAAAAAAGACAACAGATAAAACATCATTGTTGGTTTAATAAGTACAGAAACAAAAGGAGAAAAAAGATGCTAGGAATGAAGAAAATAAATGTAGCAGATAACGAACGAGTGTTGTTATTTCGCAAAAATAGATTTGAAAAAATTTTGAACCCTGGTGAGTATCGACTATTCGATCTATCAGGAGGTGTGACAACTTTTAGATATGATATTACCAAGGCAGAGCTAAACCATCACTTGGGACGTTTCCTGATAACAGCCTATCAAGAATTGCTTGGCGATCAGGTAGTTAGTTTTGATATCAAAGAGAATCAAGTTGGTTTAGTTTACCTCGATGGTAAGGTTACGGACGTGCTGTCGCCAAATACATTTAAAATATTTTGGAACGTAGCGATTAAGGTCGATGTAAAGATAATCGATATCAGTGAGGACTTCGCTGTCGATAAAAAATTACTTGCTACTTTAGTACGAAGTAAAGGTAGTGCGATTTATGCCACAGGTGTTAACTCAACCTACTATATTGAAATACCCGATAACCATGTTGGCCTTTTGAAGGTTAATGGTAAGTTGGAAAGATTGTTGAAACCAGGCAACTATGGTTACTGGCGTTTCAATCGAAATGTCGAAGTGGTTCGCTTAGATTGCCGTTTACAAACTATGGAAGTGAGTGGTCAGGAAATTTTGACTAAAGATCGAGTGAGTTTGCGAATTAATCTTTCTGCAAGTTATCGTATAGTAGATACTGAAAAGGTAGCGACTTTACTGAAGAACCATACTGAGTTCCTATATCGAGAATTTCAGTTGGCGCTTCGTGAAGTGGTTGGTACTCGAACCCTTGACTCTATCTTGGAAGATAAAGACATGGTCAATCAGGTTGTTGAAAACCGAATAAAAGCCAAGGCACTAACTTATGGCCTAGAAATATTGGATGTTGGTGTTAAAGATATTATTTTACCGGGTGATATGAAGAGTATTTTGAATCAAGTTGTAGAAGCACAAAAAGCCGCCGAAGCCAATTTGATCAAGCGTCGCGAAGAAACTCAAGCGACTCGCTCTTTACATAACACCGCTAAAGTAATGGAAGGTAACGCGACTCTAATGCGACTTAAGGAATTAGAGGTATTGGAAAGAATTACTGGTAAGATTGATCATATGACCGTTTACAATGGACTAGAAGGTGTAATGAAAGATATGGTTAAGATTACGGGTAATGTTCCAGATTAAATAATCGTATTAATTGTTTCAACGACTAATCAGTGATAAATATTGATTAGTCGTATTTTAGTAGCAGCAGTTTTCTACATAAAAAATCATTTTTTTGAGTTTTCCATTAGATATGAACATAGAATTAATAAAAAACAGTTTCCCAAAATATCTTGAAAAAGATATTGAGCGAATTTATAGAATATTCAATCTAAAGTCGAAGTTCGAGCCTAATGGAGAATTCACAGTTAATATAAATCAGGAAGAGATTACTATTCCGAAAAGGATTTATGTTAATGAGAATCAGCTACTGAAAACATGGTTGCTTACGAAAAGACAGAAACTACTAGTTTACTGCTTCTTTAGCAGGCATCACAGTGGATATGTTAAAGAGCGTTGCCTAAAGAAGATTCTTGACTCTAAAGAGCTATTTGTTGAACCTTTTATATTTCAATTACTGGGTGAATATGTAATAGAAATTATTGAATTGATTTACAATAATCGAGAATCAATGGACAAATTGGCAATGAGCGATTTCATTCAAGAAAATCCCGACTTTCTTAGCTTGACCTATCAAAGAATAATTAGTTACTGGGATTGCTATTATCGTTCTAGTTATCCAAAATATCGTCGTAACGTAAAACAAAAAGGAAAATCTATAATTGATTACCCTGGATTAAAAATGCTTAAATATCTCAAGACTACAGTCATAAAATAGATTTTTTAGCTAAAACATCAATAACAAAGCAGCAAATTATTATGGAAATAACATTTTTAGGAACCTCTTCTGGAGTTCCAACAAAATTACGCAACATAAGTGGACTGACGCTGCGTAAGCAAGCCAGTAAATCTTGGTACCTGATAGATTGTGGAGAAGGAACTCAACACCAATTACAACATACCAACTTATCATTAAAAAACCTAAAAGCGATTTGTATTACTCATATCCATGGTGATCACTGTTACGGACTGCCGGGCTTGCTAGCCTCCTCTGCAATGGCAGGTAGAACAGAACCAATTACAATTATAGCGCCGCAAGGAATTAAGGAATTTATATCTGCTGTTGTTCAAGCAACTGATCTTCATTTAGGTTATGAAATCAACTTCTTAGATGTTGAAGAATTGAATTCAACTATCGAATTAAAAAATTTTGATGTTGGTTGTGTAGAGTTGTCTCACAGAGTACCTAGTTTCGGTTATACGTTTACCGAAAAACCGGCTAAACGAAGGCTCGATGCGAATAAGTTGGAGACACTAGGTATTGCTCAAGGACCACTATGGGGAAAATTGCAAAGTGGTGAATCTATTGCATTAGACAATGGTTCAATAATTGATCCAAAAGATTGTACGTTACCAGAAAATCAAGCTAGAAAAGTCATCATTTGTGGCGATAACGGTACGCCTGAATTGATTAGAGCCGAGTCAGCGACTGCAAGCTTGGTTATACATGAAGCAACTTATACCGAAGAAATTGCGAAAAAGGTGGGTGCAGGGCCACAGCATAGTTATGCCAAACAGGTAGGTAATTTTGCTAAATCAGCTGGTATAAAGAATTTAATACTAACCCACTTTAGTGCACGCTATCAGCCAGATAAAGATAAGCCAGATTCAATTTTTGACATCGAAAATGAAGCAAAGGAAGCTTACTCAGGGAATCTATTCATAGCCAACGATTTGGATATTTTTCAGCTAGATAAACAAGGTGATGTAAAAAAAATACTAACCAAGGATTGAGAAACTAATAGATGACAAATATAGTAAGAGCAAAAAACTTTGTGCTGATTCCCACAAAATCAGATAAAGCAGTAATCATCAGACGAGGACCAGCAAAACAAGTTGGTCTTTTTTCTTGGGATCTTAAGAACGACGAAGTAAAAAGCTACCAGTGGTTAAAAGGAAAAATTTATGAATATTGTTCAGATATATCTCCTGATGGCGGACTCCTTATCTATTCAGCAATAAAAAAAGGCGAAGCATATACTGTCGTTTCGAAAGCTCCTTGGTTGAAAGCCCTTTCACTTTGGCGCAATGTAGGCGGCCGTGGTGGAGGTTTGTTTAACAATAACTCTAGTTACATGCTTTACGACGGTTCTGAATCTTACAATGAGTTTAGAGGCTGTAAGTTAACGGGATTAAAATCTGATCGGGAAGTTTTAGAAAATGGGGTCTATCCGGCCAGACTAATTAGAAATGGCTGGAAACTCGTAGATAAAAATCAAGAGCACATTAAATTTACAAAAGAGCTCAGTAAAAATAAGATCATCGAAAAATATTGGCACCAATGGACGAGGTCAACACCACGGGCCGCACCTTCATTTTGGGAAAGCCACCTATTAATTTTTGATGGAGTAATAATACAAAAAGAAAATTGGGAATGGTGTGAAGTGTACAAAAATGAATTATTATGGTCAGAAAATGGTTGTATTTTTAGAGCCTCCAAAAACAACATTGACAAAATTAATGAGGCTAATTTAGTACATGATCTTAATAATGAAGAAATGCATCAAATAGCAGCACCATACTAAATTGTATATAGAAGAGTAAACGCAATGGAAAAAGTGATTCCAAAAGAAATTGAACAAGAGATACAACGCAGAATAGACATCGCTGAGAAAGAACATGGTGTGAAAGTTCTATATGCCGTTGAATCTGGCAGCAGAGCATGGGGCTTTGCATCGCCAAATAGCGACTATGATGTCCGTTTTATCTATGCTCATTCGAAAGATTGGTATGTGGCCGTTGATCTAGAAGAAAAACGAGACGTTATAGAATATCCAATCGTTGATGAAATTGATATCAGCGGATGGGATGTTCGTAAAGCGTTAAAACTGTTTAAAAAATCGAATCCTTCATTTGTTGAATGGTTACATTCTTCGATTATCTATCGTGATGATGGTGTGTTCGCTAATACAGCGAGAGAACTCTTATCGTCTAGCTACTCTGTGGAAAAAGGTATTTATCATTATCGAAGCATGGCGAAGACCAACTATCGTGGTTATTTAAGAAAATCAATGGTTCCGCTTAAAAAGTACTTTTATGTGCTGAGACCTTTGCTGTCTATTCTATGGATGGAAAAGGAAGGTACGCCTGCACCTATTGAATTTGATAAGCTGAGAAACCTAGTTGATACAGGAAGTGAGCTTGACTGTGCTATAACAAAATTGATCGAACGGAAAAAACTAGCTCTTGAAAAAGAAATCGCGCCGGCGGTTCCGATTATCAATGAGTTTATTATTTCCGAACTAGAAAGGCTTGAAGGTTATAGTGGTTCTGACTTAGGGAAGAACTTTGATTACGATTCACTCAATAATTTATTTCATAAGGTGATTAGTTAGCGATTAACCCTCGTCTAGCCGTTTTAGTCTAAAACCAACATCACAATATTTTTGTCATATATAAAATGAAAATAACGGTTCAATAATAAATTTAATTTTTGAAAACAAACCGAATCTACTAGGTAAGATACAAACTCCTCTTGACTCTGCTTTAGCTTCAGGTAACCCCATTTTTTTAATACATTGAGGGTATTAATATATCGAATAATTATTTGCTCGCTGGCCAAAAATCCTGAATAACATCCTCAGCGCAATTGCAATTTACAAATACATCGGTTTCTCCATCTTGCCATATTTCAATTTGTAAACCATAGTCGTCATTTCCAGCTTCGCAATAATGACTCAAAAACTCTTGCCCGGTTCCAGAAGGTTTTGGTAAGTTAGGATGATAGAATCCTTGTTTTGCTTTTACTGTTTGATTATAGTCATCATCAAGCCAACCCATTAATTTTTCACTGGGATCGCTTTGTAGCCTTAAGCTTTTAGCAAAAACAACTTCATCAAATATTTCACTAAAATCATGCTCATCGAAAAGTTTCGATACATTGTTGGCTAGGATTTTTTTCGATAAAGATAAATAACGCTCTCCATCATCATCTATGAGTGCAAGAAAAAAAACGTCTCCATCAATCGTTTTCATTGTGAACTCTCTCTCTTGCTCGTCTCTGTACTCATAGCACCCCAGTCCCATTACTTCAGCATCTACGCCTTGCAAGGATTTAGGAAGCTCGCTACGCGGTTTAAACGTAATGATATCTCCAATTAATAGATCAGATGCACTTGAGATATTTCTCACAACATCTTTTTCTTTAGAAGAAAAAGCTTTAACTAACTTCCTAAACATTTTGGTTCCTTAAATAAAAACAATGCTCAATATGACCATCATTTTCTTGCTTGAGGGTCCATTGACTGACATTATTAAGCGAGTTTTATTTCGCTGATTTTCTGGCCTTTAAACGAGCTAAGACATCACTGGTTCCACTGGATTTTCCACTTAAACCAGCAGCTTTGATTTTACTGTCTAGATCATTGGTAGAATTTTCTTTTTCTAACCACTCTCCTGCAGCCATTTCATCGGTTTGTCTTTGCTGTTTGGCTTTGATCCTTTCCAAGGAACGTTTAACACTATTGGTAGAACTATTAGTGGCAGCCATATTACTTGAAATACTTGACGTTGTTTTTTGCACCTGCTCTATCGTTTTTACTTTTTCAAGTTCTCGCTTGTTCTTAGCGATAGTTTTATCACGAGTTTTAATTAATTTATTAATGCCATTAACATCTTTTTGTAGAGCATTTTTTTCTTCTGATAAAGGCGTACGCTCCTCTTCTAGCTCACTGATCCTTTCAGCAATCTCTGTTGCTAAGCTCTCATTTCCAGCGTCTAGCGCTGCCATGGCTTTTTCTTCATAATCGCTGATGTCGTCATCAAACGATTTTATTTTACGAGAAAGCGCCATTTCCGATGCTTTGAGTTTCGTGAGGTTTTGTTTGGCCGCTTGGATTGCTTTTTCGGCCTCTCTAATTTCTTGCTCATAAATTCGAATGGCTTGACTATCAACAATCGCTTCACCAACTTCGTTAGCGCCGCCCTTAAATGCTTTAAATAAATCAGACATAATTCCCATAATATTCTCCTTATGCAACCATCAATTCTTGAAGAATTTCAAGTGCTTCAACTGTATTTTCCGCTTGAACTTCGAGTTCATGGACCAAATTTTCAAAGGTAGTTCCTAGTGGCATTGCACCAAAAATAAAATAAAGCTTGCCATCTTTACCAAATGAACTAAGAGGTATCACTGGTGATAAACGTAACAAAGTGTCGTTAAGTGAAAGTAATTCTTCAGCAATGATGTCATCTTCAGAAAATAAATGGGACAAAGCAATAATCTGCTGATTAGTGACAGACAGCCGGATTGGAAAGTCCTCAGCATTTGAGCAACTAATTTCAATAAGCTCGTCAATTACTTCAGCAGTAAATCGATTTCCTTCTGTGGTTTCGTATTGGTTAAGCTTTAAACAAAGCTCATTTAGATCGAATGACATTGATAATCTCCATTGTTTATTAATTTGCATCATTTGATGCGCCATTACCTATTGATTCAGGATTTGAGTAAAATACACCATCAAATTTATTCCAAGCTTCTTGATGATATTGATATATCGTATTTGTTCCAATTCTGTTAATTTTTACCTGCCCCATATTATTATAAAAATTTGGCATAAAAACAAAAGCGGCTAACATTGATTGTTTAGAAATAAGCGGGTCTTTGACAGGCAAATATTCGGTCATTTCTATTCGTTCTTTTACAGAACGTCCATACTTTGTTGCGATAGTCCAACCCCAGTCTCCAAACGTAGAAACGTTGGTATGATATTGCTCTGTTTTTAAACCAACCGAATTTAGTGTTTTTCCTACAGATATAAACGCTTGTTTAGCGTGGTAAGGTGACGTCGATTGAATAACGACCACACCATCGCCGTTTAACACTTCCTTTACGCGAGAATAAAACATATCACTGTACAGCTTATTTAAGTTAGGATGACTAGGGTCAGGCAAGTCAACAATGATGGTATCAAATATTTTTTTTTGCGATACTAACTTTCCTATTTCTATAAACGCATCGCCTAAGATAATATTCACTTTTTTATCATTTAATGCATTAGCATTGAGCGATACGAGTGTTTTGGCCAGTTGTGGAGGTAAGTTTTCGCTTTTTCCTTGAAACATTTCAATCATATCTTGATCAAGATCAATTAATGTCACAGCCTTTGGTGACCATTTCAAAACATCACGCACGGCAAGTCCATCACCGCCACCGATAATCAAGATGTTATCATGTCTTGCAGAAGCCACCATTGCAGGATAAGTCAAATAACTATGATAAACGTGTTCATCATTAGAGGAGAACTGCAAACGACCATTAATGTATAAACTGGTCACCTTCGGCAACCCATGACCAACAATACGTTCTGTCACCGTCAAATGTTGATAGGGGGTTACTTTCGTATAGATGGGTGAATCTTCAAACAGAGTGTAATTCATCTTTTCGACCCAATTTGATCCAGTGTAGCCGAGTAAAAGAATCACAAATAACATCAATATATTGGCTGCCCACAACCTTTTTTTACGTTGCATTTCTGACTGGTAATACTTTAAAAAGATCAAACCGATAATCAAATTCGCTGAAGCGGTTGCCACTGCCGCGGTCATTATGGGAAGTTTAAGACAAATCAATACCCAAATGGCAGCACCTATCCCAGCGCCAATATAATCGGCGCCGTAGATTGTTCCGGTATTATTTTTTAAATGCCTTTGGTGAATATGTTCACGAATTCTGGCAATCAATGGGATTTCCATACCCACCATAAATCCCAATACAAAACCGATCACAAATGGGGTAAAACTTGCCACCGCTTTTAGCGATTCAACCATTCCTCCTTGGGTATAAACCGAAGGATGAAGTCCATACATATCGGCCAACCAATGAGGTAGGGTAAAAGAGAGCGCCATCATACTAGCCATGATTAGCACAGCCACCGAACCTAGCAGACCAATAAGAAGCTCAAGCCATGCCATTCCTTCAAATGGGTTTTTTATCCATTTCGCAGAAAATGCGCCTAACCCCATCGATACAATCATTACACCAATCATGGCATAAATCGTCGTTTCAACAGCACCGATAATTCTGCCAGCATAATGTGCCAACAAATATTCATAAATAAGACCGCAAGCTGCAAGCACAAGCATACTCACTATCAGCACAATATCGTGATGAATAAGTTGACGCTTACTGGGTGCTAGAGCAACCGTTGAACTAAGGGTCATTATCCGGCAAGTCCTTTGAATACCAACCCAATAGCTATAAAAATAACGGCTTCAATTGACGCGATTCCTATATTTTCCTGCTCATCGACTTCTTGCGAAACATTAATACCCGGTAGAACAAATTTCCTAGCTAACATTGATAAAGGTGAAATGACTACAGTAATAACGATTGCGACCAGAGCCCAATTAAGGAGCGAAGTCACCTTATCCGCATTAAGATAGGTAACCACGCCACTACTTGCCCCAATAGCCAATGCAGTACCCACTAAATGACCAGCATAACGAATGGCCAATGCCGAATTACAATTGGCTAATGCCTGCTGTAGAGATTTTCCGCCATTGCGTTTTTTATAAATCAATGCGCGAAATTTAGAAACAAGAAATAAAATAAATAGGCTCACAACCAATATTGGAAGGATGATATATGCTTCAGTAATATCGCCAGTTGGTTCCCAGTCCATTCCGTTCGCAATCATTATTCCAAGTGCCAGCATGGTTGCTCCCTGTACTATACCAGCAGAAATATTTTGCTCTTTTATCGCGTTTTTAAGCGACAGTTGATTAAAAATCACGAGATCATTGAACATCATTCCACCAACTAAACAAACAATACCACCAACCAAATATCCCGTAATATTGCCAACTTCTTGAGTTAAAGTGGCAGCAGATTCGCCAGAAAGAGTCGCAAGAAGTATGGTGGCAATTGCTAGAGCCCCCCCAGCCACCGATATGCCAAAAGCAAAATTATCACGTTTTGACAATTCAGATGTTGAGTTAACTCCTGTTACCATTCCAAGAATTATTCGAGTGGCGCAAATCGCGGCAATCGCTAAGCTGAAATTAATAAACAATATGCTCAGTTGATAGGATGTAAATAAATCGTTCATTTGTTATTTTCCTTTTTATTTGCCGCGAGATGAACTGCGAGATGTTCTGGATGATGCACTTCGACTGCTCGCGGTGCCTTGACGATTACTTGAAAAGCCTGCTCTTCTATTTGAGGCTGTTCTGCGTGCCACTTTTCTTTGTTGAGAAACTTTTGCTGTTGTAATTTTATTTTTTGCATAGGGGCTTTGAAATTTCTTACCTTGTTTTGAAAACTTGTCCTTATAATTTTTATCTAATTGGGTTTGTGATGTTTTTTGTTTAGGGGAAATATAATGATGTCGTCCAACGCTACCATAATAACTATAATCTCGATTTCTTGACCAACGATCATAATAAATAGGACTACGATTCATCGAGTTGAACATCGCGTAAGCTGCAAACCATGTCCAAGCAGAACTTCCATTAGAATTTCGATGCCACGAACCGTAATTTGGATTTCCAACTAGTTGACTACCCGCACCATAATCTTTACTTTTATTAGCGGCAAGACTAGCTTCTTTACTCATCGATTCGACACGACTAAGTTTGCCATCAGACATATCGGCAAGCACATTAATCTGATCGGTCAGCATCATATTAAAACTATTCGGACTTGCAGCTTCAATAATTGAATCTAGTTCATTGTATGTATTACTCGCTGCAATTATGTCTTTTCTTGCCACCGTCGTACTGTCTAACTTTGCTTGAGAAAAGCGATGCTGTAAGTTATTTAACATCAATCCATTCACTGTGCCTTCAGATTGAAGCGTATCGATAATTTCTGCAAGGTCAGGCTTCTGTCGTTTAAGATAGGCTCCATATTGAACTAATAGTTTTGCATTTCGCATTGTCCCATTGCGAAGATGTGATTTAAGCTGAACGACAGCGCGCTCAGCATCCACTACTCTAGATTCTACTCTTTTTAGCAGTTTCTCCTGTTCGGATGTACATCCAACTACTGCAAAGATACTCAATATAAATATCCATTTAGAAAATTTTCTTAGCATATTAAAATCCTTATTTAAAATATTTCTAACTTTTTGACATTGGTTCAAGCGATTAATTTAGATTCAATATTCATTGGTCGTTGTCTGTCAATTGAAATCATTGAATATTCCCCGTCTTTGTCATGATCCATAACAAACTGAGCGGCTAGCTCAGGGTCACACACTCCACACATAAAAAAATCAAAGGCGGCATAATTATTTTCTGGCCAAGTATGTACTGTGATATGTGATTCTGCCAGTACTAGTACACCAGTCACCCCCATGCCTTCGCCAAAATGATGAAACTTGTTAGTGATCGGTGTTGCACCAGCCTTTATTGCCGCTTCATTTATTAATGCTTTCATTTTGACTATGCCTAGATGCGCTTGAGCACCAGCACATTCCAAAATGACGTGTTTACCAATTAATTTTTTATTGTTCTCAAACATCATTAAATGTCCGTTACCATTCGCATTAATGGCGTCATGATTTGTCATAATTTCTTAACGAACTAAAAAACATCCCAGCACCGCCAGCCATCAAAACAATTAGCATTAGAATATCGAATCCTGTCATTGGCATCAAAGTCATTCTAATGTTTACAATTATACCTGCAATAAGAGCAACAACACTTAAACCGCTTATTAACCAGCCAAAAATATTTCTACTATTCCAAAAAATCATGAAAATGCCAATAAAAAACGGGATGAGGATCATTCCTCCTGTCACTCCAAAACCACTACTGCCAATTCCATATAAATGTGTTCCCATACCAAAACCTCTAGAAAAGGCGCCAGTAGTAACCATTATTTTGGATAAGAATAAATATCCACCAATACACATCAACGTAAGACCGATTAAATAACGACCAATTCCACCATTGGTTCCGCCTGCCCCAGCTATTTTATGCATACATTACCCATACCTATAACTTAGATGAATATTAATGACTCAGTAAAAACATCGATAGTTGTTCCTATAAAGTCATTGAAACGTTTGACCACTTACAATATTCCCAATTCTTTACTTGATCAAAACGGGGCATATACGGGTATAAAATGAACACCTACCATTCGACTGATTAAATGAAGCTTCGATAATACAGCGGTTCGCCACTTTGATCACTATCTAGATTCAAACTTTAAAATAATCAGTTGGGTTCGTGGAAAAAGTGCTATCCTGTGGCGTGCATGACCTAGTAAAAAATGGCGTGGTCTCCTTGCCAGCGATGAGCCCATTTTTCGCATAGTCAGGTTCGTTGCGGGGTGGCGCTATTTTTCATGCTTCAACTGATTTTTCTAGGTTAAACGACTATCACCGTGAGATTGACCTATTAGTGAAAAAATGCCCGTGCATTCAATTTCAATAATTGCTAGAATCCGCGCAATTTGTTTATACTCGGCCTTATTATGCCAAATGCACAACTCACCCTTGAAATAAAACAATTGCTAATCGATATTCTTTCGTTAGATGTCATACCGACAGAAATGGATGATGATGCACTTTTGTTAGGTGATATTCCAGAGTTTGATTCAATGGCTATTGTCTCTGTCATTACTGCACTGGAAGAAAGCTATGGCTTTACATCGGCCGATGATGAGTTGACTGCCGAAGTCTTCGAATCAATTGAAACCGTGGTCGATTTCGTCCAGCAGCACCTAGTCCCCCTTCACAGGGATTTTGACTAATCCCTGTGAAGGGATGTACTAGAACAACAAAACTTGCTCATTTCCTGATTTAACGCTTATTCCTCCACGTTAGGACAAGCCGCTTATTTCCAAAAAATATAACCCAAATGTCGGATTAATCCACTAAATGACTAGCTAATTAAACATTTTTTTCATATGCTTTTGCTGTCAAATAACTGTTCAACGGAAATCAATCGTGACTAGCCAAAATACTTCTTTAGCTAAAGAAAATATTAAGATCGTTCTATTAGAAGGGATCCATCCAAGTGCCGAAGAGGTGTTTCGTAATGATGGTTACAGCAACCTATTCACCGCCAGTAAGTCCTTGCCACAAGATGAATTACGAGAAGTTTTATCCGATGCTAATTTCTTAGGGATCCGCTCCAGAACCCAAGTCACTGAAAAATTACTGAGCTTTGCGCCAAAGTTATCTGCCATTGGCTGTTTTTGTATCGGTACTAATCAGGTGGATCTGAGTGCCACCACCCAAAAAGGCATTCCGGTTTTTAATGCGCCTTTTGCCAATACCCGGAGCGTTGCCGAACTAGTACTAGCGGAAATCATTTTACTGTTAAGAGGCATTCCCGCCAAAAATGCCGCTGCTCATCGTGGCGAATGGTTGAAATCTGCTGCCAATTCATTTGAAACACGAGGAAAAATCTTAGGAATTGTGGGGTACGGTCACATCGGAACTCAAATCGGTATATTAGCCGAAAATCTGGGAATGAGAGTGCAATTTTTTGATATAGATAAACAACTGTCATTGGGTAACGCGCGCCCTGCCGATAGCTTCCATAAATTATTAGCAACTTCTGATGTAGTCACCTTTCATGTCCCAGAAACCGACCAAACTCAAAACATGATGGACAAAGAAGCCTTTGATCATATTAAAGAAGGAGCCATATTGGTAAACGCTTCTCGTGGTACAGTTGTCGACATCGATGAGCTTAGCCAAGCATTGGATACCGGCAAAGTTTACGGTGCGGCAATCGACGTATTTCCCACCGAACCCAAATCGAATCAGGAAGAATTTGTTTCTAAACTTCGTCAATTTGATAATACCATTTTGACGCCGCATATCGGGGGTAGTACTAAAGAAGCGCAAGTGAATATTGGCATTGAAGTCAGCGAAAAATTGGTTAAATATAGCAATAATGGCTCTACACTCTCTTCAGTAAATTTCCCTGAAGTGGGCTTGCCTGAATTGATCAATAAACATCGCATATGTCATATTCATCATAATGAACCCGGTATTTTGGCTAAGATCAATGATGTTTTTTCAGAAACTGGTGTAAATATCGCTTCGCAGTACCTACAAACGAATGCCGATGTGGGTTATGTGGTAACCGATATTGACCAAACTTCCAGCAAGGATGCCTTTGAGGGATTAAAATTAATTAAGGGAACAATCAAGAGTCGGATCCTCTATTAGTCAATTGACTCCATAGCTTGAATAGCGGACAAAAGATTTTTCTTTTGCTTTTTGTCTGTTATTCGAACTTTCCATCCTACATTATCAGATCAAAAAAGCATAACGCGCACCAAAACCGTGCAACGCACTAAAATATCCACTATGCTTGATGAAATACTCCAGATAAAGCCTCATGTTTTGAATAAATCCTTCAATCCAGAACTCAATATCAATCTGTTAAGCACCGCGTTGGTATTGCTCGATAGCGAATATCAAATATTGCAGCTTAACCCCGCTGCAGAGCAACTATTGGGCTTTTCTAACCGCCAGCTCGAAATCGAAACATTTTTTGAACTAGTCAAAGGCGATTTATCGCCATCGATACTCAACCCATTTAGAGAGCAAGAGCAATCTGGCTTTATCGAAGACGTTGAACTAAGAGTAGCGACTGGCGTCATTCGTACTAATCTAATGGTGACACCCTGCCAAGTATTCAGCGGCGATGACCTGCTTTTAGAATTGCAGACTAGCGCACACCAGCAAAATATCCGCAAAGATTTACGAATACAACAACAAAGTCGAATCAGTGAAAATCTGATCCGAAACTTGGCCCATGAGATAAAAAATCCACTCGGTGGGATTAAGGGAGCCGCTCAACTGCTGCAAAGAAAACTACCCGACAATTTTTCTGATAAGTATTCACAAATCATAATTAGAGAAGCTGATCGCCTTGGTGCTTTAGTCGATCGATTATTAATGCCAGCCACACCTGAAGCACCCCAATTGATCAATCCGCATTTAATGATCGAACAAGCTCTAGAAATTGTTCTTCTACAATTTCCAGAAGTTCAACAGGTAGTAAAAGACTATGATCCCAGTTTGCCAGATATCACCGTTTCTCAAAATCAAATTCAGCAGGCTTTGTTAAATTTAATTAAGAATGCCGCCGAAGCGATCCAGACAGAAAAGGGTAACAATAGTGTAGGCAGATTGATTATTCGAACTAGAATGATCCATCAACATACCATCGGCCAGTCTCAATATCGCCAAGTACTCAGGATTGACATCATAGATAATGGCGGCGGAATACCAGAGGAGCTCAGCAACGATATTTTTTTCCCGACGATTAGCGGAAAAGAATCCAGCGGATTAGGATTAAGCATTGCTCAGAGTTTAGTTCAACGGCACCAAGGTATTATTGAGCTCGATCAAAAAACCAGTGAAACCTGTTTTAGTCTATATTTACCGGTTTGATTTTTCTAGGTTTAAACACAAAAATTGGTAAGAAATGCAGAGAAACATAATGAAAATAGACTATAGCAATAAGAAAGTACTTCTAGTAGATGACGACGATAGTATCCGCTGGGTTCTTAACGAGACCTTAGAAGATCTTGGATTACAAGTGACTCAAACCAGCGCTGCCGATGATGCCATCAAACACTTACAAAATGCCCGCTTCAATTTGTTAATTTCTGATGTACGTATGCCAGGAAAATCAGGCATTGAATTGCTGAACCTTTGCCAGCAACAATACCCCGATCTCCCGGTTGTTATAATGACGGCTCATTCGGACTTAGATAGCGCGGTGACAGCCTATACCAAAGGCGCATTTGAATACCTGCCTAAACCTTTCGATTTAGATGAAGTCAGTGAAATCGTTGAACGAGCACTAGCCCCTAAACAGACTGAGAAAATAAGGCCTGAAACAAAACCAAGCAATCGATTTTCCATCATTGGTGAGGCACCCAGTATGCAAAATTTATATCGTGCCATAGGACGATTATCCAATTCCCATGTCAGCGTTTTGATCAGAGGCGAATCAGGAACCGGAAAAGAATTGGTTGCACATGCTTTACATCAACACAGTCCAAGAAAAGAAAAACCCTTTATTGCCTTAAATATGGCTGCGATCCCTAGAGACTTAATTGAATCAGATTTGTTTGGTCATGAAAAAGGGGCTTTTACTGGTGCATCCGCTCGCTCTCTGGGGCGCTTTGAACAGGCAGATGGCGGTACACTTTTTCTCGATGAAATAGGCGATATGCCTTTAGAAACTCAAACCCGGTTATTAAGAGTGTTGTCCGAAGGAACATTTTATCGGATCGGATCGATTCACCCTATTTCAGTGAATGTACGGATCGTTGCAGCCACTCATCAAAATTTATTGGAAAAAGTTGAAAAAGGGGAGTTTAGAGAAGACCTTTATCACCGACTAAATGTTATTCCGCTAGCGCTACCGCCACTAAGAGAGCGAGCAGAAGATATCCCTTTATTATCCGATTATTTTCTTGGCAAAATTGCTGATGAACTAAACGAAGCCAAAATTCAAATATCAAAACCAGCACTGGAAAAAATGAAGGGTTTTGATTGGCCGGGAAATGTTAGGCAACTTGAAAATACCTGTCGCTGGTTATCCGTTATGGCTAATAGCCAATATATTGCTCCAACGGATCTTCCCAGCGAATTGTCCAATGCTCGTGTAAAAACTACCGATAATCAGTGGCAAAAACAATTAGCCAATCAAATTAAAAATCGATTTAGTGATGGCGATGAAAATATTTTAATCAGTATTCAAAAAGATATCGAGCAGTTACTGATCAAAACCGCGTTGGAAATTTCTGCTGGTAAAAAAGCTGAAGCTGCTAGCTATTTGGGGTGGGGTAGAAACACTCTTACCAGAAAACAAAAGTGATTAAAAAATAACTATCACCTCACGAACAATCATTATCGATAATATGATCCAAGAAAGAAAAAAAAGGCTAAATCGAACGATCACAATATCAACCGTTGCTTGAACCAAAGAATGTAAGATTCGAATAATCGCATAAGCCCATGCACTATAGACATGGATCGCATCAACGTGCCCTAATACTGCAATAGAAATGGCAACTGCATAAAATAATGTTGGTTGTTCAAACAAATGGTTATAGTTATTAGAAATTCGAGTCACTTCATCGGGCAGCAACGCTTTTAGTTTGCTTGTATCCTGACCTTTTTGGGGAGGGATGCGCAACCTCTTCATCGTTGGTACTCGTGTCAAAAACATCCATATAGCCATCACCATAGTCAGTAATCCGACTACAAAAACCGGTTGTAATATTGCGCTTGCCTGCATAATGATGTACCCCGCTGAGTATTATTTTTTATAATCTAAATTAGATTACAATTCTCAGATCGTAAATCATAGGCACATTAAAATCAAATGGATAGTAACCAAGACCATATTGTCATTAAGTTTTCAACAATCCACTCTACTATTTTTGGCTCCGTATTCATTAAATTTTATTGAGGGAGGTTAGTTGGTGCATTTTCAATCCCTCCCTAGTTGTAACAAGATAAATATGTTTCAATAGCAAAATCTACAAAACTAGGATGGATTAATGAGCTATTTAAAATGGTTAAAATGTACTGACTGCGGTGCCGAATATCCAGGCGAACGTCTGATGAATCTATGTGAGAAAGACAATCGGCCGTTAGAATTAATCATTGACGTAGCCCAAATTAGCCAAGATAAACCAAATTTTGAGTGGTACAGGCCCGAGTTGAAATCCATGTGGCGATTTGGCTCATTATTGGGTCTAGATATCAATAATGAAGCCGATCGAAAGGATATCATTTCTTTGGGTGAAGGTTACACACCCGAAATTCCACTGACTAATCACTCAATTGCCAATAAGTATCACTTCGATCTTTTTTTGAAAGATGAAGGTCAGCCTCATAAAGGATGGGGAGCCAACCCCACCGGCAGTTTTAAAGATCGCGGCATGAGCATGGCGATCTCAATGGCCAAACATTATGGGATCAAAAAAGTCGTCGTTCCCACCCAGGGCAATGCTGGAGATTCACTGGCCGAATATGCAATCAAGGCTGGAATGGAATCAATCATAATTATGCCAGGCAATACCCCAATGCCAATTTTAGGTCGGGTTTCTGCACTGGCAAAAATGCGAAATGACGTCGAAATCGAACTAGTCAAAGGAACCATCAAAGAAGCCGCCGCGTTAATGAAAGAAAAATATCTACCTCAAGGCTATTTTAATATGGCCACTTTTCAAGAGCCCGGTTGGCGAATTGACGGCAAAAAAACCTTGGGGTTTGAACTGGCTGAACCTAAAGATGGCAGAACTCAAGCATGGAAATTACCGGATGTGGTTCTCTACCCAACAGGTGGAGGAACCGGCATTCTTGGCATGTGGAAGGCCTTTGAAGAAATGGAAAAACTGGGTTTAATTGACAGTAAAAGGCCAAAAATTATTTCCGTTCAGGCAGAAAATACCGCACCAGTAGTCAACGCCTATAATAAAGGTGACTCCGATACCACGCCGGCGGAAGCTGGCGAAACCATTGCAACCGGACTGAATGTACCTGGCGGAGTAGGTCATTTTAAGGTGTTGAATATTATTAAACAGAGCAATGGCATGGCGATTGCGGTAGATGAGAAAGCTATCTCAGCTCATTTATGTTCTATCTATCGAGAATATGGTATTTGGATTTGTCCCGAAGGGGCGGCCACGATTGCAGCTCTCGAACCAGCAATTGAAAATGGTATGATTCAAGAAGGCGATAAAGTTGTAGCCTTTAATACGGGATCATTTGAAAAGTATTTGCCAAATATTCGTCATTTAATCTTTTAATTTCGTTTTATCCTTTTGGATTTGATAAAGGGGTATTACAGCGTTCTTTGCGTAACTTCTGCTTAAGATTAAGGGTTACTCAGCGATTGATATCCATATATTTTATGGTTAAAAGTCTATCAGAAAGCCTCGTGGGCCGAGTTGCCTAAAAATACTGAGAATATAAGTGTAAAAAGGTCAAATTGACTAAAAAAATAGTTACTACCGTTTTTCAGAACGGAAATAATTTTGTAACTCTTTGAATATAAAGATTAAATAGATAGGCATAACTATTGCTTAAGATCCTTAGTTAACTCTCGAATTAACAACAGAAACATAAAAACATGCCAAGCAGTCCAAAACAACGCTTTGGCAAAAACAATTTGAATAATCGACATGGAGAACAAAATGCCCGTTATTACAGAAGACCGACCCATCGAAAAAGTTCGAGAGGAGGTCATTGACCAGTTAACCATGAATTACAGCCACGGTGAAATATCCCTAGAAGCTTTCGAGCGTCGTTTGGACCAAGCCATGGAAACAGACGATCATCAACAACTGCTTAAATTAATAAAAGATCTTGAATTGAAGGTTGACGAACAATTCATTGAACAAAAGCAGCAAAAAATGGGTATAGATCCTGATTTGGGCGAATCGAAGGATCTTGAGTACATTGTCCAGATCTTTAGTGGAAGTGACAGAACTGGCACTTGGAATGTTCCCAAAGAAATTCGAATGTTTTCCCTTTTTAGTGGTTCAGACATTGACCTTTCTGAAGCGCATTTTAGTCATAAAACACTTCATATTAAAATGTTCAGTTTATTCAGTGGTACTAATATTTTTGTACCGGAAAATATAAGGGTAGTTTCTAATACATTTTGTATTTTTGGTGGAGTAGATAACAAAGCGCCATCAATGGCAAGTTCTACCGCCCCAACGGTTATCATAGAAGGTGTCGCAGTTTTTAGTGGGATCGACATCAGTTTGAAGCAAAGTTTTAAAGAAAAATTGATAAATTTTGCTGAAGGAATTAAAAAATTATTTGTTTAAATCTCTAAAACCTAATTTTTAACTCACGTTCCGCACCAGAGTTAATTTTTGCTTTTCCCGGAATGATACGGAATGTGAGTTAGTTGATCTAGAGGTACGCTTTTTAGCGTTTGGATGAGACCCTCTTTCTGAGTTTCAAAAGGTTATCGCTGTTGATTGGGTTGAGCGTGCTATTGTATTATTGTTTGAATTTTTTGGTACTTCTGTTGAATTTGAACAGCTTCAATTTCTTGGCTAATCCAATTCGTAAGATTAAATAGTTCCGATACATTCATGAATATTCCTTTGGTATCCTAACGGCTATTTTAAGCGGCGCGTTATTACATCCCATTTTTTAATTAAATAAAACTTAATGAAAAATAGATTCAAATACAAAAATTAAAACTCGAATGGCATCCGACTTGAAAAACTTTGTTATGAGCTTTTTTTATTTCTCAGTATTTTTACAATACGGTTAATTACTATTTCCGATAAATTCCAGTCGTATCCATCAAAATTAGTTGTATTCACAAATTGAATAACAATCGTGTCGATGTCTTTATGGTATTCTGCAAGACTTTGATAGCCAGGAACGAGACCTCCATGTTCGTAGACGTAAATGGAGGAATAGATTTCCTGCTCTCCTTCATCAAACACTGAGCCATCGTTTAATGCCCGCAAAAATATGCCCACATCCTCTGCTGTAGCCAACATTCCGTATTCATTTGTCTTAAAATCGGCATCAATCCCAACATAATAGCCACTCATAACATCGTCTATATCCACTTCTTTAAGCGAACTAAACGTATTGTTCAGCTCGAGCGGCATCAATATTTTCTCCTTGATATATTGATGATGGCTATAACCCACCACCTTATAAATAATCTTGCGAAGCAACAAATAATTCGTATTTGAATATTCATAACCTTTATCCGGTTCAAAGCTAGCCGGCAAATCAAGTGCAAAATCAAGGGTTTCTTTACCGCTTTCCGGTGTGTCTTTCCAAAAAGCTGGATTATTGGTGAAATTAGGAATACCACTCCGATGTTGCACCATCAATCTCAAGGTGATTGTTTCTGCATTTTCAATTCTTCCCACAAGTTCCGGAAAATAATCAGCGAGCGTATTATCTAAAGACAAACGTTTATTACTGACTAATTTGGTGATAGAAACTGCAACATATAACTTGCTGATACTGGCAATCTTGAATAAGGATTGCGGGTTGGCAGGTGTTTTATTTTTTCGATCTTTCCAGCCAGCAGTATAAAAGGCTGGTGGTTTACCCGCTTCATCCACATAAACAATCATTCCATCAAATCCATGACCAATTGCTTCATTTAATTGTTCTTGAACCGTATTTGGTAGTGGCAATATCCAAGCCCATACTAAAATCCATGGTACAAAGAACATGGAGGTTATGGTACCAATAAGGAATACTATTCTGACTATTCGTATTGTTTGTTTTTTCGTCATATTTACCTCAGGACGCGCGCTTTTATTAATCTCTCATAACGCCCGCATTTGCAGAGAGGTTTCTTTTCGCCGAATCTGCAACACGCGATGGTGTACGCCCAACATGGGCATTAACTAATGAGGTGAAAGTCCTCTGTAGGAAAATCACCGTCGAACACATTGATGTTATTAGACGATAACTACTAGCGAATGGCAAGCGCATATCCGCGAGGTTTTGTCTGGAGGAAAAGCTACGAGCTGATGAACAAGAACATCATATGAGGCGTAGGCTGAAGGTGAGTTTGCACCAGAAGATAACGGCCACCGTCAATGATGCAGTTGCCTACATGGATGTAAGGGGCGAGAGCAGAATGCGGTAGCTCTGTAGTGAAAATTATCATATTTTGTTATTTAGCTTCCTTTGACACGGCTTGGGGTAAAAAATAAGATCATTATTCTCCTAGATCACTGTATTTAAAACTTACCAATTGAAGTGGTTTTTGAGCCAAAAAATTAAAACTAAATCATTCTTTATAAAAGAGACTGTTTTATTGAATTAAGCTCTTTCTCAGTCAGGCACTAATAAAAAAGACGACAGACAAACTGTCGTCGATACCAGAGGGAGTTTGCTATTATGCAGGGGATTGTCCATATTTGTAACCATTCAGATTACTTTTATTCTGCCATAAGCGACTTCTCAGTCACTAGCTCGAAGCCTTTGATAGAGTTTTTTAGCTTTGCTTCAAACGCATCATTTATAATTATGCTATCTCTATGTTTATTAAAAAGCTTATTGTATTTACCAATTTTTTTACCTAATATTGCCCAGCCTTGCTGTTTGGCCGAGAGAGGCCAATCTTCCAATTCAATTTTTGCCGTTTCCAACTGTCCAGTAACTAGGCCAGACCAAGCCATCCACCACTGAGCGCCACTATTTTGTTTATTCATTTGATCAAACTGCTCAGGGGTAAAAGCCGAGAACATCGACATAAATTTAACGGCCGACTTGAGACCTTCGTAATAGTCTTCTAAAGCGTCTTCATCAAACTTGTCCACACGTATTGTTTGTTTGCTACTTTTTACTATTACGGTAGGCTTGCTTTGTACAACCACTTTCGGTTGTGCTTCAACCACAACGGCTTGAGGGACGACAGCTGTTTGAGGGATAACGGCACCCCAATATCGACCATGATATCGGTGGTAATAGCGACAATCGCGATAGACAGAATAGACATAGCGGTAGCGTCGAATATAGTCACAAGTGTAACCTTGTTGCCAGTAGGTTGGGGCTGGGGCAGGTTGTAGATCTTTTTTCATCGCTTCTTTGATGTAGGCATCGACTCTTGCGGGATCACCAGGATCGAACGGAGCAGCCATAACCTGCTGGTTAAGCATTCGTTGCATTTCTGCCATTTCATCTTCTTCACTGGCGACAGTTATTTGAGTGAATAACGCTGATAGGCAAAGAGCGCTACAAACCAGAAAGATGCGTCGTTTTATTGTTTGCATGTTTAAGTTCCTTTTGGCATGTGAAATATATACAATAGTTGGGAGGCTTAATCACCGTAAACTTTGGATTGAATTATCTGAATTAAATGTTTGAACTTTATCATCTAAATTATTTAAATAAGGTAGAGTAAACTCTTTTTATGGTGATGGCAAATATACTATGCTATCCATTTAACTGACAAGGCTTTTGTTTGACAACAGAAAATAATCGACATTACTATGTACTAACTCAGTAATCAAAAAGGGATATCTAGTATGTATATAGTGTTCATTTTAGATCTTATGGAACTTGCGCTATTTGCTCTTCCAATTATTTTTGAGTAAGGAAAACTTATTTAAAATAAGAGCAAGTAATAAATTTCACTATGTTTGACTAGGATGCTTGTTGGCTAGCGTTATTTTGTTTATGGCTCTCTAATCTTACTTTGTACACCAACAAAGGTTTCATAGCCTGACCATGCGGATTTACGAGTCGGGGTATTTATTGGAGTAGTATTTCCTTTAATTCTGATGTCTTCCTGATAACGAATAATCTCTCCTTTGAAGGTTTTTCGTATCCCTGAACAGCCTATATAAGTGACTAACCACTCAATCTGATTTCCTATTACTGTACCAGATAAGCGTGCTTTTCCACACATACCGTTTGTTGCGCCCAAATACATCCCTTTCAGAGTATTACCGTCTTGTATTAATTGTATCGCTAGCTCATATTTTTCTATTTTATTATTAAGCTCGCCCGTTCCTGTTACACCCCCTTCGATAGCACTTTCGAATATCCAGTGGCCGGTAACATTAAGATCCATTTTTTCGGCTATTAAACGCTCTTTTATTCCGAATACCGAGAAGAGAACAATAAAAATTGTCAGCGTTGCCCCAAACGCAACTTTATAAAACCTTCGGGATAAAATGGCTTGTTTATCAGCTGGCTGTTTTTGCTTGTCTGATATAAAGATTCTGTTTTGCTGATGTAAATCATCTTCTTTTTGAGATAGGTACAAAGTGTAAGCTTCGACTTTTAATATTTTTGCAATTCTGGCAATGGTTGTTGGCGATACACTTTCTTGTCTAAATGCGCGATTGATCGTATCTTTTGGGGCTGTTTCCAGCTTTTCATTTACTGCAATATGCTCCGCTAAAGATGATTGGGTTTTTATTCCGACATTTAGCATTGCTGCATCTAATTTTGTGCGAGAGGCCTTGACGCCTCTTTTTCTGGATTTCACATCCATGTTTTTGAGTTCTCTGTTTTTAGCAACATGACTTTATTGTCGAACGTAGCTTATGTCGCTGTAAACTGCTTTAAATGCCCTTAACTACCGATTACAGATAGTAACAAGTTATGAGATATTTGGATAGTCATAGTCATTGCGTGGAAATGGCAATCGACATTTATAACTCATAGGTTCTCTCCTTAGCGCTGAAAGATACAGCCAGTAGGACCTATCGAAGCCAGCAATTTAATCGTTCAAAGGAGCAATACCAAATAATGAAGCTAATCAAACTAAATAATTTGCTATCAATTGCAATAAAACAAAGTTACGTGTCTCGTTTTTTCCTAATAACTTTATTGTCATTTTCGTCATTTATTGTTGAGGCGATCAATGTGGATGTCTCGGTGTCTAATTCCACGGCAACACCAGGAGATGATATTTACTATCGAATCGTGATATCTAATACTGATGGTATAACTCGTTCGAACGTAGAATTAAGGGTCGTTTCACCAGGAGAGGCAACTTTTATTGATCCTTTACCGCTTGAAACGAGTGGTTGTGTTGGCAGTTGTGATTCATTAGAAACATCGCTCTGGCAATTGGGGGATATGGTTGATGGTGATAGCAAAGTGATTATTATTCCTTTAAATACGAGTTCATCTGCATCCGATGCAACCAGTTATTCACTAATTGCCTCCGTTACCTATACTGGAATAGGTTCTGCCGTCACTGATACAGGTAATAGCTCTATAGATTCATCTCCGTCAGCAGATCTGCACCTTATGGCAAAAAAGCAGCTAGTGAGCGCCAATGAAATTGTTGAGTATGAGATTAGCTATGGAAATATTGGCAGCACCGGTATAACGACCCCCCAAATTAGTGTGTCTATTCCGAGTGGAACAACTTTTATCAGCGCATCGGATAATGGCAGCCTTGTGGGAAGTAATATTATCTGGAATCTGTCATCGGCGTTAAATGTTGGCGAAGCTGATAAACGATTTTTTAAAGTGCAGGTCGATGCATCTGCATCCAATGGAACCATTTACGATCTGCAAGCAGAGGTCAATAACGGAGCAGGTGCGTTAAGGACGAGTCAAGAATCAATAGTTGTCCGTAACAATGTGGATTTATCCCTAACTGCGACGGTTCTAGGAGACATATCCCAGCCTAATAAAAATACCTTTTATCGCTATGTGGTGGCAAACAATGGTGCCGTTGATATTGCCGGCGTGACATTAAATAACTTAACGGCAGAGCGTACTACTCACATCGATGCGTTACCTCTGGAAACGTCTGGCTGTGTGGGAGCTTGCGATTCAACGGAGTGGGCGTTGTGGAATTTAGGGACGATCCGGGCCGGTGAATCCAAAGTGATCACCGTACCGGTAGTGCGGAGCACACCGATAGATGGTGAGGCATTGGAAAGTCATGTTATCGTCACTGATTCAAGCGGTGCTTATACGCTAGGTATGAGACCCACCGTGATTGCAAAAAATGTAACCAGTCCACAAATTGTCGTTTCGTCGGATCGCTCTCTAAGTAAATCTGGAGCAATTCAAAATTTTACGGTGTCTGTAGGCAACCCAACGGGTAGTACATTATCAAATGGATTGGTGGTTATTGAGATCCCATCTGGGTACAGTTTTGTCAGTGCCTCTGGAAATAATGAAGTTAAAGATGGCAAAATTTTTTGGCCGATTGGAAGTTTGGCAGCTAACCAATGGTTAGATGAGACTATTGCTCTTCAAATTGATGTTGGTTTAGTGGATGGAAGTGTTTTATTTTTGGAAGCGAGACTAGAAGACGATTCGCAGTTGTCTCTACTAGCCCTAGCGTCTTTGGCTACCACTATTAACTCACAATCGTCAATGATCTTAAGAACTTCTACCTCTTATACATCTCCGGTAACCGAAGGCGATGTTGTTAATTTAAGGATTGATGCAACCAATGAATCTGGGGTACAAATTGCAGGTGTGAGTATTTATTCAATGACGCCTAGCAACACTACCGCAAGTAATTCTGGAGTAACCAGTGGATGTGTGGAGTCATGTAATAGTGCAGAATGGGCATATTGGGATCTCGGTGCTATCGATGCTTCTAATTTAGAAACACGAACATTTGTGCAAACCTTATCTTCAGGAAATGAGGCTCCAGAGAGTGGTAGTTTGCTGCTTTCAAATACTTATTTAACACATATTTCATCTCCAATTTTAGATCAAACAATAGTGAATGCCATGGGTGTGGGTATTCAATTCACAGTCGATCCAAACCACGACAGTGACTCCGATGGTATTCCCGATTGGTGGGAAATCCGCTGGGGATATAGTCGTTTAGATTCATCCGATGCATCTACCGATGATGACGTTGATGGTTCAAATAATCTTGAAGAGTACCAGGAGTCGACGGACCCAACTAATCAGGATACTGATGGTGATGGGATTTTGGATGGGCCTGATAGCGACCCGCTGAATGATAATCCACCTATTGCTAACGCTGGTGCAGACACGAGTGCAAGAGAACTATTAACCTAAAAAAATCAGTTCACCCTACCAACAAAGCATTCTGACTTTTAAATTT
>CAYVSL010000015.1:0-56005 GCA_964454125.1 uncultured Kangiella sp.
TGACTAGTATTAACGTACTATCAGAAGGTAACCCACGTAAATTTACCGGGCGTATATCGGTAGGTCACCTGAATCCTGATGCGCCTCGAAATAACCTCCGTAGTAATTCACTCGAAAAAAACTGTCCCATAAACCTTGAGAATGAGCGATAGTGAAATTAGCTCTATCTTGCGGTATATTTCCCTCCAGTTGTTTAACTCGCGTTTCACTAATAATGTCAGGGCTATATGAATCTACATTGGTTGTAGTATGGTTGTACGCAAAGTTAAATTGGGTATCTGTCCCCTTAATAATCCCTGCATAATAGCTCACCACCAAATCGATTCCTTGGGTGCTGGTATCAAAGTCATTGGTAAAAAACTTAATGCTATTAAAATTGATTGCATCAGTGACACCTTGTTCCAATAGTTCTTCTCTATCCCTGTCTGATAGTTTGATGTTAGAAGTTTGTGCAATACGATCGGTTACTTCAATATCAAAAATATCCACTGTAATATATAAACCGTCATTATTTTCATAGACAAATCCGAAAGACATACTGTCAGAATTTTCCGGTTGAAGAAGTTTGCCACCCAATTGGACCGAAATAGGGTTAGTCGGAGGTAAAGTTGCTTGATCGACTAATCCTAAATCTGAATCAAAAGCAGTAGTAACGTTTGTCACATTAGATTGACCCACAGTCGGTGCACGAAATCCAGAGCTTAAAGCACCTCTAAGAGCAACACTTTGGTTAATATCATAAATGCCACTTAACTTATAGTTAGTAGTAGCCCCAAAATCACTAAAATTCTCATGTCGGACGGCTAAATCAACAAGAAGGTCGCTAGCAAATTCATGTTCAACATCAATGTACCCACTAATATTATGACGACCAAAGGTGCCCTGTGATCGAGTCGAGAAACCGTTAAAACCATTTGAACCAGAACTAAAACCTTGAATCGCAAATGGTCCAATTTTAAAAGAGGCCTCATCACCAGCGGTTACTTCAAAAATATCCTGTCGCCACTCGATTCCCCAAGCATATGTGGTTAAATCAATCGTATTTAATAAATCGACATTGACTGATTTTTCACGTTGTGCGTAACCACCAGCTTCAAAACTAGAAGGTGAAAAGGGTCCAAGCGATGCATTAACAGTATTACGAACCTGAAAACCAGATGAACTTTCACCTACATAAACGTTAAAATCATAGCTAATATCATTACTGAACTCTCCTCGCATACCCATAGTTAGTGAAACATCCAGAATATTTCCGCTAAACAGAGGTGTGAAACCACCGGGGTAAAGGCTATTGAACGCAAAACAGTTCATTACTGGCAAAGACGCTAATGCATCGGGGTCCGGTACATTGTTAATGATCCGCACAATAGGACAACCGGAGTTGTTTAATACGCCAGGGCTTAAATCGCCCACCAATATCGTTGGAGTAAGTATTGGATTTCCATTTTCATCGATGCCTGCTCCATCATCGACTCCGGGTCCAGCAAATACTCCTTCACGGGTATTGGGGTTACGATAAAAAAAACCCCCTTCAACATCTCGTTCAGCCCAGTTGGCGAACAGATAAGCATGTTGTTTTTCGCCCAAATCCAACCCGGTGTTCAACCAGACTTTGAAGTTATCGTCAACTTCTGGCGTCCCCCAAACCTGCACCGCAGGTGTACGAATATCTGAATTACCGGCAGCAATGAGTCCCAGCGCATCATCTCTTTGAACACTTCGGCTGGTAGGTGCTTGCGATTTCCATTCAAAACTTAAATTGATAAATCCAGCTTTCGAAAGCCGAGCACCGACATTTCCAGAATATTGAACCATATCACCATCCCCCGCGTAGTAAGAGCCATATTTAATTTCGAAAATACTACCTTCCGATGAATCATTTAATACAAAGTTAATAACCCCGGCAATTGCGTCAGAACCATACTGCGCAGTGGCACCATCACGCAAGATCTCTATTTGTTTTAGACCAATAACAGGAAAAACGGATACATCCGGCCCCTGAGACCCATCAGCAATACCCCCACCAAGAAACGCAATAACGGACGACCGGTGACGTCTCTTTCCGTTTACTAAGATCAGAGTATTGTCAGGTGGTAATCCACGAAGATTTGCCGGACGAATAAGGGTTGCGGCATCCGCTATTGGTTGCGCGTTGACGTTGAATGATGGAATGATACTCGCCAGCATCGAAACCATGTCCTGTGCACTATTTTTGAGTAGTTCATTGCCAGAAATGACATCAACAGGTACTGGAGAATCACTAATAGAACGGGGTGCGGAACGTGAACCAACAATCACCATGTTTTTATCTACAAAATCACCGATGGTTTCTTCTTCAGATTCACTTTTAGTTGCACCTAGCCCGACACCGCTGTTAGCTAGGTTGGATCCCCTCGTAATGTGATCTCCCCGTCTTATATCTCTTGCAGATAGTCGTGAAATCGTAATCACTTTTTTTTCGGTGTAATCTCCAGAAAAATAGGTCCCTGCAAGTAACAGGTCTAACGCTTGTTTTAAGGTATACCGCCCACTAACGGCGTTGGTAGTGATCGATTTGAGTTCAGTATTTTGAAATAATAGTGAATAATCAGTCTGACGAGCGAGTAACCTTAATGCAATACTCGCCTTAGAAGAAGGGATCTGCAATACATAGTATTTATCTGTTTGTGTAGCACGAACAAAGACTGCCGACAAAAAATAGCTCAGCAACAAAACGATAATGAGAAATCGTTTTAATCCGCAAAAAATAATTTTTTGCTCCGAAAATACAGAAGTGAAATTCATTACTATCATTATTGCGGCTGAAGTATTTTTACAGCTATTCACCTCAACATCAGACTTAAACTCTAGAAAACTAATCATCATATTTAGAAGCTAAACAGTAAGCTTCCCGAATTTTAATGGCCTTTTATCACAAAGTACGCATCGCATTAGATTTCGATTTTAACCGTTTTATTACGGCTTATTATTACATGATTATCATTGTTCCTCTCAATTACAACATCAAAGGTTGTTTCAAGTGCATCAAACAAGGCTTGCAACTCGTTAGTCCTGAAGAGGCCACCAAATTTCAACTCTCGCAATTTAGGATCTGAGATTTCAATTTTCATTGATGTATAACGACTAAGGTCTCTAATGACCTCGACCAAAGGAGTATCAGAAAATTCAAAAAGGCCGTCTTGCCACGAGAGCATTCTTTTGATTTCTCCTTTAGACATTGTTTCAATCAACTTTTCTTGTAGAAGATTTTGATAAGATTTGTTATAAACAACTTTTTCTCCGGCTTCTAGATAAATTGATTTTTCCTGCTTGCTGACTAGTTGATTTCGACCCAGTTGTGAACCAGCCAAATAATTTTCTTTATCGTTGACCGTTTTTTCGTTTAAGCTCGTCTGCGATATTTCGATTTTTCCTTCGGTAACAGTAACTTCGAACTTCTCAGACATTAAACGCACAACAAATGCTGTTCCCACCGCACGTACCGATGTTTCCCCAGCATAAACAATGAACGGTCTATTAATATCATGAGAGACTTCAAAAAAAGCTTCACCTTTTAACAAGCGTACTTTTCGACGCCCTAGACTATAATCCACTTCAATTTCACTATCTGTATTTAGATCCAACAAAGTACCATCAGATAGTAAAATCTTGCGATGTCCGCCAACCTCCGTTGTATACAAGAGAGGCTCACTAACAAAAACACCTTCGCGATCAAGCCAAAAACTGCTAAAAAAGAAATACGCGACCAGACAAACTACACCGGTCAGATAATGCAAATTAGGTCTACGAACTTTTAAGTTAAGAATAGAAAACTTTCTTTGACGCTCAGCTGCCGCTCTTAAAGGGATCACCATATCGGTTAAAACATTCAGTTCAAACGATAAATGGGCTAACCGTTTGATTTCTTTTATATGGGCCGGACTACGTTCCACCCATTCTTTAAAGGCGGCTAAATCATCAGAGCTCATACATTCGCTTTCTAGTTGTGCAATCCATGCACAAGCTTCTGTAGTGAGATCACTATTATTTTGTGACGAGAATTTTTTACTCATTTTAGTTCAATTTAATCTATTTGTTGTTGACGCATTTCAACAATTTTTTGTTGCTGATAGATACCTGCTTGGTGCATTTCCATGTATTTACTACATCGCTTAAGCCCTGTGGCAACATGTTTTTCTACCGTGCTTGTTGATATACCTAGAGCCTTGGCTATCTCTTTATGGCTATAACCAAGGACTTTTTTTAAAACAAATACCTTTTGACATTGTGGCGGCAACTCAGAAACAGCTTCCCAAAACACCAATATTTTTCTTCGGCCGTCAAGGTGTTCATCAATACTAGGTTCATCCGATAAGTACTCTTTCTCACCAAAATCCTCTATAAAATCGATCAAAGAACGAGATTTATTTTCCAATGACTTACGCGCAATATTTTTTGCAACACCAAAAAGGAAAGCTTTCGGCTGATGAATATCACGATTTTTCTCCGCATGAAGTGCTCTCAGGATGGTTTCCTGGCTAATATCTTCGATATCATGAGAATTGGATGAATATCGTCGCAAAAATCGTTTGATCATCACTTCATTATCGAGAAATACATTGAAGATACGTGAGCCGAATAAGGTAAAGGCTTGATTTTTATTTTTGCTACTCATTTTATACCCAATCAAACAATTGAGCAGGAAATATATAGCTAAGACAGGATGTATGTCAAATTAAATGGAGGTAGAGCGGTCTCTAAACATAAAAATTAATCATTTTTACCAGCGATTGAACAAACGATCAAAGCAAAAACTCACTTTCGAAGGTTTGACATTGCTTGCTCAAGGGATCGATAAACTGGATGGATTTAGCTAACAACTGCAGTGGTGAGGCATAGTCCCCAGGTTGCTTTTCAACCAATACGGGATAAAAACAATCATTAACAATCGGCATATTTAATCCAGCTAGATGGACTCTTAGTTGATGTTTTTTACCCGTAATGGGAGAAAGTTGATAAAGACTGTTTACGCCTCTATTTTCCTGCAGATCAATGTGAGTTTCTGAATTGGCCGGACCATCCGTTTCTTTCATTCTAAAAAAAGGCTCGGCTTTTACTAAGCAGCTTGTTCGTTTAATAGGGAAATCAAGATCTACAGTGGGTGCCAGTGCGTGATAGATTTTAGTTATTTTTCTTTCAGAAAAAAGAGCGTGATAAGCGGCTCGAACAATTTGTTTTTTAGTTAATAAAATAATACCGGCGGTTTCCCTATCGAGACGGTGACAAAGTTCAAGGCTATCGAGCTGAAGTTTTTTTCTTAATCGGACCAGCAAAGTTTCATGTAAATATTGACCGGTTGGTGCCACCGGTAAAAAATGAGGTTTATCGACAACGAGAATATTTTCATCTTGATAAATGATTTTTTCTTCAAAAGGGATCGCCCTCTCATTTTCCAGTTCTCGGTAAAAATAGATATGTTGTCCAGAGACATACTGACTGCTTTGAGTTAAAACTTGGCCATCGGCTGTTACAACTTCATTTCTTTGAAAACGTTTTAAACATTCTGACGGGGTTAAGTGAGGAAATTGCTCAAGAAAATAATCAAACACAGTCTCCCAATGCCCTTGGGGTAACCAAAGACCATTGGGAGATACGCCATTTTTGATTGGTAAAGGTATTTTTTTTACTTTCATAAAAATTCAAAAAAGGTTCTAGCTCTTACTATTATCCCGAGTTGGGCTTATTTAATTTCAATAGTCGCTTTTTTAATAAACAATTTTTCACTGGTTTTGCCGCTACGGCTACCCAATTTTTCTAAAATTTTCAAGGTTTCAAGGCCTTCGATAACTTGCCCAAATACAGTATGTCGACCATTCAGGTGTGGGGTCGCTTTAAAGGTAATAAAGAACTGGCTACCATCAGAATAAGCCCGACCGGTATTTGCCATACTTAAAATTCCCGCTTTATCATGTTTAAGATCTGACTCAAACTCTCCCATATAGGTGTAACCTGGACCACCTTGCCCATTTCCTAAAGGGTCGCCTCCTTGCAACATAAATCCCGAAATCACCCGGTGAAAAGCTAATGTGTCGTAGAATCCAAGCGTGGTCAGGTAAATAGTGCTCGAAACATGCATGGGCGATTGCTGAGCTTTCAATTCGATCACAATTTTGCCCTTATTGGTTTGTAAATGCCATAAATATTGTTTGGCCAGATCAAAGGTTAATTGGGGTGGCTTTGGTAATTCACGTCTCCAACCACCTTTAGAGGTGTCGATATTTGACTCAGAGATAAAGTCATTTATATCGGAGATACTTTTGTCTTGCAGTTCGCAACCAAATAAAAAACAGGCTGTTACCAATAGCAACATCAATCTTAATTTGATTTTTGCGGTAGTTAATAAGTTCATATTTTGGTTTCTTTATAATTTTTTAATATCTAATTATTTGATAAATGTATTATCCACGAACAGTTGCTATTTTATCAAGCTGGAAAACCAATAAACTACTGGTATCACAAAAATAGCTGCTATCAAGCCATAGCCAACCGCTGCTGCCGCTAATTTGGGCGCTAATTTGGCATGTATTGCAAGAATACTCGCAGTGACCATAGGTGGCATTGCAGATTCCATAAAGGTAACTTGCGAGTACAAACCACGTTGTTCAAACAATAAAAGAAACAACAATGCAAAGGCTGGCGCGAGCAACATTTTAATCGCTATTGCCCAACCTAGCGGTGTTGTTAACTCTTTAGGGATTTTGAGTTGGAAATGACTGCCAACCAAAAACATTGTCGCTGGCACCAGAGTCAAAGAGATTAACCAAAAGCCGTTCTGGATGATTTGTGGAAAAAGATTATCACCAATCACAAAAGCAATGATTAGCGCGATAAATGGTGGGAACGAAAATACTTTGATCAAAAACGGTGTTATAGCCTGAATATTCTCTTGCCGATTATTTGGAGATATCACTCGCCCTTTAGGCTCTGTAGAATATTTGGCTACAAAAAAGTTGCCTATAATAGCCAAACTTAAAAACGAACCAACTTGATCATATATTACCGCATAGCCAATTGCCTGCTCACCATAAAAAGCTTGGATGATCGGTAGTCCAACAAAAGAGGTATTTCCAAAGCAGGCGAGCAACAGCAGACAACCCGTTACCTCTTTGGACCAATCATTGAAATGAGCTAATGTCAGGACAATTATCACACCGATCGGTATAAGCAACCAAGCCATAATAACTGGAAAAATAACACTTTGATCGATATTTAATTGGGGGATTTTTAAAAGAACAATCGCCGGTAAGCAAACATAAATAACGTAGTGATTGACGAGGGAAATGTGTTTATCTTTTATCCATCGGTCGTTTTTTGCTACCCAGCCTAAGCTGATAAAGAAAATAATAATCAAGAAATTCATTTGATGGATATTCAACCCGCTGAAATATGCTCAACTAAAGTACTTAACAATAAATCAACTTTTAAGGGTTTTGCAATGTGATCATTCATTCCCGATTTTAGGGAATTTTCTACATCTGACTTCATGACATTCGCAGACACTGCAATGATAGGGATCGATTTTTTACCGAGTTCGTTTCTAATATGCTGGGTCGCTTCAAAACCATCCATCACCGGCATTTGTATATCCATTAAAATCGCATCATAATCCGACTCTTTAACAGCCTGAACAGCCAATTGTCCGTTAACTGCCGTATCAACATTTAATCCCGCATTAACTAATATTGCCTTTGCCACGGTTAAATTGATTTGATTATCATCAACCAATAATATATTTTTATCAAATAATCTTGTTTTCTGTTGGCCCGGTTCCATTTTGTCTTTTGTGACATAGTCTGTCGTATCATCGGTATTCAAATTAAATGTAGCAGTAAAAAAGAACCGACTACCGACGCTTGCTTCACTCTCCATCCAAATAGTTCCCCCCATTAGCTCACATAACTCTCTGCTTATCGTCAATCCCAATCCGGTTCCACCAAACAGTCTTGTTGTGGACGAATCGGCCTGACTATAAGTTTTAAAAAGCTTCTCTTGCTGCTCTGTAGAAATACCGATCCCAGTATCGGATACACAAAATTGAAGGCTTATTTGGTTTTCTGTTTTACTTAATGCCTTAACTTCGATATCAATGCTACCTTTTTCGGTAAATTTTGCGGCATTATTTGCGATATTTAACAAGACCTGACCGAGCCGAATGCAATCACCATGTAATATTTCGGGAATATCAGTGGATTGTTCAATATTTATCTGGATTTTATCGCTATCAACAATCAACATAATTTGATCTTTAATATGTTTTAATACGTTTTCGAGTTTGAACGGTAGATTTTCCAACACTAGCTTACCCGCTTCTACTTTAGACAGATCTAAAATATCATCAATTAATACCAATAAGGAAGTCGCAGAATTTTGCAAGGTATTGTTAAAACCCTGCTGTACATCCGTTAATCCTGACTCGGTCAAAAGGTGCGACATTCCAACCACGGCATTCATAGGTGTTCTAATTTCATGGCTCATATTAGCCAAAAAATTATCTTTTGCCTGGTTTGCACTTTCGGCCTTTTGTTTGGCTTTTTTAAGTGAGACCTCCATTTTTTTTCGTTCCGAGATCTCATATTGCATTCTTCGATTGGCTCGAAAAATATAAAAAGTGATCGATGATAGTCCAATAAATAGCGGTATTCCCCAGAAGGCAATTATTTTTAAACTCGTTCCTATATCGACCGCAACAGATAACCAGCTATTAGCAATTTTTGATTTTCGTTTAACATCGATAGATGTCAGTGTTTTATTCAAGATAGGGATCAGAGGTTCCAGTCCTTTACGCACTCCAATCGACAGCTCAAGTTTGTAGGGAGTAAATGAAGCAACGATAATATTAGTATGATTACGCTTGTTTATTTGATAATTAATTGGAGCCAAAGCACCGATAAATGCATCTATTTCACCGTTTTTGAGTCGCTCCAGTCCCTGCTCAACGTTTTTAACACCGATCAGTTGAATGTTGGGAAAATCCTCTTTTATATTTTCCTCAAAAACATAGCCTTTAATAACCCCTACTTTTTTGTCCAGTAGATCGATCATCCCCTGAACATAAAATGCTTTTTTACGGGTGGTAATAACGGAAGGCAATGAAATATAAGGTTTTGTAAAGTGGATATATTTTGCTCTTTCATCGGTCCTAGCAATTGCCGCAATCACATCCAAAGAACCTAGTTTAACGGCTTCAAATGCTTCATTCCAATCACGTTTATAATCAGGCTGGAATGTGATTGCCAATTCTTGTTCTACCAACGCAATATAGTCGGAGCTTAAACCGGTATATTTTCCTTGGGCATTAACATATTCAAAAGGTATCCAAGAATGATCAATACCTAAACTAAGAGTGGAGTTATTTTTTAACCATTCCAACTCTTCACCAGCAAGCTCCCTACGGCTAAAATTTTTAGTTTGTATCATTGCACTAACCGAATCAACAAGAACATCATTTTGCCTCGTTTCGGTTATTTGTTCAGCATTTATCAGCGCGCGCTGTTTTTTTACCTGCGCAAAAACACTTGTAAAGCCAAAGCTTAAAACAAGTGTTACAAAGACAAAAAACCTAGTTGATTTCATACTGTTTCTTACTTATTTCCAATATAAACAGGATTAACAGGACACCATCAATTGATCACCAATCACTGCTTTTGATATTGCCGATGTAATCATTCTATTGGGCTTTGTTTATATTCGGTTTGGCATGTCTGGCCCTATTTCAGACGACTCTGTTCAAAGTTTAGTTCAAAATAAACGCCACTGCTTGGCAAAATATGACATTTAATGGCAAAATTAAATTATTGTCTGTAGACTCATTGGCTTAGACCTAAAATAACGAGTTGAAACGAGAGAAATAACCCCAAACACACTGCTCTAGTACTATTCCCATGGCCTCAACGATTTATACCAGATTAAACAAAACGAATCTAAAATTCCCACAAAAGAGCATAGTCGATGTCTGAGTCAGTCATTTCAGCGCCACAAAGCGAGTTTATGGATCACCCTAAAGGGCTCTATATCTGTTTTTCACCGAAATATGGGAGCGGTTTTCATTTTATGGGATGAAAGCGCTATCAGATCAATTTTTTGGAAATAGGAACTGATGATGATCATGTTCCCCTTTCCCAAAATTTTAACCATTTGTTACTATTCATACTTGCATAATTTTTTAATCGCAATACAATCTACGCTACCTGATACAAGGAGAAAATCAATGTATAAAGCACTTATGATATTGTGTGGCATGTTCTTTAGCCTGTCAGCCAGCGCAATCACAAAACTGGAAGATGTAAAATCATTTAATCTTAAAAATGGAATGACCATTCTCGTTCTGGAGGACCATTCCATTCCAAATGCGAATATGTATTTGTTCTGGAAAGTCGGTTCTCGTAATGAATATCCTGGTATTACCGGGCTATCTCATTTCTTTGAACATATGATGTTCAATGGCTCTAAAAAATATGGTCCTAAACAGTTTGATCGAGTGATGGAAGCTGCTGGCGGTGCAAACAACGCTTATACCTCCGAGAATATTACCGCCTATACCAACTGGTTCCCCTCCAGTGCCATAGAAACTATTTTTGATTTAGAAGCAGATCGGATCGAACATTTATCCATTGATAAAAAAATGGTCGAAAGTGAACGGGGGGTTGTTACTTCAGAAAGAACAACAGGTCTCGAAAATTCCAACTTTCGTAAACTACAGGAAGAAGTGAAAGGCGTAGCGTTTCGCGCACATCCATACAGTTGGGGTGTAATAGGGCATCAGTCGGATATTGACAATTGGTCTATGCGGGACCTTGAAGATTATCACAAAACCTACTATGCACCCAATAATGCCGTAGTGGTTATCGCAGGCGATGTGACGATTAAACAAGTGAAAAAACTAGCAATAAAATATTTTGAACCCATCAAAGCACAATCCGCCCCCAGAAAAGTGCATACGGTTGAACCTCAACAACTTGGCGAACGCCGTGTTTATGTCCAAAAACCTTCAGCAACATCGGCCAATATTTTAATGGCTTTTCATATCCCGGAAACACGCCACCAAGATTATTATCCACTAAATATGTTGGCTTCTGTTTTAGGAGATGGTCAAAGCTCTCGCTTATACCGAAGCTTAATCACTAATCAACAACTGGCTACCAATGTGTTTACCTACATGCCGGAATCTTTCGATCCCAATCTCTTTTATGTTTGGGCTACTGCCGCGAATGGAGTAACGTCAGAGACACTGGAAAAAGCCATAATTTTTGAAATAAATAAAATAATAATATCCGGTATTCAGGAAAAAGAATTAACTAAAATAAAAAATATCGCACAGGTCGATTTTTACCGAACCTTGGCAACTATCAATGGCAAGGCAAATACTTTGGGAACCTATAGTCTATTTTTTGGTGACCATGGGAAAATGTTTAGTGCTATTTCTGATATGAAAAAAGCGACTGTAAAAGATATTCAAAGAGTAGCTCGTAATTACCTGATAAAGTCGAATAGGACTGTGGGAATTCTGGCTGCTGACAAAGATAGTGCAAAGGGAGATTTATAGAATGAAATATTTAGTTAGCACAATTAGTGCAATCCTAATACTCTTAACTCAACAAGTGTCTGCGGATTTTAAAATTCCAAATTATGAGAAATTAACCTTAGAAAATGGTTTGACGGTTTACTTGATGGAACAACATGAAGTGCCTTTGGTCGATATGTTAATGGTCACAAAAGCAGGTGCGATTAACGATGGTAAAACTTTTGGCCTAGCGACGTTAACTGCAAACGCATTAAGCTTTGGTAGTGGTGATTTAAGCAAGCAAGAAATTGAAGATTTATTTGCTTATCATGGTGCTAATTTTACCAGCCAAGCCTCTATAGAATCTTCAACCACCAGATTATCTATTGCAACTAAAGACTTAGATAAATTACTACCTGTTTTTCGCGACATTTTATTGAAACCAAAATTTACTCGCTTGCATTTTGATAATGAAAAACAACGTTATATGGATCGATTGAAACAAAGTCGAGAACAACCAAGAAATGTCATTGGCAGCACATTTAATCGAATGTTCTACCAACATCATCCATACGGAAATCCAGTAGAAGGTGATGTTAAAAGTATTGAACATATTACTTTAAAACAAATAAAAACTTTTTATAAAAACCTCTATTCAGCTAATAACAGTGCTTTAATTCTAGTGGGTGATTTCGAAATTCAAGAAATGGTAAAAAAAATTAGCCCATTATTCTCTGCTTGGAAATCTCAAAAAATTCAAACGATCAACTTGTCTGGTTTCAGTGAACTGAAAGAATCGAATGTCTGGTTAATTAACAAAGATGATGCAATCGAAACTACCTTTATGATTGGTGGTAAAGGCATTGCCTCTGATCATCCCGACACGGTTGCTGTTGGCGTTATCAATACTATTTTGGGGGCTAGATTTACATCTTGGTTAAACGATGAATTAAGAGTTAATTCCGGTTTAACTTACGGCGCTAAGAGTCGCTTCAATAGCCAATCTAAAATGGGAAATTTTGTTATTTCTACTTTTACAAAAAAGCAAACAACATTTGAGGCGATCGATTTGGCACTTAAAACCTATCATCGGATCTGGAGCAAAGGCATCGACAAGAAAACACTCGAATCAGCAAAGTCATATGTTAAAGGCCAATTCCCTCCCGGCTACGAAACCACAACTCAATTAGCACAATTGCTTTCTAAAATGTGGTCCCTTGATCTTGACGATTCTTTTATTAATGACTTTCAAAAAAACGTTGACTCATTAAATGTCAAAAAGGCTAATCAAATAGCCCAATCTGTTTTTCCAAAAGATAACCTTCAATTTGTTTTAATCGGAAAAGCAAAAGATATACGAGAAAAAGCCAAAAATTACGGAAAATTAAAAGAAATGGAAATTGATACATTTTCCCTGTAGAGGAGAGCTTTGCATGTATCTGGGTAGGTTACAAAATTAAAAGCCCCCTCTGTTTTTTTTCCCCGTCGAACTGATACAAAGTAAAAAACTCCACCGAGTACCACTAAAAGAAAGCTCATTAGAGCTTTTTGTGGTTTCTCTTTTAATATAGTCCAACCAATCAAAATAAGGAATAAAATGGGAGGGATTGGGTAGAGCCATATTCTATAAGATCTTGGTAAATCGAGTTGGCAATATCGAAGTATAAAAACTCCCAATACAGCAAAGAAATTATTAAGTGCCCGCGCAAAACCAGAATAGATTGAATTAAATTTTTTAGCGACTGCCATATTATTTTAGAATTGTTCTTCGATAGTATCTATGCAAATAGTATCTATGCAAAATTCTGACAAGAAGAGTAACATGGAAATATCCAATAATAACCAAAATTTAACGGATTGGAATAATAATGCAAAAAACAGAAACCAATACAATACTAAAAAAAACAGTTGTCGGAGTATTTTTCCTTTTATTGATCCTATACGTACTGGCAAGAATTTTTGTTCCCGCAATCGTCGACCAACGCTTTAATACCATTATCAACTCAGGACCTTATATTGTCAGCGAAAAAGCCAACGAGCTTTATCAATCTCTAGAGTTTATTTCGGATTTACATAGTGATGTATTGCTTTGGGATAGGGATATCAATAAACGACATTCATACGGCCATGAAGATTTACCAAGAATGATTGAAGCGAATATGGCTTTACAAGCGTTCACCATTGTCAACAAAGTCCCCACTGGACTTAATTTCGATAAAAACAGCAATGAATCAGACCAGCTCACTCTACCCTTTATCATTCAGGGGCGACCTATCTTATCTTGGTTTGATTTAACTCAAAGAGTGGTGGTACAAAGCCAAAGTTTACATAAATTTGCAGAAAATTCGAAGGGCCAACTACGAGTCATTAAATCTAAAAAGGATTTACAAAATTTTTTGGTTGCACGTCATATTAATCAAAAAATAGTAGCAGGGTTTTTGGGAATAGAGGGAGCTCAAGCTTTGGCCGGTAAAATAGATAATTTAGATACCGTTTATAACGCAGGAGTTCGCATGATTGGATTGACTCACTTTTTTGACAATGAAGTAGGAGGTTCGGCTCATGGTATTGTAAAAGGTGGACTAACTGATTTTGGGAGAAATCTGATAAAAAAAATGGAAGAAAAACATATTTTTGTTGATCTATCACATGCTTCACCAAAATTGATTGATGATGTTTTGGCCATTGCCAAAGAACCAATATTGGTATCTCACACTGGCGTCAAGGGAACTTGCGATAATGTTCGAAATCTGTCGGATGAGCATTTGTTAAAAATAGCGCAAACCGGAGGAGTGGTTGGCATTGCCATGTTTGAACAAGCGATATGTGGCACTCAAGCGGAAGATATCGCCAAAGCTATTAAATATACGATCGATTTAATTGGCGCACAGCATGTCGGGCTTGGTTCTGATTTTGATGGTGCAATTGCCAGTGTGTTTGATGTGACTGGTTTACCGCAAATTGTAGATGAATTGTTAAAGCTAGGTATAGATGAAAATGATATTCGATTGATCATGGGGGAAAATGTTAAACGGGTGTTGTTAGAAAACTTACCTGAAGGTATTGATTAAAAAAGGGAAACCGAAGTTTCCCTTTTTACATTAGCACCTTAATCAAAGATTAAACCTAGAATAATCAGTTGAAGCGGGGTGCGCTATTTTTCGCGCTTCAACTGATTTTTCTAGTTAAAAGTTATACATAACTTCAATACCGTATGTACGAGGTTGACGAGGTGTGTTGACCAGCGTACCAAAGAACTCACGGAAGCTATCTACAGCTTCTCTCTCATCAGTTAAGTTGCGACCCCATAAGTAAACCTCAAGACCACCTTCTTGATCGATAAGACCAATTCGACCATTTAGAATAGTTGTCGCTTTTATGTGGCCAAATGGTACAGTATCCAAGGTTGTGGCTGACCCTTGAAAATGAGGATAATCCAAAGCAAATGTCAATGGATGTGTTCCTGGAGCAATACGAGTTTTCGTATTGTTAATTGTTGTATAGTAATCACCTGTGTGATTTGCATCTAGTCTCCACAACATATCCCACCCTGAGATCAAGTTAGTGTAATATTGGATCCCCAAGGCCGCTGAAAAATCAGCCGCAAGTGGTAAATCATTTCCATCTGCGTCGATTGATATCCTGTCAATAGTTCCTCTAGTGTCATTTACTTGCGCAATATTGGCACCTCCCGGGAAGCTTGCAAATGTCGCATCAAGAATACCAAATGAACCACTTATTGTTAGGTTATCGGTAGCGCTATAATTCATTTCAACTTCCAAACCACTGGTATCAACCTCTGCAGCATTTTCAATTCGGATTGAGGTTAACTGAGTACCTGTAACTTGATCAAATCCTAAATCAAAAAATTGGTTAACTTGATAATCTTCATATTGCGCATTAAAATAAGCAGCGTTTAATTTTAATCGTTCATTTAATAAGCTTGTTTTTAGTCCAATTTCAATGCTATCAACTGTTTCTTTGTCAAATTTGAATCTTTGCTCCGCATCTTCTTGATTAATAAAATCTAGATTGAAACCGCCAGATTTAAATCCAGTAGAATATTTAATATAGGTATTTATCGATTCAGAAATTAAATAATTCAGACTTATCGCAGGAGAAAAATTAGTATCGTTGCGTGAGTCTTCAATCTCACCATTTGCATTTGCCCTTGGAATTAATGAAGTTGAGCCGATCAAAAAAGCTCCAGAGGTAGTACCATCTAGGCCCCATACAACCTTTTTGGTTTCGTCAGAATAGCGAGCACCAAAACCTAGTTTCCATTGCTCATCAAACTCATAACTTCCACTAATGTATAGCGCGGTACTTTCAGTTTGAACATCTCCTTCATTAAAAGCACCACCGCCTGGTACTACACCAAAGAAACCAGCAGCATTACCTCCAATCGCCCCTCTAAAAGTATTCGCATCTTGATCGTAATAATAAAAACCAACCACATATTTAAACGCTGCATCGTCTGGAGATATTAACTGAAACTCTTGAGTCGTTTGTTCATAATTATCTCGATAATTGAGATATAAGAAATCCAATGGACTATAGTCGGTGTCATTGCCATAGGCTATCTCAGTATCGCGAAAGGCGGTAATCGAACGCAATGAATATTCATTATCAAATTCATAATCGATATTCATACTAACGCCAAAGATATCTCTAGTTTCTCCGCCCTGAAAACTCCAATTTATTTCATCATTACTGGAGTCTGCCCAATGGTTTGGTGTATCACCAAAAGAAGTGGTAATTGGAATACCTAACACCGGACTTCTTTCCGAATCTAGTCCATCAATTGCAATATTAATATCCAAACTCTCTGAAGGTTGGATTCTTAATTGAACTCGGTAAGACTGAGTATCCTGATTATTTAGCTCATCACTGGTATCAGGTGGATTTGCGGTTTCAATATCAAAGGGTAATGGGATCCCAAAGACTGGAGTACCTGGTATGTTATTGACTGGATCTGCACCGACAACTGTATTTAGAGTAGTTGGAAGCTGCCCTTCTGTATAAACATTTTTAACGTAACCATCACGAGTGCGAGAGGACACAGCCAATTTAGCACTAACAGTATCACTAAATGCAAAATCAACACCCAATTTTGCCTCTACGGCATTAAAATTACCGAGATTAATAGTGCCTTTCCCTTCAAATTCACCGCTCGGTTTTTTAGACACCAGACTAACGGCGCCAGCTACTGTATTCTTACCAAAAAGAGTGCCTTGTGGTCCACGAAGCACTTCTACTCGTTCTAAATCAACCAAATCTTGATTAACAGAAGGCCCCTGACCTAAATAAACACCATCTAAATAAACACCTACTCGAGAATCAAAACCGATATTTCGACTCGGTGCGCCCACACCTCGAATGATAATTCTTGAGTTAAAATCCGTACCTTGAGTTACCACCATATTGGGAATAAAATCACCCAATTCTCTCAGTTCCTGAATACCCGTTTGATCGATTTGTTCAGCGGCAAACACTGATATAGCAATAGGCACTTCAGTAATTCGCTCGGTCCGCTTTTGCGCAGTAACAATCATGACGTTATTGTTAGCCTCGTCTTGCTCATCAACTTCCTCAGCGACAACGTTAGTCCCATAGAGCGCCATACTGACAGCAAGGGACACTAATAGTCTATTTTGTTTTCTCACGATTCCTTCTCCTACGATTGAAGTGACTTCTTATAATTAATATCGTTAACTGGTCAAATTTAGTATGTAGTTCCCAAAACGCTCTATTTGCGGGCTTTTGGCTCACTGGTCCGATGTTATTATTATTGATGAAGAGTAACCGTCCAACTCCTAGGACTCAAGCTACTCCGACCTGTTAATACGAGTTAGTTATATTATCAGATAGTCTAACGACAATACAAACCATCTATGTTATTGTTTTTAATGTGCTTATTGACATTTAGCTCTTATATTCACTAATAACAAGTCGAAAACATTACTTATTGCAACGCAGCATTTTATAAAATCTTCCATCAGTCGGAATTTTTTCGGCAAGAAATCGCCCTATGAAGTGTCTTACAAAATGACCAAAACTCAACCGATAAAAATGACCTGAACAGTGATCACTTCATTCAAACAATTTGCTGCAATGACAATTGTAACCTTGGTATAAACCTAGAAAAATCAGTTGAAGAAAATAGTGACTATCCTGGTAATCATATTTATTATTGGCTTAGTATTGAAAATTAAATCCAAAAAGGCAATATCGTGATTAGTTTATTATTTCAAGGACAGGTCGAGCTATTCATATTGATCTTGTTAGCAATTATCATATCACTCTCATTTCATGAATTTGGTCATGCATGGACAGCAAAATATTTTGGCGATGATACAGCCCAAAGAATGGGCCGACTAACACTTAATCCAATTGCTCACATCGACCCAATAGGACTGTTAATGGTCGCAACCATCGGTTTTGGGTTTGCAAAACCGGTTCCAACCAACCCGAAAAATTTTAATTCTTATTATGCTTCCGCCTGGATTTCAGCTGCAGGACCGGGAATGAACTTAGTCTTAGCCTTTCTCAGTATTAATTTGTTGACCGCCGCATTTCAGTTTGATATTACTTACCTGACCCAACAAGGCCCGGTAACATTTCTTCAGTACATGGCATTTATCAATATTTTATTAATGTTATTTAATTTGCTTCCCATTGGCCCCTTAGACGGTCACTACATTTTGCCTTATTTTCTTACTCGACAACATGCCTACCAATATGAACGCTGGAATACTCAATACGGCAGCATGGCATTGATGGGATTGGTCGTACTCAGTTTTATGGGCGTACCGATTTTTTCTTTTTTAATGAATGTAGCTCGAATCATAACCCGTTATTTGATTGTCTTTTGATGAGATTTAAATCTCAACTTGTTCATTCAGGTTGAGATACCCCCAAAATTGACGATGCCTATTCCAAAAACGCCTTCCACAGCGCTTGTAGCCTAACAAGCTCTTTTTGCTTTTTTCTTTTATACCAATACATAGTGGCTGCAAATAGACCAATCCAGCATACACCAAAAATGATAAAGGATATTTTGTGTATTTTTTCCTCCCCCAGATCAAAGTAAAAGCTGGCTCCTACCCAAACAAGAAAAAGTACGATCAAAAATATACAAAACTTATAACCCAAATTTCCAAGCTTTATTCCGGCAATGACTCTTTTTAGATAGAATGCCAAAATCCCCTTGGTTGATTTGTTTTCTAGCCTAAACAAAGGCAAGCGCAATTTAAAATCCCAATAAACACCGTAAACAAGAAGTGGAAACATACTATAATGCCATAACTGAATAGCTAAAGAGGGCTCTTCAGGAAACGCCCAATAAAGGATAAAGGGAATATAGCTCAGCAAAAAAATCACATCTAAAATCAAAACACCTATCATTCGCCAAGTCACCCAAGCAATGCGTTTTTTAATTTTATTCATATCCGGCTGATAACTTTGCCAGTCATTTTGCAACTGTTGCCATTCATCATTACTATGGTTTTGTCGTTCTTGACTCATTGTAGTACTTGTCTCATTGCCGTTCCGTCGAAGTCATTAAAGATTTGAGTTTGCTTTTTGCACGATTTAATTTGACCCCAACTAGGTTAGTGGTTATACCTAAAATTTCTGCTATATCTTTATAGGTAACTCCTTCTAGGGCTAAGGTTACCAACTGCCTTTCCACCATCGGCAGTTGCCTAAGTGCAAATAATAACTTGTTCATTCGTTGATTATTGGCTAATTGATCAATGAGGCAGTCACTGCCTGGTATTTCAAGTTCATTTAATTCTGTAGAGCGAGGTTCACGAGCATATTTAGCCACATGGCTAATAGCTCGTTTATGCGCAATGCTCAACACGTAGGTTTTAAGACTGGATTTATGATCAAATTTGGCTAGGGCTTTCCACAAAGCAACAGAAATTTCCTGATACAATTCTTCCTGAAGCGCTTTAATCATCTCGTAACTGCTGACCACACGGGAAATAGCCGCATCATATTGGTTAAGCGTTTCTTCAAATTGTTTTTCGTAGGCTTTTTTTTGCATTGCAGACAATAGCTCGCCATCAGTCGAAGAGAAATGTTGAATTGAAGCGGTCAAAGAAAGTCCGTAAATAACGAATATTATACCCGTGAAAAGAATATAACTTTAGTCTTCAGACAGACGTTTTTATTACATGAATAATCAAAAACTTACTTCTTTTATTTAATCCCTTTCCAATGCACTCTGAATCTTTCCAATAAACTCGAACCGAAGCACCGACTGACTATCAATCATTAGCTTTTCCGTAAACATGTCGAACGGTCGTACCCACAAATTTTGTTCACCATAGAGCGGCCGATAAACCACCATAATTTCTTCTGTTTCACTATGGATCGCCGTACCAATCACCTCATACTCACCGCCTTTATAATGACGATACTTGCCCGACAGAATACAGCGAGAATTTTTTGCTATTTGCCCGCTAGCAGAACTCCCCCGTTCAGAATCACTCATACCATGCTTTTCCCAATAAATAACTATCCAGATGTTTTTGAAATTCTAGCAACTGTTCTTCAGGTGTATCGGCAGGTAGTTGAGCAATCGCTTGATTTTGCAGCTTTATGGCTTGTTCAAAATCTTCAGCAGCAGCCATTACTGCCGCTTTAGTATCTAAAAACATGGGGACTTGCAGCAATTTTTTATCGAGTTTGGCTATCCAAAATTTAGCCTTTTTGGGAGTATTAAAAGCGGCATTACGGCTAGTCGCAAAGATCCAAGCCAAATTATTAATGCTCATGTTATGATTTTTTATGGCAGCCCGTTTAAACCAATTGATTGCTGAACCGACATCTTTTTCGCGCCCAAACCCTTCAAAAAACAAAATGCCCACAGAAAATTCAGCTTCCGCATCATGACTTTTTGCAGCCTTCATTAGCCAACGATGTGCCTTAGTATAATCCTGAGTAACACCAGTCTCATACATATAAGACTGACCGACCTCTCGCTTTGCAGCAACATGACCATTTTCAGCGGCTTTTAAATACCACTTGAAGGCTTGTTCTTGATCTTCACCTTTTCCGATCAAACCATAACGATAAATATGCGCTAATAACCACTGAGCCATAGATGAGCCATGTTCAGCTGCAATTTGACATTGCTTAGAAGCCACTTGATAACTTTCCGCTTGATAATGATTGATACAGGTTTGTAGTGGCGTGATCTCTTCCTGTTTATCCGAGCAGGCGGCTAGTATGCCGGTCAAAATAAACAGGATTATTCTCGTCCGAAATCTAGATATTTTTGATTGTTTCATTGCTGCTCTATCCTGAATTTTTAGTCCTAACTCGTAGATCCTAAAACAGGTTCCTGTCAAATAACTGATCGACCCGGGTATATTCGTCTAACCAGCTTGAAGCCTGTTTAAACCCATGAGGCTCTACCGGATATATCGCAGTTTCAAAATATTTTGTTTTTTTCAATTCGATCAACTTTTGCACTAAGCGAACACTGTCTTTAAAGAAAACATTGTCATCAACCATACCATGACAAATAAGCAACGGTTTGTTAAGTCCGCTAGCAAATTCGATCGGTGAGCTGCGTTCATAAGCCTCGGGATCGACTTGTGGCGTATTAAGGATATTAGAAGTATAACCATGATTGTAATGGCTCCAATCAGTCACTGGTCTCAAAGCCGCTCCCGCAGCAAATAAATCCGGTTCCTTAAACATCGCCATAAAAGTCATAAAACCACCGTAGGAGCCACCATACACCCCAATTCTTTTTTCATCGACGTTCATATTATTCACTAACCACTTAGCGCCATCTTTTAGGTCCTGCAATTCAGGAGTTCCCATATTACGATAAATCGCTGTTCGCCAATCTCGACCATATCCTTTAGACGCACGGTAATCCATATCTAATACCACAATACCTTTTTCGGTTAAATAGTGATGAAACATAAATTCTCTAAAATAACCTGACCAACCCTGATGAGAATTTTGTAAATAACCTGCGCCATGCACAAAAATGACCGCAGGACTCTTTAGGTTCGATTTTGAATCATCTTTTGCTTGAGGGGTATATAAACGGGAGTATATTGGTTGCTCTACATAACTGGACTCGATAGCCAAAATCTTTGGCGCTTGCCACGCTATTTCTTTAAAAGCATCGCTCATAGTATCCGTCAGTTGTTTAGCTGGCACTTTTGTTAAAACAGATTGCAAATAGATTTCTGGCTTTTGGGTCAGACTGGAATGAGTAATCAAAATATTTTTTCCATCAGGAGATAAAATATAGTCATTCATCCCACCTAAATCCGTCACCGTGGCACTGTCTCTTTTATCTAAATTAAGCGAGTATATTTCGTAAATTCCAGGATGTTTTTTATTCGCCTTATAGAATATATTTTTACCATCAGGACTAACGGTTAAACGACTAACTTCAAACCGTCCTTCGGTCATTTTAGTCGATTTCCGTTTGCCTTTTTTTATATATAAATGTGAATAACCATCTTCTTCAGACAAATAATAAAGAGTTTGATGATCCGGCAACCATCCAAATTCATTAAACGTCCAATCATTAACCCAAGCTTCATCGGACAACCAATGAGCAGTACTCAAATATTTTTTGTTGGAAGCTTTTTTACTAACATCAAACGTTACAATCCAACGATCTTTGTTGTCATAAGAAAATAGAAGGATTGCCGCTTTTTGGCTATTTTTAGTCCATTCAACACCCTGGTTTTCAGCCCAATCATAAGCATAAACAGCCCGAGGTGTTTGTCTTTCCTGATATTTATAACCAATTTTCTGTGCGGCAGCTTTGCGCAATTTTTTTAATGGATCATCATTGACACCAGGCAAGTTAGATAAGTCCAGTTTGGTTTTTTTACTATTTGCTAGATCAATCAAATAAAAAGTTTCATCTGAAGCTTTGGATGTTCCCACCAATGAACGAACTTTACGATCATTAACATATCCATCTTCGGTAATAAATTCAGGCATATGATCTGACTTACCCGCTAACGACTTTTCAATTGTCCCTAATAAAAGCCAGTTAGCATCTGGCGAAAGTCTAAAAGTTTTTATCTGAGAATTTTCACCTAGATACCAAGTTTTAAAGCTTTGTTGTTCAAGCGACTTTCGTCTCGATTTTTGAAATTTATTCTCTTGCTTTTTCTGCTGAAGGTAATTCAATAAGCGAGGCTGGGATTGCTGTAAGTAATCTTTTTCCTTTTCCTTTTCCGGATCATTGGCTAATTTAAAATCAGCAACTTGCTGCTCTAGCCGAGTATCTAAATGGTACAAAAATATTTGCCTGCCAACCATATAGCTAATGGTAGTATCGTTAACAAAACCAACACTTGATTGAGTTCTCGCATCAGCGGTTAAAGAATTAAAAACCTGAGAGGCAAAGTCGACCACATAAACATCACCTTGATAGGCAAAAACACCTTGAGTTTTTTTACTGTTGAGTTTGGCTTGCGAACTGGCATGAGCTAATAAGTCATTTTTGTCTAACAAACTAATTTTTGAGGACAGTAAATCTAATTTTAGTATCTCCCTATGGCGATGACCTAAAGCTTTCTGTTGAAAATAAATAGTGCCGTTATCTGGTGACCAGCCTGGATTTTCAGGACTGTTACCCATCCAATCAGGATCGGCCATAATTTTATCTAGATTAAGAGAAACCGCAATATTCTGAGATGGTTTATCAATCTCAGCCGTAAAGGCATTACAAGTTACAATGGAAAAAAACAATAATCCTGTCAAAGCTCTATTTTTGAGCGGCATACAATACCTCGCTAAACGGTGTGAGTGAATAAACCTCATTAGGATAAACTTGAAATAAACAATTCTTTTATAAAAACCATCTCTCAGAGACAATATACAGGAAATTTATAGAGCCCGGTAAAATACCGTGGTTCAATAAGAAACCTTAAGTAAGTCTCAGATATTCGATGATTTAGGCACAAGAATGGGGGATTTATTCCAGATTACAATAACCAATGATGTTAATTGGATGCTAGAATAACATTTTACCTGTATTACCTCAAAATGTTGATCCCAGCGCAGGTATAATATCCGTCATATTCATCAATTTTTGATCGATAAATCGACAAAAATCAGACCAAAAAGAGAAGGTTGTAAATTGCAAAACTCCAACAATCCCAATAATGAGCAATGGGGTCCTGAAAACCAATTCATTCAATACCAGCGGGTCAGTGCCAATAATGGAAGTCTCTGGTTAATACAAGGCGCTAAGCTCTTCAGGTCGTCACTCGGAGCCTGGCTAGGGATCGCCAGCTTTCTACTGGTTTTACTTTTGTTGCCAGGCATCAATACTATCGTGGCACTATTGATGCCCGTAGGCATTGGCGGCCTGATGCTTGGCTGTCACCAAACATCAAACGATCGACCCATAAAATTTGAACATTTGTTTGGTGGTATAAAATCAGATGGAAAGGAACTTTTGATTTTATCGCTTATTTATGCACTCGCGTCAATATCGATTGTTATTGCTAGCCGCTATATTTTACTACTTGGCGATATCGATGTCGCTTCAGCTTTACCAGACAATGTCGATCAAATGACCAATGAACAATTACTTAATTGGATGAATAATAAGGAATTTTCTGAATTAGGCCCCATTTTAATTAACAGTCTGCTAACGTTACTATTGATGATCCCATTGTTTATGGCCTACTGGTTTGCTCCAGCATTAATTGTATTGAGAAAGATGTCTGCTGTGAATTCGATGAAATTAAGTTTTATTGTTTGCAGAGCTAACTTGAAAGCTTTTTTAGTGTATGGACTAGTCGCCTTCGGTTTTCTGATACTATTCTTGTTGTTTACCTCGATCATCGGAGCCATCATAGCGCCGCTTGCAGGTATCGCAATTTTGATAGGTATTTTGACCATAATTGCGATTTCCATCGCTTCAATATACACCGCTTATATTGATATATTTGATCGGAATGATTCTATGCCTGATAATGATCTCGACGAGCAAAATACAAGTATGATTGCTTAAACCTAGAATAATCAGTTGAAGTCATAGAAAGAGCGCTTCAACTGATTTTTCTAGGTTAAATATGACTAACCAAAAGATTTACCTATAAACATGAAAGCACAGATTAACCAATCAAAAGTTATGAGACTTGTTTTTACACTATGTTTCCTAATAATGTCTGCCAATAGTATTGCTGCGCAACTGGTCGATAGCATTCCAACTAATTTGCATCTTAACTGGTCGGTCTGTATTCATTTTCAAGAAAGTAAGACGCAGTGTAAAATTCAAGACTCCACAAAATTGGAGCAACAACTTGATGAAATAGTGACTCGTTTTGTTTATCAAAAAGATTTTATCATTAGCAGTGATTTACAAACTTCGACCTTGGCAATTTGGTTAGACATTATCGATGATGTTGATGAAGTAAGAATAAATGACCATCTTATTGGTAAAACCGGTAGCTTTCCACCACATTTTCAAGGCGGTTTTCGATATCAACGGCTTTACCTGATCCCGTCAACTATTCTTAAATATAATCAGTTTAATCAACTGGAAATTAAAACCTTCAGTTCTATTAATACTGCTGGAATAAAACACCCCGTAGTCATTGGTGAGTACTTCAAATTGTCTCATCATCAACAGGAAACAAATTATATTTATATTATTTCCATTTCAATATTTATGCTGCTAACCATTTTTCAAATGTTCTATTATTTTTTGGTTAAGGGGAGCAACGAAACACTATATTTATCACTTTGTCTAGTGTCTTTTGCAGTGATTGCATTCACTCGTTCACAAGCGCCGCTACACATGGGACTGGATTTAAGCTCCACCTTTAAAATTGAAGTATTCATGATTAGTGTTGCGGTAGTTTCTTTTTCCTTTTTTGTTTTTCGTTTTTTTGATCTAGAGGTCCGTAGAACTTACGTAGTAGGAATTTTGATCATGGCCTTTCCCGGACTGGTAAGTATTATGCATCCCGATCCATTACAAACAAGAATCGTGGCAGAATATGGCTACTGGATTATCTGCTTTGTATCTTTTTTTACCGCTGGTAGCGCGGTAATAATATCAATCGCCAAACAACGGAGATACAGCTGGCTTATCGGCGGTTTTTGTTTGTATGGCTGGATTTTTCTTTGTTACGATGCGATCAGCCAGTCCAGTTTATTTACCCATTTGAATCTACCTTTAAATCCTTCTTTAATATTATTGGCTACAACCTTGGTAGGAATTTGTATGTCCCTAGCTATCACTCATAAGTACTGGCAAGTATTCAAAGGGGCAACCTATGATTATCTAACAGGCACCCTTTTACGCCCTGCTTTTTTTCAGCGTCTTTCAGAAGAAATGCGACGGAGCCAACAGGAAGGTTCGTTATTATTTGTTGCCGTAATTAACATACCGGAAATAAAAAATATTAGCGCAAGCTACGGTCGCGACATCAGTAACAATATTTTGCTAATAGTGAGTAAAGTTTTAACTCGGCGGCTTCATTCATTCGATTTGATATGTCATTTTGGTGAAGATGAATTCTGTATAGCAGCCAGAGTAAGCTCAAGAGAAACAGCAAAAGACTACCTACGAAAAATACACAGTGATTTAAGTAGTACACAGCAAGTTGTCGGTACAGAAACTGAATTATTTATTGATGCAAAACTTGGAGGCGTGGTTTATAACCCTGATCAGCATCTATCGGTTTCACAATTATTACAAGATGCTAACTACGGTTTGGCCAAAGCTCAAAATCACAATATGAAAGACTATGTTTTACTAAATAATCCTACAGTAACAGCTTAAAAACAGACCCTAGTGTTTTAAATTTTATTTTTTTGTTATTCATGCTTTTTTATAGCACTCAGTGATTGAACTAAATTAATCAGTTGAATCTCTCTCCTTAATCCCTAAAATTATTATATTGCAAAGGCCATTCTAAAGATTCTGCTTTAATTAGCGAGATAGCTTGTTGAAGATCATCCCTTTTTTTGCCAGTGACCCGTAATTTTTCCCCTTGGATGCTGGTCTGAACTTTTAGCTTGGCCGCTTTAATTAATTTGATGATCTTTTTTGAGAGCGCTTGCTCTAACCCTTCCCTGATCCCGATCATCAAATGAACGACTTTTCCATAAGGCTGGATGTCACCAATGTCAGCACACTTAGGATCGATGCTACGTTTGATCAATTTGGCAATTAATATATCTTTAAGCTGATTAGCTTGAAATTCTGCATCAGCGGTAATTTTTACTTGTTTTTGATCTAACTCGAATTTAGCAGAACGACCTTTTAGATCAAAACGAGTGCTGATTTCACGATTAGCTTGGTCCACAGCGTTGCGTAGTTCATGGATATCCACTTCAGAAACAATATCAAATGAAGGCATTATTTTTTATCCTTGTTATTTTGCGTCAATACATTATATCAATCTTGGTCATTATTGGATATGTCCATTCCGAATGAGAGCAAAGGATATGTCCATTGAAATATTTTCCTGTGCTATACTTTGAGCATAATTGATTGAATATCAATCAGTTGGGTAATTATTTGCCAAGCAGCTTAGTCTAGATAAATCGAGTATAAACTTCAAACTTAACCGAAAATAAAAAAACATGCCCGTCTTAGAGAACTTTGAAAAAGAACATAGTAGCGACCGATTGCATCAGTTAAATGATGCGCTGGAAAGTGGTATGTTTGTGCAAGTTCGAACTATGTTAAATCAGCTACCCGCTGCTGATGTGGCACATATGCTGGAATCAACCCCACCAAAAGAACGTAAAGTTTTGTGGCGCTTGGTTGACTCGGAACGAGAAGGCGAAGTTCTGCAGTTTTTGAATGAGGACCTACTTACTGCTTTTGCAGAGGAGATGGTCCCAGCGGATTTGGCCGCGGCAATGGCAAATCTGGATACCGATGACTTGGCCGATATTCTCGGAGATCTACCAGACAAAATTACCCACGAAGTTCTTTCTTCAATGAATTTTCAGGATCGGACACGTATTGAACAAGCCTTAAAGTACCCTGAAGACAGTGCTGGCGGTTTGATGAATACTGACACCATTGCCGTTCGTCCAGCAGTAACCATTGAAGTCGTTTTACGCTATTTAAGAATGCAAAAGGAAATACCAAAGAGCACTGATAGTATTTATGTCGTTGATACTCATGATGTTTTAGTCGGAACGGTGTACTTATCCACTTTGATTACCAGTCAGCCTGACCAAATGGTCGAAGAAGTGGTCGATCAAGAAGTAGAGGCGATCCCCGCAGCCCTGCCTGATACCGATGTAGCCAGCCTATTTGAAAGGCATGATTTAGTCTCCGCACCGGTAGTTGACGATGAAGGTAAATTATTGGGCCGTATAACTATCGATGATGTATTAGACGTCATAATAGAGGACGCTGATCACTCTTTAATGAGCATGGCAGGCTTAGATGAAAATGACGATACCTTTGCACCTGTTTTTACCAGCGCCAAGAGGCGCGCCTTATGGCTAGGGATCAACTTAATTACAGTCATCGCGGCCGCTTCGTTTATTGGTATTTTTGAGAAAAACATTCAAACGATTGCCACACTGGCAGTGTTACTTCCTATTGTTGCCAGTATGGGAGGCGTTGCTGGAACACAATCACTCACACTAGTCATTCGCGGTATGAGTATTGGCCATATTAGCAGTAACAACTTTCGCTGGTTGCTCTTCAAGGAGCTTGGAGTCAGCCTGTTAAACGGATTGGTGTGGGCTTTCATCATTGGGTTCAGTGCTTATTTTTGGTATGTAAATTCGGGAAGTTATTCAAATTATGCGATCGGCTTAGGTTTATCGGTTGGTGGCGCAATGATGATTAATTTAGTTGCCGGTACGGTTTTTGGCGCTATATTACCGATGATTTTAACCAAAATGGATATTGATCCAGCGCTTTCAGGGGGAGTCATTTTAACCACAGTAACTGATTTAATTGGATTTCTTTCTGTATTGGGTTTAGCGACTATTTTTATTATTTAACCTAGCTAGAATGAGACATTTTTCATTGCTCATCAAAACTCAATACTAAACAACTTATTATCCAGCCCATAAAGCTCAACCATACTTTCATATTCAAAACCAAGCTTCTCAAGCAAACCAATAGATCGCTCATTAGTTGATCTGGTCACAGCAATAATCCTCTTTAAACCATGCACCTCATTGCCATTCTTTAAAACGGCAACAGCGGCCTCCTCCGCATAGCCATTCCCTGCATATTTAGTTAAAAGCGCATAACCAATATCTACATCATCTAACTCATCACGTTTGATCAATCCACACATTCCAATGGGAGTAGCAGAGTAGCAGAATCCTCAAGCTCAATCATGCTCAGTCCAAAACCAAATTTTTGATAACTTACCATGGGTCCATCTTGAAGATATTTAAGTACATCATCTATTGTCCTGACTCCTTTATCGGCGATATTTTTGATGAAAGACGGCTCGTTTAAAAGTTTAACAATAAACGACACATCATTGTAATTGAAGTGTCGAAGCTTGAGTCGATTTGTTTTGGTGATAGTCGTCATTTTATTACAACGGGACAAGCATCAGCATCGATCCAGATTTTCATATTTTTTATTCTCGCCCAGCTTTTTGTTTGGCGGCGTATACTTCTGTTTGTTTCCATACTCGAATGAGATTGCCCGACAATATTTTAGCAATGTCTTGTTCACTATATCCTCTGTCTAGGAAGCCCTGAATTAAATTTGGATACGAACTAACATCTTTTAAACCGGTAGGAAGGCTATCTCCGACACCGTCATAATCAGAACCAATCCCAACATAGTCGATGCCAGCAATTTTTACGACATGGTCAAAATGGTCGAGCACGTCGTTCAAAGTCGCGTACTCAAATGGCATTTTTTCAAAATAAGCTTTTTTGAATGCTTTTACCTCATCACTGTCTTGTTCAACTTTTTCTTCATCCATAAAAAACTTACGTGCATCCTTAAATGCATTATTGCTCGCAATAGATTTTTCTGAAATAAAGGTTGAGCCAAAATTAATCTGAATAACACCACCATTATCAGCCAACAATTTGATCATTTTATCACTCATATTTCTTTCAAACCCAGGAGTGAAGTGACGAGCTGACGAATGAGAAGCAATTACAGGCACTTTGCTGATTTCCATCACTTGATAAAATGCGTCATCCGAAATATGAGACACATCAATCATTACTCCAGTGTTGTTCATTTCGACGACCAGTTTTTTCCCAAAATCTGTCAAGCCTTTTGCCGGTCTATTTTCATCGTAGGAGGAATCAGAAATATGATTTGCTTTAGAATGCGCTAGGGTGATATATCTGATCCCTCTGTTATAGAAATGCTGAAGATTTTTCAAATCACCTTCAATAGGTGCACCATTTTCCATTCCCATCGGTAAAGAAATAATACCTTTTGTAAAATTACTTTGCATTTGTTCGGTTGAATAAGCCAGAGCAAACTTGTCGGGTGATCTCTTTGCAATCACTTCAATCATATCAATCAATTTATTGGCTAACGCCCTACTGCCGCTCCCCTGCTCTTCTAATTTTGCAGGAATATAAATTGACATAAATGGTGCATCTAGCCCTCCGGCTCTTGCCCGAGGATAATCAAAATTACCTTTTTCAGTAGCAGTACTGACATCCTCGTAGCTTTCTTCCAGTCGATAGGGAACGTCGATATGAGTATCCGTGATGATGTATTTCTTTGAAATTTCTATTGCGCTTAATGGGTCGTGTGATTTTTCTGTCTGTTTTGTCGAATCAACTGTTTTTTCAGTTTGTGCATCAGAGTTTCCTGTTTGATTTTTTTGCTCCTGACACGCAGACATACTGGCTATAAATAGGGCCACCAAACTGTATTTAAGGCTGGATATAAAGGAAAGTCGTTTCATTATCATTCTCTTTTATTGGCAAATCTAAACAACTACTTTGCCGATGTATTAGGAGAATGTCAAATAAAATAAAGGAGTGCTGTTAAAACGATTTAGCTTATGGCGTCCATTGTTGATGACCTAGATAAAGTGGTCAAACTCGAAACATCTTATCGCAAATAAATTCGCTCTTACGGATTTTGGACTACTTCTTTTAGATTAGTATCTTTTCTTGGTCATTTTTTTCGCCCTAGCTTTGTTCCTACGCGACTTTTCCATTAACTCTTTAGTCACTTTAACCTTTTTTCCCTTAAACGGATTAGTACTTTCTTTCAGTTCAAACTTAATAGGCGTACCAACCACCTTAAGTGCTTCTCTAAAGTTTTTTTCTAAATATCGTACATAAGATTTTGGTAAAGATTTAGTTTGATTACCATGAATAACAATTCTGGGGGGATTGTGACCACCGGGATGGGCATAACGAAGTTTCGCTTTGAATCGCCCCTTGGCTGGTGGCTGATGTTTTGATACAACCTGTTCCAGAATTCGGGTTAATTTAGACGCACTCATTTTCACCCGAGCTCCGGCATAAGCTTCATCAACAGCTTCCCACAAATGGCCAACGTTAGTCCCATGCAATGCAGAGATAAATTTAACCCGAGCAAAATCGGCAAATTGAAGACGACGACCAATCGCTTCTTTCACATCGGTCCTTTTATCTTCAGACATATTGTCCCACTTGTTGATCGCCAACACCAATGAGCGCCCAGCATCAATAGCAAAACCTAGTAAGTTGAGATCTTGCTCGGTAATGCCTTCACGCGCATCAAAAATCATAATAACCACATTGGCATCATTGATTGCTTGTAAAGTTTTTAGAACTGAAAATTTTTCGACCGTTTCCTTCACTTTCCCGCGACGCCTGACTCCTGCGGTATCGATCAAAGTATATTTTTTTTCTCGCCTTTCCATTTCAATATAAATCGAATCACGAGTCGTTCCCGGCAAGTCGTAAACAACGACCCTTTCTTCACCAAGCATTCGGTTAACCAATGTGGATTTTCCCACATTGGGCCGACCGATAATGGCTAGTTTAGGTCCAAGATTTGGATCGCTTTGTTCATCATTTTCAAGCGATTGCTGCTCGATTCTCGCTTTTATTTTTTCTTCAACAGAAGGTAAAATAATATCTTCAATCAAGCGGTTCACACCACGCCCATGAGCCGCAGCAATAGCAGAAACTGATTCAAAGCCCAGAGAATAGAAATCAGTTAACACGGTACCTTGATCAAGACCGTCTACCTTGTTAACCACTAGATGAATTTCACGGTTCTCCGAACGGAGTTGTTGGGCAAAGGACTCGTCAATGCCAGTCAATCCTTCCCTGGCATTGACAATAAAGAGTGTAATATCGGATTCTCTCACAGCCTGCATTGATTGCTCGGCCATCAATCCATCGACACCCACTTCACCACCGGTAATTCCGCCAGTATCGATAATAATAAATGGTTGCTCGTTAAAAGTCGCATGGCCATATTGTCGATCGCGGGTCAAGCCGGGCAGATCGGCAACCAGTGCATCACGTGTTCGAGTAAAACGATTAAATAGTGTTGATTTTCCAACATTGGGACGACCAACTAGTGCAACAACGGGTAACATAATTAATTATTTTTCACTCAAATACATGGTGCTGAACTAAGTGCAGGATAATGTACTAATCCAACCGACGAACCTAGAACCTAATCTTTTTTGATAGCGACCAATGTACCATCACGGGTATACAAGATCACTTTATCATCAATCACTAATGGACTAGCGGCAATCCCGCTAGAATCAATATGTTCTCGGCTAACTATTTTCCCATCTTTGGTAGAAATCCAATGAACATATCCTTCAAAATCACTAACAACTAGGTAATCACCGACTATACCTGGTGCTGTAAGTTGTCGGCGGTTGAGATCTTTTTGCGTCCAGATAATCACACCATTGCTACGATTAATACCGCTAATGTAACTATTTTCATGAGTCACAAAAAGCCACAGATCGCCAGCAGCCATATCTTGAAATGTTGACAGTTCTCGTTGCCAGACAAATTCACCATTTCTAAAATCCAGACTTGCCAGATTACCATTAAAAGAGCCGATATAGATGGATCCACCAATAACCAACGGCTGTAAGTCAACATCAACCAATCTTTGAATTTCTGAACTACCAATCGGACTGGCAATTTTCTTTTCCCAAGCTACTTGACCATTTTGCAGAATAAATACCACTAACTTACCATTGGAAAAACCAGATATGACTCCGCCGTTTGAAATAACAGGTGACGAATTCCCCCGTAAAGTCAGAGGGGGGAGCGATTCATCATAAAACCATCTCTGCTCTCCACTATCGGCATCAAAGGCGTAAATTTTTCCATCAACGGTTCTAACCACGACAAAACCATCGCCAATAGCTGGGCTGGAAATAATCTCACTGGTCACCAGTGCTCGCCATTTCTCCTTACCTGTTTCAGCATCAACAACCAGTACTTCTCCTTGGCTGGTGCCTACCGCGAGCAGTTTACTAGCAACACTGGGACCGCCCGCAATGGGTATTTCATAATCCATTTCCCAGATTTTTCTACCATTATCCGGATTAATCGCGGCAATCACACCGCTAGTATCTGCAACAAAGATTTTTTTGTACGCATAAACCGGTGAGATTTTTAATGCCTGTTCACCGATCCCATCCCCCACACTGGTAGACCAGAGAGTTTTAATATCAAATTGATTGTCTATATCAACCAAAGGATCAGGTTCATACATATCCTCGTCATCACTACAACCGACTATCAAAAATGTAACTAATAAGAAAAACAGGGCATAAAAACGCATTATTCCTGGGCCTCATTAAAAGTAAGTTCGCTAGCGGTTAACTCTTCGATCATAATTTTGAGAGTTGGATGATTAGCGGTGACTTTACCTGCGGTATCTGCGGCCTTATAGGCTTCAAGTGCTTCAGTTTTTCTGTCCAATGCCATGAATGCATCGCCTTTAATTAAACTGGCAATCTCAAAATATCCGGAATCATTGGCAAAAGCTAATAAAGGTAAAGCTTGTTCGGATTTTTGCTGCGCGACCAAAATTCTGGCCAAGCGTATTTTTGCGATGTGTACTAATTCATTTGTTGCATGTTTATCTATAACCCAAGTCAATTCTGTCACTGCTTTATCAAGCTGATTGTCTTCAACTGCCAACTTTGCTAGGTGAAAGGCTGAAAGAATTGCATAGCTCGATTCTGGAAAATTATTTTTTACTTTGGTTGCATTTTCAGCTAATTTAGCGGTATCTTCTTTACCAATCTGCTCAGATACAGCGACATAAAGGTCGGAGGCTGCTTCCTGAGTGGCTATTTGCTTTTCATTCCAAAACTTCCAGCCGAAAAAACCTGATAGACCCAAAACGGCACCTACGATCAGTGGTGTTCCGTTATCTTTCCACCATTCTTTTAATTGCTCGACCTGCTGTTCTTCTGTTTGATATGACACGGTATAACTCCTAAATTTTGCTAAATAGTGACTTATTCTTTAACCTAAAATAATAATGATTGTAATTGTGTACTCAGTTCTGACTGAGCAATCATTTTTTGCTCCGTTTTTTCACGGAGAAATTTGATTGTAATCTGTTGTTGGTCAACTTCATCTTCTCCTAATATGAGTGCTATTTTTGCACCGGATTTATCGGCTTTTTTTAATTGTTTTTTAAAATTACCCGCACCGCAATGAAGCTGTATTTTCAACTCAGGTAACTCGTTTCTTAAGTTTTCAGCAAGCTGCATTCCCACGATTTCAGCGGATTGACCTAAAGTGCATAAATAGACCTCCGTTTTGGCTGAAAGTTTATTTTGGAGGTCATTTTGCTGCTTTATTAATAAAATGATCCTCTCAAGGCCCATTGCAAAACCACATCCTTGAGTCGTCTGGCCACCCAATTGTTCAACTAATCCATCGTAACGTCCACCGGCGCAAATAGTCCCTTGGGAGCCTAAATCTTTGGTGGTCCACTCAAAAACAGTGCGATTATAATAGTCTAAGCCTCGAACTAGTTTAGTATTAATAAAATAAGTAATATCAAGTTTATCAAGCCGTTGACAAAGTCCCTCAAAGTGCTCTCTGGATTCATCATCCAGATGGTCCATCAGTTTGGGTGCCTTTTCGATCAACTCGTTCATATCAGGATTTTTGCTATCTAAGATCCTTAACGGGTTTGACTTCAATCGTCTCTGACTATCAGAGTCCAACTGTTCAATGTTTTGAGTCAAGTATTTAACTAATATTTCTTTGTAAGTTTCCCGTGCTTGATTGCTTCCCAAGGAATTGATTTGCAACTCAACATCCTTTAGCCCAATTTTTTTCCATAGCCTAGCAGTCAACGCAATAATTTCAGCATCTATATCCGGCCCTTTTAAGCCAAAAGCCTCAAGTCCAAATTGATAAAACTGACGATAACGGCCTTTTTGTGGACGCTCCCGTCGGAACATCGGTCCCATATACCACAAACGCTGTTGTTGGTTATAGAGCAATCCATGCTGAATACCCGCTCTCACGCAAGAAGCCGTACCTTCTGGGCGCAAAGTCAGACTGTCTTCACCTTTGTCGACAAAGGTATACATTTCTTTTTCAACAATATCAGTGACTTCACCAATAGAACGGCAGAAAAGCTGAGTATTTTCGACGATAGGCATTCGAATTTCCGAATAGCCGTAACTTGCGGTCAGTTCGCGTAAACAGGCTTCCAGATAATGCCAGATTGGGGTCTCATCTGGCAGAACATCATTCATACCCTTAACTGATTGAAAATTTTTACTCAAAATTGTGCGTCCAGCAGTGCTGTGGTTAAAATCGAACGCGCAATTATAGCGGAAAAAAAAGGGGAAAACAGCGATAATTCAGGTATTTTGACTGATTAACGAATAAATAGGAATATTTATCGCCGAACCTTCTTCGACGGCGGTAAAATCACCTCTGGCTTATCTTTACCACAGACATCTTTACCCCGCCTGATGTGTAGTTTAAATCCTTTTTCACATTTTGGACTAAAAGGTGAAAGCTTGGCACCGCGGTTGGTCTGCTTGATAGCTATGGGCAGATTTTGCCCCCTTTTACCAATCAAGCCCGAAATGGCCGGTTGCTTTTTCGATACCATTTGGGGGGTAATGCACATGTCCTTGTGACCAATCTTATCAACCGCCAGAATGAACCGGTTTTTATTACCGCGTAAATGACCGCAAGCCAAGGGTGAACGATAAGTTAAGCGTTTTTGTTGAATACATCGAGCTGCTTTGTTGCTCGTTTCAAATTGAAACCCCGTTTTACAGGCAAAGTAAGTTTGATTGTTAGCATAAATTGAATTAGCTATAAGAAATGATAGGATGCAAATCAATAATAGCGATGTTTTAAAATTGTCCATCCAGGGCTCTCTCCAACGGTTAATTGAATCTTCAATACAAGAATGAAAGGTCGATATTTCAACCTGAATAATCAGTTGAAGATTAAACTTTAACCTGATATTTTTGGAAAATCTTGAAACCAACTTGAAACACTTTGAAAAAACTTGAAACGTTTGAATATCAACAAGTTAGCTTGTATTGAAGTACCTTCTCAATAAATCCGTTGAATCACGAGAAATAGTGCCACCCCCGACACTCAGTGCTAGTAGAGAGTCGATAACATTTTGTTCTGCTCTAAAGACTGCTCTAACAGTACTAAAATATCCTGATGAGGTATCGTCCACCGGGAGCCTAACTGCTTTTTTATTTGAAAAGCATTCTCCAGAGCTTGTTTAAATCGGCCATGTTGATAATGTATAAAAGCTTGCATAAAAACAAATTCTGGTCGGATATCATTCCATTCACCACTGAGTTGCCGATAGTGTTCTTCAGCACTGGCTAACTCACCAAGACGAAGGTTTACTCTGACTAAAAGCGCATGGGTATGGTGGGTTAAATAAGAAAACTCTGTCAATTCTAGTTTTGTTAACAATTTTTGCGCTCTTTGTTTAGCTTCGATGAAATCCTGCTTGGCAAAACTGACATCAATAAGATCTGAGCTCGCCATCAATTCGCCTTCCATATCACCCATCTGCCGATAGCCTGCAATCACCAGTCTCAATTCACCTTCTGCATGCTGTATTTTTCCTAATGATAAATTAGTGGTTGCTATTTGTTGTTTTGCCATTAGCACGTAACCTTGCATTTTAAAGCGAACAAAAACCTCTCTAGCTTTTTGATAGTAAGTGATCGCTTCTGGCTTTCGCGCCGTAGTCCGGTACACATTGGCAATATTATAAAAAGCTTTTCCCTGACCTGAACCATATTTGGCTTTCTGGTAGGCTAGCTGCGATTTTTCGAGATAATGAATGGCCTGTTCCATTTTTCCAAGAGATTGCATGCTACTGCCAATATTCATCAACTCATTGCCCATCAGAATGGGATCTTCAAGAGTGAGAGGATTTTTTTGCAGCTCAATGGATGCTTGAATCGATTCCTCCAGCTTCCCCTGTGAATAAAGAATATTTGAGTATAAATGTTGTAAAAAATATGACTGACTATCATTTAACGTTCGTTTTTTCAGTTGTGTGATGATCTCAATCGACTCAGATAAACGACCAGTACGATAGTCGACTTCTGCCAAATATATCGACGCCCATAAGAAATTATGTTTCCGACCTAAAGCCATCTTCAGATAACCCCTAGCCGACTTAAAATCGCCGGTAAGTAACTCGTCCACTCCAATTGCATAGTCCCGGTTCGCTTTGTTATCGTTCGAATAGGTATCTGCAAGCGACAAATGTTCTTTTTCGGCTGGAATTAAATCTGAGGCCAGATAATCCAATAGCATATCTGCGGTATCAATAATATCGGTTTGTGAAAAATCTGATATTGGCGAACGATAATCACGTTTAAGTATCTGATAAGTTAGAACCGGATTACTTTTAGCTCCGTACTTATACTTAATGGCAACCAGATGAGAGCAACCGATCTGACCACAAATCTGTTCAAATAACCGCCCATCCGTATTTTCATGGTCCACCTCAGCTGCCAGATTAATGACCGTTGCTATTGGCAGTGTTTGGATCGACTGATAGCTTGACAGCTGCTCCGTCGCCAATGCCATGATCCCATACTTAATCCACTCATTCACCGGTTCCTGAAGCCCTTCATTCATTATTGGGAGAACAGCCACTCTAATCGGATCACTATGATGTGTTTCAATTTCACCTTGATTCATAATAAAATAGTACCCAGTGATTGCCAGTATAATGACAAAAACCAATCTCAAAAATTCAAATGACCTGTTAGTTAAATAGCGTTTGGCTGAATTCTTATAATTGGGTTTCTCGGTGAGTTTTTTAACTTCTGAATTAAACCGAAACCCTCGCCCTCTGACCGTTCTAATATAACCTTGATCTTTCCCAGAATCGCCCAATAATTGCCTGACGTCAGATACTAATTTTGATAAGGACCAATCAGTCACCACCTGATCCGGCCACAATTGCTCAATCAACGTTTGCTTGTCAACCACCTCGGGGTAGTTCTCACATAAAAGTGTTAACAACTTAATTGTTTTTTGATCATCTGACACACTATCGCCAGCAGCAAGTAGCTTGCAGTGCTCATTATCAACTAGAAAATGGTCAAACTGATAAAACATTCAATTGGCTCTCATAAGTTTGGGAAGTGGTTTCAACATTTATTGGAATGAATTCAATTATAAAGTACAACCAACAGGTTATTACTTTTACAACTTTGAATTTCTGTGAATTTTTGTGAATCTCATAATAATCAATTAGTTAGTTACTATCAGAGTTAAAGTTAATGCTCGAATATGACCAAAACCAATCTATCAGATGAATCTCCCAGCAACTCTACAGAATTTATCCGCTAGTTAATAAAACCCTTTATGTCATCGTAACCCACTGATTTATATAAATTTCAAATTCCTTCAAACTGTTTCCAGATAGATTCAAGCAACAAAATAGAAAATTTTCTAATCTACACTTCATCCGATAGCTAGCACGAGATTTTTTATTATGAATATCCATCCATTCTTTAACCGTGTGATTGTATTTGCAATTGAGACTTATTTTAGTCCATTCAATGATCGTCAAACATTTTGTCATATAAGTTAAGGATTTTCGCGTGAACAAGAAATTAGTCAGTCTGCTTATCGCATCGATATTAGTCGTCCAGACAGAGGTGATCGCTCAACCGCATTATACGTTTGAGCGAATCCTCGATGATCGAGGAAACGAAATCAGTGACTGGATCAATAACAACCAATCACTCATTCTTGAACTCTCAAGTTCTGAAGAAACTAAAAATGTTCACTCTCACCACCAATCTCAGCCATCCGAGCAAATTAACTTTGTTAATCCACGCAACGTTACCGAAAAAAGTTTTCAAGTATTGTTAGGCGATGCGGATATTTCTACTTTGTTTGAATTTTCTAATCAGCAACTCATCTACGCCGGTGGTATTCCGTTACCCATCGGGGAAAATCAGTTAATTGTTAAACAATTGATTGATGACCAGTGGCAGGATATTGGCGAAATAACAATCGGCGTGTTGACTAATTCCGGTTTCAAACAAGCAAACTGGACACCCACACTCGATTTAAATATCAATACCCAACTCGATGAAAAAGCCCGCGGCGATTCAATCCTTTCTGATCGTCCTCACTACTCGGATGTGTCAGCCAGTATCGGACTGTCCAGCTTTCATCAAAATGACAATCTAACCATCGAATCTCATATTAATTTGCTATCAGTATCTAATCGTCAACAAGCCGTTCAATTTGGTAACCAGTTTAACCAAGCAAAAAAACTTGATGTAACCGACTATTCTGCATCAGTTGTTTCAGACAATCACCAGATCGTCATTGGACACACCCGTTTTGGCAATAACTCTCTTCTGATCGATGGTCTCTCACGTCGAGGGATCTCTTGGCAATACCAAAATGAAAATGAATTAACATTTAACGGTGCATTTTTGAGTGGCTCAGACATCGTTGGCTACAATAACTTTTTAGGATTGGCTGATTATTCAAAACAATATGTCAACTCTCTGGGGTTTGGCGTGAATACTTTAACTGACTCTCGTATATCAGTCCGTATCGAAGGTACTTACTTAGATGCCAAAAGAATATCACAAAACGATTTTGGTATCGGCGAAGTCGCAAGCAGTGAAACCAATCAGGGTTTGGGGTTTCGAATTATCGCGACCGATAGTGAAGGACGATTTACTGGTGATTTAACAATGGGTTTCAGTCGCTATAATAATCCCGACGATCTTGAGCTTGATTTTGGTGACCCATTAGTGGAGCTGCAAGTCGAAACAGCACTTGCCTACAATTTCAATCTCAATTATTTATTAGTCCAGGAATGGCAAACACCGTGGGGCTCTAACGCCAATATTATTTTGAATGCTAATCATTCGAGTGCCGATCCTCTTTATCAAACGTTAACGGCCTTTGTACAAGCCAATGTCAAAAATAGTTTACTGGCAGCACAATATCAATTTGGCAACGTCAGTGGCAATCTGGAATTTCAATCTTCACGAGATAACCTTGATAACCTGATTAACTTACTTACCACTGAAACTAAAAACGCCCGCTTTAGCGCCAATATACCAATGGCACAAATATTATTTGATCCTGAAAATTCTGAGGATGAAACCGATGAATTTATAGTCAAATTATTCCCCAACCTCGACTACAGTTTTCAGCAAACTCATCAGTACGCTTTGACATCCCCCGACACAGACAATAGTGGTTTTAATGGCGATAGTCATTTACCCGATCAAATAACCATTGGTCATAACTTATCTGCAAGTTGGCAATTTGAAAAAAACTCATTTGCTTTACAAGCCAGCCTTAACGATCAAGACAATCGTCAAGTAGGTCGAGAAACGTCTGATTTCATCAGCTTACAACATTCTGCGAGTATTAGCTGGCAACAAAATGATGCCACCAACTGGTCTTTTTCTTTGGCCAAAAACAGGCTGGCCGATTTGGAAAATAAGAAAAATCAATACAGCAAATCCATCACTATTTCTTACAACTGGCAATCAATTGATGGTTTGGGAATAGGCATTAATTACGGACTTAGCAAAGATGATGATTCACTCGACGAGGCGAGAAATACGGCAACTAATGCAGATATCGGCATTGTTAAAAACTTAATAGAGGGTGAATGGTGGCTGCCCGCTAATGGGAGTATTAGTCTGCGCCTCAATTATAACGATAGCCAGTCCATTGACAATGTATTTGAACAAGCCAATCATTTTGGTACTAAAACAGCTCAACTTGGTATTAATTTAAGCTTTTAATTTTAGGGAACAAGCAATATGAACAAATTCACAACTCATCGAAATTTAACGGCGCTTGTTTCAGTCCCGCTAGTTATCCTAGTATTTTTATTTATGACAACCCATGTTCAAGCCGTAAGTGGACGACATCCCACTGGAGTGAATGTTAACAGCAATGGCGTTACAAGTGTTCTCATTACATTTCATAACCTCGAAGTCAATGAACAACCAGTGGATGCTTTCTGGTGTGGTGAAGTCACAAATTCCGGTGTTATTGTGGGTACTAATCCTTGTGTGGCTAGCACTTTACTAGGTCATTTACCAAAACAGTTTAATTTTGCCAGCAGAGGTGCTGTAGGACCAAGCAACACTTGTTCATTTCCGCTTGACAGTGGGCTTTGTCCAGCCTTTAAAAACCCGATTCGAAACAACGGTAAATTTCGCTCAGCTTCCAATAATCTAACCGATGTCATGACCATTCCAACAGCGGTGATCCGCAGAGCCTATCAAGAGTCGCAACGTGGAAAATCATCGGAGTTTTTTTACGTTCGCCAGTTCGTTAATAACGGCGTCAATACTTATGTCACAGTGACCTGTCGAATGGGTGGTGGCGGAGCAAGAACGCCATTGGCGATCACCAAGGTCGACCTAGATTTTTCTGGAAATGGATATCGCCAAGCGATTACTTTTGTAAAGCAAAATAAACAGCTTGCAAAATTCAGTGCAAAAATTCAATTTAATGGTTCTGGCTTGCTCAAAGGACGTTGGGAGATTGTTCGACCAGGAGATCTTGAACCAAATCGGTTTGATTTGCTTACCGAGGCTAGTCTTTCGGCTGAAAATAGACCTCTACAAAAACGCTACCAAATGATTAGTCGCTTTCAAAAATTCTTATCTCCAACAGGTACTACGACTATTCCCGGTCCAGATCCTAAGCGACTACCGACCATGGAAAAAGGCCTATATAGAATATTGCTTAGAATTGAAGCCAGTAATGATAAAGAAGGAAATTCTGATACCACTGCAGGAATTTTAAATACTGGTGGCGTAGCCGGATTTCCGATGCCGACACTAAGATATTTTGTTGGTGAAAAAGAACAATTAAAACAAACAAGAACCTATCCACCCATTTCTCTACTAATTCCTCACACAAAACAATCACTCACCGCCAACCAAGTTAACTTTAGTTGGTTTGATTTACAAGACTCAAGAGAGGTAGCAATTTACAAGCTTGAATTTTATGAAATAAATGGCGATAGAAAACTTCTTGCCTCTGTATTTAAAAAACCTGGCGAATCAAACTACAAACCAACTGAATCGATATTAAAAAAATTGGAAAAACCATTTGTTTGGCGAGTTGTCGCACTGAATAAAGACGGCAAAAAATTATCAACCAGTCAATTAAGAGAGTTAAATATTTTTAATCAAAATTTTCAAACAAGAAAATTAAAACCATAGAAAATCAATATGGGAATATCGAAATTATTTAAAATAAAAATATAATCCGTAAGAAATCTCAGAACATTAATAACATCACAATCTAGGAGAATTACAAATGAAAACACTAAAGGCACTTTTGTCATTATTATCACTGGCTAGCTTTTTAATTATTTCGCTGCCGTCTTATGCCGGCAATAGTTATCAAAAAACAAAAACATTAACAAAGCCGGTCAAAACATCAAATAGTCGTCATACCCAACCGGTCAGAACTAAAGAATATACAATACCGGGCGCAACCGCAATTGGGATCGCAAAACAACATGGCTATTTATTTCCATCAAGAACCAGTAAAAAAAGAGTCTATATAAGAAATGGTAAACGAAGGGTTTATAGAAGAAAAGGCACCTGCAAATTTATGGGTATGCACTGGCAAGTCGATGCAGGCAAAGAATGTCCAATCATCGGATTTCTTGCGCCTAAAAGCAAACCAAAATGCAGGAAACTAAGGAAAGGTTGGAAAGTCAAGGGCATCAAACTACAAGGCAATTATGTATGGAGTAGCAGGCCAGCAAACACTAGTGTGCCTTTTTTTTCAGCGACTTCCAAAAACCAATCTAGTAAAACAAAGGCTTTAACAATCAAAACAGTCACTTTAATCGGTCCGGAAGGCCCTTTCAATAAATTTGAAGAAGCTTTTAACCACTGCTCAGACCGTAATTATCAATAATATCACTAAATTGATAATTTATCTTTTAGTGGCTGAATCATTGACCAAATGGTTCAGCCACTCCCCAAAGATTTTCTAGACAACAGATATGCTATGCTCGTTAAACAATTAATTACTCTCAGCCCAGTCTTGAATAGTCAGTTGGGCTATATTATCCTAAATTAATCAAATTGATGATTAAGAGCAACTTAAAGTTAAAATAAAATGCTTTTAAAAAGGAAGCAACTTTGCAATCTTGGATATACTTCACAATATTAGCCGCTTTTATGCAAGCAGTTCGCACTGCCGGACAAAAACGACTTTCCAAACATCTCAATGCAATGGCGACCACGCTAGTCCGTTTTTTATTCGCATTACCTTTTGTTTGGCTTTATTTATTGTCCACAAGCCACATTCAAAATACCTCTATTCCCGAATTGAATCCACATTTTATTCAATCGGCTTTTTTGGCTGCAATTGCACAGATAGCGGGTACCGCTTTTGTCATAATGGCTTTTCGATATCAAAATTTCGCCGTCGCTACCAGTTTAGTAAAAACCGAAGCCGTACTAACCGCGATGATAGGCGTATTAGCATTTGAAGCGGTACTATCGGGTTTTGGTTGGTTGTCGGTCATTATAGGTGTTATTGGCGTTTTAATTTTAAGTAAAACGGATGTTGGACTAAAATCGATATTTAAAAGTCCAGCGTCTGCTTATGGCATAGCAGCGGGAATGGGATTTGCTTTGGCAACACTTTGGATAAGACAAGCTAGCCTATCCTTGCAAACTGATTTGATTCTAAGCGCCGCTTTCACATTAGCATTTATGGTAACTCTGCAAACTTTTTTAGTGCTACTTTATGTCCTATTTCAAGACAAAAAACAACTGAGACTGGTAATTGACAATTGGCGAATAAGTTTATTGGTTGGGATCGCCAGTATGCTGGGATCAATTGGTTGGTTCACCGCCGCTAGCTTGCAAACGGCTGCTTATGTTAAAGCGCTCGGTCAGGTTGAGTTTTTCTTTACTTTGATTATTACCTATCGAATTTTTAAAGAGCAGATTAGTTTGCGAGAGTATATTGGGATGTTTTTGATTGTGGTCAGCGTAGTGGTTTTACTTTTGTTTGCATAAAATGTTATTTTGGTCCACTATTCAACGGATTATTCTATGACAGGTTCAAACATAATAGCCTCCCTTAATATTGACTTAAGATTAAAAGGGGATACTCTTTTATCAACCTACAAATAAAAAATGAATTTCGCTATGTCCGAAAAAAAATCCATATCCAAAAAAACGATTATATCTAGGAAAACCATAATAACTCTACACCTCGCTTTAGCCGCTTTTTTTGCACCGATCCTGATCATTACTGGACTATCCGGTGGCCTTTATTTGATTAGTGAAAAAGGAACGGTTGAGCAACAGGAAATCTACCGAGGTGAAATGGCGGGTTTAGCTTTGGGAAGCAAAGAAGTTGAAAATCAAATCCGACAATTTATTCAAACTCATAACATTGATCATGCATTTGAATATATTAAAGGCAACAGTCAGCAAGCCGTTACACGCCCAACATCTAAACAACATTTGTTATTCAAACTAAACGATAGTCGACTGGTGGTGACTAAACGCACCCCAAATTTTGTCGCATCCATCATTGAATTGCATAAAGGCCACGGCCCGAAAGCCTTTAAAACTTTTCAAAAATTTATGGCGGTAGGTCTTTTACTGATACTGTTAAGTGGATTATATTTGGGGCTTACTTCGCCTTTGTATAAGCATAAAACAATTTTTATCAGTGGGTTAGGAGGTGCTTTATTTTTGTTTTTGGCTTTATTTTGATTGGATTCGACTTTTAAGCAAATTGCGAGAGCGGGCAATATTGATGCCCACCCGAGTAATAGAATAAACTAATGAAGGGTCGCTAGTACCCCATCTCTAAATATCGTCAAAAAATCAAACAACCGTCTTTAATGCATCAACCACATAATCCAAACAATGGGAATTTAACCCCGCGACATTAATTCGGCTGGAATCCGCCATATAAATCGAAAATTCATTACGCAGTTGTCGTACTTGTTCCTTAGTGATCCCCAAATAAGTAAACATACCTTTTTGCTGAGTAATAAAACTAAAGTCTTTATCAATGCCTTTTTGTTGGATTTTATCCAGCAGACCAACTCTTAATGACTTAATACGAACCGCCATTGAATTAAGTTCGTTTTCCCATTCAGATCGAAGCGCTTCATCATGTAATACAATATCGACTAAAAAACCACCGTAAGCCGGTGACATAGAATAGTTTGATCGAGCGACATCCTGAATTTGCGTTTCCATTGCTTTGGCTTGAGTCACATTTTTTGTTTGCACTAATAATGTTCCAGCTCGTTCACGATATAGACCGAAGTTTTTTGAGCAAGAAGTAGCCATCAACATTTCTTCAACCTGTGAAGATAAATAACGAACACCTTGAACGTCTTCAATAATACCGTCTCCCAAACCTTGATAGGCTATATCAACAAAAGGAATAAAACCCTGTTTATTGGCACGTTCCGCCACTCGTTGCCAATTGTCGAAGGATAAATCAGCCCCCGTTGGATTATGACAACAACCATGCAATAACACGATATCGTTTGGCCCAAGCTCAGCTAATTTGGCGTCCATTGCATCAAAATTGACTGCACTGGTGGCCGTGTCGAAATACGGATAGGTTTTTATTTTTAACCCGGCGGCACTAATCAGCGGAATATGATTTGCCCAAGTTGGATCGCTGACCCAAACGGTTAAATCTTCTTTCATTCTGCTTAAAAATTCTGAGCCCACTCTTAAAGCACCACAACCACCAGGTGTTTGTAAGCCCGTCACTCGTGAATCATTTAATACAGATGAATCCGCACCTAATACCAATTGTTTAATACCTTCAACAAAACCAACCACGCCGCCTGGACCGATATAAGTTTTTGAATCTTCGGTTTCCATATGTCGTTGAGCCGCTTTCTGGATCGATGTCATGATTGCGGTATGTCCGGTTTCATCTTTGTAAACACCGAGCCCTAAATCAACTTTATCGGGATTAGTATCTTCGCGAAAAGCACCGATCAAACCTAATAGAGGATCAGCAGGTAAAGCTTTCAATTGGTCAAACATGGTACTGCTCCAGTTATATAGAATAGAAAATCTAAATCGTTAAAAATAATTATAAACAATTGTACTCTTCGAGCCATAAGCTCGACTAGCCAATTAGAGAATGAATAGCAAAAAGTTCTAAGAGAGCTTTATACCCGTACTACCACTCCCCCTTCAATCAGCAGCAATAACCGTGGCAGCTACTTCACCAAATCCGATTCTTACCGCTCCGTCTTTTTGACACCAACCACGCATAATCACACAATCACCATCTTCTAGGAAGGTACGTATTTCACCATTATCCAACTCAATGCTTTGCTTTCCACCATTACTTAATTCCAGCATTGAACCCGCCTCTTCAGCTTTTGGACCGGACTGGGTGCCACTGCCAAACATATCGCCCGGTTGTAAATTACATCCGTTTACCGTGTGATGAGCCACCATCTGAGCAACGGTCCAATAGGAATGTCGAAAACTGGAAAGGGACATATGACTGCCAGGTTGACCTTCACTGCGCATTTTTTCGGTTTCTAATTGCACTTCTAATTGAATATCAAATGCACCTGCAGCGCGATTATGTTCAGATTCTAAGTAACCCAAAGGCTGAGGATCTGCTTCATCGCGAGTCCAACGAGTCCTGAATGGCGCCAGCGCTTCTGTAGTGACTATCCACGGAGAAATGGTTGAAGCAAAGTTCTTGGCTAAAAATGGGCCTAATGGTTGATATTCCCAAGCTTGCAAATCACGCGCCGACCAGTCATTAAAAAGACACATTCCGAATACATGATCTTCTGCATCTTCTATACTAATGGCATCGCCTAGATCGTTGCCTTTACCGATAAAAATGCCAACTTCCATTTCATAATCCATCCGTTTACAAGGTGCAAAAATTGGTGCGGCGGCATCAGGCGCTTTCAATTGACCTTTGGGTCGTTTAAAGGTTTGTCCGGAGACGTCTATTGATGAAGAGCGACCATGATATCCAATGGGCAGCCATTTGTAATTGGGCAACAATGGATTATCGGGCCTGAAAAGTTTACCGACCGAAGTCGCATGATGAATGGACGTATAAAAATCAGTGTAGTCGCCAATACGGCAAGGCATTGAATATTCGACATCATCCTGAGAGATCAAACAATCAGTCAATTTGCTTTGCGTATTCGATCCACTTGCAAGTGCATTAGATAGTGATAAACGAAGCGCAGACCAAGTATCTTTTCCCATCCCCATAAGCCCATTTAATTCTGGCGAATCACAAACCGCAATTGCTGCTTGTGCCACGCCAGTAAATACGCCTGTTTTACGAGCAGCGGCTAAATCTAATACCTGATCGCCAATAGCGACGCCTGCACGAAAATCTTCATTAGAGTCGGCACGCCTGAATATAGCAAAGGGTAAATTTTGGATCGGAAAATCAGTCTTGCCGGAATTAGCTGATTCAACCCAACTAGTTAAGTCGGGATTGTGAGTTTGATTAAGCATCGTCATTGAGCTCCTAAGATTCTGAATTGGTAGTCAAATTTGTCATAGATAAGTGGAATTAGATCAGTGTTTCTGTTCTAGCTTTAATTCGTTTTTCGACTTTTAATCGGTTAAACATGTTAGCGGCACCAGTACGGTTGACCACATTTAACTTCTGCAAAATGAGGCTAACGTGATGTTTGATGGTCGCTTCCTGAATATCGAGGGTATAGGCTATTTGTTTGTTCAGTTTTCCATCACTAAGCATGGAAAGGACTTTAAACTGACGTGGACTGAGTGAGGCAATTTTTTCAGAAATACATATACTGCCTTCACGCCGAGTTCTTAACGATTGGTCATCTAAAGGGTTTTTTAATTGCTTCGGTAACCACACCTGACCACTAAATATAGTGTTAATTGCATCGCCAAAAATATCAGCATTACTGGATTTAGGCACAAACCCAACGGCCCCCAATTTAATCGCCCGATAAACCACCATTGGCGATTCACTGGCGGAAACAATCACCATATTTAAATGAGGACATGAAAGCCTGAGCGTCGCCAATCCCGACAAACCGGTATTTCCAGAAATATGAACATCCATAAATACATAGTCAATATCGGGATTTTCTTGCAGCTGATGCTCAAGAGAAACGAAATTATCAACTTCGATTATTTCGGGTTCGGAGGTTTGTTGCGAAAGCACTCGAATTAAAGCGTCTCGAAATAAAGGTTGTTCGTCAGCGATGATTATTTTCACAATCTCTCCAAGAATGTCTCTTTTAATTTTTTGCCCGCAACCATATACCCACTAATGTCCGGCTTTCTTGATTTTATCCAATCCTTTTCTGGCAAGTTGGCCTTGAGCACCGTTGTAATTATCGACCACATCGGAATAATAACTTTTAGCATCAGCCCATTTTCCCTGTTTAAGAAAAATATCCCCTAATTTTAACTTGGCTGCAGCCGATTTGGTTGAATCAGGAAATTGGGCAATTAACTGTATAAATTGCTGTTCAGCCTCTTTTAGATTGCCCTGAACTAGGTAAACCTGCCCCGTCCAATAATGAGCATTGGCGGAATAACTGCTGGATGGATATTGAGATAAAAACTGGGTAAAAGCAGTAATCGCGGCACTGTAGTCTTTATTTCTAACGAATGCAAATGCTGCTTCAAATTTTCTGCGAGCTTCTCCATTTTTGGCGGTAGTCTGGGGAACTCTGTTCGCCACAGGCTTAGTCGTTTGGTTCTTATTCGATCCGGTTCCTGCATTTTGACCGGACAATCCGGACAATCGGCTTTCAATATCGCGGTATAAATCCCTTTGCCTGTCCTGAATTTGCTTTAACTTGAAGCTATTATCTTCAACCTGCCCCGTCAGACTGCGAACTTCTTGTTGTAACTCACTGAGTTGGTAACTAATTTCCGCCTGAAGCTTATTTCGAGTTTGGTTAAGCTCTTCCAAATGCTGAATTCTCTGCTCTAGCGACTGGTTAGATTCGGCTTGTACAGAAAAAGAAGCCGCGAAAAAGCCAACAATAGAAGCAAAAAAAACGGTGACAAAAGTCACCGTTCTAAATAAAGACTTATTATGCATATTTCTCTCTATTTTAATCGTAACCACTCAGCCCAGTTTAAAAAATTGTCATTTCTGCATTCGAAAATGATTACATAAAACAGCATGCTCACATTATCTACCTTAAATTGACAAATTTTAAAGGCCTCTGAACAGCTACATGACAATTTTATAACTTGCTAAACGGTTACTTTTAGTTAGCTTTTAAATAGGTGGCTTATTCAGCGTAATCTAAAACGGCACGACGGTTTTGAGCCCAAGCTGTTTCGTCATGACCTGGATCAGCAGGTTGCTCTTCACCATGGCTAACTGTTTTGATTTGTGAAGAAGATACACCGTAAGACATTAGGATTTGAGCAACGGCTTTAGCACGACGCTCGCCCAATGCTAAGTTGTATGCAGGTGTTCCACGCTCATCACAATGACCATCAACCGCAACAACTGTTCCAGCATTTTCAGTTTGAGATAAAAACCAAGCATGGGCTTCTAATACGGCACGACCTCTTGAACTGACAACATCTTCATCAAGTTCAAAATATACGGTTGAACCAGCATCAGCGCGAGCTGCATCATTCGCTTCTCTAGCTAACTCTTCTGGAGTCTTTTCTGGGGGCAAAGGCGCAGTCACTACTTCCTCGACTTGATTCGCATTTGCATCTTCTTGATCACTTGTATCTGTACCAGCACAAGCAAACAACAAAGTCGCAGAAGCAACAATTACTAGGCTTTTCCCTATTTTTACGATAGACATTTAAACTCTCCCATTTTTGGTTTTATTAATGCGTTTTAATTAAAATTATAACTGCTTGAATTTTCACTCTATTATCAACGAATTGTTAAGCGACAATCAAGGCTTGATTGAGTAAACTTTCGCTAAATATTGAATAAATTGGTACTTACTCACACTTTTGAGCCATTTTATCCGCTTTTGTTGTTGATTTGATCACTTTCTTTACTATTAATAACAATTACCAGACTCCTTCGGCCATCCACATCACAACACAGCCACCTCCTAAAACCTTGCGCAATCGTCCAAGTTTCATACAAAGCCGACCGAGATTGCTGAATCGTCCGCACTTTTTATGTTAACGATTATTGTTCGTTAACTTGGCTCCTATTTCAAATAAGGTGACCATACAGGTGCTTTCACTTCACCCGTTTTACTCGGCAATCTGGCTTTAAATCGTCCATCGGTCGAAACAACCGACAAAACCTGACGGCCGCGATAAACGGTGGCATAAATAATCATACTGCCATTGGGGGCTAAGCTGGGTGATTCATCTAACTGGGTTTCCGTGATGGTTTGCATGGTGCCCGACTCAATATCTTGTGTTGCTACATGAAAAACACCATTGGTTCGGTTAATCAAAACCATGGTTTTACCGTCCGGGGTAAAAGATGAACTGGCATTGTAATTCCCTTCATAGGTTAATCGAACCGCTTTATCACCGAATAAGTTCTTTCTGTAAATCTGCGGGCGACCACCTCTGTCGGAAGTAAAAGTCAAAGACTGACCATCGGGTGTCCAGCTTGCTTCTGTGTCAATGCCGTAATGATTGGTCACTCGGGAAAATCGGCGGGTAGCCAAATCCAGTACATAGATCTCTGGATTACCATCCCGCGACAAGGTTAATGCCATTCTGCGACCATCTGGCGAAAAAGAGGGTGCACTGTTAATGCCTTCAAATGCCGCGACCGATGTCGCTGGGGTATTTTTATAAATATCTTTGACGTAAACTTCTGAGCGACCATTTTGAAAAGAAACATAAGCCAGTTTTTGTGCATCAGGTGACCAAGCCGGAGACATGATTGACTCGCTACTCGCAAAAAGTTGTTGAGGGGCATAACCATCAGAATCTGCCACCATCAGGCGGTGTGAGATTTTTTGACTTCGGTCCACAGTGACGTAAGCAATTCGAGTCGCGAAAGCGCCTTTTTCTCCGGTCAATTTTTCATATATTCTATCGGCGATTCGATGCGCATGAAATCTAAGGTTTTTAGGTTGGATAAAAGCAGAGTAGCTATCCAATTTATTCCGATTAACCGTATAAAGTTTGCCGTTTCGCACTTCTTGTGTTTTGCGAAAAACGTCAATTAACTCATATGCGATTTTTAATCGTCCGTCTGGCACTTGAGTAATACGACCAACGACAACCGCTTCAATACCTTTTTCTTTCCACAAATCCACATTCACATCGGTGTAGTTATCGACATTCTGAAGCAACAAATGCCTAGCCATTGGGCTAAAACGACCGCTTCGGCGAAGATCCGATGCGATGACAGCGCCTACATCCTGACTGGCTTTGGAGTCCAGCCCTTGCCAGGAGAAAGGGAGAACCGCGACGGGACGGGCATTGTCCATACCATCAGTAATTACAATTTCTATTTCAGCATAAAGCTTGGCCGAAATGACTACGACAAAAACAACTGCTATTTTGATTAAAGATTTAATCATTATTATCTTGTTCTCCTAAAGTTAATCTTATTGCTTTCAGCTCTGCAAAAACATCGGGGTCTGAAGACACCGGTAAAGGCTCGGCTTTATAAATAGCTCTTTGTCCGGAATCACAATGCTGCTTATCGCCCTGCAAAACAGAAATGCCGACAACAAGTCCACCTGGCGCAAGGTTGATTCTGAATATGCAATAGCCCGGTTTTTCCGGTTTTATCCAATTCCTTTTGATTTTACCAGTAATCAGCGAAACATACTTATCGACTTCGTTCATGACCTGCTGATGTTTAGCATCGCTCAAAGCCGCCGCCTCATCAGCCATTTGTTGTTCCATTTCTTTCTCTAATGCTTGTTGCGCTGCTTTTTCTTCTGCTAATTTTTTCTTTCTCTCTACTTCTTGACGTTTTTTTTCTGCATCTTCTTTCTTTTTACGCTTTCTTTCTGCTTCCGCTTTTTTCTTTTTGGCTGCATCAGCTTTTTTCTTTTTATCTAATGCTATTTTCTTTTTACGGGCTTTTTCATCTGCCGTTTTTTTCTTTTTGGCATCATCTGCTTTTTTCTGTTTGCGTTTTTGTTCTTCTTTTTTTCGACGCTGTTTAGTTTTTTTAATTTTTTCTTCTTCTTCAATTCTTCTTTTACGGCTATCATTTTCCTGTTTTTTGATTTTTCTCAATCGCTCAATTTCTTTATTTTTTTTGTCGATATCTTTTTGTTTGATATTTTTTAGGTGCTTCCTTACATTATCTGCATTAACGGCAGTCGCATTTATTTGTCTGGGTGATTTACTTTGTTTAAGATCAACTTTTGAGAATTGATAATTAAACGCCAGCAGAGCAATCATAACAATATGAGCAACTAACGAAATGATAATGGCATTGTTTAACTTCATAAAAAAACGTCTAATACTCAAAAAAAGAAACAAACTTTAAAATAAAAAATTATTTGCCACAGAGGCACGGAGAAAGAAACCATACAAATATTTAACATGTTTTATCTTTTAACTCCGTCCCTCCATGCCTCCGTGGTAAGAATATTTTTTGATTTTTTCTTTTATCCTTCCGGCTCAGTCATCAGTCCAACTGATTCAATTCCTGCCTGGGTTTGTAATAAATTCATTAACTGAACCACTTTGTTATACACTACATTACGATCACCGTTGATCATTATTTGAGCTTGCGGGTTAAGTTGCCTATGAGCAATGACCAATTCGATTAACTCGTGCAGTTCAAGTGCTTGATCAGATGTATCACCGACCGACAAATAATAATTACCACTCTGGTCAATACTGGCGATCAAAGGAGGCTCCGCATCGGCCGATAGGGGTTCGGCGTTAACTTGAGGTAAATCAACTTTGACTCCAGCAGTGATCAGCGGCGCTGTGATCATAAAAATAACCAGTAAAACCAACATAACATCAATGTAAGGTACCACATTGATCTCACAAACAGGTTTACGCTTGTTTTTTTTAATGATTGATTGCTGACTCATAATAAATTAACCATTTATCGATTAGCTGAAGAATGAGCTTTACGATGCAAAATGCCTGAAAATTCCTCTACGAAATTTTCATATTGAGTTTCAAGTTTCTGAACTTTGTGAGTAAATCGGTTGTAGGCAATAACCGCTGGTATCGCAGCAAATAGTCCCATCGCTGTCGCGATCAAAGCTTCTGCGATCCCTGGTGCCACCATAGCGAGGGTTGCTTGTTTTACTGAACCTAAAGCAATAAAGGAATTCATTATTCCCCATACAGTGCCAAACAATCCAACATAAGGTGTTGTTGACCCGACTGTGGCGAGAAATGAAAGATGCACTTCAATTTTGTCGATCTCACGAGAATAAGCGACTCGCATGGCCCGGTGAGTTCCGTCCATAACCGCTTCGGCCGATGTGCCTTCTTGCTTTCTTAGTCGTGCGAATTCTCGATAACCGGCGACAAACAATAGCTCCATTCCGTTGGGGATTTTATTTCTGGCGGTCAAATCGTTATACAGTTTTCCGAGATCCAGACCGGACCAGAATCTTTGCTCAAATTGACTACCGTCTTTGGTGGCTTTTCCGAGCGAGCGACTACGATCAATAATCATCGCCCAAGAGATAACGGATAAAAGCATTAGTGAAATCATTATAAGTTGCACAATGATGCTGGCGTTTAGAAACAATCCTAAAATTGACATATCAGCTGACACGCTGAAACTCCTCTTTAACATTTGCCGGTAATCGACAAGGTGAAAACGAATGTAATTTTAAATAGGCCACTTTTATGTTGGCTTTATTGAGTAAAGTTGATTTCTTTTTTTTATCTGCTGCCGGCTCTAACCACAGCTCTTGTTCAAACTCTACACTGGCAGCGCTAATTTTATTGATCCGGTTTTTAACAATCAATTCATTATTTAGTTTGGCAGGGTGCAAATACTCAATTTCAGCTTTTGTCACCACAAAGGCCATATCTTTGTCTAACATTTCAACCTGATTGATTTGCATTTTATTCAGCCACTCAGTGCGTGCACGTTCGTAAAACTTTAAATAGTTAGCGTAATAAACGACCCCACCAGCATCGGTATCTTCGTAGTAGACTCTAATCGGCCAGATAAATTCAGTGGTCATTATTTGCTCAATAGCCTTGCACTAGAGTGAGAAAACAGCACTATAACCAATTGAGAGGCAGAATTTAACCTCAATTGTGTAAAATTGCGGTAAATTTAAGTTTTTTTTGAGAAATGTCTGATAATTTTCGTTTTGATTTCTCCTTTTATGCAACACTAAATTATTTTCACCATTACCTTAAAAAGGTAATACAATAGATATTTGAATTGGCAGTGAATTAACTTGAACGAATTTGAAAATGTTATAAATCAAAGGGTTATATACTAATTATTTTCTTTGATAAATGAAAAACTATGGTAGTATTTAGCCATACAGAACCCAGATTCGCGATAATGCAAGAGACTGCTGACAATAATAAAACTGAAAAAAACACTAAATCTAACTTACTAGCCAAGCGCCGATTGGTGTTTAAAGGTTTCGAGTTTTATCCGGCTAAATTATTGCTAACCTATAGAGACACCCCTTGTAACCTTGAACCCAAAATGCTACAGCTGCTGAGTTTACTAATCGAGGCGCGCCCAGAAGTATTATCCAAACAACAACTTATGCAAGAACTTTGGCCTGATGCCATCGTCTCAGACTGGTCACTTGCTCGACTGGTTTCTGATACACGAAAACTGATTGAGGATGATGGTCAACAACAATCAATCATTAAGACGGTGAGAGGCAAAGGGTTTGCATTCGCAGCGCCAGTGGATGAAATTATTGAAGCCTATCCACAGCAAAAAACATCAATTGACGATAGAACAATTTCTGAAAAATATGAAAACAAGTCAAAATTTCAACAAAGTCGTGATAGGAGAAAGTGGGCATCCCCTCGTTTCGGATTATGGCTCTACAGAGTTTTTTCAACCATATTGCTGGCATTCGGCATCATTGCTGGATACCAGTTGCTCTCAAATAACTCGGCATCTATACCGCTAAACTCTGTTAATCATAAGGCCGACGGACATTATTTATACATCATGCTTCAGATCCAAAAAAACCTACGACTGACTAAAACAACTTACCAGGTGCAAAGTAGGAGAAGAAAAGAATTACGCACATCATTGTTATTAAAATCACCCGAAGAAACACCATTAAGCTCAGAAAAGTGGATGCGTCTACATTTTGCTAATTTAACCAAAGATGAAAAATTTATATTCGATCAGATCAGAGCACTAACTGAAGGCCCTATGTATCAGGGGAATACGGCTATTCTAAATCTGTTAGATGAACACCCTGAGATTTATCGAGAAATTGAGATTTTTGTCGACCTCTATAACCATCTTAATATTTGGCAAAACAAATATCATCGAGTGTTTGAAAATCGCCCAGATATGAGTTTCGTTTTTGTTGGTGAAGAAGATGGTGTGCCTTTTCCAAGTGAGGTTGATGGTTTGGTTGATCAGTGGATAGAGGTTCATTCAGCTGAGAAATCAACCCTATCCAATTCTAACTCCCAGTAGATCACTTCTGTCAATGGATTGGCGTAATAAGGTTGAATCTGTTTAAAACCCATTTTTTCATATAAGCCAATCGCCCTATCTAGTCGTTGTAATGTATCCAGCTGCATTTTTTTGTAGCCCAAAACTTTGGCTTTGGCGATGATTGCTTCAGTTAGTTTTCTACCGAGTGATAATCCTTGAAATTTGTCTTTAACATAAAGACGTTTCATTTCGCAGATATCATCCTTGAGCAAACGGACTGCAACACAGCCCGCGATTTTACCGTTTTGTTCTACCAAAAGAATTGCGCCCTGAGGCGGCGCGTATTTACCGGGGAGCGTGGCAAGTTCTTTTTGGAATCCTTGAAAACAGAGATCAACATCAAGGAATTGTTGATCCTAAAAAAATCAGTTCACCCTACCAACAAAGCATTCTGACTTTTAAATT